>NZ_LKEG01000001.1 GCF_001645105.1 Pseudomonas marginalis
CATCCCTTTCAAGGTCTTTAGTAAAATCCCCTGAAATTTCATTCAGGGGTACCGAAAGATGTGGGCCGATGTTCTAGCGCGTTTCGAGAAAAAAGCACCTGCGAGCGTCATGGCCAAGTTGGCGCTCGAACAGGCTATTGCCCCTGAGTGGGTCGATCAGGTTTTCGAGGAGCATCGGCAACGGCAGTATTCTCGTGAGCTACTGTTCTCGACCATCATCAAGCTGATGTCCCTTGTTTCATTGGGCTTGAAGCCATCCCTGCACGCCGCCGCGCGGCAACTGGAAGATCTTCCTGTCAGCTTGGCGGCCCTTTACGACAAGATCAGTCGTACCGAGCCTGCTCTGTTGCGTGCCCTGGTTACCGGCTGTGCACAGCGCCTGACTCCAACCATCAGAGAACTGGGCTGCACGGCGATGCTGCCGGGTTGGCAAGTTCGGGTAGTGGACGGTAATCACTTGGCATCCACTGAGAAACGCTTGGGGGCTTTACGTCAGGAGCGCGGCGCTGCTCGTCCCGGTTTTTCGGTGGTGGCCTACGACCCCGACCTGGATCAGGTCATCGACCTTCAGGCGTGTGAGGATGCCTATGCAAGCGAGCGCGTTTGTGTGCTGCCTCTATTGGCCAATGCCGAGCCAGGCCAAGTGTGGCTGGCTGATCGACTCTATTGCACGCTCCCGGTTATGGAGGCTTGTGAGCAGGTCCAAACCTCCTTTGTCATTCGTCAGCAAGCCAAGCATCCACGCTTGATTCAAGAGGGTGAGTGGCAAGAGCCAGTGCCTGTGGAAACAGGCACTGTGCGTGAGCAGATAATTCAGGTCAGAGGCGGTTACCAATGCCGGCGTGTCGAACTGACCCTTCATTCCCCAACGGACTCGGGTGACAGCAGCTTGATGTTCTGGAGCAATCTCCCCCAGAGCGTCAGTGCACAGCAGATCGCCGAACTCTATCGCCGCCGCTGGAGCATTGAAGGTATGTTCCAGCGACTGGAAGCAATCCTGGAAAGTGAAATCGAAACCCTTGGCAGCCCAAAGGCCGCCTTACTCGGGTTCGCTACTGCGGTATTGGCCTACAACGTCCTGGCCGTCCTCAAACGAAGCGTCGAGCAAGCTCATCGGGGTACCCAGCCTGAAGGATGGGAGGCCTCGATCTATCACTTGGCGATTCAGGTTAGAAGTGGTTATGAGGGAATGCAGATTGCGCTGCCCTCGGAACATCTTCCCGTCATTGCTCTGGAAAAACTGGCCCGGCGCTTACTGGAGCTGGCTAGAAACATCCAACCAAAACAAGTGGCGAAAAGCCCCCGCGGCCCCAAGGTGCCTAAGCCCAAAACATGGGTCCAAGGCACTGCGGTACATGCACATGTTTCAACCGACCGGGTAATCAAGGCTGCCAAAACGAAAAGACCTTGAAAGGGATGG
>NZ_LKEG01000003.1 GCF_001645105.1 Pseudomonas marginalis
CGGCGTTTTTCAAGGTAGTTGTCGTGTCTCCCGTCTTGCTAGGCGACCTTCACGACAACTGTCAGCTCACTTTCGGGGTTGAGGTGCACCGTCCCGATAGGGTCCCAGTTGCGTGTCTCGCCTGACCACCTTTCAGGCCTTTTTTCTCTCGCTTGCCCATAGATTGCCGCCCTCCGGGCCAGGATTTCCCGGTCTTTTCCCTCGTGGCGCTGGGCGGGTGTCACGAAGCGGATTCGGCTATGACGATGCTCGGTGTTGTACCAGGCCATAAAATTCCTGACCCAGATACGCGCGTCATCCAGGCTGCCAAATCCATCCTGCGGCCACTGCGGGCAGTACTTCAGCGTTCTAAACAGCGACTCCGAGTAAGGATTATCGTTGCTTACCCGGGGTCTTCCTCTCGATGGCGTGATACCCAGGTCGTACATCTTGGTCAGTAACGTCACCGATTTCATAGGTGCGCCATTGTCCGAGTGAAGCACCAGCGGCTGACGCCAGCACTTCTCTCTAGTGACACTTCGTTGCAATAGGACAGCGGCTTTTTCACCGTTTTCTGCTTCGTAAACTTCCCAGCCCACAGCCTTTCGGCTGTAGATATCCTCAATCAAATACAGGTAGTAAAACTTCCCTCGAACCGGCGACGGCAGGTACGTGATATCCCAAGACCACACCTGATTGGCGGCTGTCGCCGCGTAAGTGGTGGGTGCCTCATGGCGATGCGGGCGTTTGGCACGTGAGCGATGATGCTGCTGATCTGCCGCATGCAGCACTCGGTAAAATGTTGCCTCCGATGCCATATAACGTCCCTCGTCAGCTAGTCGTGGCACGATCTGGCTCGGTGGCAGATGTGCGTAGGCCTTGCTGTTGCACAAGGCCAGGATGGCTTGGCGCTCAACATCACTCAGGGCATTATTCGGCACTGGCCTCACCGTCGTGGTGCGCCCATCTGCCAACAACGCTTCGGGCAGGATCCAGCGTTGTAGCGTGCGTAGCGAAATACCGACTTCTAGACACGCAGGCGCCCTGCGGGCGCCCGCCGTGATGGCTTCGGTGAGCCAGTCGACGAGAAGATGCCGTTCTGGCAACAAGGTCAATTGTCCTCGTCGTCGTTCCCCCAGTAGGCATTGAGCTTTTTTCGCAGCACCAGCAATGCGACTGTTTCAGCCAGCGCTGCATCCTTTCGGCGCAGCTCACGCTCCAGCTCCCGAATCCGGTTCTTATCCTCCTTGGTCTCACCAGCGATTCCTTTTTTCAGCGCTGAGTGATTAGTGCTGTTGGCAATGAAAGCTTTGCGCCAGCCGTCAATTTGCGCAGGGAAAATACCGTTGCGACGGCAATACTCACTCAGCTCCAGCTCCGACAAAGCTGATGATTCGATGACTGCCATGAGCTTGGATTCGGCAGACCAACTTTCAGGCGACTGCTTGTTTTCGGACAACTGAGAACCTCTGGCAGCAGCTTGCTTACGCCAATAATGAAGAGACATGTCGCTACAACCTTCACGGCGCGCGACCTCCGACGCTGAAAGGCTCAGCGGCGGAAGCATCATTTTCAACAGTGCAGCTTTGCGTTCTTCTGAATAGAAAGGCATGACCTTACTCTTGCCGCCCCCGGAATACTTTTAAAAAGCGGAGGACACGACAACTACCCTGACACCGGGGG
>NZ_LKEG01000004.1 GCF_001645105.1 Pseudomonas marginalis
AAGTTTTGAAAGCTTAGAAATGAGCATTCCACCCAGACGGTGATGAATGTTGATTTCTAGTCTTTGATTAGATCGTTCTTTAAAAATTTGGGTATGTGATAGAAAGATAGACTGAACGTTACTTTCACTGGTAACGGATCAGGCTAAGGTAAAATTTGTGAGTTCTCTTAATTGAGAAATTCGAATTTTCGGCGAATGTTGTCTTCACAGTATAACCAGATTGCTTGGGGTTATATGGTCAAGTGAAGAAGCGCATACGGTGGATGCCTTGGCAGTCAGAGGCGATGAAAGACGTGGTAGCCTGCGAAAAGCTTCGGGGAGTCGGCAAACAGACTTTGATCCGGAGATGTCTGAATGGGGGAACCCAGCCATCATAAGATGGTTATCTTAAGCTGAATACATAGGCTTAAGAGGCGAACCAGGGGAACTGAAACATCTAAGTACCCTGAGGAAAAGAAATCAACCGAGATTCCCTTAGTAGTGGCGAGCGAACGGGGACTAGCCCTTAAGTGGCTTTGAGATTAGCGGAACGCTCTGGAAAGTGCGGCCATAGTGGGTGATAGCCCTGTACGCGAAAATCTCTTAGTCATGAAATCGAGTAGGACGGAGCACGAGAAACTTTGTCTGAATATGGGGGGACCATCCTCCAAGGCTAAATACTACTGACTGACCGATAGTGAACTAGTACCGTGAGGGAAAGGCGAAAAGAACCCCGGAGAGGGGAGTGAAATAGATCCTGAAACCGTATGCGTACAAGCAGTGGGAGCCCACTTTGTTGGGTGACTGCGTACCTTTTGTATAATGGGTCAGCGACTTATTTTCAGTGGCGAGCTTAACCGAATAGGGGAGGCGTAGCGAAAGCGAGTCTTAATAGGGCGTCTAGTCGCTGGGAATAGACCCGAAACCGGGCGATCTATCCATGGGCAGGTTGAAGGTTGGGTAACACTAACTGGAGGACCGAACCGACTACCGTTGAAAAGTTAGCGGATGACCTGTGGATCGGAGTGAAAGGCTAATCAAGCTCGGAGATAGCTGGTTCTCCTCGAAAGCTATTTAGGTAGCGCCTCATGTATCACTGTAGGGGGTAGAGCACTGTTTCGGCTAGGGGGTCATCCCGACTTACCAAACCGATGCAAACTCCGAATACCTACAAGTGCCGAGCATGGGAGACACACGGCGGGTGCTAACGTCCGTCGTGAAAAGGGAAACAACCCAGACCGTCAGCTAAGGTCCCAAAGTTATGGTTAAGTGGGAAACGATGTGGGAAGGCTTAGACAGCTAGGAGGTTGGCTTAGAAGCAGCCACCCTTTAAAGAAAGCGTAATAGCTCACTAGTCGAGTCGGCCTGCGCGGAAGATGTAACGGGGCTCAAACCATACACCGAAGCTACGGGTATCACGTAAGTGATGCGGTAGAGGAGCGTTCTGTAAGCCTGTGAAGGTGAGTTGAGAAGCTTGCTGGAGGTATCAGAAGTGCGAATGCTGACATGAGTAACGACAATGGGTGTGAAAAACACCCACGCCGAAAGACCAAGGTTTCCTGCGCAACGTTAATCGACGCAGGGTTAGTCGGTCCCTAAGGCGAGGCTGAAAAGCGTAGTCGATGGAAAACAGGTTAATATTCCTGTACTTCTGGTTATTGCGATGGAGGGACGGAGAAGGCTAGGCCAGCTTGGCGTTGGTTGTCCAAGTTTAAGGTGGTAGGCTGAGATCTTAGGTAAATCCGGGATCTTAAGGCCGAGAGCTGATGACGAGTTAACTTTTAGTTAACGAAGTGGTTGATGCCATGCTTCCAAGAAAAGCTTCTAAGCTTCAGGTAACCAGGAACCGTACCCCAAACCGACACAGGTGGTTGGGTAGAGAATACCAAGGCGCTTGAGAGAACTCGGGTGAAGGAACTAGGCAAAATGGCACCGTAACTTCGGGAGAAGGTGCGCCGGTGAGGGTGAAGGACTTGCTCCGTAAGCTCATGCCGGTCGAAGATACCAGGCCGCTGCGACTGTTTATTAAAAACACAGCACTCTGCAAACACGAAAGTGGACGTATAGGGTGTGACGCCTGCCCGGTGCCGGAAGGTTAATTGATGGGGTTAGCTAACGCGAAGCTCTTGATCGAAGCCCCGGTAAACGGCGGCCGTAACTATAACGGTCCTAAGGTAGCGAAATTCCTTGTCGGGTAAGTTCCGACCTGCACGAATGGCGTAACGATGGCGGCGCTGTCTCCACCCGAGACTCAGTGAAATTGAAATCGCTGTGAAGATGCAGTGTATCCGCGGCTAGACGGAAAGACCCCGTGAACCTTTACTATAGCTTTGCACTGGACTTTGAATTTGCTTGTGTAGGATAGGTGGGAGGCTTTGAAGCGTGGACGCCAGTCTGCGTGGAGCCAACCTTGAAATACCACCCTGGCAACTTTGAGGTTCTAACTCAGGTCCGTTATCCGGATCGAGGACAGTGTATGGTGGGTAGTTTGACTGGGGCGGTCTCCTCCTAAAGAGTAACGGAGGAGTACGAAGGTGCGCTCAGACCGGTCGGAAATCGGTCGTAGAGTATAAAGGCAAAAGCGCGCTTGACTGCGAGACAGACACGTCGAGCAGGTACGAAAGTAGGTCTTAGTGATCCGGTGGTTCTGTATGGAAGGGCCATCGCTCAACGGATAAAAGGTACTCCGGGGATAACAGGCTGATACCGCCCAAGAGTTCATATCGACGGCGGTGTTTGGCACCTCGATGTCGGCTCATCACATCCTGGGGCTGAAGCCGGTCCCAAGGGTATGGCTGTTCGCCATTTAAAGTGGTACGCGAGCTGGGTTTAGAACGTCGTGAGACAGTTCGGTCCCTATCTGCCGTGGACGTTTGAGATTTGAGAGGGGCTGCTCCTAGTACGAGAGGACCGGAGTGGACGAACCTCTGGTGTTCCGGTTGTCACGCCAGTGGCATTGCCGGGTAGCTATGTTCGGAATAGATAACCGCTGAAAGCATCTAAGCGGGAAACTAGCCTCAAGATGAGATCTCACTGGAACCTTGAGTTCCCTGAAGGGCCGTCGAAGACTACGACGTTGATAGGTTGGGTGTGTAAGCGCTGTGAGGCGTTGAGCTAACCAATACTAATTGCCCGTGAGGCTTGACCATATAACACCCAAGCAATTTGATTACTCTAACGAGCATCAGATTGCGGTGTGTGAAGACGAAATGAACCGAAAGTTCGACGCTCACAAA
>NZ_LKEG01000005.1 GCF_001645105.1 Pseudomonas marginalis
AGGCAGCACCTCTTGTATTTTGAGCCGCTTCCACAAGGACATTGGTCGTTGCGCCCATGTCTCTTTGGAACCAATGCTCTCTCGACCATTTTCATTGCCGAACCCAGCGATGAAGAAGGCTTCATTGCCTTCGTCAACTCATCCATTTCTGACGATTGCTCCCACGGAAAATCGAGCGTGATACCGAATTGAATCTCCCCTTGAAGCCCCACTGAAACTCCAAACCAGTTCGCGGTTCGCTGAGCGTATTTGCGTTTCGCACAATGGAGTTCCAAGGTTCTGACGGCTGCTTCACTAGGCGTCGGGTTGCAATGGAAACAGATGCCAGTACCTGGTTCAGTCATCCCAAGTACGAAGTCATGTCGCTGACCATCCATCTTTCCCATCTTGGTCAGCCCATCAATAGCCCGATGAACCGTAATACATGAGTCTCCGTCCATGGAAAGAAGCGTGAAGCCCAATTCTAGTACCGCTGGATGGGGGCGGCGCTCTATCTGCTCAATCAATCGCTCGTAGTATGTGCCCTTCATCTTGGTCAAAATTCCTGGCGGCACACGCTGGCCAGGAAGGCCTTCACGCCGAACAGTCATGGCCGTATCTAGGTCGGCTGCGATTGAGTCTTCCAGCATCACTATATTGTATTGCTCGTCGAGAAAGAGGTTGCATCGAAGGTGGTACGCAAGAGCAGTGAGCTCATGCCCCATCATCAATTTTTGTGCCGACTCTAGCCGCATACGGACGTAGCTAATGAAGCGCAATGGCGTATCCAGCATTTCTGCTAGGACATCCAGCAGGAAAACGTCCATCACGAAAGGGGGACGGATGATCTCATCGGCAGAATATTTGAGGTACTGGCTGACTTGAAACGCCAATGCGGGGTAGTGGTCGGATACCACGCAGAATGGATAGATCTCCTTGATCGTCTCTGGGAGCACGACAGCTTGGCCACTATCATTTTCTAAGCGACATTTGCCTGAGAGGATGGCCGCCGCACACTCGGCCCCTTGGTCGTAGGCCTTTTGAATCGCTGCGGCAAAATCAGCCTTGATCTGTCCGTCGCTACCTTTGCGGGCAGCAAGAGTTAACTTTTTGGCTTTTGCCTGAACGATGATGACTCGGTCACCAAAGATGACCAGAACGTCCGCCTCGGCGACAATCCGTTTGCCCTCGTAGATATTGACGTTTGTGTGAACATTCGCTTTTCCGAAAACCGCTGCCAGGCGACATTGAGAGAATTGTTCAGTGAATGCGCCTCGATTGTCGGACGCTTGTTGCCTGTAAGCTTTATCCTGGTGCATCCAGAAGAAAGGTGACTCGTACAGCGCTTCATAGATCGCGTAATGAGAGAACAGTAAGACCGAATCCCGCCCTGTCGGCAGCAGTGGGGTTGCAGCTACCTGATTAAAGTCTCCCACTTCATTAAATTGGCCATTATCGCCACTGAAGGTTAGAGCTTTGAAAACGGCTTCAACAACAGCGAGCTCTTGACCAGAACGCGCAGCGATCTCTTGTGCGGTGAACTCGAAGAGTGCCAGCACCGATGCTGCAGGTAGCTCCCCTATCTTGGCTCCGCCACCTACTTGCGCTCCTTTGGTAGCTCTAACGTCCATCAATGAACACATTGCACTCGCCACTTGCAATGCCTGTGCACTGCTAAACGCCATGGCCCGAACCAACCAGTCATCATCCTGTGCATGTTTCTCAGCAAAAAAATCTCGATACTGGAAGCTGTAAGCTGACTCGGTGCCATAGAAAATCGGCTCCTTCATCATGGCGCCTTTCCAAATGTCACTCATGGCGATGCCTTGCTGAGCTTGAGGCATAAGCTCGCCGATCATAAGGCCGGTCATTGCGTCGTGAAGCTCACTCATCAACTCATCAGTACGCGAGGCGTAGCTTCTCAGCGTGGCTTCATCAACTTCAGTTAGATCTAGAGGTTGACGCGACATCAACCCCAAGATCGTAGTTATTTCATTCCGATTGAGCCTTTTGCGGTCGAAGAGATGCTCAATATCAGAAGACTTATGCTCACCTTGAAAAGACACTAAGTTGTCGCGATAACAGATGCCAGCCATGGCATGAGCGTACCCTGGCTTGGCCGCCAGAGCTGCTAAATCATCAATGACGTCAGCTTCGCTTCGGTGCATGGGATGCATGGCTGATACCCTCAGAACTTATGATTTATGAATAGCTCGGAAGGGAACACTTCGGCTAGAAAACCCGCCAAAGACCCTCTGAGAGAACCGTCGTCGAAAACAGTAAGCCTTTAGGTCGTACCTGCGCCCCACGCCCAGTCACCACCTACCACAATGAAGATCTCAGACTTCAAAAGTCGCGCTCGGAAGGCAGCTTGTACCGAATTACGGACATCGTTTCGTACAGCAACTGCGCTGGTGCCGTTAAAGAAACCCATCGTAGAGGTGGTGGGAATGACTACATGCTGCCCCTCGTCTGCCTTAACCACCTTTGCTAGGCCGATCCGCTGAAGATCTGCATAGGCGCTTTCGTAGTCCTTCGAAGAGGCGTTCTTCAAATCAAACGTGCAATAGACCAAATAGCTCATAGTACAAACTCCTGGATAACTCACGCTCAATGAGATGGGGGCCAGCCCATCCAGCAGCCGGCTTACCCAAGAGCGAGAAACCTAACCTATAGCCTCTTCCTACTGGGTGTGGCACACCGAGGAGCACGTCCGGCAGCCGTTCGACTGCGGGTATGTGTTGCGAGCCTGACGCACGGCAGTCACACAGCTGCTGTGTTGGCCCAAATCGAGGCGGTTCTGCAATGCCGGCAAGAAAATGCATGAACTGGTATGCACTTCATGATCGCCATTGTTTTGGGCATTGCGGTTAACGTAATACTGAGCCATCTCACTCACCCCGCTGTTTATTCGATTGGGCAAGTACCGAGGCCGCGAGGGTCTTGGTGGTGGCGTTGTATTTATTGCTGTCGAGGACGTGGCTTGCTTTGGTCTCCATGTCAGCACCAGTTTGTTTACCGCTGGAGGCTTGGGCCATAGCCGACCCCGCTAATTCTTTCTGAATCGCGGAGGAGTTGTCGCTACGCAGGATTTTGGAGGCCAGGCTGGCCACGGGAATCGAGGTTTGTTTGGTATTTTTAGGCACGGTTAGGTGCTCCTGTATTTGCATAAAAATTTGCGTAAGCAGGAGCAACCCTTGAGCGGAAAACCGAGCCGGATAGTTGACATCCAAAGTCGGATTTTTCTCTAATGCGCATCCCACCGATGTTCGCATTGGTTCAGGGTAGGCAGGTATGTGTGCTCGGCGACCAAACTTCGCACACATACCTGCTGTCTTTACTGAATCCTCAGCTCACTCGAAAAACACTACATATAGATGTGCCTCTCTGGTGTAGCTACAAGATAGTGTGGTCGATTTTACTTTGCAAGATCACAAGGCTGTGGATAACGTGTATGTAAATTGCAATTTGGATCCATTTTGATGCTGTATGGATGCCCAGGCCTTCTAAATCGGGGGCTAAGAGCCATAACAGCCGAAACAACTTGTAATACTCTCCGTCCTTACCGTCGATTTACCTTTAAAAGTGCGGCGATCAGCATTCGAAAATGACGATTCTATGACGTCATTTTTTTGCTTCATCACGTCAGTAACCGTCGGTTTCCAAGCTCTTACTCCAGTTGCCCCAACGCTTTGATCCGGCAAAAGTTTTTCCAGTGGTCGTACTAGAAGCAGAGCCTTCGCTGAGCGTGTAGTTGATGACCACATCATCGTGAATCAGGATGGCGAGCGTTATCTCAATGCCTGTCGTCATCACCTCCATGGTGGTCACGATTGGAGCAGCACAAGAACCACTAACTATCTTCATCGCTGATCCACCTTCGTCGTGCAGCCGGCGCATCGCCCAGGCCTGCCTGGCAGTTACAGTGGCTGTCCTGAGAGCTACTTCTCCCCAGCGCCGGACACTTCATCCTAAATACCCATCACCTGTCAGCCACCAGAGTCTTCAAAAGCGAAAGCACGCCTTCGGAAAACTCTCCAATTTGCTGCAAATTCTTCAGCAAAAACTCTTCCGTGGTGTACTTAAAACCAAGGTCGGAACAGACAATTGGGCGTTATTTTTGTGGATGTCTGGACTGGTTAGGTGGCGTCGCTGAGTGACACAAATTCCCTCGCCAGTTCCCTATTGGTGATTGGTGCTGGGGTTGATACTGGCCTCACCCGCACTGCTCCCGCTTGCGGGCTAATCTACCAACGAGGACACAGATCATGAGCAGTAAATCAGACAACGACAATCGCTCGAATCAATTAAATGAGAACAATGACGCGTATTGGCAGTCTCGTGATTACGACGAGCGCCCTGAAGATTGGGAAGATCGCTCGGGCGAGGAGAACTGATATGACAAGCCGACGTAAAGCTCCAGAGGACGCACGATCCGACCAAAAGAACTCCAATCCTGGCTCGCCTGGAACAAACCCAATTTGGGATAAGGCTCAAGGTAATCGAGGCAAGCAGTTAAACCCAAACCAGCGCAGTGGTAAGACTTAACAGTCTGCACTCTATGGTGCTTGAGGCTGCCGTTTGGCAGCCTCGACTTCATGGTGAGGTCATAGGTTTTCCGAGAGCGGTGCGGGCGAAGCGATACTCCCATCTGTAGGCATCCATGATTCCAATGATGTGCTCAGCATCCATTCCAACGTCCACCAATCCCTGACGAATGAGGGAGAGAGTTTCGCCAATGCGTAGAATCACTGCCTGAGTCCATGTGTAGCCCTCATTGCCCTCGAAAGGCTCGTCGCTCAACCTAGCTTTTTCAATGGTTACTGCATGAGCAAGGCTTTTCAAGGTTCCAAACTGGGGGCGTCCCTTTTTGCGTTGCTCCCAGTTTCTCAACAGTCTGATCCGGGAGCTTGCCTCTGTATTTCGATCATGGTTGTGCCGAGCCCAAAGATTTCCAAGGAAGGTAATCGCCCTCTGTTTTTGTTCCCACCCTGCTTGTTTCGCTAGGTGTTCAAGTGCGCAGGTTGTTGAATTGTTCCACTCGCCAGATATGGGTTCAATGGCGGGCAGTATGCTGTTCAATGGCGTGACTTCTTCCATTCCGTCTCGAACCGTCATCTCCCAAATATCCACCACTGTATCCGCCACCATCCAGGCAAGCATACGCATCAAAACCGCGACCCTATCTGCAATGATCACGTGCTGTGTTATCTCGTCATTGGCTATTTCTTCATCCCTGAGTTCATCCAAGCGAGCGTGCAGACATGCTCGTACGGTGGGACAGCCAACACGCTCAACTATGGGGGATTTGGCGTAAGCTTGAAACTGTGCCGTTACGCTTCTATCAATATGCATGTCCACCGCGTTAAGTAATTCAGCGTCACGGACAATACCGATCCAAAAGTCGCATGGTACTTGATTGATAAATAACCGGGACGTGAGCAATGCGCGCCACTCATGTGCAGGCTGCCAGCTATAGTCTTTTCTGCCCTCATCAATAAGGTTTTGCAGCACTTCCTGGTGCGGTGTATCCCTAAAAAGACGCAGTAGAGTTCCACGAGATGGCAGGTGGTGCGGTTCGCTGATGAGTTTTGCTATTGTCTTGTCGCTCGGTACAAAAGGTTTTTGCTGGCGGGCATTACTCAAGACTTCTTTCAGGGAGGTATCAAGTAAATGCAAAACGGCTTCTACGGGCATCAACAAAGCGTTGCTATTGATTACTCGGATTGTTCTTTGCTCGCTATCCAATGCTTGGATAAAGTCACAAAGTGTTTCGACAGATACGAGGAGGGGAGGGCTTTCCATGGCATACACTCGAGCAAGATCATAGCGTCGTACGATATGAGCATTGCATTTAGCAATGACCCATCAACAACTGATTGAG
>NZ_LKEG01000006.1 GCF_001645105.1 Pseudomonas marginalis
TTGTTGTGGTGAGCGGGGCAAGCCCGCTCACCACAACAAGCCCGCTCCCACAGGGGGGCCGGATGACAAGTCAGGAGGGCGCGTGTTCCGGCCTTTGTTGGCGTTGTGCCACCCAGAACTCCACCAGTTCCCGCAACTGCGACAACTCCACCGGCTTGGCCATGTGCCCATCCATCCCGGCCTGGCGGGCGCGCTCTTTATGTTCCGTCAGGATGTGCGCCGTCAATGCCACCACTGGCGTACGAATGCGTTGGTGGCTCACCTCCCACGCACGCAGTTGCTGGGTCGCCGAGAAACCGTCGAGGATCGGCATTTCACAATCCATCAATACCAGGTCATAACGCTGGGCTTTCATCGCCTCCAACGCTTCCTCGCCATTGCTGGCGGTGTCCGGGTTGAGGTTGAGCTTGCCGAGCATGCCACGGATCACTTTGGTGGAGATGCTGTTGTCTTCGGCCACCAGGATGCGGAAGTCGGCGGGCACCGTGACGGCTGCTGGTACGGCGAGGGGCGGGCGTGATTGCAACGTGCCTTTGCTGCGCTGGGTCAGTTCGTCGGCCAGGGTGGTCTTGAGCGTGTAGCCGGCCACCGGCTTGGCGAGGATGCGCTTGATCCCGCAATTGCGCGCGATGATCTTGCTCGGCGCGTTGCTGATGCCAGTGAGCATGATCAGCAGGATGTCGTGGTTCAGGCTCGGGTCTTCCTTGATCTTCGCCGCCAGTTGCATGCCGGTCATGCCGGGCATGTTCTGGTCCAGCAGCACCACGTCGAAGTAGTCACGCAGGTGCGCCTTGGTGCGCAGCAACGCCAGGGCTTCCTTGCCCGAGGGCACGGCGCTGACGTTCAGGCCCCAGGCCGAGCATTGCTGCACCAGCACTTTGCGGCAGGTGTCGTTGTCGTCCACCACCAGCACCCGTGCGCCTTTGAGTGGGCCGTCGAGGTCGGAGGTCGGGTGCTCCAGGCGTTCCGGGTCCAGCGGCAGGGTCAGCCACAGGGTGCTGCCCTGATGGCTGCCGCTCTTGATACCGAATTCGCCGTTCATCAACAGGATCAATTGGCGGGCGATGACCAGGCCCAGGTGACCGTTCAGGCGGGTGGCCGAGAAGAAATTCTTGCTGTGCAGTTCGCTGTGCAGCAAGGCGTCGCGCTCGGCCGCTTCCATCGGCAGGCCACTGTCCTGCACGGCAATGCGCAGGCGTGGCTTGGTGCTGCGGTCATCCAGCGCGACGACGATCAGCACTTCGCCTTCGTCGGTCTTCTGCAGGGCGTTTTCCAGCAGGCTCAACATGGCCTGGCGCAGGCGGGTCGGGTCGCCGCTGATCACACGGGGCACCTGAGGCTGGATAAAGCTGATCAGCTCGACGTTCTGCTGCTCGGCCTTGGCGCGGAAGATGCTCAGGCAGTCTTCGATCAGCGCATTGAGGTCGAACTGCACGTCATCCAGTTCGATCTGGCCGGACTCCAGCTTGGAGATGTCGAGGATTTCGTTGATCAGCGTGAGCAGTTCGTTACCGGCGCTGTGGATGGTCTGCACATAGTCGCGTTGTTTCACCGACAGCGGCGTGCCCAGCAGCAGTTCGGTCATGCCGAGCACACCGTTCATGGGGGTGCGGATCTCGTGGCTGATCTTGGCCAGGAACTCGGCCTTGGCGGCGATCTCGGCGTTGCTCGCCGCCAGGTCGCGGCTGAGGCTGAAGCGCGCCTCGACAATCGCACGCTGGCGTTCGCCCAAAGCCAGGCTCATCAACAGGCCGCTGAGGCAGATAAAGGCCAGCAACGTGACGATCAGACCCTGTGGCGAGACCATCGTCAGGCCAAGCAGCGCCGGCAGGATGATCAGCGTACCGATGTTGAACACCACCATCGCGGCCACGAACAGGCGTGCCGGGCGGTAGCCTTTCTGCCAGTGATAGGCCGAGACAAACAGCATGCTCAAGCCGGCCAGGGCCACCAGGGCGTAGGTGATGATGTTCAGCGGCAGGGTGTTGACGAACAACAGCAGCAGGCCGCACAGCACAATGAACAGGATGTCGCCCATCAACAGTTTGTTCAGCGGGTGCGGGCCCAGGGGCATGAAGAATCGGTAGGCGAACATCAGCCCGCACGGCGCGGTCAGCAGCAGCGCCAGGTAAGCGCCGGGTGTCTGGACCGCATGCCAGTTCGGCAGCCATGGACCTATCAGATTGAGCAGCAGTGCCAGGCTGAGCATCAACAGTACTTCGCAAGCCGCCAGCCACAGGCTGCTGCGCGAGCGGTGGTAGGCGAAGCGCGTGAGGTTGTGCAGGATCAGCATCAGCAAGCAGCCGAACAGCAGGCCGTAGATCAGAGTCTGGGTCTGGTCGGCGGCGGCGAGCACGGCCGGTTCCAGGGTGATGTAAGGGCGCAGCTCGTGTTCGGAGACCAGGCGCAGGTAGACCTCAAGGGGCCTCTGGCTCTGGGGCATCGGCAGCATGAAGTCGCTGCTGGGCAGCGGCCGTTCTGCCTGGGGCTGGCGCGTGCCGGTGCTCTGTTGTTCCACCAGGGTGTCGCCGTCCAGCACATACAGGCTCAGGTGCGACAGGTCCGGGGCGAATACCCGCAGCACTTGCTCGTGCTTGCCGGGTTGCAGCTTGAAACGTACCCACAACGCACCGTCCGGTTCCGCAGCGGTGATGCGGTCCAGTTCGGTTGGGCTGAATTGATTGGTGTAGCGCGAGGACCGGATGTCGCTCAGTTGCAGGTCGGCCTGTTCATCAAGCAATACTGCCCAGCCACTGCCTTGCGCGGCGGCCTGGGCCGGGAACAAGCAGAGCAGTGTCAGCAGGCTGACAGTAAAACCTATGGCGATCCTGAGCCAGCGCACGGCGAAATCCCTTCGTAGGTTGATGCACGGGTTAACTATGCGCGGGTAGGCCTGCATACGGCAAGGGCCAGAGGCCCTTGCCTAGCCGAACGGATAGCTACTGACGGCGGCTGCTTAGCTGTTCTCGCCCCGTTCACGGGCGATGGCGCGGTAGCCGATGTCCTTGCGGTAGAAGCAGCCGTTCCAATCGATCTTCGCGGCCAACGTGTACGCCTGTTGCTGCGCGGCGTCGACACTGGCGCCCATGGCGGTGGCGCACAACACGCGGCCACCGGCGGTCACGACCTTACCGTCCTTGAGCGCGGTGCCCGCGTGGAACACTTTGCCTTCCAGGGTCGCCGCAGCATCGAGGCCTTCAATCACATCGCCCTTGGCGTAGTCGGCAGGGTAACCACCGGCCGCCAGCACAATGCCAACGCTCGGACGTGGGTCCCACTGCGCTTCAACCTTGTCCAAGGCCTGGGCCAGGGCGGCTTCCACCAGCAGTACCAGGCTCGATTGCAGACGCAGCATCACCGGTTGGGTTTCCGGATCGCCGAAGCGGCAGTTGAACTCGATGACTTTCGGGTTACCGGCTTTGTCGATCATCAGGCCGGCATACAGGAAGCCGGTGTAGACATTGCCTTCATCGGCCATGCCACGCACGGTCGGCCAGATCACCAAGTCCATGACGCGCTGGTGCACGTCGGCGGTGACCACCGGGGCCGGGGAGTAGGCACCCATGCCGCCGGTGTTCGGGCCGGTGTCGCCGTCGCCGACGCGTTTGTGGTCCTGGCTGGTGGCCATCGGCAAGACGTTCTTGCCGTCGACCATCACGATGAAGCTGGCTTCTTCGCCGTCGAGGAATTCTTCGATCACGACGCGCGAACCGGCGTCACCAAAAGCGTTGCCGGCGAGCATGTCGCGCACGGCGTCTTCGGCTTCCTGCAGGGTCATGGCGACGATCACGCCTTTACCGGCGGCCAGGCCGTCGGCCTTGATCACGATCGGCGCACCTTTTTCACGCAGGTAAGCCAGGGCCGGCTCGATCTCGGTGAAGTTCTGGTAATCGGCCGTCGGGATCTTGTGGCGGGCCAGGAAATCCTTGGTGAACGCCTTGGAGCCTTCCAGTTGGGCTGCGCCGGCGGTTGGGCCGAAGCAGTCCAGGTTGCGGCTGCGGAACAGGTCCACGACGCCAGCCACCAGCGGCACTTCCGGACCGACGATGGTCAGGGACACGTTCTTTTCAGCAAAATCTGCCAGTTGCTCAAGGGCCAGCACGTCGATAGCGACGTTCTCGCACTTGGCTTCAATGGCGGTACCGGCGTTGCCGGGGGCGACGAAAACCTTCTGGACGCGCGGGTCCTGGGCAACTTTCCAGGCCAGGGCGTGTTCACGGCCACCGCTGCCAATGATCAAAACATTCATTTCAAAAACCTCAAATTCTGTAGGCGCTGCAGGAGCGCTTTATGTGGGAGGGTTGTTGTGGTGAGGGGGGCGTCCCCCGCCGGTTTCACTGGAGATCCAGTGGGGCTGCTGTGCAGCCCAGCGCGGGACACGCCCGCTCACTACAAAAAGCCCCTTCCACATTTGGATCAGTGACGGAAGTGACGCATGCCGGTGAAGACCATGGCGATGCCGGCTTCATCAGCGGCGGCGATCACTTCAGCATCACGCATCGAGCCGCCCGGTTGGATCACGGCGGTCACGCCAGCTTTCGCGGCATTGTCCAAGCCATCACGGAACGGGAAGAATGCGTCGGAAGCCATCACCGAGCCCACCACCTGCAAACCGGCGTGTTCGGCCTTGATCGCAGCGATACGCGCCGAGTTCACGCGGCTCATCTGGCCAGCGCCGACACCGATGGTCTGGCGGTTCTTGGCGTAGACGATGGCATTGGACTTCACGTACTTGGCCACTTTCCAGGCGAAGATCAGGTCGTTGATCTCTTGCTCGGTCGGGGCGCGCTGGGTGACCACTTTCAGGTCTTCGCTGCCGATCATGCCGATGTCACGGCTCTGTACCAGCAAGCCGCCGTTGACGCGCTTGTAGTCCCAGGCAGCGGCGCGGTCAGCCGACCACTCGCCGCAGGCCAGCAGGCGCACGTTGGCTTTGGCCGCCACGATGGCGCGAGCCTCTTCGCTGACGCTTGGGGCAATGATCACTTCGACGAACTGACGCTCGACGATCGCCTTGGCGGTCTCGGCGTCCAGTTCACGGTTGAAGGCGATGATGCCGCCGAAAGCCGATTCGGTATCGGTGGCGTAGGCCAGTTCGTACGCTTGGCGAATGCCGCCTTCCGCGTCCGGGCTCACGGCCACGCCGCACGGGTTGGCGTGCTTGACGATCACGCAGGCCGGCTTGACGAAGCTCTTCACACATTCCAGCGCGGCGTCGGTGTCGGCCACGTTGTTGTAGGACAGCTCCTTGCCTTGCAGTTGGGTCGCGGTGGCGATGCCGACTTCAGCAGGCTTGGCTTCCACGTAGAACGCCGCGCTCTGGTGCGGGTTCTCGCCGTAGCGCATTTCCTGAGCCTTGATGAACTGGCTGTTGAAGGTGCGCGGGAACTGGCTGCGGCCTTCGGTGCTGAGGGTTTCAGCGGCTTGGTTCACGGTGCCCATGTAGTTGGCGATCATGCCGTCGTAGGCGGCGGTGTGTTCGAACGCCTTGAGCATCAGGTCAAAACGCTGGGCGTAGGTCAGGCCACCGGCCTTCAGGCTTTCGAGCACCTGGGCGTAGTCGCTGGCGTTGACCACGATGGCCACGTCTTTATGGTTCTTGGCGGCCGAGCGAACCATGGTCGGGCCGCCGATATCGATGTTTTCGATGGCAGTCGGCAGGTCGCAGCCTGGCTTGTTGATGGTGGCTTCGAACGGGTAGAGGTTGACGGCCACCAGGTCGATCGGCTTGATGCCGTGTTCGGTCATGATGGCATCGTCGATCCCGCGACGGCCGAGGATGCCGCCGTGGATTTTCGGGTGCAGGGTCTTGACCCGACCGTCCATCATTTCTGCGAAACCGGTGTAGTCCGCCACTTCCACTGCGGCCACGCCGTTGTCCTGCAGCAGCTTGAAGGTCCCGCCCGTGGAGAGGATTTCCACACCCAGAGCTTCCAGCTCGCGGGCAAATTCGAGGATCCCGGTCTTGTCGGAAACACTGATCAAGGCGCGGCGGATCGGCAGGCGGGTAGTCTGGTCGGTCATTTCAATTTCCATCAAAAGCAAAGGAGTCAGCAAAAAAGGCGACCGGTTTTACGCGGGCGCCTTTCTGGTTTGATTGAATGCTTACAGCAAATCGTATTGTTTGAGTTTTTTGCGCAAGGTGCCACGGTTGAGGCCCAGCAGCTCACTGGCTTTGGTCTGGTTGCCCTTGACGTAGTTCATCACGCTTTCGAGCAAGGGCGCCTCGACTTCGGAGAGCACCAGGTTGTACACGTCCGTGACGGAAGCGCCCTCAAGGTGGGCGAAATAATTGTGCAGCGCCTTCTCGACACTCCCGCGAAGGGTCTGACCTTCTTCGCTCGGCGTGTTGAGGTGCTGTTTCAAATTGACGTTGTCGCTCACGGGTGTTGTTCCACTCACTAAAGTCTCGGTCATCATCGTCATGCGGCCACCCCCTCTCCGTCCCCTGTCCCCAGGCTCTTTTCACGCTCGCTGAAGTACTCTCGAACGGTGGCGACCTGTGCTTGCGTATCATCCAAACGATTGAAGTGGGCGCGAAACTCCCTGGCGCCCGGCAAGGTTGCGAGATACCAGCCGACATGCTTGCGGGCAATGCGTACTCCCATCACGTCTCCATAGAAAGCGTGCAGGGCGGCCAAATGCTCTAGCAGAATACGTTCCACCTCGATCAGCTCCGGTGCCGGCAATACGTCGCCAGTACGCAGAAAATGCTCGATCTCACGAAAAATCCACGGTCGCCCCTGGGCGGCCCGGCCAATCAACAAACCATCGGCACCGGTGGCGTGCAGCACGCGCCGGGCTTTCTCGGCGGAGTCGATGTCGCCATTGGCAAACACCGGTATCGACACCGACTGCTTGATCGCAGCGATGGTGTCGTACTCGGCTTCACCTGTGTAAAGGTCGGCGCGGGTGCGGCCATGCACCGCCAGCGCTGTAATGCCTGCCTGTTCGGCGATCTTCGCCACCGTCAGGCCGTTCTTGTTGTCCCGGTCCCAGCCGGTGCGAATCTTCAGGGTGACCGGCACATCGACTGCGGCGACAACGGCCTGCAGGATCTCGGCAACCAATTGCTCATCTTTCAACAGCGCGGAACCGGCGGCCTTGTTGCAGACCTTCTTGGCCGGGCAGCCCATGTTGATGTCGATGATCTGCGCCCCCAACTCCACGTTGGCCCGGGCCGCATCCGCCAGCATCTGTGCATCTCCACCGGCGATCTGGACCGAGCGGGGCTCGGGATCGCCTTCGTGGATCATGCGCATCCGCGATTTGCGGGTGTTCCACAAGCTCATGTCGCTGGTGACCATTTCCGAGACTACTAGACCCGCGCCCAACCGCTTGCACAGCTGACGAAAGGGCTGGTCAGTGACGCCCGCCATCGGGGCGAGAATCAAGCCGTTCTGCAATGTGTATGGGCCGATGCGTACCGCCGACATAGGACTTCCCTGTTGTGGGGCCGGATCATTAGAGTTCGAAAAAGGGTTGGCATGATACCCGCTCTCGATGACTGGATAAAGGCTGAATTGGATAAAATCTGAACAGTTATTTCTTTATCGCTACCGGTTTGGTCGCGCGGGGCTGAGTCAATAACTCGCCGTCAAACCTCGGTGCGTGAACCGATTCACTCGGGCGAGTGAAAGCTCAGGCTGTAATTCACGGCTTTATTGCCCGGATCGAGGATATCCAGGGAGATATGGATCGGCGTTTGCGATGGCATTTCGCTCACGCCGGCCAACTCGCCGCTGAGGTATTCGGCGGGTTTGAAGCGACGACTGGCAATCAGGCTGCCATTCAGGTCGGCAAAGCGCAGCTCCAGCAGCGGGAAGGGCTGGGAGAATGTCGCACGGTTATAGATGATGGCGTCCACCACCAGCGCCCCGGCGAAGTCCGGATGGCTGCGTACCACCAGGTTACTGCTCTTGATATGGGCGATATCGACCCGCGACGGCACCGTACAGCCCAGTGTGGGGCACAGTTGCTGGAACCACGGACGGTAGGCGTCCTGGCGGGCCAGGTCGTCGAATTGGTAGGCGATGTACTGGGCTGCGAGGCCGCTGGCGGCGATCAGCACCAGCAACAGCCAGATCAGGCGACGGCCCAGGCTGGCCGGACGCTTTTGCGCGTAGAGGTGCAGCGGATCGTCTTCGAGATCCAACAGTTGCTCGTCGTGCACACTCGTTTCGGCGCGCGGGCGCTTGCGAGGGGGTTTGGGGCGTTCTTCGGGTTCAACGTCATCGGCCGATTGGGTCAATGGCGTGAACGGTGGATCGACGTCGTCATCGTCGGGCGTGGAGCGCAGGGGTGGCTCATCGTCGAGGTCGTCGGTGTGAAACGACATGGACGGCTCGGTGCGCTGCTTGGTCGCAGGTGCGTTCGTCGGTTCGGGTTCGATGTGCGTGGCTTGCACGCGCTCTTCAGGCGGTTCGCTGAACAGGCTGGCAGCCCATTTTTCTTCTTCGGCCTTGACGGTGTTGCGGCTCGCGCTGAGAGGCTCATCTTTTTGCCGACGATCAGTTCCCGCTTGGCGACGTTCTGCGCCGGCAGGCTGGGTGTGCTGAATCTCGCGACGTTCCAGCTTGGCCAGTTCTTCGTCCAGGTCCAGGTTGTCCAGGTCCAGCTCTTCGGCGGTCCACTGCTTTTGGCTGATAGCCCGTGGCAGCTCTGGCTCAGCCGCGGCCGGCAGCTCAGGCGCCGGTGTACCGGCAGCGCGCTGCTCCAGCAACTGGCGAGCCGCATTGAACACTTGCAGGCACGAGCCGCAGCGAACCACGCCACGGGCCACGCTCAATTGAGCGTGGTTGACGCGAAAGCGCGATTGGCAATGCGGGCACTGGGTGACGAAACTGTCGGTCATGCGGCCATCCGATTCAGGCAAGCGCTCATTCTAGCGCCGACGACCGCTGATGCGTACCCAGCCATCGCGGTTGGCGATCGGATCCAGCTCGAAATCCTTCGCGTAGGCGGCGGCGACGTCTTCGCCTTGCTCGGCAAGGATGCCCGACAGCGCCAGGCGGCCGCCCGGCTTGACCAGGCTCGACAACTGCGGCGCCAGGGACACCAGCGGCCCGGCGAGGATGTTGGCGACCAGTACGTCGGCCTGCACCTGGGGCAATTGCTCCGGCAGGTAGAGTGGGAATTTGCCTTCAGGAATGTTGTTGCGCCCGGCGTTATCGCGCGAGGCTTCCAGCGCCTGCACGTCGATATCGGTGCCCACGGCTTCCTTGGCGCCCAGCAACAAGGCGGCAATCGCCAGGATCCCCGAGCCGCAACCGAAGTCGAGCACGTGGCTGTCGGTCAGGTCCTGGCCGTCCAGCCATTCCAGGCACAGCGCGGTGGTTGGGTGGGTGCCGGTGCCGAACGCCAGGCCTGGGTCCAGCAGCAGGTTGACCGCGTCCGGCTCAGGCGCGGCATGCCAGCTCGGCACGATCCACAGGCGCTGGCCGAAACGCATCGGCTGGAAGTTGTCCATCCAGCTGCGTTCCCAGTCCTGGTCCTCGATGACTTCGCTGTGATGCTCCGGCAGCGGGCCGCCGGTGAGCAATTCCATATGGGCCAGTACGGCGGCGGCATCGGTGCCGTCTTCGAACAGGGCCAGCAAATGGGTGTGCGACCAGAGCGGGGTGGTGTTGAGTTCGGGTTCGAAGATCGGTTGGTCTTCGGCGTCCATGAATGTGACCGAGACAGCGCCGACTTCAAGGAAAGCGTCTTCGTAGGTTTCGGCTTGTTCTGGGCTGATGGCGAGACGGACTTGCAGCCAAGGCATGGCGGGCACCTTTGAAAAAATGAGTGTGCGACTGCTGGGTCGCGAAAGCGCGCAAGTTTACGCGAGAGCAGGGCAGAAGACGACTGTGCCGACGATATGCAGTGCTCAGGATGTACAGGGACCACCTGTGGGAGGGGGCTTGCTCCCGATAGCGGTGTGTCAGTGGTGAATTAATCAACTGAACCACCGCTATCGGGAGCAAGCCCCCTCCCACATTGGATTGTGTGCATTCATAAAGACCGGTGCCGCAGAAACAACAAAGCCGCCCGAAGGCGGCTTTGTTGAGTGGAGCACTTACTGGTTAGCCAGCTTGTGTTCCAGGTAGTGAATGTTCACACCACCCTCGCAGAAGCCTTCATCACGGACCAGGTCCCGGTGCAGCGGGATGTTGGTCTTGATGCCGTCGACCACGATTTCGTCCAGGGCGTTACGCATACGGGCCATGGC
>NZ_LKEG01000007.1 GCF_001645105.1 Pseudomonas marginalis
ATCGAAACGTTAATAGAGCCAAACAACACTGCTCTACCAACTCCTTCTGGGCTTCGATGAACTGAAGCAACTCGCTGTCGAATCCTGCTTAACTCTTTGTTTACCAAGGAGTTTTCCGTTTCGACTGCGCCGGAAGTGGGGCGAATTATAGACAGATATAATTCGCCGTCAACACTTAATTTCAGGTTTATTCGGATTTGAGCGTAATACGCGCAAATGCCTTCTTCCCCGCCTGGTATACGTGGGTGCTACCCAGCTCGCATATAAAGGTACGATCTACGACCTCACCATCTACACGCACACCACCCGAACCCAACAGGTCACGCGCTACCGCCGAGTTTTTCACCAAACCTGCTTTATTAAGGACGGCAGCGATTGGCATCGCTTCGGCAGCAGACAGCTCGATCTCCGGCAGATCATCCGGCAGCTCGCCGTCCTTCATGCGATTGCCCGCAGCACGGTGAGCATTAGCCGCTGCTTCTTCACCATGGAAGCGCGCAACAATCTCTTCCGCCAGCTTGATCTTCACGTCACGCGGATTGGCGCCTGCCTCTACATCAGCACGCAGCGCATTGATCTCATCCATCGAGCGGAAGCTCAGCAACTCGAAGTAACGCCACATCAGCGCATCAGGAATCGAAACCAGCTTGCCGTACATGACGCCCGGGGCTTCCTGGATACCAACATAGTTACCCAGAGACTTGGACATCTTCTTGACGCCATCCAACCCCTCCAGCAATGGCATAGTCAGAATGCACTGGGCCTCCTGTCCATACGCACGCTGCAGCTCACGCCCCATCAGCAGGTTGAACTTCTGATCGGTGCCGCCGAGCTCAACATCCGCACGCAACGCCACCGAGTCGTAACCCTGAACCAGCGGATAGAGGAACTCATGAATGGCGATCGGCTGATTGGTGGAGTAGCGCTTGTCGAAGTCATCACGCTCAAGCATGCGTGCGACGGTGTACTGGGAGGTCAGGCGAATGAAATCCGCCGGCCCCATCTGATCCATCCAAGTGGAGTTGAACGCCACCTCGGTCTTGGCCGGATCAAGGATCTTGAATACCTGCGTCTTGTAGGTCTCGGCGTTATCGAGAACCTGCTCGCGAGTCAGCGGAGGGCGCGTGGCACTCTTGCCGCTCGGATCGCCGATCATCCCGGTGAAATCACCTATAAGGAAGATGACCTGATGCCCCAGCTCCTGGAACTGGCGCAGCTTATTAATAAGCACGGTATGGCCCAGGTGCAAATCCGGCGCAGTCGGATCAAAGCCAGCCTTAATACGCAGGGGTTGGCCACGCTTGAGCTTTTCGATCAGCTCGGCCTCGACCAACAGTTCTTCCGCACCACGTTTTATCAGCGCTAGCTGCTCTTCAACCGACTTCATAACAGACCCGCAAGGCTCAGATTCAAAAGGGAACCAACCATACAAGATCAGGGACTAATTACAAGTTTTGCCCTGCGAACGGACACCGTTCAGCAAGCCCAGCGTTCGCGAGCTTGCGCCACAGATGATTTGGTTATATTTTATACAGTTATTTCATCTTCATCATGTCATTCATCTTTTCCATTTCATCTTCAAAGTCAAATTACCTATGACCACTGAACCGTCTAAAGCGCCGCCGCTTTACCCGAAGACCCACCTGCTCGCCGCAAGTGGTATCGCCGCCCTTCTCAGCCTGGCACTCCTGGTATTCCCTTCCAGTGACGTAGAAGCCAAACGAACATCCCTGAGCCTTGACTTGGAAAGTCCGGTTGAACAACTGACACAAGATCAAGACGCTTCCGACGCACAACAAGCCACAAATGCTCCAGTTGACTCACCGTTCGCCCAGATAGAAAACAGCCCGGAAGACACACAGCAAGCCGCTCAGACCAAGGCCGCGCCGACTGTAGACACAGCCAAGAATCCCCAGCACCGCGAAGTCATCGTTGGCAAGGGCGATACGCTCTCGACGCTATTCGAGAAAGTCGGTATCCCCGCAGCCACCGTCAACGAAGTACTCGCCAGCGACAAACAAGCCAAGCAGTTCACCCAGCTCAAACGCGGTCAAAAGCTGGAATTCGAACTGACACCCGACGGACAGCTCAACAACCTGCACAGCAATGTCAGCGACCTCGAAAGCATCACCCTGACTAAAGGCGCCAAAGGCTTTGCCTTCAACCGCGTCACCACCAAGCCGGTGATGCGCTCCGCCTATGTACACGGCGTAATCAACAGCTCGCTGTCGCAATCCGCGGCCCGCGCCGGCCTGTCCCACAGCATGACCATGGACATGGCCAGCGTGTTCGGCTACGACATCGACTTCGCCCAGGACATCCGCCAAGGCGACGAATTCGATGTGATCTATGAGCAGAAAGTCGCGAACGGCAAAGTGGTCGGCACCGGCAATATTCTCTCCGCACGCTTTACCAACCGTGGCAAGACCTACACCGCCGTGCGCTACACCAACAAACAAGGCAACAGCAGCTACTACACCGCCGACGGCAATAGCATGCGCAAAGCCTTCATCCGCACGCCGGTAGACTTCGCTCGCATTAGCTCGCGTTTCTCCATGGGTCGCAAGCATCCAATTCTGAACAAAATCCGCGCCCACAAAGGCGTCGACTACGCTGCCCCGCGCGGTACACCAATCAAGGCGGCCGGCGACGGTAAAGTGCTATTGGCCGGACGCCGTGGTGGTTACGGTAATACCGTGATCATCCAGCACGGGAACACCTACCGCACCCTGTATGGCCACATGCAAGGCTTCGCCAAGGGCGTGCAAACCGGCGGCACCGTCAAGCAAGGCCAGGTGATCGGCTACATCGGCACTACCGGCCTGTCCACCGGCCCGCACTTGCACTACGAGTTCCAGGTTAATGGTGTGCACGTCGACCCGCTGGGCCAAAAACTGCCAATGGCCGATCCGATCGCCAAGGCCGAGCGCGCGCGATTCATGCAGCAGAGCCAACCGTTGATGGCGCGCATGGACCAAGAGCGCTCCACCCTGCTGGCTTCGGCGAAGCGTTAAGGTATGTCGCTCTATATAGGCGTGATGTCCGGGACCAGTCTCGATGGCCTGGACATCGCTTTGATCGAACAGGCCCCGGCGATCAAACTGATCGCCACGCACTACCTCCCCATGCCGGATACCCTGCGCACAGAGCTGCTCGCCCTGTGCGCCAGCGGCCCGGATGAGATCGCCCGCTCAGCAATCGCCCAACAGAAATGGGTGAACCTGGCAGCACGGGGCATTCACGCATTACTCGTTCAGCAACACCTCAAGCCCCAGGACATCCGCGCGATCGGCAGCCATGGCCAGACCATCCGCCATGAACCCGCCCGGGGCTTTACCGTGCAGATCGGCAATCCGGCCTTGCTCACCGAGCTGACCAACATCACCGTGGTCAGCGACTTCCGCAGCCGCGATGTCGCCGCCGGCGGCCAGGGCGCCCCGCTGGTCCCGGCATTCCATGAAGCACTGTTTGGTGAACGCACCGGCAACCGTGCCGTATTGAATGTGGGCGGTTTCAGCAATCTCAGCCTGATCGAGACCGGTAAACCTGTAGCCGGATTCGATTGCGGCCCAGGCAATGTGCTGTTGGATGCCTGGATTCACCAACAACGCAACGAGCACTTTGATCGCGATGGTCAGTGGGCTGCCAGTGGCAAGGTTGAGCCTCAACTGCTCAATGCCCTGCTCAGCGATCCATTCTTCGTGGCCAAGGGCCCCAAGAGCACTGGGCGCGAAGTGTTCAACCTGGAATGGCTGCATCAACACCTTGGCCGTCTCCCCGCATTCGAACCTCAAGATGTGCAGGCCACGCTGCTGGAGCTGACCGCGCTCACCATCGTCGAGTCGTTGCAGTCCGCCCAACCCCAGACAGAAACACTGCTGGTGTGTGGCGGTGGCGCTCACAACGCCACGCTGATGAATCGCCTGGCAGCCCTGCTACCGTCAACCCACGTCAGCAGCACCGCCACCTATGGCGTAGACCCCGACTGGGTCGAGGCAATGGCCTTCGCGTGGCTGGCCCATTGCTGCCTCGAAGGCATCGCGGCCAACCGCCCGAGTGTCACCGGCTCACGCGGGCTTCGGGTGCTGGGCGCGATATATCCCGCCTGACCGCCCCCATAATCTGTAGACAGCAAAACGCCGCTTGGCCTATCAAAGCCAAGCGGCGTTTCTGTATCTGCTATAGATCAGATCGAGAACGAAGACCCACAACCACAGGTGGTCGTAGCATTAGGGTTCTTGATCACGAAACGTGAACCCTCCAGACCTTCCTGGTAATCCACCTCGGCACCTGCCAAGTATTGGAAACTCATCGGATCCACGACCAGGCTTACGCCCTCGCGCTCAACGATGGTGTCATCATCGGCCACATCTTCATCGAAGGTAAAACCGTACTGAAACCCTGAACAACCGCCGCCCGTAACGAATACGCGCAGCTTCAAGCGATCATTACCCTCTTCATCGACCAGGCTCTTCACCTTGTGCGCAGCACCGTGGGTGAATTGCAAAGCCGTGGGGGTGAAGGATTCAACGCTCATGCTGATAATCTCCCGGCGTAGCGCCGCCATATGCGTAATGACGGGCATTATCCGCTTCTCCTAGAAAAGCGGTCAACTATTGTTACGGTATATCAATCTGCCTAGCCGCCATCAAAAACACAAAAGGCCCGATCATCGGGCCTTTTGCGCAACCACCTGAAGATCTTAAGGCAGCATGCCCGCGTGGGACAGGCCCAGCTTCTCGTCCAGGCCAAACAGGATGTTCATGTTCTGCACCGCCTGGCCCGACGCGCCCTTGACCAAGTTATCAATCACCGACAACACCACGACCAAGTCGCCATCCTGTGGACGGTGCACCGCAATCCGGCACACGTTGGCGCCGCGCACGCTGCGGGTTTCCGGATGGCTGCCGGCAGGCATTACGTCGACGAACGGTTCGTTGGCATAACGCTTTTCGAACAGCGCCTGCAGGTCTACCGAGCGATCAACCACTGTGGCGTACAACGTGGAATGAATGCCGCGGATCATCGGCGTCAGGTGCGGCACGAACGTCAGGCCCACGTCCTGACCGGCGGCACGCCGCAGCCCCTGGCGGATTTCCGGCAAGTGGCGATGCCCTTTTACCGCATAGGCTTTCATGCTTTCCGACGTCTCGGAGTACAGCGAACCCACCGCCGCACCACGACCGGCGCCGCTCACACCGGACTTGCAGTCCGCGATCAAGCGCGAGGCATCTGCCAACCCGGCTTCGAGCAACGGCAGGAAGCCCAGCTGTGTGGCCGTTGGATAGCAACCCGGCACCGCGATCAGGCGCGCCTGCTTGATCTGCTCACGATTGACCTCCGGCAGGCCGTACACCGCTTCTTCCAACAGCTCTGGCGCACCGTGAGGCTGGCCATACCACTTGGCCCACTCATCAGCATCCTGCAAACGGAAATCCGCCGACAGGTCGATCACCTTGGTACCAGCAGCCAGCAGTTCACCGGCCAATGCATGGGCCACACCATGAGGCGTGGCAAAGAACACCACGTCGCATGCACCCAGGGTGCTGATGTCAGGGACACTGAACGCCAGGCCGTCGTAATGGCCTCGCAGGTTCGGGTACATGTCGGCCACGGCCAGGCCGGCCTCGGATCGGGAGGTGATGACCACCACCTCAGCTTGCGGATGCTGAGCCAACAGACGCAGCAATTCGACACCGGTGTAACCCGTGCCGCCGACGATACCGACCTTGACCATAAACCTGCCCTCAACGAACCCACTGGAAAGCCGTCGATAATAGGGGCCGCATCGTCCTGCGACAACCGTCAACGTGACGTACGGGCGCATGAGCCACTACTATCTTCAGTTACCGTGAACCTGGGAATAACTAAAAATGCTTTATCTATGGGTCAAAGCCTTCCACATCGTCAGCATCGTCTGCTGGTTTGCCGGGCTGTTCTACCTGCCGCGCCTGTTCGTTTACCACGCCCAGAGCGAGGACGCCGTCAGCAAGGAGCGTTTCAGTGTCATGGAGCGCAAGCTGTACCGCGGCATCATGGGCCCGGCGATGCTGGCTTCGCTGGTATTCGGTATCTGGCTGATCGCACTCAACCCCGGCATCTTTCAATCGGGCGCCTGGATCCACGCCAAGTTGACCCTGGTGGTGTTCCTGATCGGCTACCACCATATGTGTGGCGCACAGGTAAAACGTTTTGCCCGTGGCGAAAATACCCGCAGCCATGTCTTTTATCGCTGGTTCAATGAAGTGCCCGTTCTGATATTGCTGGCTATCGTAATTTTGGTCGTGGTCAAACCGTTCTAACTTCAATGACTCGGGGTACCTCCAATGTCGCTGCCCGCTCTGCTTGAACACCGTCTGCGCCTACCCGTCGTGGCTGCGCCGATGTTCCTTATCTCCAACCCGCAATTAGTCCTGGCGTGCTGCCGCAACGGGGTGGTCGGGAGTTTCCCGGCGCTTAACCAACGCGAAAGCAGCGGGTTCAAGGCCTGGCTGGAAGAAATCGAAGCGGGCCTGGCACAACTGGATAACCCCGCGCCCTACGCCGTCAACCTGATCGTGCACAACAGCAACCCGCGCCTGGAGGCGGACCTGGCGATTTGCGTCGAACACAAAGTGCCGATCGTCATTACCAGTCTGGGCGCCGTGAAGGAGTTGGTGGACGCCGTGCACAGCTACGGTGGCCTGGTGTTCCACGACGTCACCACCCGCCGCCACGCCGAGAAGGCCGCCGAAGCCGGTGTGGATGGCCTGATCGCCGTTGCGGCCGGCGCCGGTGGCCACGCCGGCACCTGGAGCCCTTTCTCGCTGATTGCCGAGATCCGCCAATTCTTCGACAAAACCCTGCTGCTGGCCGGCTGCCTCAACCATGGGCACGAGATTCTCGCCGCCCAGTTGCTCGGCGCAGACTTGGCCTATTTCGGCACGCGTTTCATCGGCACCACCGAAAGCCACGCCCCGGATGCGTATAAAGAGATGCTGCTCACATCGCGCGCCGCCGACATCGTGCACACTCCTGCTGTCTCCGGCGTGCCCGCGAGCTTTATGCGCCAGAGCCTGGAAAACGCCGGTTTCGATCTCGCCGCCCTGCAAGGCAAGGGCGAGGTCAACTTTGGCTCCAAGCTCAAGCCGTTGAGCGACGAGGCCAAGGCGTGGAAGACTGTATGGTCTGCCGGCCAAGGTGTCGGTGAGATTGATGATTTACCCAGCGTCGATGAACTGGTTGCTCGCCTGGATGCCGAATACCGCAAGGCACGCGAACAAGCCGCTCAACTGCGCTGGCCACGCTGACCCAACCGCAAGGCCTGCTAATTACACAGGCCTGCCCTCCTCCCTGAATAAGTGACAAGGAAGCCCGCATGAGCGACAACCGTTTCAAGATTGTGTTTGATGGAGCCTTGCTCCCGGGTGTCGAAAGCACCACGGCCAAACTGAACCTGGCCGAGCTGTTCAAGAGCGAAGTCGAAGCCATCGAGAAGCTCTTCACCGGCCGCACGGTCGCGCTCAAACGCGACCTGTCCCGTCCAGACGCCGAAACCTACCTCACTGCGCTGAAAAACGCCGGTGTCGATGCACGTATCGAAGCCGAACAGCCCGTGGCCTTCAGCCTCGCCGAAACCCATGAAACGGATTCCGGCGCTTCCGACTTCTCCCGCCCGGCCGCCTCCCCCTACGCGCCGCCGCGTGCCGCGGTAGGTGAGCACCTGCCGGAATACGCCACCCTCAAGGTTTTCACTATCCACGGGCGTATTGGTCGTCTGCGCTACCTGGCCTGGACCCTGGTGTTGACCCTGGCGATGCTGGTTGCGGGTGGCATCATCAGCACCGTGAGCTTTGCCGTGGCCACCGCATCGCCGACGGCAGGCACTATCCTCGGGGTACTGCTGGGTCTCGCGCTGTTTGTGGCGCTTGTCTGGGTCAGCGTACAGATCGGTGTGCAGCGCCTGCACGACCTGGGTTGGTCCGGCTGGCTGTACTTCCTCAACCTCGTCCCACTGGTGAACAGCGTTTTCCCGATCCTGTTGCTGGTATTGCCGGGGAACGCGGGCGCCAACCAATATGGCGCACCACCACCCCGCAACTCCACGGCGGTAAAAGTCCTGGCCACGCTGTGGCTGGCGTTTATTCCGGTCATGCTGGCCATCGTGGTCACCCTGGGCATGAACGGTTACCTGAACCAACTCGAAGCCAACATGGACAGCGGCTACGAAAGCAGCTCCATCACCTCCGATGAAGACGCTGACCAAAGCGCGACCGTAGAAGAAGACGAAGCGCAGAGTGCTGACGAAGCGGGCGAACCTGTAGACTCTCCAGAACAGTAAAGAAACACCACCGGCCTGCGATGCCTCTGTCGCAGGCTCGGCGGTGTTGCGATGGAGAAAGGCATGACCCGTTACGCTCTGATCACCGGCGCCTCCAGCGGCATCGGCCTGGCCTTGGCCGAAGCACTGGCCCGTCGCGGCCGCAGCTTGATTCTGGTGGCCCGCCAGCGTGATCAGTTGGAAAGCATTGCTATCGAATTGACCCAACGGTTTGGCGTCGAGGTGCTGTTCCGGGCCTGCGACCTGGGCGAGCCACTGCGCTTGTCCGGGTTCCTGCTGGAGCTTGAAGAAGGTGAGCGGCAGATCGACTTGCTGGTCAACTGTGCCGGCATCGGTACCAGCGGGCCGTTCCTGGCCCAGGACTGGATGACCGAACAAGACCTCATGGAGGTCAACATCCTCGCTCTGACCCGCATGTGCCACGCACTTGGCAACACCATGGCGCTGCACGGTGGCGGGCAGATTCTCAATGTGGCGTCCATCGCGGCGTTTCAGCCCGGCCCGTGGATGAGCACCTACTACGCCAGCAAGGCCTACGTACTGCACTTTTCCGAAGGCCTGCGCGAAGAGTTGAAAACCTGCGGCATCAAGGTCTCGGTCCTTTGCCCTGGGCCGACCCGCACCGCGTTCTTCGGCACCGCGCAAATGGACACCGCCAAGCTCGACCGCAGCCAACAACTGATGAGCCCCGAAGAAGTGGCGCTCTACACCGTGCGCGCCCTGGAAAAGAACAAAGCCATCATCATTCCCGGCCGACGCAACCGCTGGATAGCCTTCAGCCCGCGCTTCAGCCCTCGCTGGCTGACCCGCAAGATCGCCGGCGCCATCAACAAGGCCTATTGCCCGCGCTGACCGGCTGGGTACACTCACCCTGCATACTCATAATGGAGAAACAGCTGTGGATACTCTGTTCACCAAGATCATCAACAGAGAAATACCCGCGAAGATTATCTACGAAGACGACCAGATTCTGGCCTTCCACGATATCGCGCCGCAGGCCCCCGTGCATTTCCTGGTCATTCCGAAGAAACCGATCCGGACCTTGAATGACCTGACGGAAGACGATAAAGCCCTTGCCGGCCATATCCTGTTCACCGCCCAGCGCCTGGCCGTTGAACAAGGCTGTGAAAAAGGGTTTCGTGTGGTGATGAACTGCAATGAAGACGGCGGGCAAACCGTTTATCACATCCATATGCATGTGCTGGGTCAGCGCCAGATGAACTGGCCGCCGGGCTGATTCCCCTCGGAACAAGGGTCACGGCCTCGGGCTGCGACCCTATGCCCCTGACTCAGCGCAAACGCTTTCCCCTCTCTTGCGGTAAACTGGCCGCCGAGATTCTTCCCGGAGGTCAGCATGACTACCCAACGTCACTACTCGCCGATTGACCGTCTGTTGCTGCAAGCCGACATGGCCATGCGTACGCTGCTGCCCTTCAGCGGCCAACCGTATCGCCCGTCGCCCGCCATCGTGCAGCCCGACGCACAGATGAGCGAGACCGAGACCCGCCATGTCGCCGGCCTGATGCGCATCAACCATACCGGCGAAGTCTGTGCCCAGGCGTTGTATCAAGGCCAGGCCCTGACCGCCAAGCTGCCGCAGGTTCGCGCAGCCATGGAGCATGCCGCCGAGGAAGAAATTGATCACCTGGCCTGGTGCGAGCAACGCATTCGCCAACTCGGCAGCCACCCGAGCGTGCTGAACCCGCTGTTTTATGGCCTGTCGTTTGGGATCGGTGCCGCTGCCGGCCTGATCAGTGACAAAGTCAGCCTCGGCTTTGTCGCAGCCACCGAACATCAAGTGTGCAAGCACCTGGATGAGCATCTGGAACAACTGCCCGCCGAAGACGAAAAGTCCCGGGCGATTCTTGAGCAGATGCGCATCGATGAAGAACATCACGCCGAAAGCGCGCTGGATGCAGGCGGTTTCCGCTTCCCCGCGCCGGTCAGGTTTGGCATGAGCTTATTGGCCAAGGTCATGACCAAGAGCACCTACCGCATCTAAACGCATCAAATCCGAGCCACAAAAAAGGGCGCCTCCAAAGCGTAATGCCAGTCAGTTAATAAGCAGCAAGAGCGAAAAGTAACCCGTGGCGAGGGAGCTTGCTCCCGCTGGACTGCGCAGCAGTCCCAGTCTTTTGAAACAAA
>NZ_LKEG01000008.1 GCF_001645105.1 Pseudomonas marginalis
TGCGATAGCGGTGTGTCAGACGCTGAAGATGCCCGCAGTACCGCCGCCTTCGCAGCCTCGCTGGGGCTCGACAGCTCCCACAGTTGATCTTCATCGTGGCTCAAATTGTGCTCGCAGTTACGACCGAAATCCCACCCACACAGCCGATCCCTTGTGGGAGCTGTCGAGCTTTAGCGAGGCTGCGATAGCGGTGTGTCAGACGCTGAAGATGCCCGCAGTGCCGCCGCCTTCGCAGCCTCGCTGGGGCTCGACAGCTCCCACACTTGATCTTCGTCTTCGATGAAAAACGGTGTCTGTCGGCGCAACCGAAGTCCAGTTGGCCGCTAGAAACGCAGCGTGGCGCCGGTGGTCAGCCATTGCGCACGCTCGCCGATCAGGCTGCGCCCGACCACCAAGTCGATGTCGACATATTCGCCCAAATGGAACCTCGGCCCGGCCTGCCAGGCCTGATCACCGCCTTCCTGGCCGTAACGCTCGGCGATCAGCGTCAGCAAGGGCGCTGCCTGGTACTCAAAACCCGTGCCCCAGGTCAGGCGGTGTTGCTGATCACCGTCGTTGTAGGCATGGGACCAACCGGCATTCAGGTTAAGTCGCAGTGCCTCCAGCGGCTGCCACGTCAACGGGATGTTGACGTCGGCACCATCAAACCCGTGCCGGCGATCCAGCGCAAAGTGCGCGCCGGCTGCCACGGCCATTTGCAGCCCCAGGTCATCCCGTGACCACACCTGTGCCTTGAGCTGCGGGCTCACCTGGGTTTCGCGCGTGTCTGTGCTGCTGGCGCGTGACAGCGCCGCGCCCCACTGCACCGACGGCATCGCGGCGAAGGTGCAGGCCGGTGACAGCGTTTCATTATGGGTGCTGCCGTCGTGCCGGTTCGCGGTGGACCAGGCGTCGATGTTGCATTCGCCTGGCGCATTGATTGCGCCGTCGTCGACCGCATAAGCACCACCGGCCGCGTTGGCTTTTGACAGAACGGCAAGCGTCAACAACGTGCCCAGGGTCAGCCCGATAAAGATCAGGTTGCGCTGCAATGCGCGACGCTTGGCCGGCGGCAGTAGCAGTAAGGTGTGGCGTGCGCCTCGGGCCTGACGCGCACGGTATTTGGCAAACCCGTCCTTGCGCAGTGGAAGGTGTTTTTTGTGCATGATGCACCTCGCTTGAATTCAGCTTTCTACGGTCAGCACCGAAATGCCGTTGGCTTTGGCCTGGCAGACCAGCTCGCAGGTGTCGTCCCCGCCTGGCAGGGCGATGACCACGTTAGGGCGGCTGTCGGTCAGCATGAAATGGTTGCGCTGGCGTTCCGCCTGCTTGCCGTGGCGTTGCCAGTTGGGCGGGTAGCGCACCACGTCGATGCCCAGTTCCCGCGCCCACTCCTCGACGTCGCTGCCGAGGAATTGGTTGCCGCCGTGGATCAGTACCTGCACCGGGCGCAGGCGGTGGTAAGCGTCCAGCACTTGGCGGGACATTTTGGTGTCGGCGTAATGACGACCTGCACAGATCAAGACGCGCATAAGGTATTTCCTTGTAGTGCGCGGTGGCGGCCGGGCGACCGCCACCGTTTAAACGGCAGGGGCGATCAGTACCACTGCTTGAAGCGGCGGATGTAGATCGTCTTCATCAGTTGCGCCACGCAGCAGTAGCTGACCAGGGTGCCTGCCAGCCATGGGAAGTACGCCAGCGGCAGCGGTTGCAGGCCCACCAGGGTGCCCAGCGGCGAGAACGGCACGTAGATCCCCAGCACGATCACCACGCAGGTCATCATCAACACCGGCCACGCGGCGGTGCTCTGGAAGAACGGGATCTTGCGGGTGCGCAGCATGTGCACCACCAGGGTTTGCGAGAGCAGGCCCTCGATAAACCAGCCGGACTGGAACAGGGTCTGCATTTCCACGCTATTGGCCGCGAACACGTACCACATCAGCGCAAAGGTGGTGATGTCGAAGATCGACGAGGTCGGCCCGATCCAGATCATGAAGCGACCGATGTTTTTCGCATCCCACTTGCGCGGCTTGGCCAGGTATTCCTTGTCCATCTTGTCCCACGGCAGGGCCAGTTGGGAGATGTCATACATCAGGTTCTGCAGCAGCAGGTGGATCGACAGCATCGGCAGGAACGGAATGAACGCACTGGCCACCAGCACCGAGAACACGTTGCCGAAGTTGGAGCTGGCGGTCATGTTCAGGTACTTCATGATATTGCCGAAGGTTTCGCGGCCCTTGAGCACGCCTTCTTCCAGCACCATCAGGCTCTTTTCCAGCAGGATGATGTCGGCCGATTCCTTGGCAATGTCCGTCCCGCTGTCGACCGAGATACCCACGTCGGCATCGCGCAGCGCTGGCGCATCGTTGATGCCGTCACCGAGGAAGCCCACGGTGTGGCCGTTGGCTTGCAGCGCCTTGAGCACCCGCGACTTCTGCAGCGGCGTGAGCTTGGCGAATACGGTGCGTTCTTCCACGCGGCGCAGCAGGGTGGCGTCGTCCATCGCTTCAATTTCAGCCCCCAGCAGCGGTTGGCCGGGTTGCAGGCCGACCTGGCGGCAGATCTTGCTGGTGACCACGGCGTTGTCGCCGGTCAGTACCTTGACCGCCACACCGATCTGTTGCAGTGCCGCAATCGCCGGGCCAGCGGTTTCCTTCGGTGGATCGAGGAAGGTCAGGAAGCCCTGGATCACCAGGTTGCGCTCATCGGCGGTGGTGTATTGCTGGCGTGCCATTGATTTAGGGATGTGACGGCTGGCCACCACCAGCACACGGAAACCGTCTTCGTTGTAGTCGTTGGCAAGCGCCAATAACACTTCACGGCGACGCTCATCCAGCGGCACGGCTTTACCGGCTTCCATCACATGCGTGGAAATGCTCAGCATCTCTTCCACGGCGCCTTTGCACACCAACAGTTGGTCGTCGGCGGCATCCTTGACCACGATCGACAGGCGACGGCGGACGAAGTCGAAGGGCAATTCATCGACCTTGCTGTACGCGAACGGCACCTGGAACTTCGGGTTCTGCTCGGCAAACTGCACCACCGCCTGGTCCATCAGGTTCTTCATGCCGCTCTGGTGATAGCTGTTGAGCCAGGCCAGGGACAGCACCGCCTCATCACGCTGGCCGAAAGCGTTGACGTGATGCTCGAGGATGATCTTGTCCTGGGTCAGGGTGCCGGTCTTGTCGGTGCACAGCACGTCCATCGAACCGAAGTTCTGGATCGCGTTGAGGCGCTTGACCACCACTTTGCGCTTGGCCATGGCGGTGGCGCCCTTGGCCAAGTTGGCGCTGACGATCATCGGCAGCATTTCCGGGGTAAGGCCGACCGCAACCGCCAAGGCAAACAGAAAGGCATCGCCCCAGTCGCCCTTGGAGAAACCGTTGAGGAAGAACACGATCGGCACCATCACCAGCATGAAGCGGATCAGCAACCAGCTGACGCTGTTCACCCCACGGTCGAAGGCGGTTTGCACCCGCGAGCCCACAATCGCCTTGGCCAGGGAGCCAAAGTAGGTGCGCGGCCCGGTCGCGACCACCACGGCTTTGGCGCGGCCGCTGACCACGTTGGTGCCCATGAAGCAGATGTTGGGCAGGTCCAGCAGGTTGGCTTGGTCGGCGGTCACCGGCCCGGCGGATTTCTGCGTGACATCGCCAAGGGTGTCGTACTTCTCCACCGGCAAGGCTTCGCCGGTCAACACGGCCTGGCTGATGAACAGGTCGCGGGATTCGATCAAGCGGATATCGGCCGGGATCATGTCGCCGGCCGACAGTTGCACGATATCGCCAGCCACCAGCTCGCGCATCGGTACTTCGCGCAGGGTCGGTTGGGCGCCCACTTGCTCACGGCGCAGCACGGTGGCTGTGGTGCGCACCATGGCTTTCAGGGCTTCGGCGGATTTGGCCGAGCGGTGTTCCTGCCAGAAGCGCAGCAGGCTGCTGAGCAGCACCATGGTCATGATAATGATGACTTTGGTGGGGTCCGCGTCTTCGCCTTCCTGCATCGGCAGCCAGCAATCGGTGAAGAAGCTGATGCCGCCCAGGGTCAGCAGTACGTAGATGAACGGGTTGTTCAGTGCCTGCAGGAACTGGATGATGGCGTGAGGCGGCTTGTCGTGGGCGACTTCGTTGTAGCCTTCCCGTTGCAAGCGGGCGCTTGCGTCCAACTCGGTCAAGCCGTCCTGGGTGGCACGCACGTTCGCCAGGGTGGCCGACAGCCCGTTGTGGGCTTCGCGGGCGGCACGCATCGACAGTTTGATGTCAGCGGCGGTGCTGGTTTTTTTGTTCAATGGGACGTTTTTTACGGCGCTCATGGTGTGTGCTCCTGTCGCCAACTTTTCGACAAAACATACCCGGTACTTACCTGAATACAGGCGAGCGAAAGCATGCCGAGTCGCTAACTTCGCGATCGGTTTAAATGAGGTGCTTACATAACTTCTACTGGCGCGTTAGTTAACAGGCGCGCAGCGGACTACAACTGGAATGGTTCATAAAGAACTCCAGGGTTTAATCAGGAAACGGCTGTTTCAGTGGGGTTGAATGGCGCGAGCGCTCAGCAAAAACCCAGGCTGAAAACCTTCGGTCTCTGTGGGTCTTGGGGGGAGGGTGCGACACCGGTCGCGCGCTGCGGGAGAAACACCACGCAGGTAACACAACGCTTGGCGCGCAGGGCTGCGGCCAGTGTAGATGGATCGGGCAAAGCATGGGGTTTGAAGGTCATAACACACCTCGGGACCGGACGGGCGACCGGCGAGGCAGTTACGGTGGAGCATCGAGCTCTAGCGCAGCTTACCGGACCGGGAAGCGAGTCCTGTCATATTCTGGGTTTGGCGCCCGATGCCCGCTGATGCGGTGCTCGGACAGCGACTAGATACTGTGTCCATTGGCTTCTTTTGTGAGGTTTAAAAAAGGCCCAAGTTGCGGGCACGGGCAATCTACTCAGACGGTTACAAAATGTCAACGCATGATTAATTAATTGATCCGCTGTTCAGAGTTCATTCAGACAAGAGGCGTTCGAAAGTGAGTGTGTATATAACTTCATATACCCAGTGCCGCGAGAACTGCCAGATAGATCAGTACTATCCCGCAAGTGCCATAACTGATGCGTTGCCACAACGGTGATGCGTTCTTGCGCAGCAGGTTGACCAGCGCTGCGATCAGAAAACACGACAGCACCGACGCCAGCATGAACCCGGCGAAAAACATCAGCGTCTGCCCGTGGCTCGGCGTGGCACCGACGATGCCCGACAGCGCACTGCCCAGCGCGCCCCAGTAGACAATATTCTTCGGGTTGGCCAGGGAAATCGCCGCGCCCACGGCCAGCGCATTTTGCCGGGTGGTGGTGGGGGCATCGTCTGGTTCTGGCAGTTTCCACGCATCGATCAGGCTACGGACGCCCAGCCAGGCCAGGTACAGCGCGCAGACAACGGTCAACGGCACGCGCACCGCGTCATGCTGGATCAGCAGGGCGATTCCGGTCAGGCCGATCACCGCCCACACTGCGTCGCCGACCAGGGAGCCGAACTGCACCAGCAGCGCTGGGGTGAACCCGTGGAGTAAGCCACGGCGCAAAGTCTCCGCCAGCACCGCGCCGGGCGACAGGCAAAACACAAAACCGAATATCAGTGCGTAGAAAAAGATCGTCAGCATGCCCGCATTCCTTCAAGAGAGGGGGGCAGTTTGGCGATAAGCAGTGATGCTGTCTTGGACCAGATTGCGCTGTCAGCGCTTCAACACGCTTTGATAGCGACCGGGCGTGATGCCGTAGGCGGCGCGGAAGTGCCGATTGAGATGGCTTTGGTCGGCAAACCCGAGGTCGTGGGCGATGTCGGATACCGCCACGCCTGCGCGCAACAGGCCCTTGGCCCGACGGGTGCGTAACTGCATGGCCCACTGACGGGGGCTCAGCCCGGTTTCTTTCTGGAACGTGCGCAGCAGGTGGAACTTGGTCAACCCCAGTTCATTGCTAAGCTGCTCCAAGGGCAATGTCTGATGCAGGTGTTCGGCGAGCAATGCCTGGGCGCGGCTGATCAGGTGTTTGCCTGGGGCGGCGCTGCCCGCGAGGCGCACGCCACTGAGGCTGACCACCTCACCAAGCAGCAGGACCAAGGCGTCTTCGTTCAGTTCGTGGGCCGGCGCATCATCGCTCAATGCGCTTCGTACGGTCTGCGCCAGTCGCCGGGCGAGGTCCGGCTGAACACACAGCGAGCGATCGAACTCCACGTGTGCCAGCCCGAGGTCGGCGGCCAATTGGTCGGCGTTGACGTACAGGCTCACAAACTGCCACGGCGCGCCATTCGCCGCACCTCCGCCCTGGATCTGCCCAGGGTTGTACAAGGTAATCGAGCCCGGCCCGGCGTCGAATTCCCGGCGGTCCAGCCAGACCTTTTCCTCGCCGACCAGGTTCACGCCGATCACGCATTCATCATGGCTGTGGCGGGCAAAGGTCAGGCCGGTGCAGACGGTGCTGCTGATTTCGTAGGGGCCCAGCCAGGCGTGTTGCACGGCGCTCATCGATTCGACTCGGGCAAGGGCAGGGTGGTCATGGTTCCTCCGGTTACAGCAGTGCAATGCGCGCGAGTTCAGCGTTGCGTTCCGCAGGGCTGAGGCGGTCAAATGGCACGGCAAAAAACGCCCGGCAGCGCGTGGCAATGATCGCCAGGGTGGCGTCGAATGCAGCTTGCACACTCGCCTCATCACCGAGCACATCCGAAGGGTCTTCCAAGCCCCAATGCGCCTTCATGGCGGTCCCGAAGTACACCGGGCAGGCTTCGCCGGCCGCCTTGTCGCACACGGTGATCACCACATCCGGCGGGCTGTCTGCAAAGGCCTCGTTACCCTTGCTATAGAGGCCCTCGGTGCTGATGCCCGCGGCCTGTAGCGTACTCAGGCTGCGCGGCAGGACCTGGCCCTTGGGAAAGCTGCCGGAGCTGATCGCCTCAACACCCGGCGGCGCCAGGTGGTTGAATACTGCTTCGGACAAGATGCTGCGGCAACTGTTGGCGGTGCACATGAACAGGACTTTCATTGCGGTATCTCCGTCAGACACTCAGGCGCACGGCGAGGGCGGCAAGGGTGATCAACAACACCGGCAACGTCAGTACGATGCCGACCTTGAAGTAGTAGCCCCAGGTGATGGTGATGCCCTTGCGCGCAAGAATATGCAGCCACAGCAACGTGGCCAGGCTGCCGATCGGGGTGATTTTCGGGCCCAGGTCGCTGCCGATGACGTTGGCGTAGATCATCGCGTCCTTGACCACGCCCACGGCATGGCTGGACTCGATGGACAGCGCGCCGATCAACACCGTCGGCAAGTTGTTCATCGCCGAGGACAACAGCGCCGTCAGCACCCCTGTGCCCATGGCTGCGCCCCACACGCCGTAAGTGGCGAAGGTGTCGAGCCAGGTCGCCAGGTAGGTGGTGAGGCCGGCGTTACGCAAGCCGTACACCACCAGGTACATCCCGAGCGAAAAGATTACGATCTGCCACGGTGCTTCCTTCAGCACTTTGCGTGTGGAGATCTTGTGGCCCTTGGCGGCGATCACCAGCAGGAGCACGGCGCAGGCGGCGGAAATCGCGCTGATGGGAATGCCCAGCGGCTCCAGGGCGAAGCAACCGACCAACAGGATGCCCAGCACCCACCAGCCGGCGCGGAAGGTGGCGCGGTCGTGGACGGCGCTGGCGGGGTCTTCGAGGTCGGCTGGGTCGTAGGTCTGGGGGATATCGCGACGGAAGAACCACAGCAACACCGCCAGCGTAGCTGCGACGCTGACAAAGTTGACCGGCACCATCACCGCCGCGTATTCGTTGAAGCCGATCTTGAAATAGTCCGCCGAGACGATATTGACCAGGTTCGACACCACCAGCGGCAGGCTCGCCGTATCGGCGATAAAGCCTGCGCCCATGACGAATGCCAGGGTCGCCGCCGGGGAGAAGCGCAGGGCCAACAGCATCGACATCACGATCGGCGTAAGGATCAGCGCCGCGCCGTCATTGGCGAACAGGGCCGACACCAGCGCGCCGAGCAACACCATATAAGCAAACAGGCGTCGGCCGCGGCCACGGCCCCAGCGCGCGACGTGCAAGGCGGTCCAGGCAAAGAAGCCGGCCTCGTCCAGCAACAGGCTGATGATGATCAACGCGACAAAGGTCCCGGTGGCATTCCAGATGATGTGCCACACCACCGGGATGTCGGCCAGGCTGATCACGCCAGAGGCCAGGGCCAGGATGGCGCCCATTGTTGCACTCCAGCCGACGCCCAAGCCCTTGGGCTGCCAGATGACCAGTACGATGGTGAAGATGAAAATGGCAATTGCGACAAGCATGGGTTAACGCTCCGATGGCTCAGCAGGTGCTGCTGGCGCGCTGTGGTAGGTGGTGCAGAGCATGGATCAGTTCGCGGACGCAAAGTTCGCATGCCAGTGGGGTCGATAGCGGCATGGCTGAAGTATCGGTCAAATGCTGTATCAATTGATATGGATCAAATCCCTTGAAATCCGCCACAAGTGTTTGAAATTAAAATGAAACATGAATGTCCTAAAGTGCCTCCCCATTGCTGATGAAGGAAGACTCCGCGTGACCCGTGCCACTCGCAACCTGCGCAAGACCCTGGATTCCGTCGCGGATAATAACGAAACCGCGGCGTTCGACCTGATGCGCGCGGTCGAAAAACTCGGTGATGAAGTGCTGCGCCAGCGCCTGCTCAATACCATTCACCGGCTCAACCAGGACGCCCACGAATTGCGCGAAGCACGCGACTCGGTGGAGCAAGTGTCTGTCAGGCTCGCCTGAGCAAGATCGTTCAAGACAAGTCCCTTGTTGCGCTGGCATGCTTGTCGACTGTCTGTCGATGAGCCGTTTCCATGCCTACCGCCTTACCTCATTACGCCTTCGCTCGCGGCGCAATCGCCGTGATTCCGCTGTCCCTGGCCTGTGCGCCATGGGGGCTGCTGGCCGGTTCCATGGCCATTGATGCGCAGTTCAGCCCATTGGAAGCTCAGGGCTTATCCGCCATCGTGTTTGCCGGCGCTGCGCAACTGGTCGCTATCGGCATGGTCAAGAGCGGCGCCAGCCTGATTTCCATTGTGCTGACCACCTTGCTGCTCACCTCCCAGCATTTGCTCTACGGCATGCACTTGCGCCCGATCCTGTCGCCCCTCAACACCCGCTGGCGCATGAGCCTGGGCTTTCTGCTCACCGATGAATTCTTCGCCCTGGTCAGCCACTACGACCGCGAGACGTTCAATCGCTGGTACGCTCTGGGCGTGGGCCTGACGTTTTATATCGCCTGGAACCTCTTCACCCTGGCCGGCATCGTGCTCGGTAAAAGCATTCCCGGCCTCGATCAACTGGGCCTTGAGTTTTCCATCGCTGCGACGTTTATCGCGTTGATTACGCCGGTGGTGCGTGACATCCCCACGGTGGTCTGCGTGGCGGTGTCGCTGCTGTTTTCGGTGTGGCTGAGTTTCCTGCAGTGGGAATCGGCGGTGGTGGTGTCCGGCGTGCTTGGCATGAGCGCAGGGTATGCCTGCAAGCGACTGGGAGTGGGGCAGCGATGATCTACATCATGATTGTGGCGATGGGCCTGGTGGTCTTCCTCAACCGTTATCTGTTTATCGAACCGCGTCTGCCGGTGCGCCTCAACCGCGGTGCGCGGGAGTTTCTCGGGTTTGCGGTGCCGGGCATGCTCACGGCGATTTGCGGACCGATCATCTTTCTCGCCGACCACCAGCTTAACCTGAGCCCGGCCAACCCTTATTTGCTGGCGGGTATCAGCGCGGTGGCGTTGATGTTCTGGACGCGTAACGTGCTGATGACCGTGCTGCTGAGCATGACGTTGTTCTACCTGTTCCGCTGGTTGCTCTGACAACCACCCAGCGAAAAAAAGCCCGCGGGAGAGCGGGCAGAAGGGATACTTCTAAAAATGAGCGTGGCCACTATAGGCCGCGTTTTCCGTCTTTACAGTGAAACAAAGTTCATGCATCCGGCAGTCCGGCGCACGGCAATGGTACAGTCGCGTTTTTTCCAACGGAGCAATGGCATGCACAAGGTGGTAATTGGCGCACTGGTACTGGCGGCCCTGGCCGGTTGCGCGGGTTCGAAGATGAAAGAGGCGCGTGCAGGTACGCCCTACAAGACCCTGGCTTCGGACAAGGCCACCCTGGTAGTTGCCGAATGCGTCCAGTTCGGCTGGCAGGACGAAAGCGTCTTCGGCGTTGACGCCGGCGGCTTCAAGGAGCCGATCGGTGCGGGCGGTTTTACCGTCTACACCACCGCGGGTGATTACTTCGCCGACGTGCAAAGCGCGGGTACCGGTTCGACCATCAACTACTACGCCGCACAAGACAACATACCGGCCAAGCGTCGTTTGGCCGCACTCGCGACCTGCCTGTAGGCGAATGCCTTAGTCGTTTTAGGAAATGCCTGGCACGACAGCCGCGAGGCATTAGCTTATGATTCACCGGCTCGCCCGACATGATGGCTCTTTACCAGTACACGGACGTCGAGGCCTAAACGTCGGGCGAGCATCTTCTTTTTTCAGCGCGGCATGTAACCCAGGTGCCAACGGCGCGGGATTTTCAGCGAGATCAGCCCCAGCAACCCCGCCAGTACGCCGCTGACCAGCAGTGCCTTCAGGCCCAGCTGCTGCTCCAACAGCGCGCCAATGACTGCCCCCACGAACATCCCGCCCCACGGGATCAACTGCACACGCCAGCCACTGCGGCGCTCCCCCAGCAGCCAGCGTCCCAGCCCGCGACCAAAGCGGGAAAGCGCGCCGGTGACGTAAGTCAGCCCTACCGGCAGCCCGTTGACCTCTTCCACAGCGGCATTGAGCATGCCCATCGCGACGATCGCCGCCAGCAGCGCGGGCAACGTATCGGCGAACGGCAGGAATGCCGCACCGCATAACAGGGCGGCAATACACAACAGCAAGGGCAACGCATGGCGGCGGCTCAGCCGGCTGACCACTACCCCCAAGGCGTTGCCGACGATAAATGTCGCAACCAGCAACAACAGGCGCCCGGTCAGGCCAAGCTCTCCCGCGCTGATCGCCACCGCCAGGCGCGTGGTATTGCCGCTCATGAACGAAACAAAGTCGCCGCTTGCCATGAAACCGATGGCATCGGTCATGCCCGCCAGTACCGACAGGCTGGCCACCAGCATCAGCCCGACCCGACCACGCCAGCGCTGTCGATGGGCAAGTGCAGCGTTGGCGTAGGGCTTGCGGGGCGAAGGCAGCATAGGACCGGGTTCCTCGGTGAGATTATACGGCCACTACCGTAGGACGCTTTCAGCGCGTATGCAATGACCTCAAACACACTGCAGGGACCAACCCGTGCGATGCCAGTCGAGGTAATGCGTCGGCCTGATCGTTTGCACAAATGCCGGGTCATGGGACACCACAATGATTGCCCCGGTAAACCCCTGCAGCGCCTGCTCAACCGCCGTCACCGATTCCAAGTCCAGGTGGTTGGTCGGCTCGTCCAGCAACAGCAGCTGCGCGGGCTCCTCGCGCCACAGGGCAATGGCCATGGCTGCCTTTAGCCGTTCGCCACCACTGAGCTGCCCGACCGGCTGGGTCACCCGCAAGGCATCCAGTTGCAGCAAAGCCAGGCGCGTGCGCAATGGGGCTTCGGCCAGTGGCGTGTCGAGCAGGTTGAGCTGTTCAACGATGGAGTGTTGATCGTCCAGCAGTGCGAGGTGTTGATCAAGGTAGGCAGTGGGCACCGTCACCCGGCATTCCCCGCTTACCGCCCGCCATGCTCCCGCCAATACCTTGAGCAGTGTGGACTTGCCACAGCCGTTGGGCCCACGTACCGCGACGCGCACCGGGCCGGCGAGTTGGACGTTGAGGCGGCTCGACGGCAGCCAAGGCAATTCTACGTCTATCAGGGACACCACCTGGCGACCGCCGGGCACTGCGCAAGCGGGCAACGCCAACAGCGTCGGCGTTTCCTCCATGACCCGTTCGTAGGCCTCGCGCACCTGGGCATCCAGGTCATGTTTGCGCTGCCCGTGCGCGCTGCGCAGGGTGTTGACGATTTCCGTGGCGGCGCCTTTCCAGCGTGCCTGGGTGAATCGGTCGACGTTGGCGGTCTCGGCGTGTTTGCGTGAGCGAGCGGCGTTGCGCTGCAGGCTGTCATGATCTTTTTGCAGGCGCCGACGTTCGCGGCTGCGCGCCAGGCGGGCGTGTTCCAGTGCGCAGACGGCGGCCTGTTGTTCGGCATTGCGCTGGTGCCGATAGGCATCGTAGTTGCCGCCATACACGTGGACGCCGAGGGGCGACAGTTCAACGATGCGTGCCATGGTGTTGAGCAATTGTCGATCATGACTGACCACCACCAGGCCGCCGCGCCACTCACTGAGTTGGCGCAGCAGCCATACACGGCCATCGCTGTCGAGGTGGTTGGTGGGCTCGTCGAGCACCAGCAGGTGTGGCGAAGCCAATAGCGCGCCGATAACCGCAATCCGTGCCAACTGACCGCCGCTGAGTGTGTCGGCCGGGGTGTCGACACCAAGCGCTTCCAGGCCCGCTGCATCCAGGGCGTTGCGCAAACGCTCGGCCAGGTCCCAACGGTCGTCGATCAACTCAAGATCATCGACCTGCGCCGTGCCTTGGGCCATGCGCCCAAGGGCTGACAAGATCGCGGCGGTGCCGGTGAGGTCGGCAATGCTCGCGCCTGGCGCAACCACGGGGTTCTGCGCCACATAGACCACAGTGGCCGTACCATTGCGGGTGCCGGAGGAGGGCGACAGCAGCCCGGCGATCACGTGGGCCAGGACACTCTTACCGCATCCGTTGCGCCCCACAATGCCGGTGGGGGTGTGATCGATGGACAGGCTCAGGTCGTCCAGCAAGGTTTCGCCACTGGCGAACTGGACACTCAGGTGTTGCAGGGAAACAAGCGCGGGCAGCCGGTTGACGTCAGTCATCAGCACCTCCAAGAAAATGTCGGACAGGCCAACAAGCGCGCCAGGCGGCTTGTTGCAGATACATTTTGGAAGGCTTAGTGGTTCACGTCGGCGATCGTCCTGCGAATCAGAAGGGAGGCAAAGCCTAACCCGCCTTGGCTTTTTTCGGCAAGTCCGCCGCCAGTTGTTCAAGGAACATCGCCAAGGCGACCTCTTCGGCCTTGAGCCCTTTGCGCAGTCGCGGCTTAGGCAGCTTGGAGAGTTCGCCCAGGCTGAAATGCTCCAGTACGGCAGGGTGGATGTAGCACTTGCGGCACACCGCCGGGGTGTTGCCCAACTGCTTGGCGACGTCCTTGACCATCGCCACGACGTGTCGCTTGGCATCGGACTCAGGCTGCCACTCCAATTCCCGCAACACCGCCAGCGCCATGGCCGTGCCGGCCCAGGTGCGGTAGTCCTTGGCGGTGAAGTCCGCACCGGTGAGGCTGTGCAGGTATTCATTCACGTCCTGGGAGCTGACAGTGTGCCGCTCGCCATCTTCGTCCAGGTACTGGAACAGGTTCTGCCCCGGCAATTCCAGGCAGCGCTTGACCACCGTGGCCAGGCGCCGGTCCTTGACGCTGATCTGATGCTCCACGCCACTCTTGCCGCGAAACTGGAACTGGATCTCGCTGCCTTTCACATCCACATGGCGGGTGCGCAGGGTGGTCAGCCCGTAGGATTTGTTGTCCCGCGCATATTGGGTATTGCCGACGCGGATCAGCGTGGCGTCCAACAGCATCACCACGGTGGCCAAGACTTTTTCGCGAGTGAAGCCAGGCTCGGCGATTTTCGCTTCCAACTGTTTGCGTAATGTCGGCAGGGCGTTGCCGAATTCCTGCAACCGGGCGTACTTGTCGCTGTCGCGCACTTCACGCCAACGCGCGTGATAGCGGTACTGCTTGCGCCCACGTGCATCGCGGCCGGTGGCTTGCAGGTGGCCGCGCGGGTCGGCGCAGATCCACACATCGGTGTAGGCCGGTGGGACCGCCAGGGCGTTGAGGCGCTTGATCTCATCGGCGTCGGTGATGCGTACGCCCTTGGGGTCGAAATACTGGAACTTGCCGCGCACCGTCTTGCGACGGATGCCAGGCTGGGTGTCGTCAACGTAATGCAGGTCGCGGGGCAGCGCAGAGTCGGACATGGGACGGGTTCCTTGGCAACAAATCAGGCCGGTATGTCTGATTGACCGCAGCCGTATGCGGTCGTGCCAAAAGGTTTTTCACGCCAGCACGGCGACCGCCTTGATCTGCGCCCACAGCGTCTGGCCGGGGTGCAATTGCAGTTGGTCGCGGGAGAAGCGCGTGATGCGCGCCAGCAACGGCGTGCCCCCCGCGTCCAGGCGCACCAGCACGTGCGCGCTGTTGTCCGCCGAGATCTCCTGAATGACCGTCACCGGCAAGCGGTTGAGGATGCTGCTGTGTTCCTCGGCCTGCAGGCTCAGGCTGACATCACGCGCCTGCACCTTGATGCGCAGCGCTTTGCCCACGGCCAGCGGTGCATGGGCCACACGCATGTGCAGGTCGCTGGCGGGCAGTTGCAGGGTGAGCAACTGGTAGTGATCGTCGTAGGCGTTGACCGTGCCGTTGATCACCACACCTGCGTCGTCGCCCAACGCCAGGGGCAGGTCTAGCCGCGCCAGGGTTTCGCCGATGGGGCCGCTGGCCAAGGCCTTGCCGTCGCTGAGCAACACGATGTGATCGGCCAGGCGCGCCACCTCATCCTGAGCATGGCTGACGTACAGGACCGGGATATCCAGCTCATCGTGCAGGCGTTCGAGGTACGGCAGGATCTCGCCTTTGCGCTGGCTGTCGAGGGCGGCCAGCGGCTCGTCCATCAACAGCAGGCTTGGGCTGGTGAGCAGCGCGCGGGCGATGCCGATGCGTTGGCGTTCACCGCCGGAGAGGTGCTGGGGATGGCGGTCAAGCAGGTGACCGATACCCAGCAACTCGGTGGCCTGGTCCATGTCCACACGGCGCTGCTGCCGAGGAATGCGCTTGAGGCCGAACGCCAAGTTGTCTCGCACCGACAGATGCGCAAACAGGCTGGCCTCCTGAAACACGTAACCCAGCGCGCGCTTATGCGGGGGTACAAACCGCCCGTTGCGGCTGTCTTGCCAGACTTCATCGTTGATCTGGATAAAACCGTCTTCGGCGCGCTCCAGCCCGGCGATACAGCGCAGGCACGTGGTCTTGCCGGAGCCGGAATGCCCATACAACGCGGTCACCCCGCGGCCGGGCAGGTGCAGGTCGACGTCGAGGGCAAAGCCCGAATACTTCAGGTGCAGGCGTACATCGATCATCGACATCAGCTCCAGCCCATCTTGGTTTTACGGCTGGAGTAAAGCGCCAGCAACACCAGGAACGCGAACACCACCATGGCACCGGCCAGCCAATGGGCCTGGGCATATTCCATGGCTTCCACGTGGTCGTAGATCTGTACGGACACCACCCGGGTCTTGTCCGGGATATTGCCGCCGATCATCAGCACCACGCCGAATTCACCGACGGTGTGCGCGAAACCGAGGATCGAAGCGGTGATGAAGCCTGGACGCGCCAGGGGCAGGATCACGCTAAAAAACGTATCCCAGGGATTGGCGCGCAAGGTCGCCGCCACTTCCAGCGGGCGCGTGCCGATGGCGGAGAAGGCGTTTTGCAACGGCTGCACCACAAACGGCATGGAATAGATCACCGAACCGATGACCAGCCCGGCGAAGCTGAAGGTGAGAGTGCCCAGGCCCAGCCACTGGGTGAACTGGCCGAAATAGCCATTGGGGCCCATGGTCAACAGTAGGTAGAAGCCGATCACCGTCGGCGGCAACACCAACGGCAAGGCGACGACGGCGCCGATGGGGCCGCGCCACCAGGAGCGGGTGCGCGACAACCACAGGGCAATCGGAGTGCCGATGACCAGCAGGATCACGGTGGTCAGTGACGCCAGTTTGATGGTCAGCCAGATAGCGGAAAAATCGGCACTCGATAACGGCATTTACTTGGCCAGCTCGTAACCGTAGGACTTGATGACGGCAGCGGCTTTAGGCCCCTTGAGGTACTCAACCAGTGCCTTGGCAGCCGCGCTGTCCTTGCCCTTGTTGAGGATCACTGCGTCCTGTTTGATCGGGTCATGCATCGCGGCTGGAACAATCCAGGCCGACCCGCTGGTGACTTTGCCGTCTTTGTAGATCTGCGACAAGGCGACAAAACCCAGCTCGGCGTTGCCGGTGGACACGAACTGATAGGCCTGGGTGATGTTCTGGCCTTCAACGAGCTTGTCTTTGACCTTCTCGGTCAGACCTTCCTTGGCCAACACCTGGGTGGCGGCGAGGCCGTAGGGTGCGGCTTTGGGGTTGGCGATGGAGAGGTGCCGGAATTCGTTTTTCTTCAGCACGTCACCTTTGGCGTCCACGTAGCCTTCTTTGGCCGACCACAGCGCGAGGGTGCCGATGGCGTAGGTGAAGCGTGAGCCCTTGACGGTGTCGCCTTCGGTTTCGAGTTTTTGCGGCGTGGTGTCGTCGGCGCTCAGGAACACTTCGAAGGGCGCGCCATTCTTGATCTGGGTGTAGAACTGGCCGGTGGCACCGTAGGCGGCGACCAACTTGTGGCCGGTGTCTTTCTCGAAGTCGGCAGCAATCGCCTGGATCGGTGCGGTGAAGTTGGCGGCCACGGCCACCTGGACTTCATCGGCCTGCGCCGAACCGAAGGCGAGGGCAGCGACCAGGACGGCCAAGCGTGGGGCGTGAGTCTTCATGAAGCAGCTCCTTTGAGTCTGTACGGCTTGTTATAGGGAGAAGGCCTTACCGCTATGTATGGGAATATATAGCGGTTGGCCATTGCCGGTACAGTGCAAAGTTGCCACAGGTGAAGGTTCTAGTTGAACTTGGCCAACGCCTGCTCCGCCAGTTCGCGGGTCAGCTCATACGTGGTGATGTCTTTGCCCAGGCGCAGGGCCTGGCCGGACCACAGGTTACTGAAGCCGGCCTCATCCTTGGCCTTGAGCGGTATCAGCGCACCGCCGGAGGTAGGGAAGGCCGGCGCGGCCGGGTTGATTGCACCGAGCTCACGCATGACCCGGTTGACGATGCCGCGTGCCGGGCGACCGGTGAACAGGTTGGTCAGCGCGGTTTCGCTGGCCTGGGCGTGGCGCAGTGCGTGATGGTGGGACGCGGTGACATGGGCTTCGGGGGTAAACAGGTACGCCGTACCGATCTGCACCGCCGAGGCGCCCAGGGCGAATGCCGCGACAATCCCACGTGCATCACCGATGCCGCCGGCGGCAATCACCGGCACGCTGACGGCGTCGACCACTTGCGGCACCAGGGCGAACAAGCCGATCTGGGTGTTGAGGTCATCGCTGAGAAACAACCCACGATGCCCACCCGCTTCACTGCCCATGGCGATGATTGCATCGCAGCCGTGCTGTTCCAGCCAGAGGGCTTCTTCGACGGTGGTGGCCGAGGACAGCACTTTCGCACCCGAGGCTTTTACTCGGTCCAACAGGGATTTTTCCGGCAGGCCAAAGTGGAAACTGACCACCTCCGGGCGAAACTCTTCAACCACCTGGCAAGCCGCCTCGTTGAACGGTTCGCGGTTGGAGACCGGGGTTGGCGCGTCATAGTCGGCACCCAATTCGCGGTAGTAGGGCTCCAGCAACGCCTTCCAGTGTTGATCACGCGCTGCATCGGGCGCGGGCGGTTGGTGGCAGAAGAAATTGACGTTGATCGGCCGTGCGCCGGCCTGGCGGATAGTGCTCAGCGCGTCGCGCAGCTGCTCGATGCTCAGCGCGGCGGCCGGTAATGAACCCAGCGCACCCGCAGCGTTGGCGGCGATGACCATGGCCGTGGTGGTGCCGACGGCCATGGGGGCCTGGATGATCGGCACGTCGATGCCCAGCAGGTCGAGAATTCGGGTGTCTGGCCAGGTGCTCATGGGATGCGTCTCCAGCGTCAGTGAGGCTTTTCGCTGTTGTAACAGGGCCATTGGCACCCGGCCAGTCTGTTTTATTCACTGGACGAACGTGTGCGTTCGTGGTGCGCCATCAGTTGATGGCGTTGCCCAGTACCGCGTGAATCCGCTCGGCGATATGCGCCGCATGGGTTTCCAGGGCGAAGTGGCCGGTGTCCAGCAGTTCCACCACCGCGTTGGGGTTGTCGGTTTTATAGGCGTGCGCACCTGGCGGGATGAAGAACGGATCGTTCTGGCCCCAGATCACCAGTGTCGGCACTTGCGTGGCGTTGAAGAAGGCCTGGAATGCCGGGTAGAGCGTCAGGTTGTTACGGTAGTCGAGGAACAGGTCCAGCTGGATCTCGTCGTTGCCGGGACGCTGCATGAGCAGTACGTCGAGCATGTAGGCTTCCGGCGCCACCCGCTCGGGCTGATTCACACCATGCAGGTACTGGTAGCGCGTGCCTTCGAGGCTGATCACGGCGTTGCGGATCACTTCACGGTTGGCTTGGCTCGGCTCGGCCCAGTAGGTACGAATCGGCGCCCAGGCATCGCCCAGGCCTTCCAGGTAGGCGTTGCCATTTTGCGACACCAACGCGCTGACCCGTTCCGGGTGTGCCACCGCCAGGCGCAGACCGACCGGCGCACCGTAATCGAAGACGTACAGGGCGTAGCGGCTCAACGCCAACGCCTCGACAAAATGCCCCACCGTGATCGCCAGGTTATCGAAACTGTAGAGGTAATCGCGTTCGGCCGGCACCTCGGTAAACCCGAAACCCGGCAGATCCGGGGCGATCACCCGGAATCGCGTGGCGAGTAAAGGGATCAGGTCGCGGAACATATGCGACGAACTGGGGAAGCCATGCAGCAACAACATGACCGGGGCCGACGGAGCACCGGCCTCACGG
>NZ_LKEG01000009.1 GCF_001645105.1 Pseudomonas marginalis
AAAGGCATGACCTTACTCTTGCCGCCCCCGGAATACTTTTAAAAAGCGGAGGACACGACAACTACCCTGACACCGGGGGTTAGTGTGGTTGCTACTGCGTTGTGTAGATACCTCTGGCTATTGCGAGCGCCCACAAAAAGGGGCGATCAGATCGCCCCTTCTTGTGTCACCTTGCCATCAGCCCCGACGGCGCAGTGCGTCGATACGCTCTTCCAACGGTGGGTGGCTCATGAACAGGCGAGCCATGCCCTGTTTGATGCCGCCGTTGATGCCGAAGGCGGTCAGGCTGTCCGGCATATGCACCGGCAGGCCCTGTTCGGAGCGCAGGTGTTGCAGTGCTGCGATCATCGCCCCGGTACCCGCCAGGCGGGCCCCGGCTTCGTCTGCGCGGAATTCCCGTTTGCGCGAGAACCACATGGTGATCGCGCTGGCCAGGAAGCCCAGCACCACTTCGGCGAAGATGGTCGCCACGAAGTAGGCAATGCCACGGCCGCCTTCGTTCTTGAAGATCACCTTGTCGACGAAGTTGCCGATGATCCGCGCGAAAAACATCACGAAGGTGTTCACCACGCCCTGGACCAGTGCCAAGGTGACCATGTCACCGTTGGCGACGTGGCCGATTTCGTGGGCCAGCACGGCTTTCACTTCATCGTACGAGAAACGTTCCAGCATGCCCTGGCTGACCGCAACGAGTGCGTCGTTCTTGTTCCAGCCGGTGGCAAAGGCGTTGGCTTCATAAGCCGGGAAAATCCCGACCTCGGGCATCTTGATCCCTGCCTCGCGGGACAACTGCTCGACGGTTTGCAGCAACCATTGTTCATGCCGGGTACGTGGCTGGGTGATGACCTGGGTGCTGGTGCTCATCTTCGCCATCCACTTGGAGATGAACAGCGAGAACAACGAGCCGGCGAAACCAAAGACCGCACAGAAAACCAGCAGCTGATTGAGGTTCAGGTCAACCCCGTTGGCCGCCATGAACCCGTTGAAGCCGAAAAGGCTCAAGGTGATGCTGGCAATCAGCACGACCGCAAGGTTAGTGGCCAAGAACAGCAGGATGCGCATCATGGTTGTAGAGTTCTCCTCATGCTTAATATGTCGCGTACTGCGGGGTATATAAGGTGCGGCATGGGGTGATTCAACCGAGCGACTATTTCAAACTGTGTCCTACAGCCAGAACGTAGAGCCTTGAAGGGATTTTCCGAGAGGGAAAAGGCCCCTTGATCGGCTCGTCGGTGCCTTGCAGCCCTGTAATTATAGGGGGCGGGTGGCTTTTGCGAGTCCCGCGAAGTGTTGAAGCGAGGAAAGGGCAGAGAAGTGTTGCCAGATACTCGCTGTACGACCGACTGTCGGTCGCACAGCGCCGTTTCCATTACTGGCGATAGGACTTGAGGAAGTTGCCGATGCGACCAATGGCCATGTCCAGGTCATCCACACGCGGCAAGGTCACCACGCGGAAGTGGTCCGGCCACGGCCAGTTGAACGCGGTGCCTTGCACCACCAGCAGTTTTTCCGACAGCAGCAGGTCGAGCACGAACTTCTCGTCGTTGAGGATCGGGCAGACCTTCGGGTCGATCCGCGGGAAGGCATACAGCGCCCCCATGGGCTTCACGCAGCTCACGCCCGGGATCGCATTGAGCAGCTCCCACGTACGGTTGCGCTGTTCCAGCAGGCGGCCCTGGGGCAGGATCAGGTCATTGATGCTCTGGTAGCCGCCGAGGGCGGTCTGGATCGCATGTTGGCTCGGCACGTTGGCGCACAGGCGCATGTTGGCCAGCATGTCGATGCCTTCGATGTAGCTCTGGGCGTTGTGCTTGGGCCCGGAAATGGCGATCCAGCCGGAGCGGAAGCCCGCCACGCGGTAGGACTTCGACAGGCCGTTGAAGGTCAGGCACAGCAGGTCCGGCGCCAGGGAACCGGTGCAGATATGCACCGCATCGTCGTAGAGGATCTTGTCGTAGATCTCGTCGGAGAACACCACCAGGTTGTGCTGGCGTGCCAGCTCGAGCATGCCCAGCAACACTTCCTTGGAGTACACCGCGCCTGTGGGGTTGTTCGGGTTGATGATCACCAGGGCTTTGGTATTCGGGGTGATCTTGGCCTTGATGTCGGCCAGGTCCGGGAACCAGTCGGCGCCTTCGTCACACAGGTAGTGCACCGGGTGGCCACCGGCCAGGGTCACGGCGGCGGTCCACAGCGGGTAGTCCGGCGCGGGTACCAGGACTTCGTCGCCATTGTTGAGCAGCGCCTGCATGGACATCACGATCAGCTCGGACACACCATTGCCCAGGTAGATGTCTTCGATGCCGACACCTTCGACCTGCTTCTGCTGGTAGTACTGCATCACCGCCTTGCGCGCGCTGAACAGGCCCTTGGAGTCACTGTAGCCCTGGGCGGTGGGCAGGTTGCGGATCACGTCCTGGAGGATTTCGTCCGGCGCTTCGAAACCAAAGGGCGCCGGGTTGCCGATGTTCAGCTTGAGGATGCGATGGCCTTCCTCTTCCAGGCGCTTGGCGTGCTTGAGCACTGGGCCGCGAATGTCGTAGCAGACGTTGGCGAGCTTGTTCGATTTGCTGACCTGCATGGCGATGTGATCCTGAAAATGAACGATCCAGACGGTGTGGGCACTACCGTACGTTGAATCCTGCGCAGGCCGCACCCATAAATACGTTTGAATGCCGGTAGCGCCGGTGCCAGACTGGCGTTTTGAATAGGCGCAATCATACGTGCCGCCTGATCTATGGAAAAGATACAGATCAGGGTTTTTCAATTGCCGAGGTGTACCGATGGAAAAGCTGCAGAAAACCGTTGATGAATGGAAGGCAATGCTCGACCCAGAGCAGTACAACGTGTGCCGTCTCAAGGGCACCGAGCGGCCTTTCAGCGGCAAGTACAACGCAACCAAGACCGACGGCGTGTATCACTGCATCTGCTGTAACGCGCCGCTGTTCGATTCGACCACCAAGTTTGATTCCGGCTGCGGCTGGCCGAGCTTCTACGCGCCGATCGCCGACAGCGCGATGGTCGAGATCCGCGATGTCAGCCACGGCATGATCCGCACCGAAGTCACCTGCGCCAAGTGCGATGCGCACCTGGGCCACGTGTTTCCGGACGGCCCGCCGCCGACCGGCCTGCGTTATTGCATCAACTCGGTGTGCCTGGACCTCGTCCCGCGCTAGCGATCGGGTTGTAACCCGATCGAAAAATGGGGGAGCGGGCCCGCTCCCACCTGATACCGTGCCATTCGCTCAGTCAATTGAATTGCACACAATTGAATTGCCTACTATGTTTATCCCTCTTTCCCCCCTTATCGAGGCACTGCCATGAGCGACAACCTGCTGAGTATCCCTTGCACCACCATCAAGGGTGAGCAAAAGACCTTGGCCGATTTCGCCGGCAAGGCCATCCTGGTGGTCAACACCGCCAGCAAGTGCGGTTTCACCCCGCAGTACAAAGGCCTGGAGCAACTCTGGCAGCAGTACAAGGACCAGGGCCTGGTGGTGTTGGGCTTCCCTTGCAACCAGTTCGGCAAGCAGGAACCGGGTAACGAAGGCGCGATTTCCGAATTCTGCGAGTTGAACTTCGGCGTCAGCTTCCCGCTGTTCAAAAAAATCGACGTGAATGGCAGCGATGCCCACCCGTTGTTCGTGCAGTTGAAGAAACAGGCACCGGGCCTGCTGGGTTCCAAGGGCATCAAGTGGAATTTCACCAAGTTCCTGATTGGCCGTGACGGCCAGGTCGTCAAGCGGTTTGCCCCGACCACCAAGCCGCAGGACCTGACCCAAGAGATCGAAGCCCTGCTCAAATGACCGTGTCCCTGGCGCTCGACCACCAACTGTGTTTCAAACTCTACGCCGCCTCCAGGGCCGTGACCCGCGCCTATAAGCCGATGCTTGATCAGCTTGGCCTGACCTACCCGCAATACCTGGTGATGCTGGTGTTGTGGGAGTGGCATGCCGCAGCGCCGGCACAACCCACGGTCAAGGCCCTGGGTGAGCGCCTGATGCTGGACTCGGGCACGCTGACGCCGCTGCTCAAGCGTCTTGAGCAACTCCAGTGGGTGCGGCGCCAGCGCAGCGCCAAGGATGAGCGGGAAGTGCACCTGAGCTTGAGTGAAAACGGTGTGCAATTGCGCGACCAGGCCTTTGGCCTCAAGACCCGTCTGCTGTGCGACAGCGGCATCGACCTGAACCAGGCCGACGCGTTGCGCGATGGCCTGGACCAGTTGCTTCGCCAGATCAGAGACTTGTCGTCTTCGGCACCCACAGCTCCAGCAAGCCGCTGAGTTCCTCGCGGCGAAACGGCTTGGCCAGGTAGTCATTCATGCCCGCGGCGCGGCACCGCTCGCGCTCTTCGGACAAGGCGTTGGCGGTTAAGGCGACGATGGGCAGGTCTGGCCAGCGCCCGCTGCGACGGATCTGCCGACTGGCCTCGTAACCGTCCATCACCGGCATATTGCAGTCCATCAACACCATGTCGAAGCGCTGGTCCTCAAGAAACTTGAGGGCCTCGCCGCCATGGGCGGCCACGATCACCTCGCACCCCAGTTTGCTCAGCATGCCTTTGGCCACCAGTTGGTTGACCGCGTTGTCCTCCACCAGCAGGATGCGCGCCCGGTGCGCCAGGGGCGCGGCTTCCATCTGGATGGGGTCGATGATCAGCGGGTTATCGCTGCGCAGGTTACGTTGCAAAATCTGATACAGCGCGTTGCGGCTCAACGGGCGCGCCTGTTGCTGCAAGGGGGCCAGTGCCGCGACTTCTTCGCCCGGCATGAAATTGCCATAGGCGGTTACCAGCAGGATTGGCGCGCTGATGGAAGGGCGCAGACGGAACAGGCATTCGGGGCAATCGGTGATCAGCAGGTCCGGGGTTTGCCCGCTCACGTCTTCATCACGCGGGTAGCAGCGCGGTGTCAGCCCCCAGTGGGGCAGCAGGGTGGTGAGCAGTTCGGTCAGGCCGCTGCCGGCGCTGGTGATGGCGATCACTTCACCTTTGAGCGGTGTCGGTTGCACGGCGGGCAAATGGATCGGCAACGGCAGGTCGGCGCAGAACTGGCTGCCGAAGCCCACCTCCGAGCTGATGCTCAAGCGGCCCTTCATGGCTTCACACAGGTTGTGCGTCAGCGCCAGGCCCAGGCCCGTGCCGCCAAACTGGCGGGTGATGCCGGCGCCCGCCTGGGTGAACGGTTGGAAGATTTTCACCTGGGCTTCCTGGGCAATGCCGATGCCGGTATCACACACTTCAATGCGCACCCGGCCTTCCAGCGCGCTGAGGCGTACATCGACTCGGCCGAAGCGGGTGAACTTCAAGGCATTGGACAGCAGGTTACTGACGATCTGCCGCACACGGGTCGGGTCACCCAAGACCTGGGCGGGAAACTGCGGGTCGATCAGGCAGGTCAGTTCGACGCTTGGCGCCGCGTTCTGCGACAACAGGTTGGCGGTGTCTTCCACCAGTGAGCCCAGGTCAAACGGGATGCGCTCCAGCTCCAGCTGACCGGCGTCGAACTTGGACAGGTCGAGGATATCGTTGAGCAATTCCACCAGCACCTTGCCCGAGTCATGGGCGATGGACAGTTGCTGACGTTGTTCAGCATTGAGCGGGCTGTCCAGTGACAGTGCGATCATCCCCAACAGGCCGTTGAGCGGGGTGCGGATCTCGTGGCTCATGTTGGCCAGGAACGCCGCCCGCGCCTGCGCCATGCCCAGTGCATGCATCTTCGCCGCTTCCAGTTCGGCATTGGACTGGCTCAGCTGCTGGTTGCTGGCCTTGAGCTCCAGGGTCCGGGCGGAGACGATGTCCTCCAGTTGCCCCAGGTATTCGGTCAGGCGATCCTCGGCGTGACGGCGCTGCTGGATCTCCGTCTCCATGTTTTCGAATTGCTGGTTGGCAACGTTCACCAATACGCCGATTTCGTCGTGTTCATGGCCGGGCGGACAATCCAGGCGTGCCTGTCTGCGGTGACTCAGCTCGCGGATAATGCGCACCAGCGGTTGGGTCAACATCACGTAGAACAAGGCCAGCAGGATGCCGGTCAGCAACAGGCTGCGGGCGAAGCCGTTGAGCAGGGTGATCTCGGCTCGGTGCAGGAAGCGGCTGCCAAACGCATAGGTGTCCACGTCCAGGCGCAGTACACCGAGGGATTCGTTGGGCATATGGCTGAGGAACAGCCGGTCTTCGAACCGGCGGTTGGCGCCAAACAGGAAGTCGCTGATGGGCCGGTAGGTGCTTTCCTTGTGCGGCCGGTCGACATCGGCCAGTACCACGCCATTGTTGTCGATCAACTGGGCGTGAATGATGGCAGGGGAGTGCAGCAGGCCCAGGGTCAGTTCCTGGGCCAGTTCGGCGTCAATGTTGTAGGCGATGCGTGACGCGGGGTTGTGGCTGATTTCGATCAGTGAGCGAATTTCACGGTTGATGGATGCGTCTTCGCTGGCATAATCAATGCCGATTTGGATCAGGCTGAGCAAGGTTCCCAAGACGAAACCGACCAGCACAGTCAATCTGGCTTGTTTATAAGACAAGCGGTGGGCGAACTTGATATCCATCGAGTGTTGAACCACTTCACGTTTCCCTTCGCCCGGCAAGCATAGCTGAACATCCACACGCTCTGGCCTGCCCGGCATGAATCGTTTTTTTACGCAGCCTCGTGCGGTCTGCCGCAGGGCTGCCAATACGCCATCTTTTGCAAGAACTTGCCAGAGGAATAATCGTGGACTCTCGATTGAATGCCTTTCTTGAGCGGGCCGATGCAGTACTTGCCCGCCTGGAACCGCTGTTGCCCGCGCCCCGCCAAACCATCGATTGGAACCAGTGCCTGGCTGCCCGCTGGCAGCGCGAAGGCCGTAGTGGTTTCTTGCTGCCACTGGACGTGAGCCTCGACATGCGCCTGTCCGACCTGATCGGCGTGGACAAGCAACGTGAAACACTGGCACGCAACACCCAACAGTTCATCGACGGCCTGCCCGCCAACCATGCGTTGCTGTGGGGCTCGCGTGGCACCGGCAAATCATCCATGGTCCGCGCCTTGCTGGCCCACCACGCCGAGGCTGGCTTGCGTCTGATCGAGATCGAGCGCGATCATTTGGCCGACCTGCCGCGTGTGGTCGAGCAACTGCTCAAGCTACCGCAGCGCTTTATCCTGTTCTGCGATGACCTGTCGTTCGAGGCCGGTGAAGGCGATTACCGCGTGCTTAAAAGCGTGCTTGACGGCTCCCTGGAGCAAGCGCCGGAAAACGTGCTGTTGTACGCCACCTCCAACCGCCGCCACTTGGTGCCGGAAAACCAGAGTGACAACGACAACTGGAAACGCGTGGATGGCGAACTGCACCCCAGCGAGGCGGTGGAAGACAAGATCGCCCTGTCCGACCGTTTTGGCTTGTGGCTGTCGTTCTACCCCTTCACCCAGGAGCACTTCCTGGAGGTGGTGGAGCATTGGATCGGCGAGCTGGCGAGCAAGGCCGGTTTGCAGTGGCAGCGCGATGAAGCCCTCGACATCCTCGCCGTGCGCTGGGCCACCGGTCGCGGCAACCGCAACGGCCGTTGCGCCTACCAATTCGCCCGTTACTGGGTGGGTCTCAAATTGCTGGAGCTTCAACCATGATCGATCTACACAGCGCCGGCACTGGCCTGGATGGCTACGCCATGCTCTGCGCGCAACTGGAGTCGCTGCTGGCCGATGAGCGCGACTTTATCGCCAACAGTGCGCAGTTTTCTGCATTCCTGTTCAACCAGTTGGACGACCTGAACTGGGCCGGCTTCTACCTCAACCGCAACGAAGAGTTGATGCTTGGGCCGTTCCAGGGCCAGATCGCCTGTGTGCGCATCCCGTTTGGCCGCGGGGTGTGCGGTGCGGCGGCGGCGTCGCGGCAAACCCAGCGGGTCGAGGATGTGCATGCGTTTCCCGGGCACATTGCCTGTGACAGCGCCTCCAACAGCGAACTGGTGGTGCCCTTGGTCAAGGACGGCAAACTGGTTGGCGTCCTCGACCTCGACAGCCCGTCGCTGGCGCGTTTTACCCTCCAGGATCAAGCGGGCATTGAACAGCTGGCGGCGATTTTCCTGCGCTTGACCGACTGCTGATCACGCAAGGGGCGGCATCCGCCCTTACCGGCCATCCAGGCCGTGAAGCTGCCCTTGCAGTAACCTCTCCAGCTCCAGCATGAGCCTCTCCAAGGCTTTCGCACCGGCTTCGATCAGCGCCCAGTCATCGCCGCGCACGCACGCCTGTTCCAGGGTTTCGCACTGTCCGGCCAGTGGCGTCGCCTGAACGATGCGGGCAGCCCCCTTGATTTTGTGGGCCTGCTCGATGATGTCCTGGAGCGGGGCGTGGGCACCAATCAGCGCAGTCAGTTCCTGGCGATCATGTCGACTGCTGCTGAGCAGTTCCTCCAGCAAACGCCAGCTCAACTGAGGATCGCCGCCGGTCAGGGCCTCGAAGTTGCCGAGGTCCAGGTGCAGGGCGGCCGGTTGTGGGGCGATCTGCGCCAGTTGCCGCTCCAGTGCCGTGAGGCTGATGGGTTTGAACAGGCAATCGTTCATGCCGGCTTCAGCGCAGCGTTGTTTCTCCTCGGGCTGGGCATTGGCGGTAAAACCCAGCACCACGCAAGGCACCCGTTGCTCACGCTGTTCATATTCGCGGATCGAGCGACTCAACTCGTAGCCATTCATGATGGGCATGTTGCAGTCGGCGATGACCAGGTCGAAGCGCTCCTGGCGCCAGGCCTGGAAGCCGGCGGCGCCGTTCTGCGCTGCGGTGAACTGATGACCCAGGTAACCCAGTTGCTGGCACATCAGCAAGCGGTTGGCGGGGTGATCATCCACCACCAGCACATTGAGTACGCGCGCGGTTGCCGGCGCCTCGGGCTTGGGTTCATGCGTTGTCTGCAGCGGCTGCAGGCGCGCCATTTTCAGGTTCACATGCACTTGGGTGCCCACCATAGGCACGCTGCTCAAGCTCAGTTGCCCGCCCATCATTGCGCACAGGCTGCGGCAGATAACCAACCCCAGGCCGGCGCCACTCCTGGCGAGCTGCCCGGAATTGTCAGCCTGGGCAAAGGGTTCGAACAGGCGCAACTGATCATCCCGGCTGATACCGATCCCCGTATCCTCGACCACCAGCTTCATCTCGACCTGTTGCGCCACATCGGTGGGCAATACCTCCACCTTGATGTTTACCTGGCCACGCTCGGTGAACTTGATGGCATTGCTGACCAGGTTCGACAGCACTTGCTTGAAGCGCAGCGGGTCGATCAGCACTTCGGTGTCATCGCGGTCGGGCTTGAACTCAAGGGACAGGCTGAGGGTCTTCTGGCGCGCCAGGCCGTCGAAGACACGCACCACCGACTCGATCACTTCGCGTAGGTTGACGCGCTCCGGGGCCAGGCTCAGGCGGCCGGATTCGATGCGCGCGATGTCGAGGATATCGCCGATCAGCTCCAGCAGGTCCTTGGCCGAGTTGTACGCCACTTCGATGGCCGGGCGATCAAGATGGCCCTGGTCGGCTCGCTTGAGGGTCAACTCCAGCATGCCGATCACGGCGTTCATCGGCGTACGTATTTCATGGCTCATGGTGGCGAGGAACGTGCTCTTGGCCCGATTCGCCTCGTCGGCGCGTTCTTTGGCTGCGCGGATTTCATCGAACAGTTGGCGTCGCTCGCTGATGTCAATCCAGCCCCCGATGATCCCCTGTACTTCCCCGGTAGAGTCGCGGTACGGCAGGATCCAGTGGTAGATCGTCAGTTTATCCCCACGGATATACAGGGTGCGATCCAGGATCAGCGGGTTGCCTTCGGTCATCACCCGCTGATAATCGGCATGGTATTGCTCGGCGTCCGTTTCAAGCGCCTCGCTCATCTGGAGGGCACTTTTGCCGATCACGTCCTCGCGCTTGACGTCGAACACCTGCAGGTAGCTGTCGTTGCAGGTCTGCAGCAGGCCTTTACGGTCACGTACGTAGATGGGGTGCGGGGTTTCGTTGACCAGCGCGCGCATGAACTCGAACTGATCATTGAGGGCTCGCTCGGCCATCTTGCGATGTTTGATCTGGCGGCGCATGTAGGCGTTCCAGGCCAGGGACAGCAGCAGCAAAAGCCCGGTGCCGATGATGATGCGGGTGATCAGTTGGTGATAGTTGCGCCAGTAGCTGTCGGAGGCGGCGGTGTAGCCACGCCAGCGACTGTTGATCACGCCCAGCTCGTCCGGGGCGATGCTCAGCAGGGCCTTGTCGAGAATCGAGCTGAGTTCGGTGGCACTGCGCGCCGTCGCCAGGGCAAAGGTGGCTGGAGTCGTGCCGATACTGGTGCTGATCTGCAGTTTGTCCTGGAACATCGAGGACGACAGCAAGTAGTTGGCGACGACCAGGGAGTTCACCGCGCCTTCCACCTGCCCTTGGGCCAGCAGTTCCGAGGCCCTGAAGGTGTCGCTGGCCTTGACCAGTTGGACCTCTGGAAAGTCGCGGCGCAGGAGGGATTCCAGAGGATTGCCCAGGGTGATTGCCAGGCGCTTGCCGGCCATCTGCTCCAGGTTCGAGGGGGCGTCAGCGGCTTTGCGAGTCAGCAGCACATAGGAGTTTTCCAGGTAAGGTCGACTGAAGTTCAGTTGCGCTTCCCGTTCAGCGCTGGGCACGATTGCGCCAATCATGTCGACTTTACCGACGTCCACCTGTTCGATCATCGCGCTCAGGTCACGCCCGCGATGGATCTCGAAGCGCAGCCCGGTGCGCAAGCGGATCAACTCCAGCAGGTCAGCGGTGATGCCGCGGAAATTGCCTTCGGCGTCGAAGAACGTCAGCGGGGCGAAGGTTTCGTTCACAATCACTTTGACCACCGGGTGGTCCTTCAACCAACGCTCCTCACGCTGCGTCAGTTGCAGCTTCTGGTCGGTCAACAGGATGTCGCTGCCGGCGCTCCAGCGCTTGGCGATGGTTTCCCGTTCATTGGTAGGGACGGCCGTCAGCACCGCGTCGACAATACTCAAGAGCGTGCGCTGGTGCTGGGGCATGGCAAAGCTGAACCCATAGGCCTCGTGTTTGCCGAAGTTGGCCATGTGGATGTTTTTCAGGTAGCCCTTATTGATCATGTAATGGGTGGAAATGGTATCGCCGAGGAATACGTCAGCCTGGTCGAATGCCACCGCATTCAAGGCATTTTGATAGGAGGGGTAAGCGCGAATGATCGCCTGGGGATACAGTTTTTCTACTTCGCTCAGGGGCAGGTAGTGGTAGACCAGGGCCAGGCGCATTCCGGCCAGCCCATCATTCAGGCTGCGGGTCTCACCTTCGCGGGTGACCAACACTGGCTGGTCAACGGCATAGGGTTCGGAGAGCGTGAGGTTCGGGTTTGCCGCCTCAAAGCCGTTCGAGGTGCCCAATAAGTCAATATCGCCTGTTTCAAGGGCGCGGATGGCGGCCTCTCGGGAGGGGTAGCGCAATACCTTTACCGGCAAGGCCAGCGCCTTGGCGAGCAGGCCGGCGTAATCGGCGGTGAGCCCCTCATAGTCGCGACCACTGGACGTAAGGTCGAAGGGAGGATAGTCAGGCGATGCGGTGCCCAGCACCAACTCGCGTTTGTTTTGCAGCCATTGGCGTTGGGCCTTGTTCAGGTGGGTTTCCAGTTGAACGGAGCCTGCACGGCTCAGCAAGGTGAAATGTTCCGGGCCCGTTTGATGGTTCGCGAGCACGGCGGTGCTGAAGCACAAGCCGGCACTCAATGTAATCAGATAGTCCTTTATACGCCTGGGCATCCGCTTTCTCACACTAGCGCGTTTCGTTTTGCCATCTCGATAAGTTCTACCAAGGATTTGGCTTGAAGTTTCTGCATCAGCCTCTTTTTATAAGTGCTTACTGTTTTGTTGCTCAGAAACATGCCTTTGGCAATTTCCTTGTTGGTACGACCTTGTGCAAATAATTGCAATACCATTAGTTCCCGATCGTTGACGGTTTTGAATAATTCAAGTTCCTGGGTTTCCACACCGTCTATACCGTTGGTGGTCAATGCCTGGCTGGGGAAGTAGTTATAGCCGGACAGCACCGCGCGGATGGCGCTCAGCAACTCACTCAGGTCGCCCTCCTTGCACACGTAGCCATCGGCGCCCGAGCGCATGCAGCGGGTGGCGAACAGGGTAGGGGATTGGGCTGTCAGGATCAGGGTTTTCATCGGTGTATTCATTGCGTTGAATCGGCAGAGCACTTCAAGCCCATCCAGCTTGGGAATACTGATATCGAGGATAATCAGGTCAGGCAGGCATTCCCGGACCATTTGAATGGCATCGCATCCGTTGTCCGTTTCGCCCACCACTTTGTAACCTTCATGCTCCAACAACATCCGGATGGCAAGCCGTATAACCGGATGGTCGTCGATAATAAAAACTGAGTTCATGATCATAGTCCGTGTAAGTGCAAATAAAGCGGGCACATTAGCTCAGAAGAGCACAGGGGGGCATGAGCTCAGGGGCAAGTAGGTACAAAACAGGAAAATTCCTACACTAAAAAAGGTAAATACCTACCATCTGCTAAGGCTTTGTGAAGCGATATCACAAGGCTTTGGAAGTGAGTGAGCTAAAGGTTGTTATCGTGGATTTAACGGGCATCGTACAGGCATATTTCATCGGATCATGATGTTTAAAATCCTACATTTGTAACCTGAGCAATGGGCAGATCAAGCGTGCAAGTTCATCTTTGTTTAATGGCTTTGATAAATAGCCGAGCAGTGGCAGGCCACGATCCATGGCTTGGGCGATCAGGGTGGCTAGCTCGACCACGGGCAATCCGCTCAGCAGGATGGCGGTGGTGGTGAAGCGCCGGCGACTGGCGATTTCAATCAGCTCGAGCCCCGGCAAATCGGGCAGGCATTGGTCACACAGGATGATGTCGAAGGGCACCTCGGCCCGCGACATCAAGCAGATTGCCTGCTCGGCGTTTTCGGCCGGGGTCAGCCGTGCGAAGCCGAAGCTCCTGAGCAGGCACTGGGTGGCGAGGAGTTGGAATGGATGATCCTCCACCAACAGGATACGGAGCGGATAACTGGGCATTTTGGGGGGGCACACGGTGAGTCAAGCGTCGATGGGGGGGGCGCGTAGGAACAGTTCGCCTGGATCGCCCGGAGCGTGCGTGATTATTCATCGTGTGCTTGTGCGAATTCGATCAGGCCGCTCTGTTCCCTTCGTAGGTAGATTCCTTTCAGGCAACAGGCAGCTTGATCGTGCTCGTTATTGAGGGCTGGAACGCCCGGTCATTTCCCGCGCCATCTCGGTGGCATAGCTGTCGGTCATGCCGGCGATAAAGTCGATCATGCGCAGGAACGAAGTGTGCAAAGGCCACTGCGGGTTCGGCGCATTGTTGCCCAGTAAGTCGAGAATGCGCCGGTTCTTGAATGACGGCGTGCGTCCACCATGTTGTTCCAGGGCTGCACCGCAAAAGGCGTTCAAGAGGATTTCCAGGGTGGTGTAGGCGCCGATCTCATGCAGGGTCTTGCGCTTGTCCTGGAAAATCTTCTTGCGCGCCATGTCCTTGGCATCCAGCACGCAGCGTTTGGCGGGGCCATGCATGTGCTCCACCAGGTCGCCGGGCAGGGTGCCGGCGAGCAAGGCATCCTGTTGTTCGACGAAGGCACTCGCCGCCGCGTTGGTCAAATGTTCGATGGCTTTGCCGCGCAGGATTGCCAGCTTGCGTCGGCGCGAATCCTGGGCGCCGAGTTGGCGATAGGTCTGGGGCAAGTCATCGCCCACCAGGTTGAGCAGCAGCGACTCGACCTCGGCGTATTCCAGCAGCTCCATTTCCAGGCCGTCTTCCAGGTCGATCAAGGCGTAGCAGATATCATCCGCTGCCTCCATCAAGTACACCAGCGGGTGGCGGGCCCAGCGTTGTTCTTCGAGCTGCGGCAGGCCGAGTTTGTGGGCGATCTGTTCCAGGATCGGCAGTTCGCTTTGGTAGCAGCCGAACTTGTGTTTCTTGTAGCCCAGCGAATCCGCGTGGCGCGCCGTCCAGGGGTATTTCAGGTAAGTGCCCAAGGTCGCGTAGGTCAACCGCGTGCCGCCGTCGAACTGGTGGTATTCCAGCTGGGTGAGCACGCGGAAGCCTTGGGCGTTGCCTTCGAAGTTGAGGAAGTCATTGCGCTCGGCACTGCTCATGTCATCCAGCCAGCCGCGGCCTGCCGCCTGCTGGAACCAGTGGCGGATGGCGTCTTCGCCGGAGTGCCCGAACGGAGGGTTGCCGATGTCGTGGGCCAGGCAGGCCGATTGCACCACCATGCCCAGGTCGCTCGGGTCGCACCAGTCGGGCAGGGCGCCACGCAGGGTTTCACCCACGCGCATGCCGAGGGAGCGGCCGACGCAGCTGACTTCCAGCGAATGGGTCAGGCGCGTGTGGATATGGTCGTTGCTGGACACCGGGTGCACTTGGGTCTTGCGACCGAGGCGGCGAAACGCGCCAGAGAAAATAATACGGTCATGGTCTTTGTGAAACGGGCTACGGCCCAGTTCTTCCGGGCTGTGCAGGGGCTTTCCAAGACGTTCGCGGGTAAGCAGGGTGGGCCAATCCAAGGCGGTTACTCTCCGTGCGGTGAATGACCCTGCCAGCTTCCCGGTTCCGCGTGGGCGGGGCAAGCGAAAAACTACAGCCCGACCGCATCGATATCGATTAACAGCAAACGCTGACCGTTATCGAAGAATTGTCCGGCCGTGAGGCAATACTGGTTGGTGGTCGCGTCGCGGTAGGTCGAAGACAAGGTCAGGCGTCGCTCCTCCCACCCTTCGGCCAGCAAGTGGTAGAAGTACGGGCGCCATGACCAATTGTGGCCCAGGTAGCGGCTGTCGGCCTGCCAGGCGTCCTGGCGCCATTCAAAGTTCGGCGTCAGCTGGGTGCCATGTCGGTCGCACTGGTAAAACCGCAGCAGCCAGGGGAACGCCGGCAGTTGCGGCAACTGGCTCAGCGGCGCCTGTGCCAGGGCCCAGTTCTGCAGGATCTTCATCAGCTCTGCCAATTGCTGGCGCAGTTGCATGATGCGCCCGCGCTCAGCCAGTTTTTGCTGGACGTAGGCCGTGCGCAATTGGGCGAAACGCGGCACGAAGGCGTCGGCGGCAAACCAGTCCAACTGCGCCTGGGCGAACAGATAACCCTGCACATAGCGCGAGCCACACTCCAGGGCAAAGCTCAACTGCGCCTCGGTTTCCACGCCTTCGGCAATGATCCAGCAGCCGGTCTTCTCGGCCATTTGCGCGAGTGCCCGCACCACTTCACTGCTCGGCCCGCCGCGGGCAGCCTCCTGGAACAGGCGCATGTCCAGCTTGAGAATATCCGGCTGCAACGCCAGTACCCGGTCAAGCTGCGAGTAGCCGGCGCCGAAGTCATCGATGGCGATGCGCGCGCCGGCCTCGCGATAACGTGCGACCACGTTGGCCAGGCGCTGGATGTCACCGCCCAGTTCGGTGATCTCGAACACGATTCGCCGTGGGTCGACACCATGACTGTGGATCTGTTTAAGGCTCGGCAGCGCTTGGCCCGGGCGCAGGCGGTTGATCCAGCGCGGCGAGATGTTCAAGCTCAGGAACCAGTCTTCAGGCGCTTCATGCAAGCGGCTCAACGCGTTATCGCGGATCTGCCGGTCAAGCCGACGCAAGCTCACGCCTGGCGTGCGCGGGTCGGCGAACAGCGGGCCCACGGACTGCAAGCGGCCGTCAACCTGGCGCAGACGGCCCAGGGCCTCGACGCCGGCGATGCGGCCGGTGGCGGTGTCGATAAACGGCTGGAAGCAGGCAAGCGGTTGCCCGTCGATCACGGGGCCTCCTTAAGAGCGGTGGCGAAAAAAAGGCCCGGCCCTCAAAAACGAGGACCGGGCCGATTCTGTTAGCAAGAATGCAGCCAGCAGGGCTGATAAGCCGTAGAAAGGTACAGCATTCACCTTTAAGCCAGAGGTACAGCCTTCACCTTTAACGTGCGCCAGCCCGCCTGCTTCAACTTTTACGCGAAGTGCCTTGCATGGCCAGTTTGATCAGCGGGATCAAGCCGGCACCGAGGCGTACCAGGCGGGTCATGCCGCTGATACCGCCGCCCTTGGCACCTTTGCCGGTCAAGAAGCCCATCAGCGTCACCGCCGCCACGCCCCACAGCGGCGCGTGCTTGATGCCCAAGCTGCCCTGCCAGTTCTGGCCCATGTTGCGCACCTTATTCAAAGGCAGCATCAATTGCTGGGACTCGTGGCGGATTTCCTGGCGGTGCATTTCCATGCGCAGGCGAATCAACGCCTTGCGCATTTCCCGTCGCGACGTGTTTTTAGGCATTTCAGTCAGGCTCATGGCAACAAGCGCTCCCGGTCATTGGCCAGCTCTTCGAGGGTGGCGTGGAACGGCGTGGATTCATCGAACACCGCCGCCTTCAGGCGCACCCCGCAGAACGCCGCGGCCAGGCTGTAGAACACGCAGAGGCAGATGATCCCGGTCAGGCGGTAACCGGTGTCCCACACCAGGATCATTACCAACGTCGACAACCCCACCAGCAACAGCAGCGCAAACACCAACGCTAGGCCGGCGAACAGCAGCAGGCTGACGGTGCGGGCCTTCTGTTCCTGCAATTCGATGCCAAATAATTCGACGTGGCTGTGCAGCAAGCCCAGAACGGCCGCGCCCAGACGTCTTGAGGTAGTCCCTGTGGACGAGCCAGTTTCGCCGATAGACATGATTTAGCGCCTTGTGGCCAGCAGGCCGATCAGAAAGCCCACACCGGCGGCAAGGCCCACCGACTGCCAAGGGTTGGCCTGCACGTAATCTTCGGTCGCGGTGACGGCCGCCTGGCCGCGTTCGCGCAGCGAATCTTCGGTCTGCTTCAGAGTTTCGCGGGCCTGGAGCAGCGTGTCGTGGATCTTGGCCCGCAGCTCATCGGCCTGGTCACCGGCGAGCACTTTGGTGTCGTCCAGCAACCTTTCGGTGTCAGTCACCAGGGTTTGAAAATCCGCCATCAGTATTTCTTGAGCAGTCTTTGCAGTTCTTCTGGCCATGGTTATCTCCGTGATTGGCTGATCTGTACGTAGTGGTTTCGAGTCACCGGCGTCGGTGAAGGTTCAGTGCAATTGTGTGGTACAGCTTTTGCTTTGCCTTGGTGCGCAGGCCTCAAGGCCTGCGCTGAATCCGGGCGGTCCCAGGCAATGCCTTGAAAAACCTTACCCTAAATAACTGAAACTCGCGGAAAAACCCTGTCGGCAACGGCCTGTTGTGTTGATCGCTGCGCTAAAGCGGTTCACACCCTCTGAAGAGGGGTGGGACCGGTGGTGCCAATTTAGTGCGCGCAACCCTGGCTTGAACCGCTTTGGTGCTTTTTGCCTTTATTGCAGGCCTGCCAACCTCCATGGAAAATTTGCAAAGTGCAGTGGACACGCTCGTCCACAGCTCCAACACCCTGTTTATCCTGATCGGTGCGGTCATGGTCCTGGCCATGCACGCGGGCTTCGCGTTCCTGGAAGTCGGCACCGTGCGCCAAAAGAACCAGGTCAACGCGCTGTCGAAGATCCTCAGCGACTTCGCCATCTCGACCCTGGCCTATTTCTTTATAGGCTATTGGATCTCCTACGGTGTGAGCTTCATGCAACCGGCGGCGGTGATCAGTGCCGACCACGGTTATGGCCTGGTGAAGTTCTTCTTCCTGCTGACCTTCGCGGCAGCAATCCCGGCAATCATTTCCGGCGGCATCGCCGAGCGTGCGCGGTTTGCCCCGCAATTGTGTGCCACGGCGTTGATCGTGGCGTTTATCTACCCGTTCTTTGAAGGCATGGTGTGGAACGGCAATTTCGGCCTGCAGGCCTGGCTGCTCGCGCGCTTTGGCGCCAGCTTCCATGACTTCGCCGGTTCCGTGGTGGTGCATGCCATGGGCGGCTGGCTGGCGCTGGCGGCAGTGTTGTTACTCGGGCCGCGCAACGGGCGCTACCGCGAGGGACGCCTGGTGGCGTTCGCGCCGTCGAGTATTCCGTTCCTGGCGCTGGGCTCGTGGATCCTGATCGTCGGCTGGTTCGGCTTTAACGTGATGAGCACGCAAACCCTCAATGGCGTGAGTGGACTGGTGGCGGTCAATTCGTTGATGGCGATGGTCGGCGGCACGGTCGCGGCGTTGATCATTGGCCGCAACGACCCGGGCTTCCTGCACAACGGCCCGCTGGCCGGGCTTGTCGCGATCTGCGCCGGTTCCGACCTGATGCATCCGGTCGGCGCGCTGGTCACGGGCGCCGTCGCCGGTGGCCTGTTTGTGTGGTGTTTCATCGCCGCCCAGGATCGCTGGAAGATCGACGACGTATTGGGTGTGTGGCCGCTGCACGGTTTGTGCGGTGTGTGGGGCGGCATTGCTTGCGGCATCTTTGGCCAGACGGCGCTGGGTGGCCTGGGCGGCGTCAGCCTGGTCAGCCAGTTGATCGGCACCGCCCTCGGTGTGATCGTGGCGCTGGTCGGCGGCTTGCTGGTGTACGGCGTGATCAAGCGCGTCACCGGGCTGCGCCTGAGCCAGGAAGAGGAGTATTACGGCGCGGACCTGTCGATCCACAAGATCGGCGCGGTCAGTCAGGATTGATCGGCGCCTCGTCTTCGTTGTTCGGCTGCGCATAAAAACCGTGCAGCAGGCGGTAGCGGTTCTGCCGCACCTCATCGACCCGCGCCTGCACCTGTTGGTCCGGCAGGCCCAGCAGGATCAAGGCGTGGGAGGCGAGCATCAGGCTCGACTCCAATAGCTCGGGCACCACTTCGCTGGCGCCTGCGGCTTTCAGTTCGGCGAGCTGGCTGTCGTCGCGGGTGCGCACCAGGATCGGCACGTCCGGGTTGATCCGACGTGCTTCCTTCAGCACCACCAAGGCGACGTCGCTGTTGTCCACGGCGATCACCACCAGCCGCGCGCGCTCCAGGCCCACGGCACTGAGCAGGGCGCCACGCCGGCAATCCCCATAGTGCACGCTGCTGTCTTCAGTGGCGGTTTCCTGTACCCGTTCCGGGTCGTCATCCAGGGCGATAAACGCCTGTTGCTCCTTGCGCAGGAAACGCCCGATGGACTGGCCGACGCGGCCATAACCGCAGATCACCGCATGCCCATGCAACTGAGCATTAAGCGCAGTGATTGCCTCCAGTTGCACTTGCTGGTTGGGTTTGCGGTGCAAGCGCAGGGCAATGCTCGGTGCAGCGCGCAACAGCAGCGGGGTCAGCAGCATCGAGCAGAACGTGGCGGCGAGCAGCAAGCCGTTGAGCTCATCGGGGATTAATCGGCTTTGCTGCATCTGCGCCATCAAGGCAAAACAGAACTCGCCGCCTTGGGCCAGGGCCAGGCCACTGCGCCAGGCGGTCTCACCGTCGCTGCCGCGCAGCTTGACCAGCGCAGCGACCACGCAGCCTTTGATCAGCATCAGGGCGAGGGTGAGGCCGAGGATCAGCAGGCTATGGCTGACGAACAGTTGCAGGTCGATGAGCATGCCGATGCTGACAAAAAACAGCCCCAGCAGAATGTCGCGAAACGGGCGGATATCCGCTTCGATTTGATGGCGGTAGTGGCTTTCTCCCAGCAACATGCCGGCCAGGAAAGCCCCGAGAGCAGGGGAGAGCCCCAGCAGGTGGGTGAGCCAGGCGGTCAGCAAAACGATCACCAGCGCCAGCAGCACAAACAGCTCCGCCGAATGGGAGGCGGCGACTTCATGAAACAAACGCGGCAGTAACCAACGACTGGCAAGCAACAGGCCGACAAACAACACCACGGTCTTGCCCAGGGTCAATGGCAGCGCCCAATACCAGGCTTGCTCGCCGGTGCCGGCAAACACCGGGACCAGGGTCAACAGCAACACCGCCACCACATCTTGGAACAGCAGCACGCCAATCGCGTTCTGGCCATGGCTGCTGAAGATTTCACCGAGGCTGGTCAGCTCCTTGCTGACGATGGCGGTGGAGGACAACGCCAGCCCTGCACCGAGCAACAAGGCGATACCCGGCGCTACACCAAAGCTCATCAACAAGACCGCCAGCAGCATCCCGCAACCCAGCACCTGCAAACTGCCCAGGCCAAACACCACGCGGCGCAGGGCGAGCATCTTGGTCAGGGAGAACTCCAGGCCCAGGGAAAACAGCAGGAACACCACGCCCAGTTCGGCGAGATCGGGCAATTCTTCGCTGTCATTCACCCAGTCCAGCGCAGTGGGCCCCACGGCCAGGCCGACGCACAGGTAGCCCAGCACGGGCGGCAATTGCAGTCGGCGAAACAGCGCAATCACCACCAGGGATGAGGCCAGAATGATCAGCAGGTTGGCAAACACACGCATCTCCGTTGCAAGGGGGCAGGCAAAAAGCCGCGAGAATCGCTGAATCAGTTATAGGCCATGGTGACCTGGGTCAGGGTTTTTGTGGTGGTGGGCTTCATGCCGTCAGCGGGCTTAGAATGTTGGCCTACTTCCTGATCAGGACCCTTCGTCATGCTTCCTGAATGCCAGTTGTTCGGCACCCTGGGTTGCCATCTTTGTGAAATTGCCGAAGCCGAAATCATGCCGTTCGTCGAACGCGGGTTAATGGTGGAGCTGGTGGATATCACCGATCCCGACGACCTGACCGACGTCTATGGCCTGCGGATTCCGGTACTTCGCCGGGTGGACACCGGGGCGGAACTGGATTGGCCTTTTGAATCACAACAGTTGGTGGCCTTCCTTCGCTGAGTGTTATCCGATGGCGGGTTTCTAAATATTGCGTTACTGTATGTTTGTACAGCGATTGAAATAGAGGGAACGCCCGTGGTGAATGTCGAACAACTGAAAAGCAGCGTCAATCGCATGTCCGCCGACGTCGTGCGCGATGCGGTGAACGAGCTGCGCCTCGATGGCCTGGTCACGGAAGGCAAGACGCCGTTCAACAAAGTGCATTTCAATACCTGCTTTGCCGAGATCGAAGCGCTGTTCCAGCGTGCCGGTTACCACAAGCAGCTGGACGTGGTGGGTTACCAAGGCTTGTTATACGCGCTGTATGACCCCGGCCGCTGGGAGGCGGTGGACGTGCTGCGCTGGCTCAAGGAGTTCACCGACGCCGCGAGTGCCTCACCGCTCCTGCGCGCGGAGTTGGTCAAGGCCTGAGATCGGCCCTAGGCTCAATCCCGCTCGATGCGGGATAATGCCCGCGTGTTTTCCCAGGCTTTGAGCATTTCATGTCCACATCCGGTTTTTCCGCGTCCCAGCACCAAGCCAGCACCTTGTACCTGCCGCCCGGCCCCTGGGCGACAGTGCTCGATTGCCTGTGCGAGCACTTCCCGGCGATCGCCCGTGAACACTGGCTGGACCGCATCGCCAGGGGCCGGGTGCTGGACATCCACGGCAGCCCGATCAGCCTGGACCTGGCCTACAAGGAAGGGCTGTGCATCTACTACTTCCGGGAAGTGCCCAACGAGAAGGTGATCCCGGTGCAGGAAACCATCCTGTATGCCGACGAGCACTTGGTGGTCGCCGACAAACCGCATTTTTTGCCGGTGACCCCGGCCGGTGAATACGTCGAGCAAACCCTGTTGCGCCGTCTGATTCGCCGCCTCGACAACCCGGCGCTGGTGCCCTTGCACCGTATCGACCGGCATACGGCCGGCCTGGTGCTGTTCTCGGCCAACCCGGCCAGCCGCTCGGCCTATCAGCAACTGTTTCCCACACGCCAGATCGATAAATTTTACGAAGCCATCGCGCCAGCCCTGCCGAACCTGACGTTCCCCAGGGTGCATAAAAGCCGCCTGGTAGAGGGCGAGCCGTTCTTTCGCATGCAAGAAGGCCCTGGTGCAAGCAACACCGAGACGGCCGTGGAAGTACGCGAAAAAAAGGCTGATCTATGGCGCTACGGCCTGTTCCCCGTGACCGGCAAGAAGCACCAACTGCGCGTGCACATGACCGCCCTCGGCGCGAGTATCTGCAACGACCCGTTCTACCCTGACGTCATCAAGGATGCCGTGGACGACTACGCCAACCCGCTCAAGCTGCTGGCCCAGGGCGTACGGTTTATCGACCCTGTGACGGGCGAGGAGCGCCATTTTCGCAGCCGGATCACCCTCGACTGGTAACCGCCAGAAACGACAAGGCCCGCGCGAGGCGGGCCTTGTTGGCAAACGCTAAGACTTACAGGTCTTTAACGGTGCGAACCTGATCTTTGTTGATGCGGGTGCGCTTGCCGTCAAGTTGTTCGAATTCGTAGAAACCCGAATCTTCGTTGTATTTCGGGGTGTCGACGGCCTGGATTTCGCGACCGTCATTCAGGGTGATCACTGTCGGCGAAGCGCAACCGGCGAGGGTGGCGAGGCCCAGTGCAAGCATGAGAGCGGCGATGGTCCGTTGAGTCATGAGATTGTCTCCGAGAGAATACTTTTTAATAGCTGACCTTGTGACGCGCGGGGCGCCGACAAAGTTCCTTAAGCGAGGTTCATTCTGACACGCCGGACGGCGTCTGTAACAGCTGCGGCGTATTAAGGTTGGCCAGGCGCGGGTCATCCGCCGGGCATTCCAGGCCCACACCGCCCAGTTGCAGGAAGATCTTGCGCGGGCTGCGCTCACCGGCATGCCAGGCGTCTTCCACCGCGGCCCGCAGGCGCGTCGGGATGATGCAGATCAGCGGTTCCCAGAACTCTCCATGGCGCACCATCACCGGCAGCAGCGGGTTGCGCCGCGCCTTCTCACGCAGGTCGGCGAGCAATGGGGCGTCGATATGCGGCACATCGCACGGCAATATCAGCAAGTGCTCATGACGGGCGGCGGCGAGTCCCGCCCGGATACCCGCGAGCGGGCCGGGGAAGTCCGGGCTGTCGTCGTTCACCAACTGGTCGGCATAGTCGGCGTAGCGCTCCGGGTTGCGGTTGCACGAGATGATCAGGTCATCCGTGAGCGGTCGCGCCAGCCTCTGCAAATGCGCGATCAACGGTTGGCCACGCCATTCCAGCAGGCCCTTGTCCTGGCCGCCCATGCGTTGGCCGCGCCCTCCGGACAGCAGCAACACCGAACAGGGCAGAGGGGATGAATCGATAGGCATGGCGGTTCCGCAGCGGCAGCAAAAGGGGGGCCTGTGATATAACATCGGGCTGTTCCTTCGACAACCGGACCGTGCCATGAACGCCAAGGCAGATGCGCCCTTCGTACCCCTGAACATCGCTGTATTGACCGTCAGCGACACCCGCACCCTCGAAACCGATACCTCCGGCCAGGTCTTCGTCGACCGCCTCACCGCCGCTGGCCACGCCCTGGCCGAGCGCGTGCTGCTCAAGGACGACCTCTACAAGATCCGCGCCCAAGTCGCCCACTGGATCGCCGAAGACGTGGTGCAAGTTGTGCTGATCACCGGCGGCACCGGCTTCACCGGCCGCGACAGCACCCCCGAGGCCGTCAGTTGCCTGCTCGACAAACAGGTCGATGGCTTTGGCGAACTGTTCCGGCAGATCTCCGTCGCCGACATCGGCACCTCCACCGTGCAGTCCCGCGCCCTGGCCGGCCTGGCCAATGGCACGTTGGTGTGCTGCTTGCCGGGTTCCACCAATGCGGTGCGCACCGGTTGGGACGGCATCCTCGCCGAGCAGTTGGACAACCGCCACCGCCCGTGCAATTTCGTGCCGCACCTGAAACAGGCCGAGCCTTGTGAATCCCGTGGGTAAGCCTGGCAAGACCGGCGCCCTGATGCCGGTGGAACAAGCACTGCAACAGCTGCTGGCGATGGCCGAGGCCGCGCCGATCCGCGAGCGCAATACCTTGCCCCTGGCCGACTGCGACGGTCGTGTATTGGCCCAGGACCTGGTCTCCACGCTTGACCTGCCGCCGTGGCCGAACAGTGCCATGGACGGTTACGCCGTGCGCCTGTCGGACTGGACCGGTGAGCCCTTGGTGGTCAGCCAGCGCATTTTTGCGGGCCAGGCGCCGGAACCTCTGGCCGCCGGTACCTGCGCGCGCATCTTCACCGGCGCACCGGTACCTGAAGGGGCTGACTGTGTGGAAATGCAGGAAAACGCGGTGGTCCACGCCGACGAGCGTGTGAGCTTCACCGAGCCCCTGCACGTCGACCAGAACATCCGCCCCCGAGGGCAGGAAACCACCGCAGGCGAGTTGGTCTTGACCGCCGGCACGCGCCTGGGCCCGATTGAACTCGGCCTGGCGGCGTCCCTCGGGCATGACCGTCTTGACGTTATTCGCCGACCGCGCGTGGCCGTGCTGTCCACCGGTGACGAGTTGATCGAACCCGGTTTGCCGCTGGGGCCGGGCCAGATCTACAACAGCAACCGACGGGTGCTGTGTGCCTGGCTTACGCGCCTGGGCTGTGAAGTGATCGACGCCGGCATCCTGCCTGACGACCTGGAACAGACGCGCACCCGCCTGGCGAGCCTGGGCGCGGTCGACCTGATCCTGTCCACGGGCGGTGTGTCGGTGGGCGAGGCGGATTTCCTTGGCATCGCCCTGCGTGAAGAGGGTGAGCTGGCGTTGTGGAAACTGGCGATCAAACCGGGCAAGCCGCTGACGTTCGGCCACTTCCGTGGCGTGCCGGTGATCGGTCTGCCGGGCAACCCGGCCTCGACGCTGGTGACGTTCGCGCTGCTGGCGCGCCCGTACCTGTTGCGCCGTCAAGGTGTGCAAGACGTCGAGCCGCTGCGCTTTGAAGTACCGGTGGGGTTCACTTGGCCCAAACCCGGCAACCGCCGCGAATACCTGCGCGGGCGTATCGAGCAAGGCAAGGCGATCATCTACCGCAACCAGAGCTCCGGCGTACTGCGCAGTGCGGCGTGGGCGGAGGGGTTTGTGGAGGTGTTGGAGGGCACGACGCTGGAGAGGGGTGACCGGGTCAATTTCATCCCGCTAAGCGAAGTCCTGAACTGACCGCTGACCCCAATGTGGGAGGCAGCAAGCCCTAATGCCAGTCAGTTAAGAAGCAGCAAGAGCGAAAAGTAACCCGTGGCGAGGGAGCTTGCTCCCGCTGGACTGCG
>NZ_LKEG01000010.1 GCF_001645105.1 Pseudomonas marginalis
GCTTACTTTTGCGCTCTTCAAAAGTGAGCCGCTGTAAAAGCGGAACCCATAGTGGCCGTTACCTAAATAACGGATATGTACCCAGTCTGATCCAACATCCAGGTCGTCTGCCAGGCCGCCAGCGGGAGCAAGCTCCCTCGCCACAGGTCCAGCGCCATACCCGGAGTGGTGTAGATACCTATCCCCATCGCGGGCAAACCCTGCGCCCACACCTCACATTCTTACCGCGTCAGGTATACGAGTCTTCGATGACCCTCGGCACCGTAAACCGAAACTCACTCCCCCGACCCACTTCACTCTCGGCAACGATCCTGCCGCCATGGGCCTGGACGATACCTTGCGTGATGTACAGCCCCAGCCCACTACCGGTCGGGTTGTTTTCCGTCTGGGTCCAGTAGCGATCAAACACATGCGGCAGTTGTTCCGGCGCAATCCCTTCGCCGGAATCGCGTACCGAGAAGACAATTTCTTCGCCATTGCTCATGGCGCTGATGCCGATATTGCCCTGACGCGGCGTGAACTTGATGGCGTTGCCGATCAGGTTCGACAGCACCTGGAACAGGCGCTCGGGGTCGCCATTGATCTGCAACCCAGGCTCGGCGTTGAACGACAGGTCGATGCCTTTCTCCATCGCCAGCGGTGCGAGCAACGAGTAGGCCTCTTCGAACATCTGGCTCACGTCCAGCGCCACCGGCTTGACCACATAGCGTCCGGCCTCGATTTTCGAGGTGTCGAGCAAGTCTTCCAGCAGCACGTTCATGCGCGCGGCGGCCTGTTGCATGGTGTCGATGGCCGAGGAAATCCGCCGCGAAGTATGTGGGCCATCGGAACTGAAGGCTTTTTGCATCATGCCGCAGAGCATGGAAATCACAGTCATCGGGTTGCGCAGGTCATGGGACACCACCGCCACCAGCTCATCACGCGCACGCACGGCTTGTTGCTCACGTTGCACCTGGCGCGCCAGGTCGTTTTCCAGCGCGGAGCGGCGCAGGTCGTTGGCCGCAAACAGGTCGCCATGGCTCCACTTGGTGGAGATGCCGGCCATTTCTACCTTCCAGATTTCAAACGAGGTGCGTGGGCGAAGGCGCAGGCCTGCGTCGGAATTTTCCAGGTCCAGCGGCTTTGTCGGGTCACCGCTCCAGTTGATGTTCTCTTTCACTTCCGGGCGAAACCACAGCACGCCGTTATCCACGGGCTTGGGCAAGCTCATGGCCAATACACCACTGGCCATCTGTTGGAACTCCACCGCCGGCGGGTAGACCGACGCCAGGTTATGGCTGGAAAACACCGGCTCGCCGCTCTCCTGCAGCCACCTGTGCAACGCGCGGATCTGCGCCGGTTCCGGGCAGTTGCCGTAGCGGTGCAGTTGCTTGTCTTCGATGATCGCCACGCCACCGGACAGCGTCAGGTCCATCAGCAACTGACCTTGCTGTGCCAGGCCGTCGAATACATTCACTTCCGAGGCCTTCATCGCCCGATCCAGCAGGGCCAAAGCCTCGACTTTTTCCTCGCGCTGGCGGCTCAGGTCCAGGGCTTCCATCGCGCTGATCTGCAACGACAGTACCTGGCCGATGGTCTGGCAGGCAGTGCGCAGGTCGTTAGGCACCAACAGTGGCTGGCGGTTGCCGCAGCTGATCAGGCCCCAGAGTCTGTCGCCCTTCATCAGCGAGATACTCATGGACGACAACACGCCCATGTTCTGCATGTACTGGCAGTGAATCGGCGACACACTGCGCAGGGTGGCAAAACTCAAGTCCAGCGGCTGGCCGGTGTCCGGGCGCAGCTTGGGCAGCAGGGGGACCGGCTCGTAGGCCGCATTCGGGATGATGCGCAGCCAGTTGGTGCGATACAGCTCGCGGGCTTGCTCCGGAATGTCGGACGCAGGGAAGAAGAGTCCGTTGAACAGCTCCATGGACGGCGCGGACGCCTCTGCGATCACCTGGCCGTGGCCTTCTTCTTCGAAGCGATAGATCAGCACACGGTCGTAGCCGGTCATGGCCTGGATTTCATTCACGCTGATTTCGTACAGCGCTTGCAGGGTTTTTGCCGACTGCAGGCGTTGCAGCATCTTGCCCAGGTCGCTGGTGCGCCCGTTGAGCGCCCGTGGGCGGAAATCCTTGAGCAGGGGTTCGAACTCGAGCACCAGCACGTTTTGATGGCGGTGCAGCAGGCCTTCGAACTCCGCGCCGTTAAAACTGACGTGCAGCGGCGGGGCGTCGAAAAACGTGTTGTTTTCGGCCATGGCGGCGACGGCCTTGGCGTGCTCGATGCCCACCAGGGTGTGCAGCGGCTGGTTCAGCAGCGCTTCGGGCGCCTGCCCGAACAAGGTGCCGATGTTGGCGCTGACCTGAATGACCTTCAGGTCCGGCTCCGACAACGTCAGCAACACGCCGTGGGGCTGGATCGCCCCCGGAAAGCGGATGGGCTCGTCGGCACAGTTGGCAAGCAGCTCTTCAAAATCGTCGGGTTTCATAGCAGTACCTCCTGGCTGTCGAGCCATTGCTCAAAACAGCTGAATGTCGAACGGGCGGCGTCCACAGCGTGCTGTCTGGCGAGAGCGTCCAGCGGCAGGCGGCCCAGGTAATCAAGGAATTCTTTCCAGCGACGGCCGGTCTCGGCGCCGTATACGTTGAGGAACGCGCCGCCGGTGTCGCCGCTCACGTTCAGGCGCTCGGCCATTTCCCGGCGCAGTACCTGGCCACCCAAGGTCGCGCCTTCCAGCACGTACAGGGCGCCCAGGCAGGCGGCGGGAGTATCCAGGGGCGGCAGGTTGGCGCAGCGGGGCAGGGCGTTGATAGCGCGGTCATTCAGGCCAAGGGCGTGAAGGTCGTTCACCAGCGTAGGCGTTTTCACCCGCATCACCGGGTCGAAGCCTTCCGGGATCAACTCACCGTCGAACAGTACCGCTTCCATCGGCGCATAAAAGCCGTAGTACGCCTGGATTAAGCGCTGATACCAGCCGGCGTCCAAACGCTCGGAAAAAAACGGCAAGCGCTTTTCCAGCGCCACGTGCAGCAGGGCCGTACCGGTGCGCAGCGCTTCCAGCGTTGAGGGCGCACCGACATCAGGGGCCTGTGAATGCATTCAATGAGCTCGAACTGTGGGCCTTGCGGCCATGAATGACGCATGGAAGTGGGCGACAATTCTACACAACTCGTCGTTGGCCACTGAGCGCACAAGGCGAAAAGGCTGACCGACGGATCAGAAAAGTCGCTCCTTGCATCAATAATGACCACCGAGCCTGCAACGAAGTTCGGTAAGCGTGATATCGCGACGCTATCAATGCATGGACATGCCCTGTTGTGTCAATGCTGTTTGCACATACTCAATCAAGTGCTCAGTGCTCCACGGCTTGGGCAGAAACCGCACAGACCCGCCCAACTGCGACGCAATCTTCGCGTTACCGGAGGTCAGCAGCACGGGCACCGAGGGCCAGCGGTGTGCAACCACGCGGCTCAAATCGTAGCCATTGAGTAACCCAGGCATCTGGATATCGCTGACAATCAGGTCGACCGGATCATCGGCCCGCTCCAGGTAAATCATTCCCTCATCCGCCGAAGGAAAAGACGTGACGACTGCACCGAAATCTTCCAGCACATCCACCATTAACGCGCGAATGATTTCGTCGTCTTCCAGTACCAAAATCGATGGCTGAGCCATGATCCTTACTCCTCCATCATGGGTTCAGTAAGGTGGAGTGGAATGGGTTGGAATAGGTTCGATTGGATGTCTGTGGGGCGATGGGTGGTCGTTTTAGAGCGGTTTAGAGACTGTTTCCTCGAACGGCGCAGCGCAGCGGATACAGGCATAATCGCTCCCTCCTTGCCCGATGCGGAGCCATCATGAAGTACGCGTTACTCTCCCTCGTCCTGTTACTCAATACCCACTCGGCGTTTGCTGCGGGCGATGCCGAGGCGGGCGGTAAGCTTTTCGCCAAGACCTGCGGCGGTTGCCACAGTATCGGCGAAGGCGCGCGCGGCGGCTTTGGCCCGGAACTCAACGGCATCATCGGACGCCCTGCGGGGACGACCGCTGACTATCAGTACTCCGATGCGATGAAGAACTCCGGTGTGGTCTGGACCCGCGACAAACTCGCGGCCTACATCGAGGCCCCGAAGAAAGTGGTGAGTGGTACGCGGATGATCTTCTGGGGCATCAGTGACCAGGAGAAGATTGAAAACATCCTGGCGTACCTCGAAACGTTCCAGGACAAATAATCACTCCCGCACATTCCTGAACAGCATCAACCGCGCGCTCTCATGCAGGCCTCGGGTCAGCCCCTGCAAACGCTTAAACTCATCGGGATGCAGCGCGGCCACGTCGTCACGCGGGGTGGGTGATGCCAGGTCATGCAGGGTCGGTGAGCTGCCGTCATGCTGCATCTGCAACAGGAAGTGGCGGGTCACGCCGCCGATCACCGGGAAGGTCCCCTCGCGCAACACCAGTGGCACCATGCGTTCACCTTCCGGTGCCGGTTGCTGGATATCCCGCCCCATCGTGCCGTGACTAAACGGCACACCCGCCAAGCCGGCCACGGTGGGCAGCAAGTCCGCCAGGCCGACGGCTTCTTCGATCACCCGGGGTTGCAGGCCGGGCGCGTGGATCAGCAACGGCACGTTATTACTCTCCAGCCCCAGTTGTTCGAAAGCCGGCGCCATGTGCGGAATCTGGCTGATGCGGGTGTTGTGGTCGCCGAAGAACACAAAGATGCTGTTGTCGTAGTAACCGCCCGCCTTGGCGATTTCCATCAGCCGGCCGATGTTGTAGTCCAGCAGGCGCACGGCGTTGTATTGCTCGACACTGCGTGAACCGGCGGCTTGGGCCTGCTCCAGCGTCACGTCGCGGACCTGGAAGCCATCGTTGTGCTTGGGAATGGTGAACGGACGGTGATTGCCGGAGGTTTGCAGGTAGGCAAAGAAAGGTTGGTTCTTCGGGACCGCGCGCAGTAGTTCGTCACCTTCCTTGAACAGATCCAGGTCGGAAATGCCCCACACGTCTACCCGTGGCGAGCGCCAATGGCTTTCTTCAAACAGCTGCACGCCGTCGATGCTCTGGCGGATCAAGGCATTGATATTGGCCCAGCCGGCGTTGCCACCGATCATGTAGAACTTCTGGTAACCCTCGAACGCGTTGATCAGCGTGTGTTGCCGCGTGATCAGCGGGTTGCGCGTGGCGGTCTCCTGGCGGGTGACGTCGGGCACGCCGGTGATGCTCGCCCATACGGTCTTGGCGGTGCCGGTGACAGGCACGTAGAAGTGTTTGAAGAACCAGCTTTGCGTGGCCAGTTTGTCCAGGTTCGGCGTGGGGTTGAGTGGGTTGCCGTAGGCGCCGACAGCGCTGGTGCCGAGGGATTCGAGCATCACGAAGATCACGTTGGGCGCTCGCTCGCCGGCCAGTCGATAGGGCTGCACGCCTTGTTCGCGGATGAAGTTCAGCTGCTGGGCATCGGGGCGGTCGACGCCCAGGTAGTGGGCGACCTGTGGGTAATGCTCGCGCACCTGGACCTCATCGAATTGCGATTGGCCGACCTTGAGCGTGTCGTACAGAAACAGCACCGGGTTCAGCCCCACGGCGGCCACCTGCGGGTTGCCGGAAAAGAACGCGTCGCTCCAGCGCAGCGGCACCGGGTTCTCCAGGTTGAGATGGGCGACACGGCCGAGCAGGGCCAGCAGCACACCGATCACGCCGATGACGGAAACAGCCACCAATGACAGTTTGCCGCGGGAGCTGGGCGCGCGGTCCAGGGTCAACCGCTCAAGGCAGACCAGCGCCCACACCCACAAGGCCACCGCCGCCAGCCAGCACGCGGTTATCCACAGCACCGGGTAGGTTTCCCACACCATCTGTTGTGAAATCTGCGCGTCTTGCAGGTAACGCAGCACGGTCGCGTTGATGCGCACGCCGAGGTAGGCGTAGTGGCCGAAGTCGACGATGTACACCAGGCCGACCACGGCCAGCGCCACCACCAGATAGGCGCGGGCCAGCCAGCGCAGGGCCGGGAGGGTGGTCAGGTTCCAGCGTGGAATCCAGGCCAGCAGCGCCAGCGGCAGCAGGAGCAGCACCGCCAGGCGCAGGTCGAAACGCAGGCCGATGCCCAGGGTTTCCAGTAGTGCCGGGGTATTCAAATCAAGGCCGGAAAAACCCAGCACAAACACCAGCCGCAACGCGGCCAGCAAGGCAAACACCAACCCGATCGCGCCCACGCCGTAGCGCAGGCGGCGTGATTGCAACGCACTCATCATTTTTCCCATTCTCTAAAACAACACAAATCCAATGTGGGAGAGGGGGGCTCCCGATGGCGGTGGTTCAGTGCCGCAGGTGCTGGCTGACACGCCGCCATCGGGAGCAAGCCCCCTCCCACAGTCTGAATTGCATCAGTCCAGCGACGATGCAGTAGCCCGCCAACAGCGGATCGACCAGATAATCCCAATAGTTTTCCGACGCCTTCAGCCGCAGCGCGAAGGCCAGCGTGCCGATTGCCAGCATCCACACTGCCAGGGCATTGCGCAGCCACAGCATCAGCAGTGTGGCCGCGCCCACCAGCACAATCATCGGCCGGGGGTTGAAGCCCCAGCGGTACGGATCGAAATAGGTCAGGCCCAACGTGGCCGGGTACAGAGCCAGGCTCAACAGCCCAAACACCATCAGCGTCTGCACGTGGTGCCGTCGATTGAGAGGCTGCACCACGCCCAGTCGACTGAGTGCAACCCACGCCAGCAACACCAACGTGCTGATCGCCAGGTCATCGGTAAAACTGCGCACATACGCCGCCAGCGGCAATTCATTGACCGGGATAAAACTGACCGCCGCCAACAGCGGCAACAACCACGGCCGCCACGGCGCGGTGAATCGAAACAGGCTCAGGAACACAAAACCCAACAGCACAAAACTCAAATGCGCCTGCCACAAATTAACCATCACAGCCGCTCCGCCAGCCAGGCTTCGTTGAAGCTGACATGTTTGATAAAGGTGTTATTCCACGAGTAGACCAAGTGGTACATGCCGTCCGGGCTGCGGCTGAAATACGGGTACTCGTATTCGAAATCGCAGCCACGGGGTTTGCACACGCGGTAGTCGAGGTTGCTGAGGAAGCGCTGCTCCAACGGCAGACGCCGGGCGCCGCTGGAAGCACGGAAACCTTCGCCGATGATTTCTTTATAGGCCTCGGGTGAGAATGGCTGGCCGAGCGGGTCGGGAGACTCATCCAGCTGCACCACCGTGCGCCATTGGCTGAGCTGGGCGTCGGTGCCGTAGAGACTGAGTTTGAAGCGGCCGTCCTGCAGATCGTTGAGGGCCACCAGCAAGCCGTCGTCCTGCGTGGCCACTGCCGCCAGCGATGAATTGGGGTTGGCCGGCTCCAACGGATACGGCTCGCTCCAGGTTTGCCCGGCGTCTTCGGTGCGGCTGGCGAGCACGCGGTGATGGGTGTCGCCGGCATAGCGCAACATCGCTACGGCGCGCTGGCCATCCAGCGGCACGATGGTCGGTTGCAGGGAATTTTTGCCGCGGCTGATGCGGAATTTATCGATTACCGCCCCATCGGCGCTCAGGTACAGGTATTCGGCAAACTTGCCCATGAACTCGTGGTACACCGGCAGGCCGATGGAACCGTCGGCATGGAACACCGGCGCGGCGCGCACCAGGGTGCTGATATTGAAGAACGGCGAAGTCACCAGTTGCCTTGGCGCCGACCAACTGGCGCCGAGGTCGTCCGACACCATCAGGTTGATCGCACTGGTGGCCCAGCCGCCGACTGACACCGACACGTAAAACATCCACAGGCGTTTATCCGGGCCCAGGGCGATCACCGGGTTGCCCAACTTTCGGATGTAGCGCTGGGTGCCGTCGCGGGTGCTTTCGCGCGTGGCCAGCACCTGTTCGGCGCCCCATTCGCCGCTGCGTGCATCAAAGCGTGCGGTGCGCACCTGCACATCGGCCGCGCCTTCGCGGGAGCCGGCGAACCACACCGCCATCAAGTCGCCGCCGGGCAGGGCGGTGACGGACGACGAGTGCACAAAGTCGGTGAGCTGGGTGGACACGAACCGGCTGCTGTACTGCGCCGGCGCCGCGACTTTTGCGGTGTTCGGGCTGGCCTGGGCAAACGGCGCCAATACATGGGGCGGATGGCTCTGCCAGGCGGCGAAAAACACCGCCAGCAGGCTGCAAATCAATAAGGCGGAGCGCATAGGGGACCTGTGGATAAAGGATTACTGCGCAGGTTCATCCGGCAGGCGCTTCCTGCGACCGGTGAGCATGGATAACGGCAGGTTGTCCCGCACCTGGATACTTTCGAACACCGCCGCCAGCACATGCACGCAGACCAGGCCGAGCAGCACGTTGGCAGCGGTTTCGTGGATTTGCAGCGGCCAATCGGCACCCCATAAAGCGTCGACTTCCTGCATCAGGAAACCGCTGATGCCGATGCTCAGCAGCGCCAGTAACATCAACAGCATCACCAGCGCGCCAATCGGCGAATGGCCCAGGCGATGCTGGGGCCGGCCGTTGAGCAGCGAGCGCATGTGGGCCTTCAGGCGCTTTGGCGTCGGCCAGAAGTCCGCCCAACGCGCACTGCGCGGTCCGACAAATCCCCACACCCACCGCACCAGCAGCCAGGCCATGGCGTAGTAGCCCAGCCAGACATGCCAGTCATCGCCTGCTTCGTTAAAGAAGTAATTGGCGACAAAGACCCCGGCGATCGACAGATGAAACAGTCTCACCAGCGGGTCCCACAGGCGCAGGGATTCGCCTGGCATCAGCCCTTGATCTCAGTCTTCACGGCTTTGCCGGTGACGGGGTCGTGGTAGATCTCGACCTTGCGCTTGTCCTTGTCGAAGCCGTAGATCTCGTAGCAGTTGCCATCGGTGACTTTGAACTTGCTGATTGTGTAGCCTTCAGCCTTGAGCTTGTCCTGGAAGGCTTTTTCGTCTTGCCATTGCGAGCGCTCGGCGGTGGTGCACTGCGGGCCGGCGACGGCCAGGGGGCTGGCGAGAATCAGGGACAGCAGGAGAATTTTGCGCATGGAAAAGCTCTCAGCAAAGGTGGGAGGCTTCACAGTGCAAAACCAACCTTAGCGCAACCTTAGTTGGCAACGCGCCGTAACATCTTTGCCGAAATAACCCATGCCAGAACCCGGCATGATGCCGCCGATTCCTACAGAGATTCTGCTATGCGCCTACTCCTTGTCGAAGATGACCGTGCCCTCGGCCAAGGCATTCGTGTGGCATTGGGCGCCGAAGGCTACACCCTCGATTGGTTGCAGGATGGCGTTGCGGCCCTGCATGCCTTGCGCACGGAAAGCTTCGACCTGTTGCTGCTCGACCTCGGCCTGCCGCGCCTCGACGGCCTCGACCTGTTGCAGCAACTGCGCGCCGAGCAACATGACGTGCCGGTGCTGATCCTCACCGCCCGCGACGGCACCGCCGAGCGCATCGCCGGCTTGGACGCGGGGGCCGACGACTACCTGGTCAAACCCTTCGACGTCGAAGAGCTCAAAGCCCGCGTGCGCGCCCTGTTGCGCCGCAGCCAGGGCCGCGCACAACCGATGTTGGAACACGCCGGCATCAGCCTCGACCCGGCCACCCAGCAAGTGCGCTACCAGGACGCCGACATCATCGTCACCCCGATGGAGTACCAACTGCTGCACCAATTGATGGTGCGCCCCGGCAAAGTCGTGACCCGCGAGCGGTTGTCCCGCGCGTTGTATGGCTGGCAGGATCGGGTCGAGAGCAATACGTTGGAAGTGCTGATCCACAACCTGCGCAAGAAGTTATCCACCGAGCTGATCCGCACCGTGCGCGGTGTCGGCTATGTGCTGGCGCTCAAACCATGACCTCGGTTCGTGCACGTATCCTCATCCCGGTCTTGCTGCTGATATTGGCGGGTGACGCCCTGATCAGCTGGCTGGTGCTGCGCGACAGCCACCATGAAATCGAAGAAGTCTACGACGCCCAACTCGCCCAGAGCGCGCGCCTGCTGCAAGGCGTGCTGCGCCAACGGGATCCAGGGGAAGCGGATTGGGAGCGGTTGTACCAGGCGTTCGACCAGGCCATGAGTCGCGTGGGTAAAGATGGCGTGGCCCACCCTTATGAAACCCGCCTGACCTTCCAAGTATGGAACAGCGCGGGTCAATTGCTCGTGCGCTCCGCCGAAGCGCCCGTGCTGGCGGCACCGCCGACGACCCTCGGTTCCCACGACCTGATGGACAACGGCAATGACTGGTGCGCCTTCCTCCTTGCCGATCCGCAACAGGGATTGCTGATCTGGGTGGGCGAGCGCGATGACATTCGCCAGGACGTGATCCAGCGCATCATGCGCCACACCCTCTGGCCGACGCTGATCGGCGTGCCGCTGCTGACGCTGTTGATCTGGTGGGTAATCGGCTGGGGCTTCAAACCTTTGCGCGCCATGGCCCTGTCCATCCGTGGGCGAACTGCCGAGACCTTGCAACCCTTGCACCTCAAGCCTTTGCCCAGCGATCTTGAACCCATGCAAACCGCGCTTAACCGGCTGTTGGTGCAAGTGGATGAGCTGCTGGAGCGCGAACGCCGCTTCATCGCCGACGCCGCCCACGAACTGCGTACACCGCTGGCGATCCTGCGAATTCACGCCCAGAACGCGCAGAGTGCCATCACTGAGGAGCAGCGACGTGAGGCGTTGGACTTTTTGGTCAACGGCGTCGACCGTGCCACCCGCATCGGCAGCCAACTGCTGACCATGGCCCGCATCGAGCCGCAGTTGAACAACCCCGTGTGTGAACGTGTGCAATTGACCGAACTGGTGCGCGAAGAACTTGCCGAGTTGACCCCCTTGGCCATGGAAAAAGGTGTGGAGCTGGTGCTTGAAGGGGAGGAGCAATGTTGGGTGAAAACCGAACCGGCGGCGTTGGCGATTGCATTGCAGAACCTGGTGACCAATGCCCTTAACTTTTCCCCGGCAGGCAGTGAAGTGAAGGTGGTGATTGGTGCGCATTGCCTGAGCGTGAAAGATCAGGGGCCCGGGATTGATGAGGCGCAAATGGAGCGCCTGTTCGAACGGTTCTACAGCCGGGGCAATGCCAATGGCGCGGGGTTGGGGTTGGCCATTGTGCAAATGATCGTGGGCAAGATCGGCTGCCGGTTGGCGCTGCATAACCGCAAGCAGGGTGGGTTGTGCGCGCGGTTGGTGTTTGACCGCGCTTGAAACGGCCGCACTGTTAATCCCCTCCTAAAACGGAACAATCCGTTTAAATTCGGGTCCAGTCATCACACTCTTCTCCGATAAGGACATCCCCGTGAAGCGAATCGTGCTGCTCTCCCTCGCCCTGGCCCTGGGCGCCTGTCAATCCAACCAACGTGACTCATCGCCCAGCCTGCTCAAGGACGGCATTCAGTTTCGCCAGAAAACCGTGGCTGTGGATGCGGAACACGCCAAGGTCATCATGAAGTCCAGTGGCGGCACTCCTGCCGTCGACTTCTCGATCAGCCGCGAAGGCGACCCCGACCCACGCATGGAAGTCCTCGGCACGGTGATGGACACCGGCGAAGGCAAGGTCTTCAACTGGATCGCCAAGCTCAACCAAACCGTTGCCAGCGCCACGTTCAAGCGTTTTCCACAACTGGAAATCCAGGCCGACCCCGGCAAGAAACTCACGGTATCGGGTTACGCGAACGACACCCGCACGGGTTACTACTACACCTGCGGGCCGGCGATGAATACGTTCCGCCCGGAGAGGGCAAAAGTGTACCTGGTGGAATTCCAATTCAAGGGTTCGGGGTGTGAGCAGCATGTGTATGACGTGACGGACCCGGCGAATCGGGTACCGGTGGCGGAGGCGGGGAGTGGGGGTAAGTCGGGTTGAGGGTTAGCCATTGTGGGGTAGACCCTGTGGGCATACCACACCGTTGAAGGTGTGGGTGCAGCAGTTGCAGCAGGGTTTCATCTGCTCGGGCGTCAGCTGTGGGTTGACCTTTTGCAGCAGGCCGCCTTCGTCGACATACAAGCCGCTGTAGTAGCTGTTTTCATCCGTTCTCACGCAATCCTGCTTGTCGCTTTCATGTTGCGCGACCATCCAGAATACCGGGTCCGGACGATCCAGGCGGGCCTTGGCTTCGCTGAACACCTGATCCCATGGGTGGCCGACTTTGGACAGGAGAAACCGGAACAGCGGGGTGTAATCAAAGCCATGCCGTTGATGGCTATGCATCGAACCGCGATTTGATTGTTTGTCTTTTTCGCTTTTGGTGTGCCGCTCATACCGGTAGGCGCGACAACTGCCGTGGCGCACGCCATGGGTTCGGGTGTTGACTGAGCGGTAGAGGAGGGGCTTTTGCAGTGTGGGTTTCATTGCATTAGGACGCCTTTTTGGGTTGCTTTGGGGGCGGTGGCCAGGCGCCTTGGTAGTGAAAAGAAATCTGGAAGTCGGACAAATTTGGTTCTATCACCCGTCGGAAATGTGGCTGAAGAATCGCGATCCAACTGGGGAGAACGTCAAATCCTCCAGCGTAGATTTGTGGTTCCTCGTGTAGACCGAGTTCGTTAAGAATGCTGTCGTGTTCCTCAAAGTCTACTGAGTATTCAGCGGCCTCCAGGGCTTCTGTTTGTTTGTTGAACCACTGTAGCCGTATTTTCATTGCCATAGCGAACGCTCCACTTACTTGTCTATACGTCTCTCATCTTTCGCCGGCCCCCGCCGCTCGCCGGTATAAGGGTCAAATGAACCTAGATGTTTCACATCACTGTATCGGTAGACTTCCAGCTCTCCTTGTTCTGAATCCCACTCAAAAAGCTTTTTTCCTTTCGCGTCCTTCCAACGCTCCCGAAGACCGCCACCGTTGCGTTTTCGCGTCTTTCTCTTCTGTTCTATCAAACCAGGGAAACCAGTAATGTCCTCGGTTCTGGGTGCCGGGTGGTAGCCAAAATCTGGATTTTTCAAGCCCTTCCGAGGCTCATTCACCACCACATACAGCGGCCGAACCCCCGACTCAACCGGGAACACCAGAATAAAATCCCGATACTCCGACGGATAAATCGGGTTCACCAGAATTTGCGCGGCTTTCTCCGTCGGCGGATAAATCCAGATCACCGGCGCCTGCGGCGCAGCCTCCAAGGCTGGAATACCCAGCGTGTCACTGGGATCAACGGCGGGCGTCCAGATCAGCTCCACGCCCTCATCCAAATCCGCCACAAACTGATCGCCACGGCTTTGAAACTGCACCACATCAATCATCTGCCAGTCGGCATGGTTGCCCGTGTAAAACCCATACCCCTTGAGCGTGCCGTCCTCGCGCTGCTCGATATGCAACCGCATCTGCGAGCGCGCCCGTTGCATCGAACGCAACTGCTCCTCGCTGTAGAGCGCGCTGTCACCCAGCCTCGACGGCCAAGCCAGCGCCACCAAACCCGTCAACAGGCCACCGGCGACGGACCCGACGGCAGTGGCCGCCGACTCCAAAACCGCCGAGCGTAATGCCAACTGCCCCAAACCTGCGGGCAATGCGCTACCGCCGATCTTGCGCAGGGCAACCGCGCCCCGCCCGTCCACCTCACGCCCACCCAGCAGGCTTAAATGGCCGTACTCCTTAATCAGCTCCAACGGGACATACCCGGCCGGGTTGAAGTAATGGGTGATGCCGTCAGGCAGTTGGCAGGGCTTGATGAAAACGCAGCCGGGAGGTTTGGTTAGCGTGGGTGTCGGGGCAGGGGATGGCTCGAAAAAATCAACAGACGGCGAATACGGCACACGCGACGGCTGCGGGGTCAGGATCCGTCGTTTGCGTAAGTCTTCTTCGGTGGGTGGGTACAAGCGCTCTGACATGACGGCTCACTTCCTTGTGCGAGGGAGTGAGCCTACGAGGGGTAATCAGAATCTGATGTCGGCTTAATTCGGCGGTTGGTGTGGGAAAAGTGGACAGGGCTTCAGTCGGTATTTCCGTTTCGAATATTGCGATTTTCGTTTGTTTCGTTTAGCGTTGATCGTAACTGAATTAAGCGTCGCCGGAGTTGCATCATGATCACCAACCACCTTCCCAAAACGATCCTTCCGCTGGAAAAGGAAGTCGAAGCCGCCGTGCAAGGCCAACGCGAACTGGCCTCGCTGCTGTCGACCAAGTTTGAAACCCAGCGCATCGACATTTTCGACAAAGAAGACAAACCCCACACGCTCGTACTCCCAACCTCAGCACTGCGCTTATTGGTCGATATCCTGGGCGAGTTGGCGATCGGCAATGCCGTCAAGGTCGTCCCGGTGCATGCCGAACTCACCTCGCAGGAGGCCGCCGACCTGCTTAACGTTTCACGGCCGCACTTGGTCAAGATGCTGGAGGAAGGCGCCATTCCCTTTACAAAAACCGGTCGGCATCGGCGCATCCGGTTTTCGGATTTGATGGCGTTCAAGCAGCGGCGAGATGAGGAAAGCCAGGAAGCAATGGAAGCGCTGGCGCAACAGGCCCAGGAGTTGGGAATGGGGTATGACGGATGAGGTGTTCGCCTTTTACCGCTGTATATGATGCCTGCGTTCTTTACCCGGCGGCCCTCAGGGATTTGCTGATGTGGCTTGGCTTGTCAGGGTTGTATCGAGCGAGATGGACTAGCCAGATTCATGAGGAGTGGAAGCGCAACGTACTCAAGAACCGACCCGATCTCACGGCTGAGCAAGTGAATTGCACGTCAGCGATGATGGACAAGGCGATACCTGACGCTTTGGTTACGGGATATGAGGATCTGTGTTCGAGCTTGGATCTGCCCGATCCTGATGATCGTCACGTGCTGGCGGCGGCGATTCGGAGTAAAGCTGAGGTTATCGTGACCTTCAATTTGAAAGACTTCCCGCCGCATATACTGGCTGCCTACGACATTGAGCCGATGCATCCGGATGACTTTATTTCGGATCTTTGGGATCTGGATCAGGCGGCGGTGTTGGGAGCGGCGCAGAAGCAAAGGCGGGCGTTGAAGCGGCCTCCAATGGCGGCGGGAAATTATCTTGAGATGTTGATGAGGCAGGGGTTGGTGCAGACTAGTAAGGCGCTGGGGCCTTATGAGTTGATGCTGTAAATTTCATACTAGTGGCGCAGTTCTCGCTGAGGTTCACGCCTTTAATGCAGTATTGTTAGATTCTAATCAATGCGGCTCTTTTTTGTTTTTATGTGCTGTGTGTCTGTATTAGGGTGAGGATTTGCATTACTAATGCTACCGACAAAATTGCAAATTGCTCTTTGGGTGTGATTTCGGAAAAATTCCTCACTTGACCTAGTGGAGTATTTTTTAGCGTATTATTGAATGATGCATGTATCGCACTTTTTTGATCAGGTGAAAACTGTTTGTAAAGGTTGTTTGTTTTCTCCTTGTCAATTTTTGTGTCAATCCTGTGCGCAAATTTATTTCGAATCGTCCCAACTGCTAAAAGTGCGGGGGCGAACTCTTTTGGCATCCCGATCGCAACTGCTAGGTTTACCTTTTGAGAAAAGTCGAGCTGCATTTTTTTGATGTGTTCATAATCTGAGACTAGTATTTCAATTAGTTGCTCAAGAGCTGACTCTATATAAATGTGCGTGCGGATGGTTGCTCCTAATTCGTCTTCTTTTAGTATGTCCGAGTAAAAGGAATCTAAGTTTAATATCTTTGGTTGGGGTTTCATGTATGTACTGGTCTCGTCAGCTGCTTTTATGTTTTTTGAATAAAGAGTTTTTGGTGTTTCATTTCATTTCATTTTCTCTACCACATCAGACACGTTTAGCCACAAAGCCGATTTCCTGCTAATCAATCTCTAGGCTACTTTTGGCGTGTCGTCGACATTCGACGGTCGGGCCTGGAAACCCGTGGAACAATAGCGCACAGGTGCCACTATTTTTATCACGACTGCTGGTGTTTTTGTGCCAGCATATCCGTGTTATGGCGGCTGTGCGCGGGAGACCTTCGGGTCTGCCGGGTTCCTATTGTCCCGGTTTTCCAGCCTGCGCATAGCTGCCACCCATTCGCCTGGAAACGAACGTGGCGGCTCTTTTCTACATTAGGAGTCAAGCCAATGAGCATTTCTGAAAGGCCGTACCCTCACAACAACATCCTCAACACCTCCACTCATTCCGGAGGTGCCCAATGATCAACCCACCCCTCAACAAAACCCTCGGCATCATCACCTTCTCCACCTGCGGCAAGCAGCCCAATCTCCACCGCCTATTTCGCGTCAATTCCGGTGTACCCATTCGCGATGCCCTGGAGCATGCCTCCGAGTTGCTGCACTGTTCCAAAATGCTCGCGTTGGACGCAGCCATGGACACGGGCGCGGATCGTTTTGCCTGGGCGGCGCATTATTTGGGGGAGATGGCGAAGGCGGTGGTGGATGATTTGGCGAATGGGATGTTGCCGAATGGGGTAGTGGAGGAAGGGGAAGGGGTTGGTGTGTAGGGCTGTGGTTTGATGGTGTGGGAGAGGGCCCTATCGGGGGCAAGCCCCCTCCCACCTTTTGATCGGGGTACAGCCGTCTCAGCCTTGTAGGCAATAAGCAATTGCCTGCCGATCAGGTCAGCAGGTGCTTGGAGATCAACCGCGAGATTTCGACGATGGAAGTCTTGCCGGTGAATTCGAATTTCACTTTGCCCAGCGACGAAAAATAAATCTCCAACTCCGAATCCAGATCAAACGTCCCGGACGTCTCCACCGAATACGCGACGATGTTTTTATACGGCAGCGACGTAAAGTCCTTTTTGCTGCCGGTAATCCCCTGCACGTTCACCGCAATAATCCGCTTGGTGGTAAACACCACGCCGTCGCGCATGGCCTTGTAGGCGTCGACCACTTCCTCGCCGTCGAGCAGCAGGGCGGATACGCGCTCGGCGTATTCGTTGTTTTGCTTGAGCTTGAAGAAGCCTTTGTTGTTGAAGTCGATCATGGGCCTGCCCTTGGGTGAGTGGTGCGGTGGGTGTATGACGTTTTGCTCGCGGATCTGTATCTAACGCGCGCATTTTGAACGCCCTACCATGGCGTCCAAGCCTACAACGTTGGCCAAATGTTTCACGTCGACAGAATAACGATCAAGGAGCCAAACAATGCCTGAAGTGTCCAGCTGGCTTGCCTATGCGCTGATCTCGCTCGGCATGGTGCTCACGCCCGGGCCGAACATGATTTACCTCATCTCCCGCTCGATCTGCCAGGGCCGTACGGCCGGGCTGATTTCCCTGGGCGGCGTGGCGTTGGGTTTTTTGGTTTACATGCTGTGCGCGGCCTTGGGGATCACGGCCTTGGTCATGGCGGTGCCGTTTGCCTATGACGCGCTACGTTTCGGCGGTGCGTTGTACCTGGCCTACATGGCTTGGCAGGCCATACGGCCGGGCGGGCGTTCGCCGTTCCAGGTGCGGGATTTGCCCAAGGACAGCCCGCGCAAGCTGTTCACCATGGGCCTGGTGACCAACCTGCTCAACCCCAAGGTGGCGGTGATGTATTTGTCGTTGCTGCCGCAGTTCATCGACCCGAACGGCCATGGCAGCGTGTTGACGCAATCCCTGGTGCTGGGCTTCACGCAGATTTTTATCAGCGTGAGCGTCAACGCGGTCATTGCCACCATGGCGGGGTCGATCGCGGTGTTTTTCGTCACCCGGCCGGGTTGGCAGGTGATGCAGCGCTGGTTGATGGGCTCGGTGTTGATGGGGCTGGCGGTGCGGATGGCGGTGGAAGGGCGGCGCTGAACCGCGCGTTACAGAATGGCTTTCAGGTAATCCTTGAGTGCGTTGAGCGGGGCATTGAGTTCATCCAGTGTCGACGCTTGGCGCACGCCCAGCGCCAAGCGCTGCAACTCGCGACCCATCACGGTATCGGCCCCGCCCAGTGCTTCAAGCGCTTGATCAACACATTCCGCGACTTTGGATTGAATCACCGCCAAATCCCTCTGCCGCACCAGCAGCCCGAATACCTCTCGCTCATACCCATCCATCACCGGATCGTCCCGCAAAACCGGGCTGCCGCCGTCCGTCTCGTGCACCAGCTTCAGTGCAAAAAGCGCAACAGCTTCCAGCGTCAACTCCATGGTCTTGGTTCCTAGGGCTTTGGGGAGGGCGATGATCACTGTTCTGCGCAGGAAAAAAAAGACCCCAATACCGCGAACGGCCAGGCTCACGCCCCTGTGAAGTCATGTGCCCAAGGAACGATATTAATTAGCCATGTTCCAACTCGCCGTGCCAAGTGCACCCGGCCACCAGACGGATAGGGTGCAAGGCTTAACCCATTACAAGGACGCAAGCATTCATGCAGTCATCCCCCACCCAAGCACCTTCGGCCACTGGCGAGCTGATCGCGAGTTTCCGCCACGGCAAAGGCTTCCTGATTTTCAGTTTGATATTCGGGGTTGTGTTGCTAGCCCTCGCCGGTTTTGTGCTGTACCTGGGCACGATCCTGCCACCGGGCAACGATGGCCCGGTCAACCTCCAGACATCCCGTGGCATGGCCTTGAACTTTGCCAACCCGCATACCCTGATCTACGCCACCAGCGCCTTGCTGGCCGTACTCGCCGTGGGCGTGTTTGCAGCCTACGTCTGGCACAAAAAACTGCGCGCCCCACGTTACAACGTGTTTGAGTTCGGTATCGAACGCATCATCAACTCGCAACGCGAGTACACGGCGTTTGCCGATATTGAAGACCTGTACTTATTCGGCTCCGGGCAAACCGTGATGACCGGCATGATCACCAACCTAGCCTATCGCCGTAACGCGTCAGAGCCGTTTCATCGTGTGATTGAGAGCCTCAAGGGCTTTTACGAATTCCAGCAACGGGTGCGTGAGCTGCACGTTCGCGCACGCATGCCGGCAGTGATCGCGACGCTGGAGATGGGTGGGGCGGTGACGTTCAACTGCATCAGCTCGGGGCAGGTCTGGGGCAAGCGCATGAGTGGCAACTTCCTGAAAATCACCACCTCGCCCATCGTCGTCAGCCGCGCATGCCTGGAGTACCAGGGCCGCAAAGTGCCAATGTCGTCGCTGCGCACCGTCGACCTCAACGCCTGGACGGAAAAAGTGGTGATCAAGGATGAAAGCGGCACACCCGTGTTGTCGACCATCGCCACCGGCATTCTGAGCCACGACCTGTTCCTCAATACCCTCGATGCTGTGTTTGCGGCGCAACAACAAGCACGCGAGCAGGCTTGAGCCTGCTGCGTCACAACTGAGGATTAAACGATGATCTATCGCGGCGCAGGCTGGCTGACGTTGTTTACACCGGTGGCGATGGTGCTGCTATTGATGTGGCTGTGGCCCGACCCCAGCGTCAAACCCGGCAACACATCGCTGATGCAGGTGTTGCTCGGCTTCGGGGCGGGATCAGCGATCAACACCGTGCTGGGCTTTGTACTGAACCGACAACCGCACGCCGATGGCGTCCGCCACCACTTCTTTTTCATGCCGATGCAGTGGCCGGCGCTGGTGATCACGGTGACCTGCCTGCTGATTGCCTTGCTGAAATAACCCTACCGGCCGCTCGCCCAGGGCGGCCGCGTCTCGACCCGTTCAAGGCTGACACGGGAAGACGCGTGGGCTCCATGGTTGGTCGATCAGGTCGGCTTTTTGGATGAGATTTATGGGTTTTGTCGGGGGCTGTGACTGAGACATGTCGCAGACTCTGCTGGTTAAGAGTCGTCAGGTTAGCGAACGAGGTATCGAGGGCGCTTGTACGATCCTGCAAGCAGCCTGAGCGTGTCGGCTGGCGTCACCTACACTTAACGCCCTGCTCAGTCACACACCGGTCATAAACCAGACGGAAGGCACTCACGAGCCCTAAAGTTGAGGCGCTAGGGGCGGATAAACTCTATGTTGATTACATCCGCAGCACTGTTCAAGGACCGAACTCATGCCCCAACGCCCATCCAGCCGCATGCCCCCTTCCGTTTATCCTCGTTTCCGTTGGTTCGCCTTGGTTCCGGTTGTGCCGGCCGTTTTGTGGATACTCGTGCAATCAACCTCGCCAGCCAATCTGGTGGCTTGCACGGCACTGGTGATGATCGGCCTCGGTACCTGTGCCTGGAGCGCGGTGTCACAGCGCAACGCACTGCAGCGAGCGATTGCGCAGGCGCAGGCGGACCAGTCAAGTGCGGATGTGCATAACGGCATGGCCTCTCGTGCACAGCTTGATGAGGTATTGCTGGGCGCCATGCCCATCTGGGCCAAGCAGGTAGAAAGCTCGCGCCATCAGACCGAAGAAGCGATTGTGAGCCTGGCGAACCGTTTCACCGGGATCGCCACACGCTTGCAGGAAACGGTACAAGCGTCGCAGCACGCGGCCGGCGAACTGGACGGGCAGGCCGCCGACGGTGCGCTTGAGGTGCTGGCGCGCAGTGACAGCGAGTTGAGCCAGGTGATCAATTCGCTCAAGGCCACTCAAATCAGCCGTGACCAGACCCTGGCCCAGGTGCGCAGCCTGACCGCCTACACGGGCGAACTGCGCACCATGGCCGCTGATGTGGCGGCGATTGCCGCACAAACCAACCTGCTGGCCCTCAACGCTGCCATCGAAGCGGCGCGTGCCGGTGAGGCCGGTCGCGGCTTCGCGGTGGTAGCCGATGCGGTGCGCAGCCTGTCGAGTAAATCCAGTGAAACGGGCCAGCAGATGTCGGCCAAGGTCGACATCATCAATAACGCCATTACCCAATTGGTGCAGGCCGCGTCCAGCAGTGCCGACCAGGACAGCCATTCGGTGGCCGAGTCCGAAAACAGTATTCAAATGGTGCTCACACGCTTCCAGAACATCACCGGGCGTCTGGCCGAATCCGCCGACCTGCTCAAGCAGGAAAGCTATGGCATCCGGGATGAGATGACCGAAGTGTTGGTCAACCTGCAATTCCAGGACCGGGTCAGCCAGATCCTCAGTCACGTGCGCGACAACATGCACGCCCTGCATGACCATCTCCTGCAGGCCAACCAGACCCCGGACCAACCGATGGCCATCGACGCCCGCCAATGGCTGGCGCGCATGGAAACCACCTATGCCACCGACGAGCAACGACGCCTCCATCATGGAGAGGCGGCGGTGCAGCAGAACGCTCAAGACATCACTTTCTTTTAGGAGTACATCATGGCGAAGAGTGTATTAGTGGTTGACGACTCCATCAGTGTGCGGCAAGTCGTCGGCATAGCCTTGAAAAGCGCCGGTTACGACGTGATCGAGGCCAGTGACGGCAAGGACGCCCTGAACAAGCTGACCGGGCAAAAAGTGCACTTGATCATCAGCGACGTGAACATGCCCAACATGGATGGCATCACCTTCGTCAAGGAGGTCAAGAAGCTGGCCAACTACAAGTTCACACCGATCATCATGCTGACCACCGAATCTCAGGAATCGAAGAAGGCCGAAGGCCAGGCCGCGGGCGCCAAGGCGTGGGTGGTCAAGCCGTTCCAGCCGGCGCAGATGCTGGCGGCGGTCTCCAAATTGATCCTGCCCTGACACCCGGCGCCAGGGAGGCCAACATGCCGATCACTCACGAAACCATCGACGACACCGCCCATGTGGGCATCGACGGCGAACTCACGATCTACACCGTCGCTGAACTGGCGGGCGCGTTGTTGTCGCAGATGGGCGCGGCGCCGCGCCTGGAACTGGACCTGTCCCAGGTGACGGAAATGGATGGCGCCGGCCTGCAGTTGCTGGCAGTCATCCAGCGTGAAGCCGGCATTGCCGGCACCGCCTTGAGTGTGACCGGCCATAGCCAGGCGGTCATGCAGGCGCTTCAACTGTGTCGCAGCGCCGCGCTTTAATCGGCACTGTCCCGTCCATTGATCGACAAGGAAAGTCCAGGTGAGCATCAATCTCGATCAGGCACTGCAGACCTTCATCGTCGAGGCGCGCGAGCTGCTGCATGCCATGGAGCAATCCCTGCTGCAGCTGGAAAGCGAGCCCGGCGACCAGGATGCCATCGGCGCGATTTTCCGCGCCGCGCACACCATCAAGGGTTCCGCGGGACTGTTCGGCCTCGCGTCGATCGTGGGGTTCACGCATATCGTCGAAGACGTTCTCGACCGCCTGCGCGACGGCAGTGTGGCGGTGGACGCCGCCTTGATCGCGCTGCTGCTCAAGTGCGGCGACCACATGCTTGAACTGATCGACGTGGTCGCCAGCCGCGGTGAGGTGCCGACCCCGGCCACGCTGGAGCGCGGTGAGACCTTGCGCGAGGCGCTGAGCGCCTATCAGCCGCTGCACACCGCCACTGCCGACGTCGTACCCGCTGCGGTGGACGACGACACGGGGGCCGAAGTGCTTTGGCATATTTCTCTGCGTTTCGGCGTGGACGTGTTCCGTAATGGCATGGACCCGCTGTCGTTCCTGCGCTACCTCGATACGCTGGGGCAAATGGTGCAGGTCACCACCCTGACCGACGGCATCCCCGCCCTGGAGAACTGGGACCCGGAAAGCTGCTACCTGGGCTTCGAGATCGACCTGCGTTCGACGGCCAGCCATGCCACGCTCAATGAAGTGTTCGACTTCGTGCGCGACGACTGTGACGTGCACATCAGCGCGGTCGACGAAACGCCCGAAAGCAGCGTCGCCCTCGGCAGTGACCTGATCGCGCAAGCCGAGCCGGGTCCGGCCCCCGCCTCGCTCCAGCGCCTGCCGGCGAACAGCGAGGCAAAAACCCGCGACGGCAGTTATGTGCGGGTCAACGCCGACAAGCTCGACGAGTTGATCAACCTGGTCGGCGAACTGGTGATCGCCAGCGCTGGCGCAAGCCTGTTGGCGCGCTCCTGTAACAACGACCCGCTGCAGGAGGCCACCTCGACGGTGTCGGGGCTGGTGGAAGAGATCCTTGATGGCGCCCTGCACCTGCGCATGATCCCGATTGGCGACACGTTCAACCGCTTCCGCCGCGTGGTGCGCGATGTCAGTCAGGAACTGGGCAAGGACATCGAGCTGATCATCAGCGGCGCGGAAACCGAGCTGGACAAGACCGTGGTTGAGAAGATCGGCGACCCGCTGATGCACCTGCTGCGCAACGCCATGGACCACGGTATCGAAAGCGCCGACGCGCGACGTTCGGCGGGCAAGTCGAGCAAGGGGCATCTGAGCCTCAATGCTTATCACGACTCCGGGAGCATCGTCATCGAAATCGCCGATGACGGCGCCGGTCTCAACCGCGACCGCATTCTGGAAAAAGCTGAAGAACGCGGGCTGGTGGCCAGCGGCGCGGTGCTCACCGATCAGGAGGTGTACAACCTGATCTTCGAAGCGGGGTTCTCGACCGCCGAGGCCGTCACCAACCTGTCCGGGCGTGGCGTCGGCATGGACGTGGTCAAGCGCAATATCACACTGTTGCGCGGCACCGTGGACCTCGACAGCCGCCCCGGCCAGGGCACGATGGTACGCATTCGTTTGCCGCTGACCCTGGCGATCATCAACGGCTTCTTGGTCGGCATCGACCAATCCACCTACGTGATTCCGCTGGACATGGTCCAGGAATGCATCGAACTGGATGAACGCCAGCGCCAGTCCAGCCGCGATCAGGGCTATCTGGACCTGCGTGGCGAGGTGCTGCCACTGGTGGACCTGCGCGACCACTTCAGCCACGAAGGCCCGGCCGCGCGCCGTCAGAACGTGGTGGTGGTGCGCTATGCCGAGCACAAGGCCGGGCTGGTGGTCGATGACCTGCACGGCGAGTTCCAGACCGTGATCAAACCCCTGGGCAAGCTGTTCGGCGCACTGCGCGGTATCAGTGGCTCGACCATCCTGGGCAGCGGCGCGGTGGCCCTGATCCTGGATGTACCTGCACTGCTCAATCAAATCGTACAACTGGAAGCCCGCACGGCTCAGGCGCCTCAATCGCCAACGTTCGTCGCCCGCTGACGTCTTTGCAATTCCATGGAGGTTCCCCGATGAAATGGTTCTACGATCTTAAAATTTCCACCAAGCTGATCAGCTCGTTCCTGGTGGTCCTGGCGCTGACCGGGGCCATGGGCGCCTTCGCGATCCTTCAGCTCGGTGCCGTCAACCAGGCCGCCCAGGACATCAAGGGCAACTGGATGCCCTCCATGCGCGCAGCGGCAGGCATGCGTTTTTTTGCCGCCAATTATCGCTTGAAAGAAAACCGCCACATCAGTACCGAGATTGCCGAAGAAAAGGTCCAGGCCGAACGCGAAGCCATCGAGGCGCGCCAGCAGTTCGAAACCCGCATGCAGACCTACGAGCAATTGTTGTCGAACGATGAAGATCGTCAACTCATGCTCAGCGTGAAAAGCGCATGGGACGCCTACATTGCGAGCAGCAAGCAGGTACTGGAGTTTTCCCGTCAGAACGAGGAAGCCCAGGCGCGCAGTTTGCTCAGGGGGGAATCCAAAGGGCATTTCGATGAGGTGACCAGCCGCCTGCAGAAAATGGTCGAGCTCAATGACGCCGGTGCGACTGCCGCGGGTGACAAGGGCTCGGTGCTGTATGAAAGCTCACGCATGTCGATCATCGCGGTACTGGTCGCGTCCCTGTTGATCGGTCTGGGCCTGGCGATATTCATCGCGCGGATCATTTCCCGCCCGTTGCGCCAAGCTGCCAGCGCCGCCGAGCAATTGGCCGAAGGCAACCTTAACGCGCACATCGAGCCAGGTGGCAAAGATGAAACCGGCCTGGTGCTCAACGCCATGCGTAACATGGTCGGCAAGCTGGCACATATCATCGGCGAAGTGCGTAACGCCGCCGATAACCTCGCCAGCGCCTCCGAACAGGTCAGCGCCACCGCGCAATCGATGAGCCAGGCCACCAGTGAGCAGGCCGCCAGTGTCGAGGAAACCAGTGCGTCGGTCGAACAGATGAGCGCCAGCATCAACCAAAACACCGAAAACGCCAAGGTCACTGATGGCATGGCCAGCAAAGCGGCCAAGGAAGCCACCGAGGGCGGCGAATCGGTACAGCAGACGGTGGTGGCGATGAAGAAAATCGCCCAGCGCATCAGCATCATCGATGACATCGCCTACCAGACCAATCTGCTCGCGCTCAATGCCGCCATCGAGGCCGCTCGGGCCGGCGAGCACGGCAAGGGTTTCGCAGTAGTGGCCGCCGAAGTGCGCAAGCTGGCCGAACGCAGTCAGGTCGCCGCCCAGGAAATCGGCGAACTGTCATCCAGCAGCGTGGAAATGGCCGAGAAAGCCGGCAAGTTGCTCGACGAAATGGTGCCTTCCATCAACAAGACGTCCGACCTTGTGCAGGAAATCAGCGCTGCATCCGAAGAACAGGCCGCCGGTGTCGCGCAGATCAACACGGCGATGACCCAGCTCAACCAAGTGACCCAGCAAAACGCCTCGAGCAGCGAGGAACTGGCGGCCACGGCCGAAGAAATGAGCAGCCAGGCCGAGCAACTGCAACAGGCCATGAGTTTCTTCGTGCTGGATTCCGCGTCCAAGGTTGCGGGTCAAAGCGCCGGCGCGGACAGCCCTGGCAGCACGCCCAACCGTCAGCCGCCACGCCCTAAACCAACGGCGCCGCGCAAGGCGTTCGCCTACACCATGGCCAGTGCCCCGGACGAATCGGATTTCACCCGCTTCTGATCGCACGATCGATGCGCGCCTACAAGGGAGAGTAGTGACATGGGTGCAGTAATGACGACTCGGCAGACCGCGGTGGCGGTCGATGAGGATGCGCAGTACCTGACCTTCATGCTGGGTGGCGAAATGTTCGCCATCGGCATCCTGGGGATCAAGGAAATTATCGAATACGGCAGCCTGACCGTGGTGCCGATGATGCCGTCTTTTGTGCGCGGGGTGATCAACCTGCGCGGCGCGGTGGTGCCGGTGGTGGACTTGTCGGCACGCTTTGGTCGGGCCAACTCAGCGATCACCCGGCGCTCCTGCGTGATCATCATCGAGGCGAGTACCGAGGACGGTCAGCCACAGGACATCGGGCTGCTGGTCGATACGGTGTCTGCCGTGCAGGAGATCCCGGCCACGCAGATCGAACCGCCACCCAGCTTCGGTGCGCGCATTCGCGCCGATTTCATCAGTGGCATGGCCAAGGTCGACGGTAAATTCGTGATCGTGCTGGAAGTGGACAAGGTGCTGTCCATCGACGAGATGTCCAGCCTGGCCGAGGCCGGCCAGGCGCCAGCCCCTGACCTCGACCCGCGTTGAGGCTCGATCATGTCAGACACCGTCTCCATCGACGATCGTGAATTCGGTCAGTTCCAGGCCTGGCTGTACCGCGCGGCCGGCATCAACCTGTCGCCGGCCAAGAAAGCCTTGGTGGCCGGGCGCCTGTTCAAACGCCTCAAGCACTATGAGCTGCAGAGCTATGGTGAGTATTTCAAGCTGATCATGAATGACCAGCGCAAAGGCGAACTGCAGGTTGCGCTGGATTTGCTGACCACCAACGAAACCTATTTTTTTCGCGAGCCCAAGCACTTCGACTTCCTGCGTCAGCACGTGCTGCCCAAGGCCGCGCCGGGCCGGATGTTTCGCGTGTGGAGCGCGGCCAGTTCCACGGGTGAAGAACCCTACAGCCTGGCGATGACCCTGGCCGAAAGCCTCGGCACCACGCCCTGGGAAGTGATCGGCTCGGACATCAGCTCCCAAGTACTGGCCAAGGCGCGCACAGGGCATTACTCAATGGAACGCATCGAGACATTGCCCCAGCCGCTGCTGGTCAAGTATTGCCTCAAGGGCGTTGGTCGCCAGGAGGGCACCGTCCTGATCGACAAGGCCTTGCGCAGCCGCGTCAATTTTGTCCAGGTCAACCTTAACGAAGCGCTGCCGGTTCTGGGGGAATTTGAGGTGATCTTCCTGCGCAACGTGATGATTTATTTCGATCAGCAGACCAAGAGCCAGGTGGTCGCGCGTCTGTTGCCGCTGCTCAAACCCGGTGGTTACTTGATCATCAGCCACTCGGAAAGCCTCCACGGTGTCAATGACACCTTGAAGCTGGTGGCGCCGTCGATTTACCGCAAGCCATGAAAAAGCCTGTGGGTACGACCGAAGTGATATTGGCGCCTGGCCAAGTCAGCTTTGCGACGCGGCCGACGCGCCTGCGTACCTTGCTCGGCTCCTGCGTGGCGATCACCTTTTGGCATCCGCAACGGCTGATCGGCGGCATGTGTCACTTCATGCTGCCGGGGCGCCTGCGCAAGCATCAGCCCCTGGATGGCAGGTATGCCGACGAAGCCCTGGAACTGCTGCTGCGCCACGCGCAAGTCAATGGCACGCATGCACGGGATTACCAGGTCAAGTTGTTCGGCGGCGGCGAGATGTTTCCTGATCTGCACCGCCGCCTGCCGACGCAGGACGTGGCCAGCCTGAATATTCGCGCGGCGCTGGCCCTGGCCGAGCGCTATCACCTGCACCTGACAGCCCAGGACATGGGCAGTACCGGTTACCGCACGATCATGTTCGACCTGTGGAACGGCAACGTCTGGGTTCGGCACCAACCAATGGGATTACTTCAAGAAGATGCCTACCAAAAAAATCAGTGTGCTGGTGGTCGATGATTCGGCCGTGGTGCGCCAGGTACTGCTGGCGATTCTCAGCGATACGCCGGATATCCACGTCATGGGTGCCGCGTCCGACCCAATTTTCGCCATGGATAAACTCGCTCGGGAATGGCCGGATGTGATCGTGCTGGACGTCGAAATGCCGCGCATGGACGGCATCACGTTTCTCAAGAAAATCATGAGCGAGCGGCCGACGCCGGTGGTGATCTGTTCCTCGCTGACCCAGAAAGGCGCGGAAACCTCCCTGCAGGCGCTGTCGGCGGGCGCAGTGGAAATCATCACCAAGCCCTCAACCGGTTTAAAGAGTTTCCTGATTGAATCGGCGGCCGAGTTGGTGGCAGCGATCCGGGCCGCAGCGAACTCCAACGTCAAGAACCTGGGAAAGCGCAGCGTCAGCCCGCCATTGACCCCGGCCAGCAAGCTCAGCGCCGATGCGATCCTGCCAGCCGGCAATGGCCACGCCATGGCCCAGACCACCGAGCGTATCGTCGCCATCGGCACCTCCACCGGCGGCACCCAAGCGCTGGAAGCCGTGCTGACGGCACTGCCGCGCGTGTGCCCCGGTATGGTTATCGTGCAGCACATGCCCGAGAAGTTCACCGCTTCGTTCGCCGAGCGCCTCAACAGCGTGTGCGAGATCGAGGTGCGCGAAGCGCGCAACAACGACCGTATCCTGCCCGGCCTGGCCCTGATCGCACCCGGCGGCAAGCACCTGATGGTCACCCGCAGCGGCGCCTATTATCACGCTCAGGTGATCGATGGACCGCTGGTCAACCGGCATCGGCCTTCCGTGGATGTGCTATTTCGCTCGGTGGCCCGGTTCGCCGGCAGGAATGCCACCGGCATCATCATGACGGGCATGGGCGACGACGGCGCGCGCGGGCTCAAAGAAATGCTTGAGGCCGGGGCCGCGACAGTCGCCCAGGACGAAGCCAGTTGCGTGGTGTTCGGCATGCCCAAGGAAGCCATCAAGCTCAACGCTGCTCAGCGCATCATGGCGCTGGAGGATATTTATCTGGCGATCTTGCACAAGTGAAGGTGGATGTTGGGCTGAGGTGAGAATTTTCTTCCTCCGAACGCTCGTAACGCGCCGGGCGGTACACCGGACATTGCTCGCCACAGGTATTCGATGGTTGGCGCTTTTTGTGTGCGCATGTCTGTGGTCTGTCGCTGTGCGTGGGAGAGCTTTGGGTCTGTCGGGGTCATATTGTCCCGGTTTCTCAGCACGCGCAGAGCTGCTGTCCATTCGCATTAGAAAGGAGCGTGTCCGTTCTTGATATTTGCTGAATGGGGTGGTGCAGGAGGAGGGTGAGGGCTGGCGCTGTCGCGGGCAGGCCAGCTCCCACAATGGACCTTGTTTCAGGTGTGTGGTGGGTAGTCATTCCGCCGATAAGCCACTTTTCTACAAAAAAAAAGACCTTGAATTTCAAGGTCTTTTTTTAAGATGGTGCCCGAGGGAGACTGTAGTGTTCCAGTAAACTCAAGGCCTCCAGAGAGGTTTGCTTTCTAGGGATACATGTAGGGATACATGCTCGCCATTGCTGTGGGCAGTATGAATAGTTTCAGGGATTCCATGCAAACCGTTCAGTCACTCCTCCACTGGGTCGCCTGGTACGTGCGGCTCGTTCAGCATTGGTAACGATCCTTTATGACTCGGTCGAAGTAGCCCCCTTTTGAAGGTGCGTTAATCAGCCCCTGATAGACGTTCAACGGTACGCGGCAAAAGTCGTACGTCTTTCCTTGCTTGAAAGTGATCTTCATTCGGTTGGTCGCCGGGTCGTAACCTACAGCTGTGATCGCTCTTGAGTTCACGCGAACCATTTCCATTGGGACATCCTTTCATGGGGGAGCTTACCGATATGTCAGCATCACTGAACATCGTAGCTCACGATATCCATTCGGCCTGGTGCCGGGGGAAATTCAACCCGTCTCGTAGAGCCGTGAAAATTTTGGTTTCTGTGACTGCTCGCTATGTTCAGGATAAAAGAGGGCATCCACGCAACATTCATCATGCTCAATCAGACCCTTAGGTCTGGCATCTATCTGAGTTTTTGTATGAGCTTATTGAGGGGGCAGTGGACGTTATTGAGGTAAACCCGGCTTCGAAGTCAGCAGCGTTTCCCTCAGTACGCGGCCACTTCTGTTTTCCACCTTGTATACGGTTTTGTCTACCAGTAAGAAAGTATTCTTGCCATCAGCCAAAATGAGGGTGCCTGTAAGCTTCGCGTCCTTGTTGTTTGTCAAGGTGTGCTGCTTGTCGAACCCCTTGATAAGTTCCTGCTGAGTAAACCCCTTAGTGTCAGCCTTACCCATTTTGATGCCCTGTTGAACACCTATAGCCGGCGTAAAAAAGGCTATGAACAAAAGAAACCCAACCCAGCAGGCTAGAACAATTTTTGTGTCTCGTTTCGCGTTCTTCACCACGGCTCCGATGAAGGCGCCCGCTACCAAAATGAAGCAAAACGCGAGAATGCCAGGGCCGATGATGGGGACGTAATTCGCGGCTTCCAAGGCGCCGGAAAACAAGCTGATGTAGCCGAATAGAAGCAGGCTAGGCGTACTCAATGCAATCTCGTTGGTATCGATTCCAAAGCTGTTGTAGTAGCCAACCAACAAAGAGTAGCCATACACCACAAGTGCTGCTTGGAGGCCCAGTGAACTGGTCAAGTAATCTTGGACACTGATTACGGTTCACGCCGCCAACCTTTCCTTCACGACCGGCGACCTGTAGTCGTTAT
>NZ_LKEG01000011.1 GCF_001645105.1 Pseudomonas marginalis
GAACTGGGGAAGCCATGCAGCAACAACATGACCGGGGCCGACGGAGCACCGGCCTCACGGTAGAACATGCGTACGCCGTCGACATCAACGTGACGGTAATGGATGACGGGGGCTGGAGTGGTCATGAGGTCTGTACCTTAGTAACTGGAGTGGATTTATTTACGGGTTACCGTTTTTAAAAACTGCGCCTGAATAGGTAACCTGTCAAACGTTTTATTCAGGTTATAAAATCATTTTCTGTAACTACCCTTCAGAAGAAATACAGGTTACGATCCGCAGACGCTCAAGAGGATCAGACATGACCAACCACGTACTTCTGGAACCCTACGTCCTCGCCGATGACCCGGTACTGGACATGCTCAATACCCGCGCCAATGTCGACGGTGAGCCCTTTGAGTTCTGGCAGGCCGACGCCGATGTCGAGCGCTGGCTGGTGCGCTTGGGCTGGGTGGAAGAGGGCGAGGTGCCGGCGTTTGACGCGGGGGCTTTACTGGCGACGGCCAGGACGCTGCGGGAAGTGATTCGAGTGTTGCTTGAGGCACGCAAGGCGGGCGAGCAGGCCGACCCCGCCGCGCTCAATGGTTTTTTGCGCAAGGCGGTCAGTCATCCGCAGCTCAACTGGCCGGCGCCGGGTGAAGTGCACCTGGTGCGTCAACGCAAACGGCAGACGCCGGAGCAGTTTCTTTCACCGATTGCCGAAGCGGCTGCCGCCTTGCTGGTGGACGCAGATTTCAACTTGATCCGCACCTGCGAGCATCCCGACTGCGTGTTGTGGTTCTACGACCGTACCAAGGCGCATAAGCGTCGTTGGTGCAGCATGGCGTTGTGTGGCAACCGTCATAAAGTCGCCGAGTTTCGCAAGCGCAAGCTGGGTTAGGCCTCGCTTTCACGCGCCAGCAATTGCTGCTTGCGCTCCACGCCCCAGCGGTAGCCGGAGAGCTCGCCATTACTGCGTACTACGCGGTGACAGGGGATTGCCACCGCGATGCTGTTTGCACCACAGGCCTGGGCCACGGCGCGGAAGGACTTTGGCGCGCCGATGCGCTCAGCGATCTGCGCGTAGCTGGCTGTGCTCCCCGGAGGAATCTCACGCAAGGCTTGCCACACCCGCTCCTGAAACGCCGTGCCGCGCAGGTCCAGCGGCAGGTCCAGACCGAGCGCGGGCGCTTCGATAAACCCCACGACCTGTGCGACCAACTGTTCGAAGCGCGGGTCGGCGCCGACCAGCTCGGCCTTGGGAAACTGATCCTGCAGGTCGCGCACCAGTTGGTCCGGGTCATCCCCCAGCAGAATCGCGCACACGCCACGGGCGCTTTGTGCCACCAGGATCGCACCCAGCGAGCACTGCCCGACGGCAAACAGAATCGCGTTGTTAGTGCCACCGGCCTTGTAATCACTGGGCGTCATGCCGAGCAATTGATTGGCCGACTCATAAAAACGGCTGTTGGAATTGAAACCTGCGTCATACAGCGCATCCGTCACCGAGTGCGAGCCCTTGAGGCCATCGCGTACTTTGCGTGAGCGATGGGCACTGGCGTAGCCCTTGGGGGTCAGGCCGGTGATGGCTTTGAACACGCGATGGAAATGGAAGGGGCTCAGCTTGGCGTGCGTGGCCAGCGTGTTCAGGCTGGGCGGGGTGTCGGCCTGTTCGATATGGCGGCAGGCGTTGGCCACCAGTTGCGCATGGTGCGCCGCAAGCTGGGTCTGGTCCCCGGCCGCGCGCTTGCTGGCGCGATAACCCGCAGCTTCGGCCTGTGCCGGGGTGTCGAAGAATTCGATATTTTCCGGGCGCGGCAAGCGTGAAGCGCTGCTGGGGCGGCAGTACACGCCGGTGGTCTTCACGCCGTAGACGAACAGCGCATCGGCCTTGGGGTCGCGGGCGAGAATGGCTGCCCAGCGCGGATCTTGTTCGATACTCATGGTCGGCACTCTTGACGGTTCCTGGCCAGATTAGTCGTGCCGTGAACCCATGGCACTCTGAAGCTTGCGGTCAAATCAGCCGGCGGTGCGAAAGGTCAGGTTGATGCGTTGCGGCCCCATGACCGGGTGCACGCCGTCCTTGATCGGCATCACACCGTGAAAACGCAGGCGGTCCACACCGCCCCAGACCACCACGTCGCCATGGAACAGCGAGACTTTCTGAGCCTTGGCACTGCGCTCATGCCCGCCAAACAGAAAAATCGCCGGTAACCCCAGCGACACCGACACCACCGGTTCGCTGTAGCGGCGCTCGTTCTTGTCCTGGTGCAGGGACATCTTTGCACCCGGTACATAACGGTTGATCAGGCAGGCGTCGGGGGCAAAGTCGACAAAGCCGGCGTCTGCCGCCGCCAGCACAGCCAATTGCCGCAAGGTGTCCGGCATGTGCGGCCAGGGCTGCTGGGTACGCGGGTCGAGTGGTGAGTAGCGGTAACCGGAAGTGTCGGTGGTCCAGCCCAGGTCGCCGCAGCTGCTTAATGCGGCCGACATAGTGAAGCCACCGGGTGTGACCATTTGCCGGAACGGTGATTGAGCCAGCACCTGCCGTAACTCCGGCAGAAGGCGCTCAATCCAGGGCAGGGCGTAGCCCCTGAGCACGTAGGACTGTTCGCCAATTTGTTCGCGCCCAGCGGGTTGCTGCAAGGCGTCATCGGCGAACAGGTCTGCGGTGGGGCCGGGCATCGGCTTACAGTGCCTTGCTCACATTGATGTCGGTGATTTCATCACTGGCATCGTGAATCTTCGCCAGGGCTTGCTTGGCTTCTTCGACGCTGTTGGTCTGCAGTTGAGCGAACTCAAAGCGGCGTTCGCCGTTGAGCTTGTACTTGATCACGTATTTGGTGGTGGCAGTCACGGCTATTTCCTTTAAATGGCGGATCAGCTCAGCTTGGAGCTGGTACGACGCACAATGCGGATCTTGTGGGACAGCGCGGGTTTGCGGGTCACGCTGATGGCGCGGCGCGTGACGACGTCCAGGGTGATGTTCCAGAACCCGGTGCTCGGCGCGGTGATTTTGGCTGGGAATTTGTCAAATGCGCCACCGTGGTAAGTGTGGCGGCCGCCGTTCTTGAAGCTGCGAAAATTCGCATCGCTCATCAGACGAATATTACAAGTCTGCGAGCATTCGATGACAACAATGTCTCCCTCGTTGAGGTGCTCGCGCTGGTGGATGAATTTCATTGGGGGCGTCTCCAGAAGGGCTTTTTCTGAAAAATCAGAACGATACGTAGGTTAAGATGGAGTTTATCAGCCCCAGCGCGTTTATTATCGGCCCGTCTTCAACGACGTCGACAATTTAAAACAGTTATTTACCGAGTTATCAGGGATAAATCCTACGTGGGCGGGAGAAAAATACCATCCCCGCTGTCGTAGGGTCTTTATCGGAGGTTTTATATGAAGTGGAGTGTGTTGGTTCTGGCCCTGGCGATTGGTGGGTGTGCTTCGGTTGCAGATATCAAGCAGACCCCGCCGACCTTGGCGGTCATTTCCGGGAAGAAACCTCAGGAATACGCCGCGTGTGTGGTACAGAAACTGTCGGCGACCCGCCGGCCGCCGCAGATCGAACCGCATAAGGACGGTGGCGTGCAGGTGATCGTACCGCAGAAGTTTTCAGCCGACCCTTCGGCGATTTTTGAAATTGATGAACGTTCCAGCGGTAGCAGCATTAAGCTCTACGAGAGCATGTCCAATGTGCCGATCCGTCCGGGTGACGTGAAAAAGGCTGGCGAAGAGTGCATTTCCGGCTGATACAGCGCGCTTCACCCGCGACTCGAATCCGATAAAAGAGCCTGGCCCCGCACGCGTGGGGCCGGGCTTTTTTCATGACACGTTTTGAGTGTTGTCGCGACGGGCTCATTCCCCTACCATTTGTAGGCTTATGCCATAAACGCCTAAGCTTATAACTATAAAATGGAGGGGTGATGATGTCTCTGGGACGAGTGCTGATGGGCAGTACGCTGATGTTGCTGTTGGGCAACGCTCACGCGCTGGAGGGGAAGAAGATCTTTGCCGAGGGCGGCTCGCAACCGGGCGCCATGCCCTGCGTCGCCTGCCATGGTGCCGATGGCGCGGGGCTTGCCGCAGCGGGTTTCCCCAGGCTTGCGGGGCTGCCGGCGGCGTATGTGCGTAAACAGCTGGAGGACTTCAAGCACGGCAGTCGCGTCAATCCGGTGATGCAGCCGCTGGCGAACGCCCTCACCGACGCTGAAGTCGAAGCCGTCAGCGAGGCACTGGCGGCGATGCCGGCCTTTGTCCCCGAACCGATCCAGCGCAGCGAGATGCCCCTCGGTGCTGCGCAAAAGCTTGCACAGCAGGGCGCGTGGGAGCGACAGATTCCGCCATGCGCCAGTTGCCATGGCCCCGCCGGTACGGGGGTAGGCGACGCGTTTCCACCGCTGGTGGGCCAGCCCGCAGCCTACCTGGCCGCCCAGTTGACGGCGTGGCAAAACGGAACTCGTCACAATGACCCGAATGACTTGATGGGCCACATCGCCAAATCCCTCACGCCGGAGGAAGTACAGGGCGTGGCCGAGTATTTCGCGTCGCTTAAACAGGAGGCCAAGCCATGAGCCCGTTTATGTATGGCTTGGCGCTGGCGGCGTACGGTCTGTCGTCAGCGTATGCCGCCACGATTGCCATGGAAGATCAGTCGCAGTTGCCGCCATCCGCCAGCCACGCGGCGGTCGCTCAATTCCAACCGCCTCAAGAGCGCGAGCTGCCTGACAACGCCTACGGCAAGCTGGTCAAGCAAGGCTACGCGCTGTTCGTGGATACCAAGCGCCTGGCGCCGACATTTGTCGGTAACGGTCTCAATTGCAGCAATTGCCATCTGGATCAGGGCCGGTTGGCCCATTCGGCGCCGCTGTGGGCGGCCTACCCGATGTACCCGGCCTATCGAAAGAAGAATGACAAGGTCAATACCTTTGCCGAGCGGTTGCAGGGTTGTTTCCAGTTCAGCATGAACGGTGGCACCCCGCCGGCTGCTGATAGCCCCGAAATTACCGCACTCTCCGTGTATGCCTACTGGCTGGCGAGCAAAGCACCTTTGGGCGTGGAGTTACCGGGCCGTGGTTACCCGGACGTGGTCCAGCCGGCCAAGGGTTATGACCTGTCCCAAGGTGGGCAGGTGTACAAAGAGCAATGCGCCGTCTGCCACGGTGCCGAGGGGCAGGGCCAGAAAGTGGGTGACAGCTACGTGATGCCACCGCTCTGGGGTAAGGATTCCTACAATTGGGGCGCGGGGATGCACCGTATCAATACGGCGGCGTCTTTCATCAAGCACAACATGCCGCTGGGCAAGGGTGGCAGCCTGAGTGATCAGCAAGCCTGGGATGTGGCCGCCTACATCAACAGCCGCGAACGGCCGCAGGATCCGCGACTGGTGGAGGGTTCCGTGGAGAAAACCAGGGTTAAATTCCATGCCAATGACGGGATCAATCTTTACGGCCAAACCGTAGAAGGCGTGCTGATTGGGCAGGGCATCCGTTAAACTCTCGGTCAATCAATGCAAAAATGCCGCGCAAACTCTCGGTTTGTGCGGCATTTGTCTTTTTAGGGAAGTCTTTCATGAAGCGTGAACACGTCAGGGCGCGCCAGGCCGAAGGCCAGATATCGGCCACTCACATCATCCAGAACCCAGCCGACCTGGGGGAGTGGATCGTTTTCTTCAAGAAAAGCGGCGGCCGCAGTTTTTTCCTGGTGGACGATCAGGATGAAGTCGAGTCTTTCCCGCGTCTGGATGAGCTGGTGGAGACTATCCGTGGCCTGGGAATCAAGTTTGCCGATATTCAGCTGTAGGCGTAACGCTTACTTGCAGACCACCACCACGCTGCGGCTTTTGAAGTTGCCCACGTCCTGGCCAAGGGTCTTTTCACTTTCCTTGAGCGAGGGTGTGCCTTCGGTGCCGACGATACGGTAGCCGGTGCCCGCACACGAAGCGTCAGCCTTTTCGTAGCAACTGGCCCAGGAATTGGCTTCGCCCGAGCAGTCGATGGTCAGGCCTTGTTCGCCGTTTTTCAGGAAGACGTCGGAAGTGGTGGTGCACCCGGCCAGGGTCAGTACCGCGGTCAGTGCCAGAATCTTGTTCATATAGGTTCATCATCGAGGGTGTTGGAGGGGCGCTGACACTGTCGTGGGGCGTTCCGGCGAGATTATAGCGAACTGCCATCTACGTACAGACAAACACAAAAAAGCCCCGTTCATCGGGGCTTTTTTCGCAGGGCGTTGACGCTTACTTGCCCTTGGGCCGTTTGCTCGATGCGTGGCCCGCTTCATCCACAAACACTTCGGCTACGGCAATAGCCTGGCTTTCGCTCGCGAATGCGCCAGCGACGCTGTCGCCGTGGAAGTTGATCAGGTGCCAGCCGTCCGCTCGCTTGGTGATCAGGTAGCCGTTCACGCCTTTTGGTTCTGACATCTATCAAGTATCTCGTGGTCTGGTTCAAGGGCGTAATGATAGCGCCAAATGTCGCGGGGCCGCGCAAGTTATTCTCGGTCAGTGTTCTGAGCCTGAAAGCATGCTAAAAAGGTTGTAGCCCTCTGAAAACACGAGGTGCAGGCATTTTTTGCCGTGCCGGTGAAAATTCCCTCAACAACGTGAGCGGAACTTACGCCGACATTTTTTCTCTATGATGACATCGCAACGCCAGCAGGACCCATTGTAAGGTGACTGCGGCCTGATTAGACTGCGCCGAATTCCGTACGCACAGCCCTTTGTAAGGACTCATATGATCAAGAAATGCTTGTTCCCAGCAGCCGGTTACGGCACTCGCTTCTTGCCAGCGACCAAGGCCATGCCCAAAGAGATGCTGCCGGTGGTGAACAAGCCACTGATTCAGTACGGCGTCGAAGAGGCACTGGATGCCGGCCTGAACGAAATCTCCATCGTGACCGGTCGTGGTAAGCGCGCACTGGAAGACCACTTTGACATCAGCTACGAGCTGGAAAACCAGATCAAGGGTACCGACAAGGAAAAATACCTGGTCGGTATCCGCAAACTGCTCGACGAGTGCTCGTTCTCCTACACCCGTCAGACTCAGATGAAAGGCCTTGGCCACGCCATCCTCACCGGCCGTCCACTGATCGGCGACGAGCCGTTCGCCGTGGTACTGGCGGACGACCTGTGTGTGAACCTGGAAGGCGACGGTGTGCTGACCCAGATGGTCAAGCTCTACCAGAAATACCGTTGCACCATCGTTGCAGTGATGGAAGTGAACCCGACCGAAACCAACAAGTACGGCGTTATAGCCGGTGACGACATTGGCGATGGCCTGATTCGCGTACGTGACATGGTTGAAAAACCAGCACCGGAAGACGCGCCTTCGAACCTGGCGATCATCGGTCGTTACATCCTGACCCCGGATATCTTCAAGCTGATCGAAGAAACCGAGCCAGGCAAAGGCGGCGAGATCCAGATCACCGACGCCCTGCTCAAGCAAGCCAAAGACGGTTGCGTGATTGCCTACAAGTTCAAGGGCCAGCGTTTCGACTGCGGCGGCGCTGAAGGCTACATCGAAGCGACCAACTTCTGCTACGAGCACTTCTACAAGACTGGCAAGGCTTACTGATTCACGGTAAACGTCGCCTGCTCTGAAAAAGCCACCTTCGGGTGGCTTTTTCGTTTTTCAGCCCCATCTAAGTCGGTATGCTGATGTCCTGCCGAGGAGAGTGAAATGGCCTACGATTTTGACCTGTATGTAATTGGCGCCGGTTCCGGCGGTGTTCGCGCGGCGCGCTTTGCCGCAGGCTTTGGCGCCAAAGTGGCAGTGGCGGAAAGCCGCTACCTGGGTGGCACCTGCGTGAACGTCGGCTGCGTGCCGAAAAAGCTGCTGGTGTACGGCGCACATTTTGCCGAAGATTTCGAACAGGCCAGCGGGTTTGGCTGGTCTCTGGGCGAAGCGAACTTTGATTGGGCGACCCTGATCGCCAACAAGGATCGTGAGATCAACCGTCTCAATGGCATCTACCGCAACCTGCTGGTGAACAGCGGCGTAACCCTGCATGAAGGGCATGCGCGCCTGGTTGATCCGCACCAGGTCGAGATCAACGGCGAACGTTTCACCGCCAAGCACATTCTGATCGCTACCGGCGGCTGGCCGCAGATTCCGGAGATTCCGGGACGTGAACACGCCATTGGCTCCAATGAAGCGTTCTTCCTCAAGGCGTTGCCCAAGCGCGTGCTGGTCGTCGGTGGGGGTTACATTGCCGTCGAGTTCGCGGGGATCTTCCATGGCCTGGGTGCCCAGACAACCCTGCTGTATCGCGGCGACCTGTTCCTGCGCGGCTTCGACGGTGCGGTGCGCACGCACCTGAAGGAAGAGCTGACCAAACGCGGCCTGGACCTGCAGTTCAATGCCGATATCGAACGCATCGACAAGCAGGCCGACGGCAGCCTCAAGGCGACGTTGAAAGACGGCCGCGTGCTGGAAGCCGACTGTGTGTTCTACGCCACCGGGCGTCGTCCGATGCTGGACAACCTGGGGCTGGAGAACACTGGCGTCAAACTCGACAAGCGCGGCTTCGTTGAGGTGGATGACCAGTACCAGACCGCCGAGGCATCGATCCTGGCCATCGGCGACGTGATCGGTCGTGTGCAACTGACACCGGTTGCCCTGGCTGAAGGCATGGCCGTGGCGCGTCGTCTGTTCAAGCCTGAACAGTATCGCCCGGTGGATTACGCGATGATCCCGACGGCGGTGTTCAGCCTGCCGAACATCGGCACCGTGGGCCTGACCGAAGAAGAAGCGAAAGAGCAGGGCCACCAGGTACAGATCTTTGAAAGCCGTTTCCGGCCGATGAAGCTGACCCTGACCGAGTGCCAGGAAAAGACCCTGATGAAGCTGGTCGTCGACGCCGACACCGACAAAGTGCTGGGTTGCCACATGGTCGGCCCGGACGCGGGTGAGATCGTGCAAGGCCTGGCGATCGCGCTCAAGGCCGGCGCGACCAAGCGGCATTTCGATGAAACCATCGGCGTGCACCCTACGGCGGCGGAAGAGTTCGTCACCCTGCGCACGCCTGTGGCGGGCTGATCAGGCGTTGGGGGTTGCCTCTGGCGCCGCCGCAACGGTGGCTGCCAGGCGCAACGCCTCGATACTTGCCTGGGCCTTGATCAGCTCCAGTTCCAAGGTCTTGTTGGTGTGCTGGTGTGCGGTCAGCGCTTCCTGGCGTGACTGGCTCTCCAGCACTGCTACCCGCAGGCGTTCCTGAAGCAGGGTGCGTTCGTTATCAATCAGGCTGACCTGTTCGCTTAGCTTGAGCTGTTGGGCCTGATCCTTGCGGGATTGCTCTTGCAGCGCCGTCAATTCCTTCGCCGTCACCCGATGCTCGATCAACAGTCGCTCATTGTCGCGATGCAGTTGGGTGATTTCATCCTGACGCACCATGGCGCTCTGCTGTGCCTGGCGCAGCTCGGCCTGTACCTGCTGCAATTGGCCTTCGTGGCGGCGCTGTTCCTGTTCGCGCTGTTCCTTGATCGCATTGCGGTAATGCTCCAGGGCGTCGCGGGCATGCAGGTGCTTTTCTTCCAGCGAACGAATCTGTTCGTCCTTGTCGTTGATCCGTAACTCGTAATCACTGCACGCCTGGTTAAGTCCGGCGTTACGGGTTTGTTCGGTCTGCAGGCTGGTAGTGGCGGTTTGCAGGGCGGCGCTTTCTTCTGCCAGGGCAGCGGCCTGGATATCGAGTTGTTGCTGGAGTTGGCTTTGGGCGGCTTCCAGCGCCTCTACTTGGGCGAGCAGGGCGGTCTTTTGTTGCTCGAACTGTGCCAAGGCCAAGTCGATTGGCTCCTGGGCTTTCTCTTTCAGGCGTTGAGCCAGTCGCGCCACCAGTTCGCCAAGCTCGTCGTCGATCGGTGCTTCGGTGATGGTGACGCGGGTTTCGCTCTCATCCAACTCCTTCAAATAGCGATGAATCGTGGTTTTCGAGCCTGTGTTGCCCATCTCGATGCGTACAGCGTCGATGCTGGGGTTCTCGCCGCGGGCGAGGATCGCCAGGCGTGCCGTTTGAACTACTGCTTTATTGATGCCGCCGCGAGCCATGGGGTCTCCGTCGATTTCGTATTGTGGTACATGGTATGTATATACATACTATATCACGAATAAAAACCTGTTGAAATTCATCAATTAACAGATGGGATATTGGCGTATTATCCCGTGTCATGCGCATTTAACCGGCACATACAGCTGCCAGCAGTACACAAAGGCCTCCCATGAGCGATCTGGACCGTTACCTCAACGCCGCCACCCGCGATAACACCCGCCGCAGTTATCGCGCAGCGATCGAGCACTTCGAAGTGAGTTGGGGCGGGTTCCTGCCGGCGACCAGCGATAGCGTGGCGCGCTATCTGGTCGCGTACGCGGGGGTATTGGCGGTGAATACCTTGAAGTTGCGGCTCTCGGCCTTGGCGCAGTGGCATACAAGCCAGGGTTTTCCCGACCCGACTAAAGCGCCGGTGGTGCGCAAGGTCTTAAAGGGCATCCGCGCCGTGCACCCGGCGCAGGAGAAGCAAGCCGAGCCTTTGCAGCTCAAGCATCTGGAGCAGGTGGTGGCGTCTCTTGAGGTTGAGGCGACAGCGGCAACGCAGGCGCAGGATCAGCCTCGATTGCTGCGCGCCAAGCGCGACACGGCGCTGATCCTGCTGGGTTTCTGGCGCGGCTTCCGTAGCGATGAGCTGTGCCGCCTCGACATCGAACATGTGCAGGCGACGCCCGGCGCCGGGATCAGCCTGTATCTGCCGCGCAGCAAAAGCGACCGCGACAACCTCGGCAAGACCTACCACACCCCGGCACTGTTGCGGTTGTGTCCGGTGCAGGCCTACAGCGAATGGCTCAGCGCCTCGGCCCTGGTACGCGGCCCGGTGTTTCGCGGCATCGATCGCTGGGGCAACCTGGGGGAGGAGGGCTTGCACCCCAACAGTGTGATCCCGCTGCTACGCCAGGCGCTGGAGCGCGCCGGCATCCCTGCCGAGCAATACACCAGCCACTCATTGCGCCGTGGCTTTGCGACTTGGGCGCATCGCAGTGGCTGGGATTTGAAGTCGTTGATGAGTTACGTCGGCTGGAGCGACATGAAATCCGCCATGCGCTATGTTGAATCCACGCCCTTTATTGGCATGACCTTGGCGACCCAGCCGCTGCTTTGAGATTTCTTCTATTAATACAGTCACCTGATAGGGAAAACCAATCGTCAGCATCAGGTTTGCCAATGAGCCATCCGCCGAGAGAGTGGGTAGGATTCACTTCATCAACTTCTTCACCCCTTTTACAAACCTGACGGAGAGTCAACGATGCCTATCATCAACAGCCAAGTAAAACCGTTCAAAGCGACCGCCTACAAAAACGGCAACTTCGTAGATGTGTCCGACGCCGACCTGAAAGGCAAGTGGTCCGTTGTGTTCTTCTACCCAGCCGACTTCACCTTCGTTTGCCCAACCGAGCTGGAAGACCTGGCTGACAACTACGCCGAATTCCAGAAGCTGGGCGTCGAAATCTACAGCGTGTCCACCGACACTCATTTTGCCCACGCTGCCTGGCACAACACTTCGCCAGCCATCGGCAAAATCCAGTACACCATGATCGGCGACCCAACCCTGACCATCTCCCGCAACTTCGACGTATTGATCGAAGAAGCTGGCCTGGCAGACCGCGGCACTTTCGTGATCAACCCAGAAGGTCAGATCAAGATCGTTGAGCTGAACGACGGCGGTGTTGGCCGTGACGCTTCCGAGCTGCTGCGCAAAATCAAGGCTGCCCAGTACGTCGCTGCCCACCCAGGCGAAGTGTGCCCAGCCAAGTGGAAAGAAGGCGAAGCCACCCTGGCTCCGTCCCTGGACCTGGTCGGCAAGATCTAAGTCTGTGAAGTCTCAAGGGCGGGAATCCGCACTTAAGTAAGCTGCATCCGCCCTCAAAACGCCCGGGCGAGATTCGCTCGGGCGTTTTTTTGTCTGCAATAAACCGAATGAACAGGAAATCGCCCGTATGTTGGACGCCAATCTTAAAGCTCAGTTGAAGTCATACCTGGAACGGGTCACCCAGCCGATCGAGATCGTCGCCTCCCTCGACGACGGCGCGAAATCCCAGGAAATGCTTGCCCTTTTGCAGGATGTTGTCAGCCTCACTACGCTGATTACCCTGAAAACCGATGGTGATAATGCGCGCAAGCCTTCGTTCTCCATCAACCGCCCGGGTGCCGATATCAGCCTGCGTTTTGCCGGCATCCCCATGGGCCATGAATTCACTTCGCTGGTGTTGGCCCTGCTGCAAGTCGGTGGCCACCCGTCGAAGGCCAGTGTCGAAGTGATTGAACAGATCCGCGCCCTTAAAGGCGAGTTCAGCTTCGAGACGTACTTCTCGCTGTCCTGCCAGAACTGCCCGGACGTGGTCCAGGCGCTGAACCTGATGGCCGTGCTCAACCCGAACATCCGCCACGTCGCCATCGACGGCGCGCTGTTCCAGGCAGAAGTCGACGAACGCCAGATCATGGCAGTGCCCAGCGTTTACCTGAACGGTGTGAACTTCGGCCAGGGCCGCATGGGCCTGGAAGAAATCCTCGCCAAGCTCGACACCAGCGGCATTGAAAAAGCCGCCGAAAAAATCAGCGCCAAAGACGCCTTTGATGTACTCGTCGTCGGCGGTGGCCCAGCCGGTTCGGCGGCGGCGATCTACGCCGCACGTAAAGGCATTCGTACCGGCGTCGCTGCCGAGCGCTTTGGTGGTCAAGTGCTGGACACCATGTCCATCGAGAACTTCATCTCGGTACAGGAAACCGAAGGCCCGAAACTGGCCAGCGCCCTGGAAGCCCACGTACGCCAGTACGACGTGGACATCATGAACCTGCAGCGCGCCAGTAGCCTGATCCCGGCGAAAAACGCCGGTGACCTGCACGAAATTCGTTTCGAAAGCGGTGCGACCCTCAAGTCCAAAACCGTGATCCTCGCCACCGGTGCCCGCTGGCGCGAAATGGGGGTGCCGGGTGAGCAGGAATACAAAGCCAAGGGCGTGTGCTTCTGCCCCCACTGCGACGGTCCGTTGTTCAAGGGCAAGCGTGTGGCGGTGATCGGCGGCGGTAACTCCGGCGTTGAAGCGGCCATCGACCTGGCCGGTATCGTCAGCCACGTCACCTTGCTTGAGTTCGACAGTAAATTGCGCGCCGACGCCGTGTTGCAGCGCAAGCTCTACAGCCTGCCGAACGTTGACGTGATCACCAGCGCGCTGACCAGTGAAGTCAAAGGTGATGGCCAGAAAGTTACCGGCCTGGCCTACAAGGATCGCGACAGCGGCGAGTTCAAGACCATCGACCTGGAAGGGATCTTTGTGCAGATCGGTTTGCTGCCCAACACCGACTGGCTCAAAGGCACCGTGGAACTGACCCCTCGCGGCGAGATCATTGTCGATGCGCGTGGCGAAACGTCACTGCCCGGTGTATTCGCTGCCGGTGACGTAACAACGGTGCCGTACAAGCAGATCGTGATTGCGGTGGGCGAGGGCGCCAAGGCTTCCTTGAGTGCGTTCGACCATTTGATCCGCACCTCCGCTCCGGCGTAATACCGAGCCCGGAAATGAAAAACCCCATGAGCGATCATGGGGTTTTTTCGTTACAGCGGTGCGGGCTGGATAATCTCGACCCAGTAGGCATCCGGGTCCTTGATGAACGCCAGGCTCTTCATGCGGCCATCGCTCAGGCGCTTCTGGAAATCGCAGCCCAGGGCTTCGAAACGTTCACAGGCCGCGACAATATCCGGCACCGAGATGCAGATATGGCCAAAGCCACGGGGGTCGGTATTACCGTTGTGGTAGGCGAAGTCGGCGTCGTTTTCGGTGCCGTGGTTGTGGGTCAGTTCCAGGATGCCCGGGATCGACTTCATCCACTGGGTGCGCTCGGCGGCGTCGGCCGGGATCTGGGATTTGTCCACCAGGGCCAGGAAATACAGGCTGAATTCGGCTTCCGGGAAGTCACGCTTTTCAACCAGGGAAAAGCCCAGGACGCGCGTGTAGAAGTCCAGCGACTTAGTGATGTCCTTGACCCGCAGCATGGTGTGGTTGAACACGAAGTTGGCGGTGGCTGTGTCAGGTTGGGCAGTGACGCCCGGGAAAGTGTTCAGTTCGTGCAGGCTCATGGGCCCTCCAGAAAAAATGGGGCAAACGCGGCTCTAAGACGTGAGCGGTTCCTTGGCTTGCGGCTGGCATCCGTGCAGCCGGGCCATGATACGCAAGGCGCGCGCCCGGCGCCAAATGAAAAAGCCCACGCAGGCCTTGCGACCCATGGGCCTGGGGCTCAAACTTTGGCGCTTGAACCTTGGGTGTTTTTTGTCATGATCGAACCTCGTAAACCGCTGTTGAGTGCTGTGTGTTTGCTGTTGGCCAGCCCCTTCGTCATGGCGGCCGACCCTGAAATTCATTGGCCCAGCGGCTGGCAAGTCGAAGAAGTCGTGGCGGATGGAGAGGCGCCGGCCACACCACGGCCCGTGTCCCGGCAGCGCGCGATCAAGAATGATGAAAATGGCGCGACCTTGATGGTCATCGAACTGACCGGCACGCCCATTGAGCCGGGCCATAAGGTTAATCTCCCAGGTGTATTGCTGGAGATGCGCAAGTCCATCCAGAAAGATTTTGCCCAGGGGGGTTATCAAAGTGTGTGCAGCAAGATGCACCCTACAACCTTGAGTCGCCTTGAAGCACTGGAAACTACTTGTGTGATTACCGAAAACGGCCGTCACGTGCTTTCACAAACATTGGTGGGTGCGGTCGATACCGATAACGCCTATGTTTTTTCATACGCCGGGCAGGCGGACGCGTATGAAACCAGCAAGGACGAAGTCAGTTCGGTGCGCGATAGCCTGAAACTTTAAGTGTGTAATGCCCGTGGGTTCTGAACATGATGAAACGTTATTTAAGTTCGGTTTCGAACCATTGAAATGAAAAAGAAATGAAAAAGCCCCGCCTAGGCGGGGCTCTTTGTTAGTGCAGTGCAATCAGCCGCGAAGCCAGGAGTCTACAGTGGCGGCGCCGTACTGTTCTTTCCAGGCCTTGAGGCCGCGATGGTTGCCACCTTTGGTTTCGATCAGTTCACCAGTGTGCGGGTTCTGGTAAACCTTGACCACGCGAGCGCGGCGCTGTTTTGGTGCGGCAACGGCAGCAGCACTGGTCTTGCCCGGGTTTGGATCAAGGATGGAAATGATGTCGCGCAGGCCTTTGCCATAGGTCTTCATCAGGGCTTGAAGCTTTTCTTCGAATTCGATTTCTTTCTTCAGGCCGGCGTCGTTCTTCAGGGATTCCAGCTGGGCAAGCTGTTCTTGAAGGGCTTTTTCTGCTGCGCGAAATTCGGCGAGTCTGGACAAAATCTGTACTCCAATAGTGTATTTGGCTGATATCAACTGCAGACAAAGCTATAAGCCAAGCGCTTTAAGGCGACTCAAGAAAGAAGTCGTCCCGCGAGTTCTGCACAGGCAGGAAAAATTGTAGTAGTTAATCCGCTACGAGTAAATCATGTCTTTTGTCTAAATAAGATTATTTCAACACCGGTAGTGCATGGCCATTCAATGGCCGACCAGGGATTTAATAAATTCATTGCAGGGTAATGGCTTCCCGAACAGGTAGCCCTGCAGGAAATCCACGCCCTGGGCCGCCAGGTATTCACACTGTTCAGCGGTTTCCACACCTTCGGCGACGATACCCAAGTCGAGCTTCCCGGACAGTTCTATGATGCTGTCAAGAATATGCCCTGATAGTGCATCTGCGCCGATCATGGCGACAAAACTCTGGTCGATCTTCAAATAGTCCACATTGAAATTACGCAAGTAACCGAGGCTGGAATGCCCGGTGCCGAAGTCATCGATGGCAATCATCACGCCCAGTTGATGCAACGCATCGAACAAGCGACGGGTGATGTCGGTGGGTTCGATCAGCTCGCGTTCGGTCAACTCCAGCACCAGTGTCACCTGGCCTACAGGAAACGCGGCGAGGAACTCACGACAGTCATCCACCAGTGCCAAGTCCTGGCAGTGGCGTGCGGTGATGTTCACGCCGATATGGAATCCAGGGCGGAACCGCGCCGCGTGGGGCGCCAGTTGTGCAGCGGTCTGACGCAATAGCGCGCGAGTCATGGGGACGATCAGGCCCGAATGTTCGGCCAGGGGGATAAACAGGTCGGGGCGCACCAGGCCTTCTTTCGGGTGTTGCCAGCGCATCAATACTTCGCAACCGGCCCATTCACGGGTATCACCGCGTACGACCGGTTGGAAATACGGAATGAATTCATCGGCACCCAACGCCCGTTGCAGTTCATGGGTCGGCGCCGAAGAGCGCTTTTGCAGCCAATGGGCCAACACGCCCGCCAGCACGCCAAAGAACACCACCAGGCTGAACAGTGCCGGGTATCGGGCCTGCATATACCGCCAAACTTCGCCGGCCGGCATGCCCGCGTCGACACTGTAGTGAAACCGCTCGGACGCCAGGCGATGATGGGCCACGGCGAATACGGGCACCTGCGTGTCGTGCACCTTTCCATCCGCCCCCAGCCAATTCGGGCCAACCTGCAGCACCAGGTCGGCGTAACGGCTGATCAGGCGCAGCGCGTTGGTCAGGTGGTAACCATCAATCGAAGCAAATGCGGCCTTGTCGCCGTCGACCAGCCGGTAGACCAGCAGTGCCGTGTCCGGCGTCACCGGGTTGCCATTCATCAGCCATAAGCGGCCATCCACATAGTCATCCGGGTTGACCGGCGACGCATAGGTGCCGCCGAACAGCGAACTGCAGTAGATATTTTTTTGCCAGGACAAAGTGGTCGCCCGCACGAACGGCCGGCGCGTGACCTGTTCGCGCAGCGCCAACTGCGCACCGTCATCACAGGGTCGTCCCGCCAATGGCAGCAAGGCCTGGGCGGCGAGGGCGGTGTTGTCGAGCATCAGGTCGAATTGGCGCACGGCTTCCTGCGCCGTCTGGGCGGTGCTTTGTTGCAGGGTGCGTTCGGCTTGCCAATGCAGAATGACCACCCCGAGTGCAATCGGCAGCAGCGCACTGAGCGCGGTAATCACGTTGCGAGTGGCGCGTTTTCGCGGGCCGTTGACGGTGAGGGGCATGAAGTGAACGGCCTGTTGCAGGATCAGATTCAATTGATGATAGAGGTCCAGGCCAAAATAAGCTCGCGGTACCTAGCGTTTAGCCAGTAGCTGCCACTACCACGCCAAAGCTTGGGCAATGCGAATGAAGGCGAGGGCCGCAGGGGAGGCGTGCCGCCGGTCCAGCACGGCCAGGCCAACCCGGCGCGGCACACGCGGTGACAGCGCGCGCTGCACATAGCGTTGATCGCGCCAAACCGGCAACGATGACTGCGCCACCACGCTCACGGCATCGCCGCGACCCACGGTTTCCAGGGTGCTTAGCAACTGCGAGCAGCGAAAACGCACGTTAGGGGTCAGCCGCGCCTCGTTGAACAGCCGCAGCACCAATTCAGACGAGCCGGCCTCAGTCAGCGCGAAGGGGTCGTTGCACAATTCCTTGAGGCTGACCTGCTCGCGGTCCGCCAGCTTATGGTCGGCCGGCAGCAGCGCCACCATCTGGTCCTCGAACAGCGCGAAGGTGTCGAAACGTTCCTGTTCCAGCACCACAAAGCCGATATCAATCCGGCGTTCGTCGAGCCATTGCATGACTTGCCTGTCCGGCCCTTCGTCGACATGCACTTCGATGCCGGGATACTCCAGGCGAAACCGGTTGAGGATCTTCGGCAGCAGGTAGGTCGAGGACGTCGGTCCGAAGGAGCCGATGCGCAACGTCCCGCGTTTCATGCCCCGAGCGTCCGCGGCCTCTTGTTGCAGTGTATTGGCCAGCCCCAGCATCGCCCGGGCGCGTCCCAGCAACTGCGCGCCGATATCACTGAGTTCCACCTGGGCCTGGTGCCGCCTGAACAAGGCCACCCCCAGTTCCTCCTCCAGCCCCTTGATCGCATGGGACACCGCCGATTGGCTGATGCCCAGGCGGTGGGCGGCGCTGGTAAAACCTTGCAGCTCGGCCACCAGGGAAAATATTTCGAGTTGAGTCAGAGTCATGAGTGAAAGCTCATTTTACGATGACTCTGTATTACCAGAACAATGGGCTAACCCTCAAGCCATTAGAGCCACCGCCCGTGTATTCAACCTCGGATCGCATCACTTACTTCAAGTTGGCCGCCGTCACCATGATCTGGGGCGGTACCTTCGTCGCCGGTCGCTACCTGAGTGAGGCGGTTGACCCTCTGCTGGCGGCCAGCCTGCGCTTTTGCCTGGCCAGCCTGGCATTGTTGGTGTTCATGGGGGTCGCACGTATTCCCTTGGCGCGCCCAAACCCGCGGCAGGCCGCACAATTGCTGGTGCTGGGCTTTTTCGGCATCTTTTTCTACAACCTGTGTTTCTTCTACGGGTTGCAGTACACCAACGCGTCACGGGCCTCATTGATCGTGGCCCTGAACCCAACGGTGATTGGCTTGGCGTCCTGGTGGTTATTCAAGGAGCGCCTAAACGGCATCAAGGTCATCGGCATTGCCTTATGCCTGGCGGGCGCCGCCGTGGTCATCATCAGCCGCAACCCGCAGTTGCTGGGCGAAGGGGCCGGCAACTGGCGGGGCGATCTGCTGATCTTTGGTTGCGTGGTGGGGTGGGGCATCTACTCGTTGTTTTCCCGCGAACTGAACCAGAGCCTCGGGCCGCTGCAGACGGTCACCTGGTCAATCCTGTTGGGCACCCTAATGCTCACCGTGACCTCGCTGATCACGGGCCGTTTTAGTGTCGAGGCCATTGGCCAGCTGCATTTTTCGCAGGTCATGAGCCTGTTGTACCTGGGGGTGCTGGGGTCGGCGCTGGCCTATATCGGCTACTACGATGGCATCCGACGTATCGGCGCGACCCGCTCCGGGGTATTCATCGCGCTTAACCCACTCACGGCCGTGATCTTTGGCGCCTTGCTGCTGGGCGAACAGTTGACCGCGCCAATGCTGATCGGCGGTGCGGTGATCCTGCTGGGCATCTACCTGTGCAACAAACCCCTTGCGCAGGCCAAGGCAATGGGGATTTGATAAGAGTACGGACAAACACTGTTACGCTGTGTAGAATCGATTTACGCATACAAGAATATGGACTTGCGCTCACGCAAGCCTAAGCCGTCAGAGACCGATGACACCATGAAGCTACTCGGCTCCCCCCTCATCTTTGGTGACTTCCTCGCCCGCAGCGTGCGAGGCCTCTCCTGTGCGCCGCCTGTGCACCTCATCCTTGCTGGCAATTGAATCCGTCACTACAAGAATGATGAGGCGCCAAATCATGGCAGATCTATACGAAAACCCAATGGGCCTGATGGGCTTTGAATTTATCGAATTCGCGTCGCCGACGCCGGGCACCCTGGAGCCGATCTTCGAGATCATGGGCTTCTCCAAGGTCGCGACCCACCGCTCCAAGAATGTGCACCTGTACCGCCAGGGCGAGATCAACCTGATCCTTAACAACGAGCCCAACAGCATCGCCTCCTACTTTGCGGCCGAGCACGGCCCGTCGGTGTGCGGCATGGCCTTCCGCGTCAAGGATTCGCAAAAAGCCTACAACCGTGCCCTCGAGCTCGGCGCTCAGCCGATCCACATCGAAACCGGCCCGATGGAACTGAACCTGCCGGCGATCAAGGGCATCGGTGGTGCGCCGCTTTACCTGATCGACCGTTTCGGCGAAGGCAGCTCGATCTACGACATCGACTTCGTCTACCTCGAAGGCGTCGAGCGCAACCCGCAAGGCGCAGGCCTGAAGGTCATCGACCACCTGACCCACAACGTCTATCGCGGGCGCATGGCCTACTGGGCCAACTTCTACGAGAAGCTGTTCAACTTCCGTGAAGCGCGCTATTTCGACATCAAGGGCGAGTACACCGGCCTGACCTCCAAGGCCATGAGTGCGCCGGACGGCATGATCCGCATCCCGCTGAACGAAGAGTCGTCCAAGGGCGCCGGGCAGATCGAAGAGTTCCTGATGCAGTTCAACGGTGAAGGTATCCAGCACGTGGCCTTCCTCTCTGACGACCTGGTCAAGACCTGGGACGCGTTGAAGAAGATCGGCATGCGCTTCATGACCGCACCGCCGGACACCTACTACGAAATGCTTGAAGGCCGCTTACCGAACCACGGCGAGCCGGTGGATCAACTGCAAGCGCGCGGCATCCTGCTGGATGGCTCGTCCGTTGCGGGCGACAAGCGCCTGCTGTTGCAGATCTTCTCGGAAACCCTGATGGGCCCGGTGTTCTTCGAGTTCATCCAGCGCAAAGGCGACGATGGCTTTGGCGAAGGCAACTTCAAGGCGCTGTTCGAGTCCATCGAGCGCGACCAAGTGCGTCGCGGTGTATTGAGCACCGACTAAGCAAGTGTAAAAAAGCCCGGCCGAGAGAATGTCTCGGCCGGGCTTTTTATTGCCTGTGCATCAGGCTTTGCGCTGGCGCACCAAATGCTTGAACCCTTCAAACACCAACACCATCACCGCCAGCCAGATCGGGATGTAGGTCAACCACTCGCCGCCCTTGATCCCTTCACCCAAGATCAGTGCGACGCCCAGCAACAGCACCGGCTCGACATAGCTGAGCAGCCCGAACAGGCTGAATGCCAGCAAACGGCTGGCAATGATATAGCTCACCAGCGCCGACGCACTGATCAGGCCCAGCATAGGAATCAACGCATACAGCTTCGGGTGCGCATCCATCACCGCAAAGCCTTGCTCGCCGCTCTGCACAAACCACCAGGCCACCGGCAGCATGAGCGCCATATCCAACCAGAGGCCGCCCAGGTGGTCGGTCTTGAGGTATTTGCGCACGATGAAATAGAGCGGATAACCGATGATCACCACCAGTGTTGCCCAGGAGAAACCGCCGGCCTGGTACAGCTCGTTGAGCACGCCGAGGCCTGCAAAAAACACTGCGACCCGCTGCAAATACGACAGCTGCTCGCCCCAAACCAGGCGACCGGTCAGCACCATGGTCAGCGGTAACAGGAAGTACCCCACCGACACATCCAGGCTGCGCCCATTCAGCGGCGCCCACATAAACAGCCACAGCTGCACGCCGAGCAACGCTGAAGACAGCAGCACACCCGCGATCAGACGGGGCTTGCCGGCTAACATCCGTACCAGCTCCCACACCCGCCGCCATTCGCCGCTGACGATCATGAAGACCGTCATGCACGGCACGGTGAGCAGCATGCGCCAGCCGAAAATTTCCAGGCCGCTCAAGGGGGTGAGCAATGATGTGAAGTAATACATCACAGCGAATAACGCCGAGGCCGAGACCGATAACACAACACCTTTAGACACACTGTCCTCGCGAAAAACCATGGGTACAAAAAAGAGGGGGATTGCAGGAGGGGATTATGGTGCTTTTAGCGTGAGAGGGTTGCGCTGTTTTGGGGCGTTTTTCAGGAAAATTTCTCGCCGTGGATTCGTTGGGATCCGCCCTGTGGCCTGTGGGCCACAGGGGGCTTGCAGATTAACCGCGCGCCACGCGGCCCGAGACGAAGTGCTCCACATCGTTGAACCCGGGTGTGGAGGAATGCCCCGGCGTCACCAGCGAGTCGATGAACGCTTCATCCTGCGCCGTGATCTTCACGTCCAACGCCCCAAGGTAGGCGTCCCACTGCTCCTCGGTGCGCGGCCCGACAATCGCCGAACTGACCGCTGAACTGTTCAACACCCAAGCAATGGCAAACTCCACAATCCCCACGCCACGGCCTTGGGTGTACTGCTGGATCTGCTGGGCGATGCGCAGCGATTCCACGCGCCATTCGGTTTCCAGGATGCGTTTGTCCTGGCGCGCCGCACGGCTGCCGGCTTCGGGCGCTACATCCGGGGCGTATTTGCCGCTGAGCACGCCACGCGCCAATGGGCTGTAAGGCACTACACCCAAGCCGTAGGCGACTGCGGCGGTGATCTGCTCGACCTCAGCCTGACGGTTGACGATGTTGTACAGCGGCTGGCTGATCACCGGTTTGTCCACGCCCAGGCGCTCGGCCACGCGGATCACTTCGGCAATGCGCCAGCCGCGATAGTTGGACAGGCCCCAGTAGCGGATCTTGCCCTGGCGGATCAGGTCGCCGATTGCCGACACCGTCACCTCCAGTGGGGTCGCGTGGTCTTCACGGTGCAGGTAGTAGATGTCGAGGTAGTCAGTGTCGAGGCGGCTCAGGCTGGCTTCCAACGCATTGAAGATACGCTTGCGGCTCAGGCCGCTGCGGTTGGGCAACCCATCGGCGGGGCCGATGGCAACCTTGGACGCCACCACCCAATCCTCGCGGTGACGGGCGATCGCTTCGCCGACGATTTCCTCGGAGCGGCCGCCGGTGTAGACGTCCGCCGTGTCGATAAAGTTGATGCCCTGGTCCCAGGCCTTGTCGATGATGCGCAGCGAGTCCTCGGTGCTGGTCTGTTTGCCAAACATCATGGTGCCCAGGGTCAAGGCACTGACCTTCAACCCGGACTGGCCCAATGTGCGGTAGATCATGGATAGCTCCTCTTGGCCGAAACGTACGCCATGCAATACCAGACTCCAAGGCTCTGGGACAAGCCCCGCACGCGTTTCTTCACGCGCTCAGCAACGCCTGACAGCGCCCTTGTAAAAAGCGATGCAACACTTTCACCCGTTCCGATACTTGCAGGCGGTGGGGGCACATCAGGTTGAACGGCGTCGGTTCGCCCTGCCAATCAGGCAGCAAGGGCACCAGCCGACCGGCCTGGATGTCACGGGCAATATCCAGGTTGGCTTTGTAGGCGATGCCGTGGCCGGCCAGCGCCCAGCGCCGCACGATTTCGCCGTCATCGCTCAAGTAATCGCCCGTCACCTCAACCTCCTGCAGCGCCGTGCCCTGGCGAAAATACCACGTGCTGTTGGCCCGGCCCTGACGCATGTAGCGCAGTGCGTTGTGTTGCGCCAGATCGGAAGGTGTTCGGGGCGTGCCATGGCGCGCCAGGTAGTCCGGGCTGGCGCAGGGGATGCGGTGGTGCCCAGGCACCACCGGCAGTGCTACCAGGCTGGAGTCCCTGGGCACACCAAAGCGCAGGGCAATGTCGACGGTGTCGCGGAACAGGTCGGCATTGCTGTCGTTGAGCAGCAATTGCAGACGGATGTTGGGGTGTTCGAGCTTGAACTCGTCCAGCCAGCCCAGCAGCACATTGCGCCCGAAATCCGAAGGCGCCGCCAGTTGCAGTAAACCACTGAGACTCTGGCCCTGCTGTTTGATCGCCTGTTCGCCTTCCGAGAGCGCCTCCAGCGCTACCCGCACGCTTTCGAGGTAGCGCCGACCTTCCTCGGTGAGGCGCATGCTGCGCGTGGAGCGCGCCAACAGGCGGATGCCCAGGCGCGTTTCCAGGCGTTTGAGGGCGATGCTGGCGGCGGCCGGGGTCAAGCCAAGCCCGCGCGCGGCGGCGGACAAGCTGCCGGTGTCGGCGGTGCGCACGAAGACTTCAAGGTCGAGGGTTGAGCTCATTTGTAAAAATCCTTTAAAGATCTTGTCGTTTTACCGGGATTTTTCGCTGATTGCCAAGCTGGGAAGATGAACGCTCATTTTTTCAAGCAGGAATTTTCCCCATGACTTCTTCCCTCAACGGCAAAACCGTCATCGTGATCGGCGGCAGCAGCGGCATCGGCGCCGCCGTGGCCCAGGCCGCCGCTGCGCGGGGTGCACACGTGGTATTGGCCGGGCGGCGCTTGGTCTCCGGCAACGAAAACGGCCTGCGCAGCGAACCGGTGGACGTCACCGATGCAGCCTCCCTGCAACGCCTGTTCGAGACCGTGGGGCGTTTTGACCACCTGGTCTACACCTCGGGGCCGACGGTACGCGCCAAGACCTTGCTTGAGACCGACCTGGCCGAAGCCCAGGAAAATTTCAACGTAAAGCTCTGGGGCTCGCTGCGAGCGATTCAACTGGCACTGCCTTTTCTTGACGAACACGGCAGCATCAGCCTGACCTCGGGGCAACTGGGACGTAAATTGGCGCCGGGCCAGTTCATCAAGACCGGCATTAACGCCGCGACCGAAGCACTGGGCAAGCAATTGGCCAAGGAGTTGGCACCGCGCCGGGTCAACGTGATCAGTCCAGGCGTGATTGACACACCGGCTTATGCGGGGTTGGCTGAAGAACAGCGCCTGGCGATGTTTGCCAAGGCCGGCGGTGCGTTGCCGGTCGGGCGCGTGGGGCAGGCGGAGGAGGTCGCGGCGGGGTATGTGCTGGCCATGGAGAATGGCTTCATGACCGGCGCCGTGATCGACATCGACGGCGGCGGCCTGTTGTAAACACCGAACAAACAATGCGGGGGGCGGCCACACCACTCCCCACATGTGACTGCGTTAGACCTTCAGGGTACGCGTCATCCGCAACGCCAGCACACTACCCGCCACGATCACCGCCGCGAGCAGGTACAGCGCCACATCCGTTGATCCGGTGGCATCTTTCACAAAGCCCACGATGTACGGGCTGAGGAAGCCGGCCATCTGGCCCATGGAGTTGATCAGCGCCAGGCCACCGGCCGCCGCGCCGGCACTGAGCATCGCGGTGGGCACCGGCCAGAACATCGGCAGGCCGGTCAGCGCACCCATGGTGGCGATGGTCAGGCCGAGGATCGCAATGGCCGGTGTCGTCGCGAAGTTCACCGCAATCACCAAGCCAATGGCGCCCATCAACATCGGCACCACCAAGTGCCAGCGACGCTCTTTGCGCAAGTCCGCGGAGCGACCCACCAGCAACATGAACACCGCCGCCAGCAGGTAAGGGATCGCACTGAGCCAGCCGATCACCAGGTTATCGCTGAAGCCCAGGTTCTTGATGATCGACGGCAGCCAGAAGTTGATCGCGTACACGCCGCTCTGGATGCAGAAGTAGATCAGGCCGAACGCCCAGATCGCTGGGTTCTTGAACACTTCGGCAAGCGAATCGGTCGTGGTTTTCGGCTTGTTGGCCAGGTCGGTCGCCTGGTCGGCTTCCAGCACTGCGCGCTCGTGCGGCTTGAGCCATTTGGCGTGGGCAAAGCTGTCGCTGAGCAGGAAATAGGCGAGGGCGCCCAAAATCACGGTCGGGATACCTTGCAGCAGGAACATCCACTGCCAACCGGCCAGGCCGCCTTGGCCTGCCGCGAAGTGGTTGAGGATCCAGCCGGAGAACGGGCTGCCCAGCAGGCCGGAAACCGGAATGGCCGACATGAACAGCGCCATGATCCGCCCACGGCGGAAGGTCGGGAACCACTGCGAGAGGTACAGCACCACGCCAGGGAAGAAGCCGGCTTCGGCGGCACCGGTAAACAGGCGCAGGGTGTAGAAGTGGGTCGGTGTGGTGACGAACAGCAGGCAGGTCGACAGCGTGCCCCAGACGATCATCATCAATGCAATCCAGCGCCGTGGACCGAACTTGGTCAGCGCCAGGTTGCTCGGCACACCGCACAACACGTAGCCGATAAAGAAGATCCCGGCGCCGAGGCCGTACACGGTTTCGCTGAATTTCAACGCATCGAGCATCTGCAACTTGGCAAAGCCAACGTTTACCCGGTCGAGGTAATTGAACAGATAGCAGATGAAAATGAAGGGGATCAAGCGCAGGGTAACGCGCTTGTAGATGGCGTTTTTATCGTCATCGGTGGCCAGTGTGACGGCGGCGCTCTGTGACATGGGAGTCTCTCTTTATTATGATTTTTTGCGATGCGAGGTTAACGTTGATCGCCCACTGAGTCTCGGCCACCTGGCAGGCCGCTGTCTTTGTGCGTGCGCACAGTGAAGCCGCTATTGCGCTGTGCCTATGAACAACCATCGTTTTCTAGGAAATTAGCCCCATGTTCGAGCTGGATCATGACCTGGCACAGGATATCGTCGATCGAACCATGGCGATCCTGCCCCATAACGTCAACGTCATGGACAGCCAGGGCCTGATCCTCGGCAGCGGCGAGCCCGAACGTATCAACACTCGCCATGAAGGCGCACAACTGGTGCTCGCCAATGGCCGCGTGGTGGAAATCGACGGCCAGACCGCCAAGCACCTCAAAGGCGTGCAACCGGGCATCAACCTGCCGCTGCTGCATGACGGCCGCCTGATCGGCGTGCTCGGCATCACCGGTGAGCCGGAAGGCCTGCGCACCTACGCCGAGCTGGTGCGCATGACCGCCGAAATGCTGGTGAGCCATCGCCACCAGCAGGCCGAGCAACAATGGCGGCGCCAACGCTGTGACGATCTGCTGGCCTTGCTGCTGGCCGATACCGGCGACTCACCGCGCCTGGTGGACGAAGCTCAACAACTGGGGCTCAAGCCGCAGATGGCGCGTACACCGTACCTGTTCGAACTGGGCGCGGGGCAATCGGCGGAAGCCTTGAGTGCCTGGCTGACCTCGCGTTACCCGGACAGCTGGTGCGTCAGCTCGGCGCAATATTCATTGTTGTGGTGCCGTCCGGCCGCGATACAGGTCGACAACCCACGGCTGCTGGAAAAGCTTGAAGGCCTCGGCTGGCATATCCTGCGCGTCGCCGTTGGGGGGCAGGCGGATGGGTTGGCGGGTCTGCGCCGTTGCTATCGACGCGTCGGTGATTTGCTCGCCTATGGCCGCGATGTGCTGCCGCAGTCACGGCTGCTGACCCTCAACCGCTATCGCCTGCCCGTGATGCTCTGGCGCCATCGCAACGACGATGCCCTCGACGAACTGCTCAACCCCCTGCGCAAAGTGCTGGCCAAAGACAGCAATGGCCAACTGCAGGCCACGTTGCGCAGTTGGTGCGAACACGACGGGCAAAGCCAGGCCTGCGCCGATGCGCTGGGCATTCACCGCAACAGCCTGCGTTACCGCATGGAGCGCATTGCCGAACTCAGCGGTGTCGACCCGTTGACCCTGGACGGCATGCTTGCGCTGTACCTCGGCGTGCAGTTGCTGCCCCAGGCTTTGTCGGAATGAACAACAAAGCGCATCCGCACTTGTGCACCGGACCGGCGTCAGCGGCCGTGCCAACTGGCAGCATGGGCGTTATAAAAACCGGAGAAAGCCCATGAAAATCATCATCGCCCCCGACTCGTTCAAGGACAGCCTGAGTGCTGAAGGCGTCGCCCAGGCCATCGCTGACGGGCTGGCGCAGGTCTGGCCGGATGCACAGTTGGTCCAGTGTCCAATGGCGGATGGCGGTGAAGGCACGGTGGATTCGGTGCTGGCGGCGTGTCACGGTGAGTTGCGGCGCCACACCGTGCGCGGCCCGCTCGGCGCAGCGGTTCAAGCACGTTGGGGCTGGTTGGCTGACAGCCACACCGCCATCATCGAAATGGCCGAGGCCAGCGGCCTGCAACTGCTGCCTCCGGAACAGCGCGATGCCTGTGTCACCACCACTTACGGCACCGGCGAACTGATCCGCGCAGCCCTGGATGCCGGCGCCCAACGCATCATCCTGGCGATTGGCGGCAGTGCCACCAACGACGGTGGCGCGGGCGCGATGCAGGCGCTGGGCGTGCAACTCTTCGATGCACAGGCGCAAAAGCTGCCACCCGGCGGCCTGGCCCTGTCGCGCCTGGCGCATATCAGCCTTGAACAGCTGGACCCGCGCCTGGCGCAGGTCCGCTTCGAAATCGCCGCGGACGTCAACAATCCGCTGTGCGGCCCCCACGGCGCGTCGGCGATTTTCGGCCCGCAGAAGGGCGCCAATCCCGAGCAAGTGCAACAGTTGGACGCCGCCCTTGGTCACTTTGCCGATCACTGCGCCCGCGTGCTGCCCAACGATGTGCGCGACGAACCCGGCAGCGGCGCCGCCGGCGGCTTGGGCTTTGCCGCCAAAGCTTTCCTGGGCGCGCAGTTTCGTGCCGGTGTGGACGTGGTCGCCGAATTGGTCGGCCTGGATGAAGCTGTGCGTGGTGCCGACCTGGTGATCACCGGCGAAGGCCGTTTCGACGCCCAGACCCTGCGCGGCAAAACCCCGTTCGGCGTGGCACGTATCGCCCGGCAGCACAACGTGCCGGTCATTGTGATTGCCGGCACGCTGGGCGAGGGCTATGAGCAGATGTATGCCCATGGCGTGGATGCTGCTTTCGCCTTGCCTTCGGGGCCGATGAGCCTTGAGCAAGCGTGCAGCGAAGCGCCGCGCCTGCTGCGTGAGCGGGCGTCGGATATTGCGCGGGTGTGGCGATTGGCGGTGCGCACCCGCTAATCAATCAAGCCCGCTGCCAACTGATCGATCCACCGCTTCTGAAACTCCAGCAGCGCCGCCTTGGGCTGCTGCAGCTCGACCAGTGCCAGCATCGGGTCTTCCACAGCTGTGCGCACACCGGACAATTCCTCCAGCGTCGCCAAGCCGCAAAACGGCACATAGGCTTCGCTGTAGCCGCCTTCATGCACCAGCACCAAGCGCCCCTGGCACAGGCGTTCGGCAGCCTGGCGCACGCAACGGGTCATCAGGCGAAACGACTCGCTGTGCAGCAACATCCGCGCGAGTGGGTCGACGGCGTTGGCGTCAAAGCCGCAGGCGACGATGATCAGTTCCGGCTGGAAGCGCTCCAGCGCCGGTACCACGATGCGCGTCATCGCATGCAAGTAAGCGTCGTGGCCGCATCCCGGCGGCAAGGGAATATTGATGTTCGCTCCCCGCCCGGCGCCGCGACCACGATCCTGTTCACCGCTGTAGCCCGGCGGATAACAACCGTCCTGATGCAACGAGATCGTCAAGACATCCGCCCGCGCCTCGAAAATCGCTTGCGTGCCGTTGCCATGGTGTACGTCCCAATCGATCACGGCGACCTTGCCCAGTCCGCTGCGGGCCTTGGCGGCTTCGATGGCGATGGCGATGTTGGCCAGGAAACAGAAGCCCATGGCGCTGTCCGCCAGGCAGTGATGGCCAGGTGGGCGAGACAGCGAGTAGGCGTTATCCGCGAGGCCCTTGAGCACGGTGTCGACGGCGGCCATGGTCAGGCCGGCGGAGAGCCGGGCAATCTCGTAGCTGCCCGGGCCTATCGGCGCCTGCGGCCCAAGCTCGCCACCACCGGCATCACTCAGCGCCTTGAAGCGCTGCAGGTATTCGCGGCCATGGACGCGCAGCAAGTCGGTTTCGCTGGCGACCGCCGCGTTGTGGATGTCCAGGTGATGGCTTAACCCGGACACATCCAGCAGGCTTTTCATGCGCCGTTTGGTTTCGGGGGACTCGGCATGCCCGCTGCCGGCCGGTGGCTGCACCCAGCCACCCACGGGCAAGGTCAATGCATGGGCGCTGGCGCTGTGCCAAAGGCTCATTTCATCAAAGAAAAACGCGGTGGTTCGGTTCATACAAGCTCCATTTCAACGACGGGTTTGGGACGGCTGGCGAGGATCATTGCCAGCGACAACAAGGTGATCACGGCGCCGCCGATCAACAACGCCGTAAAGCTGCCACTGACCTCGATCAGCCGGCCGGCGATTGCCGGGCCGATGGCCAGGCCGCCGCCGATCACCAGGTTCGAGGCATTCATCAGCTTGCCGCTGTGATCGAGGTCGGCGAGGCACGCGAGGATCAGCGGCAGGATGAAGGTCCAGGTGAACTTGAACAGCAGCGCCGCCAGGGCGAAGCGCATCAGCGTCGGTTGGCCCAGCAGGAGCAACACGGCGGCGGCCATCAGGGCATAGCCCGCCAGCAACAATCGCAGGCGCGACAGGCGTGGGCCGATCAGCGATGCACAGGCGGCGCCGGCGATCCCCATGACCGTCGCAACGGCCAGCACCTCGCCGCTGTCTTGCGGCGATATCCCGACACGGGCGCCCAGGGCGCCGATAAACGTCCAGACCCCGCCAAGGCTGGTGTAAAAGGCCAGCACCGCACCGACGCCCAGCGCGGCGTGCCATCGCGAGCCGGACACCCGCGCGGTTTCCGCTGTTTGTGGCGCCGGGGCAGCGTTGGGAAAACTGCGCGCAAGGGGTAACAACAGGGTCATCAGGCCGGCGAGGATCAGGTAGCAGGCACCCAATCCATAGCGCTCGAACAAACCGGGCAATACCGCCAGGCCGATGGCGCCCACGACCAGCTGCCCCATCACCCATAACCCGTAGACGCGACTGGGGTTGGCGGTGGTAGCCGCACTGGCCAGGCAGATAATCATCAATGAGCCGCCCGCCAAGGCACTGGCGAAGCGCAGGGTCAGCAGGTGGGTGTAGCTGTCGGCAAGCATCGACAGCAGGTTGGCGGCGATAAACAACCCGGCAGCGGCCAGGGCCGCCAACCGCCAGTTCACGCGCCTTAGCCACCACAGGGCGGGCAGGGTCGCCAGGCTCATCGCGCCCAGTTCCACCGAAAACAAGTCGCCGATCTGCGAGGGGCTCAGTTGCCATTGGGCGCCCAACTGCGCGGCCACGGCGGGCGCGGTCATCAGGATGGTCGGGGTGATCGCGGCAAACAGCACGATGGCCGCGAGCAGGTTCCAGGATACGGACGCTGGGCGAGGCCGATCCTGTGTTGCGTGGGAATGAGTGTGCATGGTCAGGCTCCGGAAAGGGGGTTCAGAACACATGGACCAGGCGCAGCAAGGCCTCGGTGCCGGCATAGCCGTTGGATGCCGCGACGTTTTGCGAAAGGCTGAACATCACTTGGTTCTGCTGATCCAGCCAATGCCCGACCTCGAACCCCAGCTGGGTGTAGCGCTTGCGGGTGTCGTCGATTCGCTGACGGTTGATGCGCAGCGCGCCACCCTCGGCCTGGATCAGGCGAAATGCGCCGTAGGTGGCAGGGCTGAAGTCGTAGGAGGCAAACGCTTGCAGGCGATACAGCGGGTCTTGCTTGAGTTCGCTGCCAAAGTAGTCGTCATTGGTGGCGTACAGCTGGGTTTCGAGGTTGGCTTCCAGCACCCATTTTTCGCCGATGCCCTGGGTGTAGTTGTAGACAAAGGTCGCGCCCCAGCGATTGCCGCCGGGCGAGACGTCGGGGTTGTTGCGGTGGTATTCGCCCACCGGCACGGTAATCAGGCTCAGCAGGCCGCTGTAGGTGCGGGACGCCGGGTCATTGATGAAAAACAGCGTGCCGCCGACCTGTGGATCGCCGAACCCGCTTTCTCCGGTGTGCCGGGTCGCGCCCGGCAGGCGAGCATTGATATCGGCAAACGGCACAATGAACTGCGGGGTACAGAGCGTGCCGCAGGCATCGGTGAAAAACACCTGCCGGTAAGCGACGGCATTGACCTTGAGTTCGGCCTTGCCGGTGGTGTCGGCCGGGCCGTGAAAGTCCCCGGCGCGGGTGGCCGGCAGGTACAGCACACCGAGTTGGGTGCCGGGCGGGGCACTGAAAAAATCCCGGGCATTGAGGTCGGCAGCCTGGCTGTCGAGGCACAGTAAGGTGCCGCCGAGCAGCAAAGGCAAGGTGCGCAAGGTGGGTTGAGTCATGGCAAGGCGTCTCTTATGGGTGAGGGCAGGGACTGAAAGTTGGGCAAAAGCCGCCCGTGGCCGCCAAAACGGGCAGCGCAAAGAAACTAAAAAAACGCGGGATTATTCAGGTGGGGCGTGCACCAAGTGCGCAATGCGTGCTTTGTCTCTGACCCCGAGCTTGCTGTAGATCGTGCGCAAGTGATGGCGCACGGTATTGGGCGAGAGCCCCAGGTCGCGGGCGACTTCCTTGTAGGTCTTGCCCTCGCCGAAGCCCTGGGCTACAGCGTTCTCCCGTGGGCTGAGCTGGGGCAGGGCACGGTTGACGCGCGCGGCCAACAGGAACTGGTCGCCCACCGCGGACACCTGGATATGGATCTGCTTGCCCTCATGGCCACGCTCATCCAGTGGCACCGGCAAGGTCGGACCACTCCATTGCGGCCATTCGCTGAGCAGCACGTCTATAAAACCGCGTTCGGCGCACTGCAACACGCCGTGCGGGCCGCACACCGCCAAGGCCAGGTTGCGCGGGCTGATCAGGGTTTCGCGGGTGGCCACCAGCGTGCGGATCTGGTTGGCCGAGACCGCTGCCACCAAGTGCAGCATAAGATGGTTGAGCAGCCGGCAGTCTTGTTCGGCGAACCGCGGCGCTCCGGGCTTTCGATACAGGGTCAGGTGATCGCTGAGGCTGGTTTGCGGGTCAATGTGGATGACACACAACAGTTCGCCGATGCCGTACCGGTCGGCCAGCCAGTTCAAGCCAGTGCCGCTCGCCGGGTCCGACATATCGATGATCACCGCCTCGCCGGGCTGAGCATGCACACGCCCGACGGTCACATCCAAATGACGGATGGACTGCCAGTCGGTCAAGTAAGCCGGCGGCAAGTGGTACAGGCAGCTGCTGTGTTCTTCCGGCAAATCCCCGATCAGCGCCGCGCGGCCCCACCAGGCACTGTCGAAGTGCAACAACTGACTGACGCGCGCCAATGCGTGGTGCTGGAAGTGCTCGATGTCCTGGTGTTGGGCCAATCGCTGCAGATCCAGGACCAGGGTGCTGAAGGCCTGCAACAGGCTCGAAAGGTCAAGACGGCTCATGAGTGTTCCTCTGTGCGACTTTTTATTGTTCTGGTCACAGGGTGAAGGCCGGTACGGTGAATTGACGTGGCAGGGCCTGGGCCAAGTATCGGTGCAGCCGAGTACGATCGCTATCGTTCAGATGCAGGATGCGGCTTATGGGTGTGTGGGATCTTTCGGGAGGTGTCACGGCGCTTTTCCCGCTACCGGTTTTCCCCCTACACTGGCCGGTCACTTGTCTTTCAAAGGATGAAACACAATGCACACGCCTGAACCTCATATCGTGATCCAGCGCTTTACCGAGGCCCACCTTGAGGGTGTCGCCGCGCTCTATAACGAACCGGCCGTGTGCCGTCAGGTGCTGCAGATGCCTTTCCAGTCGGTCGAGGTGTGGCGCAAGCGTTTGGTGATGGACAACGAGCGGCGGCTACAGCTGGTGGCGGTACACGGCGGCGAGGTTATCGGCCAGCTTGGCCTGGAGCAGTACCTGCGCGTGCGCCAGGCCCACGTCGGCTCGTTCGGCATGGGCGTGGCGACGGCGTGGCAGGGCAAGGGCGTCGGCTCGCGGTTGTTGACGGCAGCGCTGGACGTGGCTGACAACTGGATGAACCTGCACCGGGTGGAACTCACGGTGTACGCCGACAACGAAGCGGCGCAGGCGCTGTACCGCAAATTCGGCTTTGAAGTTGAAGGCGTGTTGCGCGATTACGCCCTGCGTGACGGTCGGTTTGTCGACACCGTGAGCATGGCGCGCCTGCGCACGTCGGTTTAATCCTGCAAGGCGAACGCCACCGCAGCCTGCGCATGCAGCTCGGTGGTGTCCAGCAGCGGCAGGCGGCTGTGTTCGGGTTTGATCAGCAGGCTGATTTCCGTGCAACCGAGGATGATCGCCTGGGCGCCGCGTGCGGCCAGGGACTCGATCACCCGTTGGTAGACCTGGCGTGATGTGTCGCTGATCACCCCGACGCACAATTCTTCATAGATGATCCGATGCACCGCCTGGCGCGCGTCCGCCTCGGGCACCAGCACGGTCAGGCCTTGGGCCGCCAGGCGGGATGTGAGGAAATCCTGCTCCATGGTGAACGCGGTGCCGAGCAGGCCGACTGTGAGCGTGCCGGCGTCCACGGCCGCCGCGCCGGCAGCGTCGGCGATATGCAGGAACGGAATCGAGACGGCCGCTTCAATACGCGGCGCCACGAGGTGCATGGTGTTGGTACACAGCACCACGCACTCCGCACCGCCGGCCTGCAGACGGCGCGCGGCGTCTTCGAGGATCAGCGCGGTATCGTCCCAGCGGCCGGCGTGTTGAGCCTGCTCCACTGGGCCGAAATCTACGCTGTACATCAGCAGTTGCGCCGAACGCAGCGGGCCGAGTTGGTCGCGCACGCGTTGGTTGATGATGCGGTAGTACTCGGCGCTGGACTCCCAGCTCATGCCGCCGATAAGGCCGATGGTGCGCATGCGGTGCTCCTGGCAAGGAAAGTCGCTTCACCTTACGCATCAGCCGTTGATTAGTCATACGCAGTTACCAGCGAAATGACCGGTGCAGTTCTACAGGTCGAGGTTGATCCAGCCCGGCTTGGCCTCTTCCGGTGCCACGGCGTTGATCTGCTTGCCGGTCGCCCGCTCCACGCGCCGCGCCACTTGCGGGTCATCAAACGAGTAGGTGAGGGTGCCGTGTTATAGGACTGCCCGATGGTTGCGGTGCTCATGCTTGTCCTCCCACGGTTCCAAGTGGCGGCACTTTAGGAAGTGTGGGCAAAACAAAACAGACTCAGAAATACCTCATTACGGCGGATCAGCTTGCTTGGAGCCGCCGGGCTCATTACCAAAAAGCCGTTAATCGTACGGCCAGTGGCTGCATCTGCCATGATCGACGCTAGTTACCTGGCCCACCCAAGGAAATCCGCAATGGACGATGTACAGCAACTGGGCGAGATGCTTCGTCACTACGCCGATAGCGAAGCGCACAAGAAACAGCAATTCGATGTGCAATCGGCCCGCTGGGCGCAAAAGCTCGCAGAGCTGTTCGGGCAGATCGAGCAGTGGCTGGAACCGGTAAAGACCGTGGGACTGCTGGAGGTGCATCGCGAGGCTTACGTTGCCAGCGGCCCGAGCGTGCCGGTGGAGACATCGACCTTCAAGACCGAAAAGCTGACCGTACAGATCACCGGCAAGCCGGTCGAGTTCGTGCCCGATGTGATGGGTGTAGGCGGGTTGATCTCCGTGTCCGTCATGGGCTTGACCGCTGCGCGGCATGGCAGCGTTTCCTTGGTGCTGCCCGCAGACAAGAACGACTGGCTGTGGAAGAAAACCAATGGCCTGAAAGACCCCGACACCTTTGGCTTCGACGCCAACTTCCTGGCCTCGCAGTTGCAAAGCCTGATTCCACGCGAACGCGGCTGAGTGTCAGCGCGGGGTCGCCACGACCGCTGGGCTGCTGGAGCATCGCCGGCGGGTCAAGCCGACTCGGGCAATAACGCTAATTTTTCAGGATTGGCTATACCTACAGCTCAACATGTCGATGATGACTGCCAGGGAGTTCAATGATGAAACTAAGGCTACTGATCAGCACGCTGTGCGTTGCGTCAATCGCGATGGCAGGCTGTGCCAGCAAGGTCACTCAACCGGATGAGTATTCCGGCTTTCTCTCGGACTACAGCCAGCTCAAGGAAGCCAAATCCCCTTCGGGTGCCGAAGTGATGCGCTGGGTCGACCCCAAACTCGACCTGAGCCGCTATACCGCGGTGTACATCGAACCGACCCAGTTCTATCCCAAACCGCAGGCGACCGCGAAAATCCCCGACAGTACCCTCACTGGTATCAACGCCTACTACAGCCAGGCACTTAGGCGGGAGCTGGAAAAATCCCTGCCCCTGGCCAATGGTCCTGGCCCCGGCGTGATGGTGGTACGTGCGGCGATCACCGCCGTCAGCAGCAAGACCGAAGGCCTCAAGCCTTATGAGTTCATCCCCGTGGCTCTGGTTGCCGCGGCGGTAAGTACCGGCACCGGCATCCGTGATCAGGAAACCACCCTGGGCACCGAGGCGCAGTTTCTCGACGGCTCAAGTGGCAAGGTGCTAGCCCAAGTGGTGCGCAAAGGCACCGGCAAGCCATTGGCCAATGACTCGCAGGTGATGAAAGCTGACGATGTAAAAGGCGTGATTGATGGGTGGGCGTCCGACTTGCATCAGTCGTACCTCAAGCTCAAACGCCTCTAAATCCGCAGGGATTGGCTTTGTATCGCAGGGACATGCCCTAATGCCAGTCAGTTAAGGAGCAGCAAGAGCGAAAAGTAACCCGTGGCGAGGGAGCTTGCTCCCGCTGGACTGCGCAGCAGTCCCAGTCTTTTGAAACAAAG
>NZ_LKEG01000012.1 GCF_001645105.1 Pseudomonas marginalis
CTGGCTCGCCTGCGATAGCATCACCTCGATTCAGCTGAATCACCGAGGTGTCGGTATCGCAGGCGAGCCAGCTCCCACCGTTGCACAGGTGTCGCTCAGGCGTTACTCGGCATCCAGGTGCATCGGTGTCACGACCCGGCCATCCTTCTCGGCCTGGCCCAGGTTGGCATCGATGAAGTACACCCGGTCATCTTCCAACTTCCCTTTGTCGACCAAGTAGTCCTTGATGGTGCTGGCCCGGTCCTGACCCAACTGGCGCAGCAGTACATCACTTGTGCTCCAGAATTTGATCACGCCGTCCTTGAGCTTCGCTGTGCGCTCATCACGGCTAAGGTCTTTCCACTCCGCCGGCGGCTGCTGTTTCAAACGGGTGCGGTAGATACCTTCCAGTAAGGGCGCTTTTTCACTTTCCGGTACTTCCACCAAGGAAGCCTGGGCCGGAACCTTGTCGCCACGGCGCTGGAGCATCTTGTAGTAGTTGTATTGGTATTCGCGCTCCAGACGCTGTGCGGCGAGAAGTGGGCCATCGCTGCTGGCAGCGGCGGTACCTTCGATTTCCAGGCGCAGGGTAGGGCGCTCTTTCAGCGCGTTGGCCAGCTTATTCAACGCGCCCTCAGCGTCTTTGTTCAACTCGCTGGAACCTGCGGCGAACGACACATTCCCCAGGTCTTCCGATCCCCCACCCGTCACCAACCCACCGATAAACTTGAAGGGCGCTGTCGCCGCGCGCACTACCAGGTTACGCAGGGTCTGCCAGACGATAGGCATTACGCTGAATTGCGGGTTATTCAGGTCGCCGGTCACCGGCAGTTCGATGGAGATCTTGCCGTCGGAGTCCTTCAGCAGGGCGATTGCCAGGCGAATCGGCAAGTCCACGGCATCGGCGCTGTCAACTTTCTCACCCAGTTGCAGCTGTTCAACCACCACTTTGTTCTCAGCCTTCAATTGGCCCTTGGTGATCACGTAGTGCAGGTCGAGATTCAGGCGCCCCTTACGGATCCGGAACCCCGCGAACTTACCGGAATAGGGGGTCAGGGTGGTCAGCTCGACACGTTTGAAGCTGGTGGCGATATCCAGCGCTGCCATAGGATCAAACGGGTTCACGCTGCCTTTGATGGTCACCGGCGCATACCGGTCCACCTTGCCCTTGATATCGACGCTGGCCGGCTTGGCCTGGCGACTGTCGATCGTGCCGATCTGCCCGTTGAGCTGTTGAATGGCCGTGGCGAAGTTGGGTGTGAGGCTGAAGTCAGCAAAGTTGGCCGAACCGTCATTGATCGCAATTTGCCCGATACGAATGCCCAAGGGCTTGTCTTTGCTGGCGGGCTTGGCGCTCTTGTCGGCTGGTTGCGGTATCAACAGGTCATCCACGTTGGTGGTGCGGTCATCGTTGATCATGAAGCGCGCATACGGCTGCAGCAGGTTGACCTTGTCAATCGACAGACTGTCGCCGTGTTGATAGTTCACACCTTCCAGCACCAGGCGCTGCCATTTGACGAAGTCGCGGGTCTTGAGGGTGTCCAGCGTGTGCAACTGGTCGACCTGTGCCCGGCCAGTGACTTGCAGTTTCAACGGGGCGGTGCTTTTCAGGTTTACATCGAGGGCGCTGCCGAGCATGCCGCTACGCAGTTCCAGGCGGATGAACGGGCTGATATAGGACTGGGCAACTCGCAGGTCGATGTCCTGGGTGTTCACTTTGAGCTTGGCGCTGACCGGGTTGAGGTTGACTTCGCCGGTCGCCTGGAGCTTGCCTTGCTTGCCCAGGCCGGTGTCGACTTTCAAGGTGAACGGGCTCTGGTTGAGGCTATCGAAGTTCTGCATATCGACGTTCAGCGGGCCCACTTCCAACGCGACCGCCGGCTTGGCCTGACGGTCAGCCAGGTGCACCTGGTAATTGCGCAGTTGCACGTCCTTGAGCAGCACTTGCCACGGTTTGCTTGGCGCGGCGGGCGCGGGCTTTGGCGAGTCGGCGGTGGCCGGTGCGGTCGCAGGCTCCGGCGCCTTGGCGGGTTTACTCGGTTGGCCGGCGAACAGCTTTTGCCAGTCCAGTTGCCCGTCCGCCTCAAGCGCCGCCCAGGTTTCCAGTTTGTTGCTGCGGACCTTGCCGACGACCACCTGCTGCTTGGCCAGGTCTACGGTGGTCTCGCTGACGTCCAGGCGCTCCAGGCGTACCAATGGGCGGCCGTCGGGGGCCTTGATGGAGAACGGTGCGATGCTGGCGGCGGTGTTGGTCAGCTTCAGTTCGGTCTCTTTGGCCAGGCTGAACGTGTACTCGGTGCTGAAGTTGAGCACGCCGTCTTCAAGCACCAGTGGCAGCGCGTCACGTACGTAGGGCCACCAGGCTTTCATCTTTCCGCCAGTGACCTTCAACGTACCTTCGGAGGTGATCGGCACCAGGCTGAAATTGCCTTTCCAGTCGATCTGCCCACCTTCAGGGCCTGCCGCGACCAAGGTCATGTCGGCATTGTCTTCTGGCAAGGTGCTGAGGTTCTTCAGCTCGAAGTCGAGTGTGTCGTAGAGGAATTCGATAGGCTCGCTGGGGCGTAAATCCTGGAAGTGCACGTAGCCGGCAGCCAGCTTGATGCTGTCGATACGCAACGGAAAAGGCTTGGCATCCGGATCGGTCGGGGTGGGCTCACTGGGTGGCAGCTTGAACAACTGCGCCAGATTCAACTGGCCGGACTTGTCGAACAACAGCTCGGTCTTGGGCTTGTCCAGTTGTATATCAGCGAGGTGCAAGGCGCGGGTCCAGAGACTGTCGATCTGCAGGTTGGCATAGAGGCGTTCGAAACCTACCTGCTCCTTGCCGGGCTCACCGATCTGCAGGCCCCAGGCCGTCACTTCCAGGCTGAACGGATTGAACTCGATCCGTTCGATCCGCGCCGGCACCGTGGCGTAATTCGCCAACTGCTGGTTGGCGATACGAAGCGCAATACCGGGAAGAATCAGAAAGCCCAGTAAGCTGTACAGGGCAAGGGCAGTCAACAAGGCGCCAGCGGCGCGGATCAATCCTTTGGGCATGGGGCGGCGCCATCTATGTCATACAGGAGTGCCTTGGAGTATGGCACGGGTTTTCGGTTCCGAAGAGCCGGGCCTTTGGGAAAGGTCTTACAGTTGAAGTATCAGGGTTTTCAGGGGGGGCTGTTGATCCTGTGAGGGAAAGTCCACTCCGGGCGTCATGATTTTCCAGTCGCGCACCGGTCGGCCGGCTTTTTCAGCGCAACGCAGTACCTGCTCGCGCCAATCCTCCATGCTGACTTTTGCCAGGTTGTTGCAGCAGATCAGCACGCCATTGTCAGCCGTGGCAAGCAGCGCGGGTTTGAGCAGGCTCTGATAGTCGCGCAGCAGGTCGACGGTACCGAATGCGCTCTTGGCCCAGGCCGGAGGGTCAAGCAAAACCAGGTCGTATTGACGTTGTTCCAGGCGCGGATAGCTCGGCAGTTTCTGCCCACGTCGCTGGGTGATCGGCAGGCCAGCCAGTTGGCGAATGGCCGGGAAGTAGTCGGATTGTACGAACTCCATGGTGGGCAATTGCGGGTTGAGCAGGCCATTTTCGCGACCGACCGCCAGGTTGCCCTCGGCAAAGTCCAGGTTGCACACCTCACGCGCACCGCCGGCAGCCGCGCTCAACCCCACGCCGCAGGTGTAGGCGAACAGGTTCAGCACGCTTTTGCCGGCGCTGTGCGCCTTGACCCAGCCACGGGTGTTGCGCAGGTCAAGAAACAGCAGTGGGTCCTGCCCGGCATGGCGCCCGCGCACGCGGTAATTGAGGCCCCACTCGTGTCCAACCAGGTCTTCCAACGCGGCGGGCTCCGCACGGTATACCGTGTCTTCGCGGTCGATGCGCGAATTGCCACGGGAACGGTCGTTGTACACCAGCAGCAATTCCAGGCCCATGGACTGGTTGATCTGTTGATGCAGGTCCAACAGCGCTTCGGTTTGCAGGGATTGGTGGAAGCTCTGCACCAGCAATTGCGGGCCGTAGCGGTCGATGGTCAGGCCGCCGGCGCCTTCCTGGCTGCCGTGGAACACGCGGTAGCAGTCGGTGCCCTGGGCGTGCAACTCGCTGATCAGGTCTTGGCGATGATCGAGGGCGGCGCGCAGCGCCTGATTCAAGGAAGACATGGAGCGCGCCTTGCTGGGGAATTGAGGGCGCGAAGTTTAACAGCTATGCGCCGTCGCCTACATCAACCCCATCCGCCGATGGGCGCGTTGTACCGAACCGTTGCGCATGGCCCAACGCAGCATCGGCGCACTGCGTTTGACCCCGGCTCGGATCATCTGGCGTTGCAGCGGGCTCTGGTGCTGTCCAAGCATGGCGCTGGCCCAATCCGGCAACAGGTCGATCCCGGCTTGCATCATCAAGGCGCCAAAAGGTCTGGCCAGCGTACTGGGAGAGGGCGCATTCAGCAGCAAACGCAGGACCTCGCGGCTGCGATCGTCGCACAGCAGTTGTGGACGAATACGTGCCAGATAATCCGAAATTTCCTGCCGCGAGCGCGGAACATGCCGTGCGCCCAGCCGCTCGGCCACCAAGGCAATTTCGCTGTAGTAACGGTCCTGGTCCCGGCCTGAAAGGTGTGGGTTGCGATACCGTAAGTGGGCGGCCAGGAAGTGACTGACTTCCGCCACATGCACCCAGGTCAGCAGTTCCGGATCGCTGGCCGCATAGGGCCGACCATCCGGCGCATGGCCGACCACCTGCAAATGAATGGTACGGACCTTTTCGATCAGCCATTCGGCGTCTTTGCGCGAGCCAAAGGTCGTGCCCGAGATGAACTGCGAGGTACGCCGTAAGCGCCCGAGCATGTCCTGGCGAAAGTTCGAATGGTCCCATACACCCGCCAGGGCCAAGGGGTGCAAGGCCTGCAGCATCAAGGCGCTGATGCCGCCGACGAGCATGCTGGTGAAGTCGCCATGGACTTGCCAACTCACCGAGTCAGGCCCGAACAGGCCCGGGTCACCCTTGGGGTTTTCCAGGTCCAGTTGGCCCAGCGACAGGCCGGTGAGGCTCATCAACTGGGTTTCGATACGGCTGCGAATAAATTCCATGGCGACGTGGGGTTTCCTATCGGTTCAGGCGCTTGTCGATCAAGCCCTCTACGACGCTCGGGTCAGCCAGGGTCGACGTGTCGCCGAGGCTGTCGAGTTCGTTGCAGGCGATCTTGCGCAAAATCCTGCGCATGATCTTGCCGGAGCGGGTCTTGGGCAAGGCCGGTGCCCATTGAATCAGTTCCGGCTTGGCGAAGCTGCCAATTTCCTTGCTGACCAATTCCAGTAAATGTTTTTTTAACGCGTCGCTGGGCTCCACGCCATTCATGGGCGTGACAAAGGCATAAATGCCCTGGCCTTTGACGTCATGGGGGTAGCCCACCACGGCGGCTTCGGCGACCTGGTCGTGCAATACCAGGGCGCTCTCGACCTCGGCGGTGCCGATACGGTGACCGGACACGTTGATCACATCGTCGATGCGTCCGGTGATCCAGTAGTCACCGTCTTCATCGCGCCGCGCACCGTCACCGGTGAAGTAGTAGCCGGGGTAGGGTTTGAAGTAGGTGTCGATCATCCGCTGCGGATCGCCGTACACACTGCGGATCTGCCCCGGCCAGCTCGCTTTGATCGCCAGCACGCCACTGCCGGCGCCGCTGAAGGCCTTGCCGTGTTCATCCAGTAACACGGGCTGTACGCCGAACATGGGTTGGGTTGCACAGCCCGGCTTGATCCGTTGCGCGCTGACCAAGGGGCTGAGCATGATGCCGCCGGTTTCGGTCTGCCACCAGGTGTCGACAATCGGGCAGCGCTGTTCGCCCACGGCGTTGAAGTACCAATCCCAGGCTTCCGGGTTGATCGGTTCGCCGACGCTGCCCAGCAGGCGCAGGCTGGCGCGGGACGTGTTCTCCAGCGGGCCATGGCCCTCACGCATCAATGCACGCAAGGCCGTGGGCGCGGTGTAGAAAATATTGACCTTGTGCTTGTCGATCACCTGCCAGAAGCGCGAACTGTCCGGGTAGCTCGGCACCCCTTCAAACATCAGCGAGGTCGCGCCATTGGCCAGCGGGCCGTACACGATGTAACTGTGGCCGGTGACCCAGCCCACATCGGCGGTGCACCAGAACACTTCGCCGTCGCGGTAGTCGAGCACGTACTTGAAGGTCATGGCTGCTTGCAGCAGGTAGCCCCCGGTGGTGTGCAACACGCCCTTGGGTTTACCGGTGCTGCCGGAGGTGTAGAGGATGAACAGCGGGTCTTCAGCTTCCATCGGCTCGGGCGGGCAGTCGTCGCTGGCGGCGTCCAGGGCTTGTCGATACTTGATGTCGCGGTCTTTCACCCAGATCAGGTCAGCCCCCGTGCGCTCCACCACCAGCACGGTGCTGACGTTGGGGCAACTGGCCAGGGCTTTGTCGACATTTTGTTTCAACGCCACCGGCTTGCCGCCGCGTACGCCTTCGTCGGCGGTGATCACGGTGCGGCAGTCCGCGTCGAGAATGCGATCGCGCAGGGCGTCCGGCGAGAACCCGCCAAACACTACGGAGTGCACGGCGCCAATCCGCGTGCAGGCAAGCATGGCGTAGGCGGCTTCCGGGATCATCGGCATGTAGATGCACACCCGGTCGCCTTTTTTCACGCCACGGCTTTTCAGTACATTGGCCAGGCGGCTGACGTTCTGGTGCAGCTGGCGGTAAGTGATTGTGGAAGATTTCGCAGGATCATCGCCTTCCCAGATGAAGGCCGGCTGATCGGCGCGTTGCGCCAGGTGACGGTCGATGCAGTTGTAGCTGACGTTCAGTTGCCCGCCGGCAAACCATTGGGCGGCGCCGGTGTTGATGTCTGAGCGATGAACCGTGTGCCAAGGGGTTATCCAGTCGAGAAAGGCCTTGGCCTGTTCAGCCCAGAAGGTATCGGGCTGTTCGATGGATTGGCGGTAGAGGCGCTGGTAGTCCTCTTGACTGAGTTGCGCAGCCCGGCGGACGGCATCGGCGGTGGGAAACGTGCTGATATCGAACATGAGCGATCCTTATTCTTGTTTTAGCCACAAGTCATAAAGATGCACCCTGCTGGGGGAGGGTTCAAGGCCAACCTCCAAACGGACGTTGGCCCTGCAATACCTGTATCAGCCGCGGTGACGACCGCGGAAGTAGTTGATCAGGCCCTGGGTCGAAGCGTCCTCTGCCGAGGTTTCTTCGGCACCGGTCAGGCGGTTGTAGACGCCTTTGCCCAGCTCTTTGCCCAGTTCCACGCCCCATTGGTCGAAGGCGTTGATGCCCCAGATCACGCTCTGCACGAACACTTTGTGCTCATACATGGCGACCAGCGCCCCCAGGCGACGCGGGCTGATGCGCTCGACCACGAGGGTGTTGCTCGGACGGTTACCCGGGATCACCTTGTGCGGTGCCAGCTTCTGCACTTCGTCTTCCGGGATGCCTTTGTCGCGCAGCTCGGCTTCGGCTTCGGAGCGGGTCTTGCCGAGCATCAGCGCCTGGCTCTGGGAGAGGCAGTTGGCGTACAGCCACTGATGGTGGTCGGACACCGGGTTGAAGCTGACGATCGGCACGATGAAGTCGGCCGGGATCAGTTGGGTCCCCTGGTGCAGCAACTGGTGGTAAGCGTGCTGGCCGTTGCAACCCACGCCACCCCAGATCACCGGGCCGGTATCGGTAGCGACTGGCGTACCGTCCTGGCGAACGCTCTTGCCGTTGGATTCCATGTCCAGCTGTTGCAAGTGCTTGGTGATGTTACGCAGGTAGTGGTCGTACGGCAGGATCGCGTGGCTCTGCGCACCCCAGAAGTTGCCGTACCACACGCCCAGCAAGCCCAGCAGCACCGGCATGTTGGCTTCGAATGGGGCGTTCTGGAAATGCTGGTCCATGGTGTAGGCACCGGACAGCAGTTCCTTGAAGTTTGACATGCCGATCGCCAGGGCGATGGGCAAGCCGATGGCTGACCACAGCGAGTAGCGGCCGCCGACCCAATCCCACATCGGGAAGATGTTTTCTTCGCGGATACCGAAGGCCACGGCTGCCGCGTTGTTGCTGGATACGGCAATGAAGTGACGATACAGCTCGGCTTCCGAGCCACCCTGAGCCAGGTACCAGGCGCGGGCGGCCTGGGCGTTTTTCAGGGTTTCGAGGGTGTTGAAGGATTTTGACGAGACGATAAACAGCGTGGTCTCGGCGCGCAGCTTCATGGTCAGCTCGTGGAACTCGCTGCCGTCGATGTTCGCCAGGTAATGGCAGCGCACGCCTTTGTGGGCGTAGGACAACAGCGCTTCGGAGACCAGCTCCGGGCCGAGGAACGAGCCACCAATACCGATGTTCACCACGTCGGTGATCGGCTTTTCGGTGTAGCCACGCCACAGGCCATCGTGGATGCGGCCGACCAGATCAGTGATCTGGTTCAGCACCTTGTGCACGTCCGGCATGATGTTCACGCCGTTCACCGACAGCTTGTCACCCACCGGACGGCGCAGAGCGGTGTGCAGCGCTGGGCGACCTTCGGAAGAGTTGACGGGCTCGCCGGCATACAGCGAATTGATCGCGTCTTTCAGCCCGACTTCGTTGGCCAGGCCCACGAGCAGGTCACGGGTTTCGCTGGTGATCAGGTTTTTCGAGTAATCGAGGAAAAGTCCGCAGCTGCTCAAGGTGAACTGGGAGAAACGCTGAGGATCGGCATTGAATGCTTCGCGCATGCTGAAATCCTGCATGGCTTGGCGATGTTGATTGAGCGCTTGCCAGGCGGGCAGAGCGGTAACGTCATGAGGAGTGCGGTAGTACGCCATCGCTGCGGGTTTCCTTTTATTACGGGGACTGCCTTTAGGACACTTCTAAGCCCGGAACGTCCAGTCTTTCATCAAGCAATGGGTTCCGGACAGCGCTAACCATAGCGCAGGGCGATTACATTAAACCTAGCGTGTCGATATGTCTTGGCTTTGTCTGCGCTCAGGCCGGTACTTTTTTATACCGGCACTTTTTATTTCCGCAGCAAGGAGGGGTCAGTCGAGGGTCAGGTGCAGGTTGTCGATGAGGCGGGTGGCCCCCAGATAAGCGGCTACCAGGATCACGATATCGCGGTCCTCGGGCGTGGCGGGGCGCAAATGCACGCCCTGGCGCACTTCGAGGTAGTCCAGGCGCAGACCGGCGGCTTCGATCTGCTGGACCTGTTCGGCACGCAGCTTGGCGAAGTCGTGATCACCGGCTTTGATCGCTGCGCCAATCTGGCTGAGGCTGCGGTACAGCACCGGGGCAATGGCCCGCTGCTCATCTGTGAGGTAGCCATTGCGCGACGACAGTGCGAGGCCGTCGTCGGCGCGCACGGTGGGTTCGCCGATGATCTGGATGGGCATGTTCAGGTCGTGGACCATGGCGCGGATCACCGCCAGTTGCTGGTAATCCTTCTGGCCAAACACGGCCATGTCCGGCTGGACCATGTTGAACAGCTTGCTGACCACCGTCGCCACGCCTTCGAAGTGCCCTGGACGGCTGGCGCCGCACAGGTCTTCAGACAGTTGCGGCACGCTCACGCGGGTCTGGCCGGTCATGCCGCCGGGGTACATTTCCTCGACGGTGGGCGCGAACAGCAGGTTGCAGCCGGCTTGCAGCAGCTTTTCCTGGTCGGCGGCGAGGGTGCGTGGGTACTTGTCCAAGTCTTCGCCGGCGCCAAACTGCAGCGGGTTGACGAAGATGCTCGCCACCACGAAGTCGGCCTGTTGGGCGGCCTTGGTCACCAGGGTGGCATGGCCGCTGTGCAGGTTGCCCATGGTGGGCACAAAGCCAATGCGCTTGCCGGCGCTGCGGGCGTGCGTTACGGCTGCGCGCAGTTCACGTACGGTTTTTACGGTGTTCATGCAGAGAATCCGTGTTCGGCGCCAGGGAAGGTCACGCCTTTGACTTCAGCGACGTAGGCGCTCAATGCGTCGTGGATGCTGGCTTGGCCGGTCATGAAGTTTTTCACGAACTTCGGCACGCGACCGGTGATCGACAGGCCGAGCATGTCGTGCAACACCAGTACCTGGCCATCGGTGGCGGAACCCGCGCCAATACCGATCACCGGCACTTTCACAGCCTGGGTGATTTCTGCCGCCAGTTCGCTTGGCACGCATTCGAGCAGGATCATTGCCGCGCCGGCTTGTTCCAAGGCGATGGCATCGGCGCGCATCTGGCGCGCCTGGGCCTCATTACGGCCCTGTACCTTGTAGCCGCCGAGGAGGTTCACCGACTGTGGTGTCAGGCCCATGTGCGCGCACACCGGCACGCCGCGCTCAGCCAGCAGGCGGATCGACTCGGCAAGCCACACCGCACCTTCGACTTTGATCATGTGCGCACCGGCTTGCATCAGTTTGCCGGCATTCTGGAAGGTCTGTTCAAGCGTCGCGTAACCCATGAACGGCAGGTCGGCGATGATGAAGGCGCCATCGTTGCCACGCTTGACGCTGGCGGTGTGGTACGCAAGTTCATCGGTGGTGACGGGCAGGGTGCTGTCATTCCCTTGAAGAACCATGCCCAGGGAGTCGCCCACCAGCAGCACTTCAACCCCGGCCTGGCAGCTGGCGTGGGCGAAGGTGGCGTCATAGCAGGTCATCATGGTGATTTTTTCACCTTTGAGCTTGAGGCTCTGCAAGGTGGTCAGGGTAATGTCTGGCATGAAAAGGGTCCTCGTTCAGGCGCTTGGAAACAGCGAGTAACGCGCGTGAGTCTTCGTTTATACAGGCGCACTGTCTTGAGAGCAGTGCTTATAAGGCCTGGATTGCGCCCTTTAGCGCCGGGTTGGCGGCAGCGGGACGCCTATAGTCGTGAGGAGGACACGGGAAGTCAATTGGATGTGTTACCGCATTGTTACGATGGCGGTGTTACCGCTGTTACTGACGCGATTCAGCAACTTGAGCCCCGTTTTCACGTCACAGGAGATCAACATGTGGGTGCTGGCTGAGTCAGTCCTGGGGAAGGCGTTCCAGGCCGACAAACGGGCAAGCGGCCAGCAAGTCGCGCAGGGTTTGGCCGTCAGGCAATGACAGGGTGGCGGGCGCCAGTTCCGCCAGCGGGTACAGTACAAACGCACGCAGGTGCATCTGGTAATGGGGCACCTTGAGGCGTGGCTCGTCGATCAGGTGATCGCCAAACAGCAGGATATCCAGGTCGAGCGTGCGCGGCCCCCAGCGCTCCAGGCGTTCGCGGCCCTGGTCGTTTTCGATGGCTTGCAGCGCATCCAGTAACTCAAGGGGCGCGAGGCTGCTGTCCAGGGCGGCCACCGCATTGGTATAGCGCGGCTGGCCCGGGAGCAGAGAGTCACTTTGATAAAAGGCGGAGACACCGGCGACGGTGGTGCCTGGCAATTGCGCCAGCGCTTCAATAGCACTGCGCAATTGCTGATCCGGGGCAGCCAGGTTGCTGCCCATGCCGATGTAGATGCGCTCCACGTTTATTCGCCTGCAGCGCCCGAGGCATCAGCGGCACTGCGCTTGCGCTTGGTACCGCTGCGGCGACGCTTCTTCGGCCCAGCGCCTTCGCCGTCGCCTTTGCTGCCGAGGTCACGGATCATGTCGCGGCGCTCGCTGTCATTGGCATCCTGGTAGTCGGTCCACCATTCGCCCAGGCCGTCGGTTTGCTCGCCAGCGCTTTCGCGCAGCAGCAGGAAGTCATAGCCTGCGCGGAAGCGCGGGTTGTCCAGGAGCAGGTCAGCACGTTTGCCGCTACGGCGCGGCAGGCGTTCCTGCATGTCCCAGATCTCGCGGATCGGCATGGTGAAGCGTTTCGGGATTGCGATGCGTTGGCACTGCTCGGCGATCAGCTCATGCGCGGCTTCCTGCATGGCCGGAATCGGTGGCATGCCACGGTCTTGCAGGCGCAGTACGCGTTTTGGCAGGGCTGGCCACAGCAGGGCGGCAAACAGGAATGCCGGGGTCACCGGTTTGTTCTGCTTGATGCGCAGGTCAGTGTTGATCAGTGCTTCGCTGATCAGGGTGTGGGTGTACGTGGGGTTGTATTCCAACGCCTCGGCGCTGGCCGGGAACAGGGGATCGAACAGCTGCAGGTCCACCAGCATTTCAAAGGTGTCGGCGGCGTAACCCGAGAGGAACAGCTTGAGCACTTCTTCGAACAGGCGCGCTGAAGGGATCTCCCGCAGCATCGGTGCCAGTTCGCGAATCGGCGCAGCCGTGTGTTTCTCGATGCCGAAGTTCAGCTTGGCGGCAAACCGCACGGCCCGCAGCATGCGCACCGGGTCTTCCTGGTAGCGCTGGACCGGGTCGCCGATCAGGCGGATCAGGTTATTGCGAATGTCGTGTACGCCATTGGCGTAATCGAGAATGCGCTCGCTGACCGGATCGTAATACAGGGCGTTAATGGTGAAGTCGCGGCGCTGCGCGTCTTCTTCCAAGGTGCCGTAGACGTTGTCGCGCAAGATGCGCCCGCTTTCGTTGCGGGAGGACTGGTTGGTGTCTTCCTCTTCATCGTTTTGCGGGTGGCCTGCACGGAACGTCGCGACTTCGATGATTTCGCGTCCGAAGTGGATATGCACCAACTTGAAGCGCCGACCGATGATACGCGCATTGCGGAATTCGGCGCGTACCTGCTCAGGCGTAGCGCTGGTGGCAACGTCGAAGTCCTTGGGCGTGATATTGAGCAGCATGTCACGCACGCACCCGCCCACCAGATAGGCCTGGTAACCGGCGTTCTGCAAACGCTCGACGATGTTCACTGCATAACGGCTGAATTGAGCACGTTGCAGCGAATGCTGGCTGCTGTTGAGCACTTCAGGCGTGCTGCGTTTGTGTTGCGTACGACGCAAGGGAGAACGGAATGACTGGAACAACTTCTTCAGCATGGGATGCACTGTTTGAAGGAATGTTCGGCCATAACGAAGAATGACCGCATGATGGGCCGGGATTCTAGCATTTAGTCAGGGGATGGTGTAGGAACAAGCTAAGGGCATTGCGCCATAAGCCTTTACGGTGATTCATGCCAGACAAATCCCGGAAACTACAAGGGGAGCCGAAGCTCCCCCAGAAGTAGTTGCGTGCTCTATTTTTATTATTGGTTGCGGGCTTCTTGTTTTTGTTGATCGCCCTCGCCATGAAGCTTCACCTTCATGGCACTCCCAATCGGGAGCCAAGAGCAAACGGATTGCTTTGGTCGCTGTGTTGCTGATCTACGATCCAACCAGTTCAGGCTCTGCCTTAGGGCAGTTTTTGTTGTTCTCGGCCTGGTTGCGGGGCAAGCCCCAAATGCAACGCCTCTCCAAAAGAATCAGTTAGCTGCGCCTCCGCCGTGTTGTTTTTGTTATGCGTGAGTCGATTCGTCTTATTTTTATTGTCTTGTACAAAGCTTGTTATTGTTTTTGTACTAAGCATATAGCAGGGTGCGTGCCAACTTTTGCGTCGCCCAGCAAAAACGGGGGGTTGAGGGGGGTTCGGGTTTTTGACGGACCAAAAAAAGCCGGGGCTTCGTTACCGTAAGCCCCGGCTTTTGTTACGCGAAATATCCGCGGTAACAGTTTTTTCACATCTATGGGTGTTACCTGTGGGGGCGCACCCTCAACTCTCGCTGGCCACACCGGTCTTGCGCCGTGGAATACCCAGGCGCTGGCGGCGTTCCCATAAGCATTTGCGGCTCACGCCCAATTTGCGCGCCAGTTCGGTCTCGGTCATATGGTCCTGGTGTTCCAGGACAAAATGCTGGAAGTAATCTTCCAGTGACAGATCTTCCGTTGGCTCATGGCTGGTATTGCTGCCGCCGCCGTGCTGTGGGGCCAGGCCGATGAAATCGTCCTCCTCCAGATCACTGAGCTCGATATCGATACCCAGCAGCTCGGCGGAAATTTCCGGGCTCTCCGACAGGATCACTGCCCGCTCGACCGCATTTTCCAGTTCCCGCACGTTACCCGGCCACGAGTAATGCCGAATGGCCTGCTCGGCGTCGGGGGCGAACTTCAGGTCGGTGCGGTTGATGCGCGCGCTTTGGCGCAGCAGGAACGCGCTGGCGATCTCGTTGACGTCGGCACCACGTTCACGCAGGGCTGGCAGCTTGAGCGCGATCACGTGCAGGCGGTAGTACAAGTCTTCACGGAACTGGCCGATCTTGGCCAGGCTCTTCAGGTCACGGTGGGTGGCCGCGATCAGGCGCACATCGACCTTTTGCGACTGTACCGAGCCTACGCGGCGAATTTCGCCTTCCTGTAGCACACGCAGCAAGCGCGCCTGGGCTTCCAGAGGCAGCTCGCCGATCTCGTCGAGGAACAGCGTGCCGCCGTCCGCGGCTTCTACCAGGCCCGCACGCCCGGCGCTGGCGCCGGTGAATGCGCCTTTCTCGTGACCAAACAGTTCGGACTCGATCAGGGATTCAGGGATCGCCGCGCAGTTCACCGAGATCATCGGTGCCTTGGCACGCTTGGACAGGTTGTGCAGGGCGCGGGCCACCAGTTCTTTACCGGTGCCGGACTCGCCCTGGATCAATACATTGGAGTCGGTCGGCGCGACTTTGCGGATCTTGCTGTAGAGGTCCTGCATCGGCGGGCAGGAGCCGATGATGCCGATCTCGCCGTTGCTGTTGTCGACGCCTGGTTTATCGGCCGCTTTGCCTGCCGGGCGTTGCTCGACGGGCGCACTGCTGGCCGACTGGCGGTCACGCAGGATACGGGCCACGGCCTGAAGCATCTCGTCATGGTCGAAAGGCTTGGCGATGTAGTCCACCGCGCCCATCTTCATGGAGTCCACCGCCGAGCGCAGGCTGGCGTAGCTGGTCATGATCAGCACCGGGGTGCCCTGGCCAAGCTTGATCAACTCGGTGCCAGGCGCGCCGGGAAGGCGCAGGTCACTGACAATCAGGTCGAACGTGGGAATGCTGAAACGCTCCTGGGCTTCCTGCACCGAGCCGGCTTCGCTGACCTGGTACTGATTTCGTTCAAGCAGGCGACGCAAGGCAGAGCGGATAATGGTTTCGTCTTCGACGATCAAAATGTGCGGCATTGATTCAATTCTCTCGACGGTCTCAGTTCACAGCGGACGTCGCTTCGACATGACGCGGCAAGGTCACCCGAATACGGGTGCCGCGTTGGCTTTCGGTGTCAGCCGGGCTGTCGATGGTGATTTGTCCATAATGCTCTTCAACGATGGAATAGACCAGTGCAAGGCCCAGACCGGTACCTTCACCTGGGTCCTTGGTGGTGAAGAAGGGTTCGAACAATCGGTCCATGATGTTCTGTGGAATACCGCTACCTTCATCTTCGACGATCAGATCGACCGTATGTTCGAAAACCTCGGTCTTGACGCGTACCGCGCCACCGGCAGGCGTTGCATCGCGGGCGTTGGAGAGCAGGTTGATCAGCACTTGGGCCAGGCGTTGTGAGTCGCCGTCCACCCAGTGGTCGGGGTCGCACAAGTTGAAGAACTGTACTTCGAAATTGCGCCGGTTCAAGGCCAGCAGCCCAATGGCATCCTGCGCCACTTCGGCCAGGCACACCGCTTCATCTTGGTTCTGATGCCCGCCCGCGTGGGCAAAGCTCATCAGCGACTGCACGATGCGTGACACGCGCTTGGTCTGTTCGAGGATTTGCCCGCTGATCTCGATGATCTCGCCATCTTCCTCGCGCTCTTCGCGCAGGTTCTGCGCCAGGCACGCGATACCGGTGATCGGGTTGCCGATTTCATGGGCCACGCCCGCCGCCAGTCGGCCAATGCTGGCCAGACGCTCGGAATGCACCAGCTTGTCTTCGAGCATCTGGGTTTCGGTCAGGTCTTCCACCAGTAGCACCAGGCCGCTGTTACCGGGCGCCAGGGGCTCGTCGATCGCGGCTTTGTGCAGGTTGAGCCAACGGGTTTGGCCGTCGAGGGCCAGATGCTGCTTGTGCAAGTGCTCGTCGGGCAGATTGATGAACCCTTGCAGCAACTCTTTCCACGGATCGCCCAAGGTATTGAGGCGGGAACCGACCACGCGCTGCGCTGCGATACCGGTGAGTTCTTCCATGGCCTTGTTCCACATCAGGATCTCTTGATCCTTGGCCAGCGAGCACACGCCCATCGGCAATTCTTGCAGGGTCTGGCGGTGGTAGCGGCGCAGGGCATCGAGTTCGGCGGCGAGGCCCGTGAGGCGTGAGTGGTAATCCTCGAGCCGGCTCTCGATGAAATGGATGTCTTCGGTCACGTAGTTTTCGCCGCCGGCCTTGTAGGGCAGGAAAGTTTCCACCATGTCCTGGGACACACTGGGTCCCATCAACCCGGACAGGTTGGCTTCGATACGGTCGCGCAGACGCCGCAGCGCGTAAGGGCGCCGCTCGTCGAACGGCAAGTAGAGATCGCGCAGCGCTTGTTCGACTTCCTTTTGTGCGGCTTTGGCACCCAAAGGCTTGGCCAGTTGCGTGGCGAACTCCTGGGGTGAGGCGGCATGCAATTCACGGCGTTGCGGGCGGCGCACGTTGTCCACCGCGCAGGCTTCGGCGGCGCTGGTTTCTTCGGGGCTGGCATTGGTGAACAGCGAGATCAGCGTGAACATCAAGACGTTGGCGGCCAGGGACGCAATCGCCGCCATGTGCCAGCTGGTGTCATCCAGCACGTAGATCATGTTCAGCAATGGGATGTAGAAGCCCTGCAGATTACCGACCAGCGGCAGCAGCATGGTCACGATCCACACCAGGATCCCCGCCAGCAAGCCGGCGATAAAGCCACGGCGATTGGCGGTCGGCCAGTACAGCACCGACAGCACGCCCGGCAGGAACTGCAAGGTGGCGACAAACGCGACGATACCCAGGTTGGCGAGGTCTTGCCCGGCGCCCAGCAACAGGTAGAACCCGTAGCCGGCCATGATGATCGCGACGATCAGCGCGCGCCGCGTCCATTTCAGCCAGCGGTAGATGTTGCCCTCGGCCGGCGGCTGGTACAGCGGTAGCACCAGATGGTTGAGCGCCATGCCCGAGAGCGCCAGGGTCGTGACGATGATCAGCCCGCTGGCGGCTGACAAACCACCGACGTACGCCAGCAAAGCCAACGCCGGGCTGTTGGCGGCAATGCCGATGCCGAGGGTGAAGTATTCCGGGTTAGTGGTGGCGCCCAGTTTCAGACCAGCCCACAGGATCAGCGGCACCGCCAGGCTCATCAACAGCAGGAACAGCGGCAAACCCCAGCTGGCGCTGACCAGCGAGCGCGGGTTGAGGTTCTCGGTAAAGGTCATGTGATACATGTGTGGCATCACGATCGCCGAGGCGAAGAACACCAGCAGCAGCGTGCGCCATGGACCCTCTTGCAGCGGCGTGTGCAGGGCGGCGAGGGCGGTCTGGTTTTGCAGCAACCAAAGCTCAAGCTGCTGCGGGCCGTCGAACACGCCGTAAAGTGCATAAAGGCCGACACCGCCGATGGCGATCAGCTTGATCACGGACTCGAAGGCAATTGCAAACACCAGGCCTTCGTGTTTCTCGCGGGTGGCGATATGGCGTGAACCGAAGAAAATCGTGAACAGCGTAATCAACGCGCAGAAGGCCAGGGCAACGCGGTGCTGCACCGGCTCACGGGTCAGGATGCTGATGGAGTCAGCCACTGCCTGGATTTGCAGGGCCAGCAACGGCAACACGCCGATCAGCATGAAAATGGTGGTCAGCGCGCCGGCCCAGGTGCTGCGAAAGCGGAAGGCAAACAGGTCGGCCAGGGATGACAGCTGATAGGTACGGGTGATTTTCAGGATCGGGTACAGCAACACCGGTGCCAGCAGGAACGCGCCGGACACCCCGAGGTAACTGGAAAGAAAGCCATAGCCGTATTGATAGGCCAGGCCCACCGTGCCATAGAACGCCCAGGCACTGGCGTACACGCCCAGGGACAAGGTGTAGGTCAGCGGATGGCGAATGATCGCCCGCGGAATCATTCCGCGCTCACTGATCCAGGCCACCCCGAACAGCGCGGCCAGGTAGGCGGCACTGATCAGCAGCATCTGGGTGAGGCTAAAGCTCATCGGCATCTTTTTGGCTCTGCAGGATGAAAGTCACGACGATCAGGATCAGCCACAGCAGATAGGGGCGATACCAGGCGCCCGTGGCGTCGATCCACCAATCCATGATGGCGGGAGAAAACAGGTAGATCCCGACGACCAGCAGCAGGACCAATCGATAGATGTACATGTTGGCCTCTGATTGAAAAACTGCGGCGATGGTAACGGATGCCTGGCAAGCTGCAAGCGCCTTCAGCTCAATTGCGCTTCGGCCAGCGTGAGTGTGCGAGGTATCCGGCCGGCATCCCAGTGCTGGATGCCCCAGTCCAGCAGTTCCCGTGGGCTGGCGTGCAGCAACTCGTCGCCGGGTTGCTGGCCGAGGGCACGCAGGGCTCTCAATAGCAAAGGCGTGGCCTGGTCGGGTGTCAACGGCGGGGAACGGTAGGATTTGCCCAGCTTGTTGCCGTCCGGTTGGATGATCAGCGGCACATGCAGGTAGCGCGGTTGGCGCAGGCCGAGCAGTTCCTGCAGGTAGAGCTGGCGTGGCGTGGAGTCGAGCAGGTCGGCGCCGCGCACGATATCGGTGACGCCTTGCCAGGCATCGTCGAGGACCACGGCCAGTTGATAGGCATACAGGCCGTCGCGGCGACGGATGACAAAATCGCCTACATCGCGGCCCAGGTGCTGTCGGAATTCGCCCTGGACGCGGTCGGTAAAGTGGTATTCCAGCTCCGGAACGCGTAACCGTATGGCGGCATCCTGCTGATCGTGTCCTGCATTGCGGCACAGCCCAGGGTAGATACCGTTGTAGGGTTCCAGCTGTTTACGTGAACAGGTGCACGCGTAGGCCAGGCCATGGTTGAACATATCGTTCAGCACTTTGGCGTAGGCATCATGCCGCTCGCTTTGTCGGACGAGTTCACCGTCCCATTCGAAACCGTAGCCTTCCAAGGCGTGGAGGATCGCTGCCTGGGCGCCCGGCTCTTCACGCGGTGGGTCAAGGTCCTCCATGCGCATCAGCCAGCGGCCTTGGTTGGCGCGGGCGTCGAGGTAGGAGGCGAGGGCGGCGACCAGGGAGCCAAAATGCAAATGGCCGCTGGGCGTGGGGGCGAAACGCCCGATATAGGTAGAGGCTGTCATGGGCCGGATACTACTGGAAATTCGGTAAACGCCAGAAACAAAAATGGGGCGTTTGCACGCCCCATTCGTTCAGTTCGGCAGGGATTACTTGCCGACCTGTTTTTCCTTGATTTCAGCCAAGGTCTTGCAGTCTACGCACAGGTCCGCGGTTGGGCGGGCTTCCAGGCGACGAATACCAATCTCGACGCCGCAGGATTCGCACCAGCCGTATTCTTCGTCTTCGATCAGTTGCAGCGTCTTGTCGATCTTCTTGATCAGCTTGCGTTCGCGATCACGGGCGCGCAGTTCAAGGGCGAACTCTTCTTCCTGGCTGGCACGGTCGGCCGGGTCCGGGAAGTTGGCGGCTTCGTCCTTCATGTGGTCAACGGTGCGGTCGACCTCTTGCATCAAGTCCTGCTTCCACTTTTGCAGGATCTTGGTGAAGTGCTGGCGCATGGGCTTGCCCATGTACTCCTCACCCTTCGCTTCGACGTAAGGTGTGAAGCCACTGAGGCTCTGCTGCTGTTGCTTTGCTTGGGTGGACATGAATAGACCGCCTCTCACTCTTCTAATCCATTGCGCAGGATTGCAACGTCACCGACACCTGCCGGCCCTGCGGCTGCAAGCGGGCGAACTTACCAGATAGATTCGGGGTGCGCCACTCCCGGTTGTCGAGGCCCATGGCAAATCGCTTGCAAACTGCGACAGCCCGCCATTGCTGGGTATGCATTGCCTCGAATGTTGATTTTAGTCGTTTTGCAGGCGCTTGCTCGGCCGGCACATGCCTCCGGGCAGGCAATAGAACATGTTTTCCCGCGAGGGTTCGGTAGAATCCAGATTTTGTCCCTACCGTTAAGGAAGGCTAATGGCTCAGCCCTACAGTGCGCGCAGTCGCGCCATCGAACCTTTTCATGTCATGGCATTGCTGGCGCGGGCCAATGAGCTGCAAGCCGCCGGCCATGACGTGATCCACCTGGAAATCGGTGAGCCGGATTTCACCACTGCCGAGCCCATCATCCAGGCCGGCCAGGCAGCATTGGCCAACGGCAAGACCCGCTACACCGCGGCCCGTGGTCTGCCGGAATTGCGCGAGGCCATCAGCGGGTTCTATCAGCAGCGCTACGGGCTGAACGTCGACCCCGAGCGTATCCTGATCACCCCCGGCGGTTCCGGCGCTTTGCTGCTGGCCAGCAGCCTGTTGGTGGATCCGGGCAAGCATTGGCTGCTCGCAGACCCCGGTTACCCGTGCAATCGTCACTTCCTGCGGTTGGTGGAGGGCGCGGCTCAACTGGTGCCGGTCGGCCCCGAAGTGCGCTACCAGTTGACCGCCGACCTGGTGGCCAAGCACTGGAATCAAGACAGTGTCGGCGCGCTCGTGGCGTCCCCGGCCAACCCGACCGGGACTATCCTGACGCGTGACGAATTGGCCGGGCTTTCCGCCGCCATCAAGGCGCGCAACGGCCACTTGGTGGTGGACGAGATTTACCATGGCCTCACCTACGGCACGGATGCGGCCAGCGTGCTGGAAGTCGACGACGAAGCATTTGTCCTGAATAGTTTTTCCAAGTATTTCGGCATGACCGGCTGGCGCCTGGGTTGGCTGGTGGCGCCCCCGGCCGCAGTGGGGGAGTTGGAGAAACTGGCGCAAAACCTTTACATCAGTGCGCCAAGCATGGCCCAGCACGCGGCGCTAGCGTGTTTCACCCCGCAAACCCTGAGCATTCTTGAAGAACGCCGCGCTGAATTCGGCCGTCGTCGTGACTTCCTGCTGCCTGCCTTGCGCGAGTTGGGGTTTGGCATCGCCGTCGAGCCGGAAGGGGCGTTCTATTTGTATGCCGATATCAGCGCGTTTGGCGGTGATGCCTTCGCATTCTGTCGTCACTTCCTCGAAACCGAGCATGTGGCCTTCACTCCTGGCCTGGATTTTGGCCGCTTTAAAGCCGGTCATCATGTGCGCTTTGCCTACACGCAAAACCTCGATCGCCTGCAGGAGGCGGTGGAGCGAATCGCCCGTGGCTTGCGGAGCTGGCAAGGCTGATGCGCTTTAATCCTCCCCTCGAAGAAGCGCGGCTGATTCGTCGCTACAAGCGTTTTCTCACCGATATCGAAACCGTTACCGGCGAGTTGCTCACCATTCACTGCCCCAACACCGGCTCGATGCTCAATTGCATGGTGGAAGGTGGGCAGGTCTGGTTCAGTCGCTCCAATGACCCCAAGCGCAAGTTGCCTGGCACCTGGGAAATCGCCGAGACGCCCCAGGGGCGTTTGGCCTGCGTGAACACCGCGCGTGCTAATCAGTTGGTCGAGGAGGCGTTGCTGGCGGGGGTCATCACCGAACTCAACGGCTTTACTGCGTTGAAGCGCGAGGTGCCTTACGGGCAGGAGAAAAGCCGCATCGATTTTCGTCTGGACTATCCCGATGGCGCGGCCTACGTCGAAGTCAAAAGTGTGACCCTGGGCTTTGATGGCTCTGCGGTTGCCGCGTTCCCTGATGCGGTGACCCAGCGCGGCGCCAAGCATTTGCGCGAGCTGGCCCATCTGGCGCGGCAGGGTGTGCGTGCAGTGCAGTTGTATTGCGTCAATCTCTCGGGCATTGAGGCCGTGCGCCCGGCGGTGGAAATCGACCCTGCCTACGCCGCCGCCCTGAGTGAAGTCAAGTCGGCGGGGGTGGAAGTGCTGGCGTATGGCGTGCGGGTGACTTCCGAAGAAATCTGTGTGGATCGGCGGCTGGACGTGCTGCTCGACTAGAGCGCCACCCACAGGCCCTGGTCATCTTCGCGACCGGGCAGGGCGGTAAGGCTTTGCCCGGCGCAAGGGCCGGCGATGCACTCGCCGCTCTCGATCAGGAACAGGGCGCCGTGGGTGGCGCACTGGATCAGGCTGGCGCTGGCGTCGAGAAACTGGTCGGGTTGCCATTCCAGCGAAATGCCGCGATGGGGGCAACGGTTGATGTAGAAGTAGGCTACACCGTCCCGACGCACCGCCAACACCTTGCAGCCGTCGATATCAAAACCGAGGCTGCAGTTAGGCGCGAGGGTTTCGGAGGGGCAGAGAAACTTCATTTCAATCCTTAAGTGCCTTGACGTTCAAATGCAAACAATTATCAAATGCCGGCTTCGCCCGTTAGCTGAGCGGGCGCTCAATGCGATGCCAGGCGGGCGTTATCTGCCTCATCGATGAGTGCTTGAGCGGCCCCGCCTTTGCAAGGAAACCCTGTTATGCGCCTGAGTACCAGCGCTATTGCGCTTGTTGTCGGATTGCTGGTCAACCACGGGGCTCAAGCCTCCGAACTGCCACAACGCTGGGTGAGTGCCGGTGGGGCGCTGTCGGAATGGGTGACGGCCCTGGGCGGTGAGTCGAAATTGGTGGGTGTGGATACCACCAGTCAGCATCCGGAGTCTCTCAAGGCGTTGCCGAGCATTGGCTATCAGCGGCAGTTGTCGGCGGAAGGCATTCTGAGTTTGCGCCCGCAGGTGCTGGTCGGTACTGAAGAAATGGGGCCGCCGCCCGTGCTGGCGCAGATTCGCAACGCGGGTGTGCAGGTGGAAATGTTCTCGGCGCAGCCGGACCTGCCCACGCTGAAAGGTAACCTTCAGCACTTGGGCGCGTTGCTGGGCAATGAGGCCAAGGCCAACGAATTGTTTACCGGATATGAGCAGGCGTTGGATCAGCAAAAGCGCTGGGTGACCAAGGCCCAATCGACCCAAAAGGCGCCAGGCGTGTTGCTGTTGCTCGGTCATGCAGGCGGCAAGCCGCTGATCGCGGGCAAAGACACGGCGGCTGACTGGATGTTGCAGCAGGCTGGCGGGCGCAACCTGGCGACCCATACTGGCTACAAGCCGTTTTCGGTGGAGTCGTTGGCAGGGTTGAGACCGGATGTGCTGGTGTTTGCTGATCGTGCCCTGACCGGTGAGGCGGCGCGTGCCGCACTGTTCAAGGAGAACCCGATCCTGGCTTCCACGCCGGCGGCCAAAAGCGGGCGAGTGTTTGAGGTCGATCCCACCTTGCTGGTCGGTGGGCTTGGGCCGCGGCTGCCACAAAGCCTCGCGGACCTGTCCGCCGGGTTTTATCCGTCCCTGACCAAGCCAGCCCCATGACCATTCTGGTTAAACCGAAGACGCTGTTTGTGGGGTTGGCGCTGCTGTGTGTATTCGCTATTTGGCTCTCGCTGGCGCTGGGGCCAGTCAGCCTGCCCTTGCTGGATACGCTCAAGGCTGCGTTGCGGTGGGTGGGCGTGCCGATCGAGGCCCAAGGGCTGGAGCAGGCTGAGCTGATCCTGGGGCAGATCCGTTTGCCGCGCACGCTGCTGGGGTTGGCGGTCGGCGGCGTGTTGGCCTTGTCGGGCGTGGCGATGCAGGGGCTGTTTCGCAACCCCTTGGCTGATCCGGGGTTGATCGGGGTTTCCAGCGGTGCCGCGCTGGGGGCGGCGGTGGCGATTGTAGGGGGTTCGTTTTTCGGCGGTTTGCCGGATGCATTCGGGCCCTATCTGTTGTCGCTATGCGCATTCCTTGGCGGCTTGGGTGTCACTGCACTGGTCTATCGACTAGGGCGGCGCAACGGCCAGACCCATGTCGCGACCATGTTGCTGGCCGGCATCGCCCTTACCGCCCTCGCCAGCTCGGCGGTAGGACTATTTACCTACCTGGCCGACGACGCCACCTTGCGCACCCTGACGTTCTGGAACCTGGGCAGCCTCAACGGCGCCAGCTATTCGCGGTTATGGCCCCTGTTGCTGGTAAGCGCGGGTGTCGCGCTGTGGTTGCCGCGTCGGGCCAAAGCGCTGAACGCGCTGCTACTCGGTGAATCAGAGGCCAATCACTTAGGTATCGATGTAGAAAGGCTTAAGCGCGAGTTGGTCTTCTGCACGGCGTTAGGCGTGGGAGCCGCCGTGGCCGCTGCGGGCATGATTGGTTTTGTGGGGCTGGTGGTGCCACATCTGGTGCGTTTGCTGGCGGGGCCGGATCATCGTGTGCTGCTACCGGCTTCGGTCCTGGCGGGGGCGAGCCTGCTGCTGTTTGCCGATCTGGTCGCGCGCTTGGCCTTGGCACCGGCTGAATTGCCGATCGGTATTGTGACCGCATTTATCGGCGCGCCATTTTTTCTTTATCTGTTGTTGCGGGGGCGTGCCTGATGTTGCGTGTGGAAGACCTGCAGATCCGTCGCGGTCGCACAACTGTATTGGCAGGCGTCACCCTCGATCTGTTGCCGGGCGAGGTGCTCGGGGTCCTGGGCCCCAATGGTGCGGGCAAGAGTACGTTGCTCGGCGGATTGTGCGGCGAGTTGCCTCCTGACCACGGCAACGTGTGGTTGGACCAACGCCCGTTGAGCGAGTGGAGTGGCGCGCAACGGGCGCAACGCCTGGCGGTATTGCCGCAAAGTTCGACGCTGGACTTCGCTTTCCGTGTTGAAGAGGTTGTCGGCATGGGGCGCTTGCCACACCAGACCGGGCGCGTGCGTGATGACGCGATTATCGAGGCAGCCCTACAGGCGGCAGATGTCGGCCACCTGAGCGGTCGCAGCTACCTGGCGCTGTCCGGCGGAGAGCGTCAACGGGTGCATTTGGCGCGGGTGCTGGCGCAGTTATGGCCGGGCGAGGCTGGGCAGACGTTGCTGCTGGATGAGCCGACGTCAATGCTGGACCCCTTGCACCAGCACACGACCTTGCAGGCCATTCGCACTTTTGCCGATCGAGGGGCAGCGGTGTTGGTGATCCTTCACGACTTGAACCTGGCGGCGCGTTATTGTGATCGGATTCTGCTGCTGGAGGCAGGGCGCCCGCATGTCTTGGGTGCGCCGGCGCAGGTGATGCAGCCGGCGCCGTTGAAAGCTGTGTATGGTTTGGATGTGCTTGTGCAGCCTCATCCGGAGCGTGGGCATCCGTTGATCATTGCCCGCTGAACTGCAGTGTGGGCGGCTTTGTGCCGATAGCGTTTTACGGGCAAAAAAAGACCCGGCAAGAGCCGGGTCAAATAACCGTGATTAGCCTGATGAGGAGATAATCTGAGAGTCCGAACCAATGGTCTTTCAGTTATCGGCTGATCTCGCGACCAGCTGTGATAATCATAACGATTCTCATTTGAGAGTCAACATTTGTTTTCAATGGCTCTTCAGTTTTTCTCAAACGTCCGTTCGGAATGCCTGTAAACGTTGGCTTTGCCAGTCGATCTAATTTTTTTGGCGGGCCGAAATAGCGTCCAATTGCCGGTTCAACGCTTCCTTGCGCTCGGCAGGAATGTCATTCCAATGCACATCCATCAAGGCCCCTTCGATTGCATACAGCAGCACTTTCGATGCGCGAAACCCGCGCGTCCGTACGGCCCGGTAGGCATCGACCGCACCCAGGCGACGCAAGTCGGACGCACTGTGGATGCCCACCGCATGCAGCCACTGTGCTGACGTCTTGCCAAGGTTTTTCAGGTGTTGCAGCTCATCGTTCATCAAGCCTCCTTGCGACGGCCGAATGGTTCGGTGGGTATCGTGACCAGGCAAGCCTGAAAGGAGTGTAGCGCTCAGTAGGAAAAGCGTAGTTCTTTAGTCGGAAACGGCCTAAAGACCGAGAGGAGTGATGTGGTCCGGCAGGCGGGAAGCCCGGCACGCTTGTGCGATACCGGGCTGAAGCAGCGAGTATTAGCGGGTACGGTAACGCAGGCGGGTGCCAAAGTTGACTGACATGAGGATTTCATCGGCGGTCAGCTCCGCAGGGAAATAGGTCCCGGATATCTGCGCGTGGGCCAGGCTGGCGCCTTCCAGCGAGCAATCGCGCAGGTCGAGGCCGCGCAAATCGGCAGAGCGGAAGTAGGCATCGGTAAAGTCCACGCCGGTGGCGTTCAACTCACGCAAGTCCAGGCCGCGAAAGTCCCCGCCGCGCATGTCGATGACGCCGTCTTTTGGACGTTGCTGGTTGAAGCCCCGGATATCATCTTTATGCAGGAGCGAGTAAAGCGGAGTATCAAGAAGCTTGGGCTGACTCATGACAGGCAACTCCTGTTGGATTTATGGTGCCATTATAGTGCCACTACTGCTGGGTCGTGCGCCCAAGTAGACGACACGACCAAGAATTTTTTCTTACAGGCCTGGCAGGCGCTGGCGAATATGCGCCACCAACGCATCGAGCGTACCGCTTTCATTGGTCTCGACGCGTTTGCTGAGGAGCAGCTCCTCGGCGGTCAGCGAGTCGCGATTGGCTTGCTGCTCTTCGATAACGGCCAGTGTCGCGTCGGAAGGATCATTTTTGTCTGCCTGACGTTGTGCCAACCAGCTGGCGATTACGGCTTGCGGCGCGTTGCAATCCAGGATCAGGAACGGCGCGCCGGTGGCTTCGGCGACTTTGGCCGCTGCATCGCGTTGTTCGCGTTTCAGGAAGGTGGCATCCAACACCACTGGGTAACCGGCACGCAGTACGGTGTCGGCGATTTCATTCAACCGGGTGTAGGTCGCCACGCTGGCGTCGGCCGCATAGATACCGGCCTGCGGCGTGTTTTCGACGTGTTGTTCACCGAACAGACGCTTGCGTTCCACGTCCGAGCGCAGGCGCACAGCACCCAGCGCTTCCACCAGGCGCATGGCCACGTGGCTTTTGCCCACGGCCGAAACACCGTGGGTAATTGCCAGGAAGCGCGACGGAATGGTGCTGTAGCTTTCCGCCAGATTCGCGTAGTTGCGGTATTGGCGCAGGGTCGTGGCGCGTTGCACCGGGCTGGCCTCGCTCGGCATGCTGAACAGCGCGATCTTGGCGCGCACCAAGGCGCGATAGGCTTTATAGAAGTTCAGCACCTCCAGGCCTTGATAGTCGCCGGTCAACTCCAGGTATTGGCTGATAAAGCGGCGCGCCAGGGATTTGAGGCCACGGTCTTCAAGGTCCATGGCCAGGAAGCCGGTATCGGCGTACACATCGGTGAAACGGAAAGGCTCGTTGAATTCGATGCAGTCGAAGATCACCACGTGGCCATCGATCAACGTCGCGTTACCCAGGTGAATATCGCCGTGGCATTCGCGGGTGAAACCTTCCTGTTTGCGCTGGGAGAACAGCGGCTTGAGGCGCTCGAAGCTGCTTTCGGCCCAGGCTTGCAAAGCGTCCAGTTGCGCCAGGTCGGCCTTGTCACTGAGGAACGGGCGAATCTGGTCGAAGTTCTGGCGAACCGGTGCCATCACCTCGTCCGGGGTGCCGGCCGGGTGGTCCTGCGGTACTTTCGGTGCGGTGAGGTGGAAGTGCGCGATTTGCTTGGCCATCTCATCGATGTGCGCGCTGGTCAATTCGCCGTTGGCTTGCAAGGTGCTGAGCAGTTGGCTTTGCGGGAACTGACGCATTTTCAGCGCATATTCGATGACCGGGCCATCGCCACCCAACTGCGGGGCCTCGGCCGTGCCGGTGATCGGCAACACTTCAAGATACAAATCTTCGGTCAAACGCTGGTTGAGGCGCAGCTCTTCATTGCAGAAGTGGCCGCGCTTTTCCAGATCGGTGAAGTCCAGGAAGCCGAAGTTCATCGGTTTCTTCAATTTATAGGCATAGGGCCCGGTCAGCACGACCCAGGAAATATGGGTCTCGATGACTTGGAGCGCTTCAACCGGATGGGGGTACAAGGCCGGGTTTTGCAGGGCAGCGATCAGGGTCTGGCTCACGGGCGATCCTTCAGAGTCTGGCGGAAAACATGGCGGGCATTATGGCTGCTGCGGCCGGTCGTGCAAACCGCTGTCCGGCTCATGTTGATCATCAATAAAGTGCGTATAATCCGCCGCCATGACTCGAACCCGATCTCCCCGTTCCCGTAAAAAAACTCCTTCCCGCGGCCTGCGCCCTTGGCTGGGCTGGGCGCTCAAGCTCGGCCTCGTGGGCCTCGTAGTGCTCGCCGGCTTTGCGGTGTACCTCGACGCTGTGGTCCAGGAGAAGTTCTCCGGCAAGCGTTGGACCATTCCCGCCAAGGTGTATGCACGCCCGCTGGAGTTGTTTACCGGCCAGAAGCTGAGCAAGGATGACTTCCTGACCGAACTCGACGCCCTGGGCTATCGCCGCGAACCCGTGAGCAACGGCCCGGGCGCGGCGGCTGTCAGTGGTAACACCGTCGACTTGAATACCCGTGGCTTCCAGTTCTATGAAGGCCTGGAAAAAGCCCAGCCTGTGCGCGTGCGCTTTTCCGGCGATTACGTCGCCGAGTTGTCGTCCCTCAATGGCTCGAAGCTGCCGGTGGTTCGCCTCGAACCGCTGATGATCGGCGGCATTTACCCTAAAAACCTTGAAGATCGCATCCTGATCAAGCTTGACCAAGTGCCGCCGTACCTGTTGGAAACCCTGGTTGCTGTTGAAGACCGCGATTTCTACCACCACTGGGGCGTTTCGCCGAAGTCGATCGCCCGCGCGGTCTGGGTGAACACCTCCGGCGGCAAGATGACCCAGGGCGGCAGTACGCTGACGCAACAATTGGTCAAGAACTTCTACCTGACCAACGAGCGCAGCCTCACCCGTAAGCTCACTGAAGCCATGATGGCGATGCTGCTGGAGCTGCACTACAGCAAGCAGGAAATCCTTGAGGCGTACCTCAACGAGGTATTCGTCGGCCAGGATGGCCAGCGCGCCGTGCATGGTTTCGGCCTGGCCAGCCAGTTCTTCTTTGGCCAGCCGCTGTCCGAATTGAAGCTGCACCAGGTTGCGTTGCTGGTGGGCATGGTCAAGGGGCCTTCCTACTACAACCCGCGCCGCAATCCTGAGCGTGCGCTGGAGCGACGCAACCTCGTGCTTGATGTACTTGAGCAACAAGGTGTTGCCACGGCTGAACAGGTCGCTGCCGCGAAGAAAATGCCGTTGGGTGTCACTACCCGCGGCAAGCTGGCGGACAGCTCCTTCCCGGGCTTTATCGATCTGGTCAAGCGCCAACTGCGTGAAGACTACCGCGACGAAGACTTGACCGAAGAAGGCCTGCGAATCTTCACCAGTTTCGACCCGATCCTGCAGATGAAGGCCGAAGCGTCCGTCAATGACACGTTCAAGCGACTGACAGGCCGTAAAGGTTCCGATGAAGTCGAAGCGGCCATGGTCGTGACCAATCCGGAAACCGGTGAAGTGCAAGCCATGATCGGCAGCCGTCAGGCCAGCTTTGCCGGGTTCAACCGCGCGCTGGATGCGGTGCGGCCAATCGGTTCCCTGGTCAAGCCTGCGGTTTACCTGACCGCGTTGGAAAAACCGAGCAAATACACCCTGACCAGTTGGCTCTCAGATGACCCGCTGTCGGTCAAAGGTGCCGATGGCCAAGTGTGGACACCCCAGAACTTCGACCGTCGTTCCCACGGTACGATATTCCTGTATCAGGGCATTGCGCACTCCTACAATATTTCCACGTCGCGGCTGGGCCTTGAGGTCGGCGTGCCGAATGTCCTCAAGACCATCGCGCGGCTGGGTGTCACCCGTGAGTTCCCGGCCTTCCCGTCGATCCTGTTGGGCGCTGGCGCGATGACCCCGATGGAAGTCGCGACGATGTACCAGACCCTCGCCAACGGTGGTTTCAACACCCCCATGCGCGGGATCCGCAGCGTGCTGACCGCCGAGGGTGAGCCGCTCAAGCGCTACCCGTTCCAGATTCAGCAACGGTTTGATGCGGGCTCCATTTATCTGATCCAGAACGCCATGCAGCGCGTGATGCGTGAAGGTACCGGGCGTTCGGTCTATAGCGTGCTGCCGGCGAACCTGACATTGGCAGGCAAGACCGGTACCAGTAACGATTCGCGTGACAGCTGGTTCGCAGGTTTCGGCCAGGACGTGCTGGCGGTGGTGTGGCTGGGGCGCGACGATAACGGCAAGACGCCGTTTACCGGTGCCACCGGTGCACTGCAGGTCTGGACCAGTTTCATGCGCAAAGCTGATCCGCTGCCGTTGAACATGCCGCAGCCGGATAACATCGTGCAGGCTTGGATCGATCCGCACACAGGGCAGGGCTCCGATGCCAACTGTCCGGGCGCGGTGCAGATGCCGTATATTCGCGGCAGCGAACCGCCTCCCGGCGCCGCATGCGGTGGCAGTGCCCCCGCTGACGCGGAGTCGGTGATGGATTGGGTCAAGGGCTGGATGAATTAAGCAAAGAGGGTTTCAAGTGAACAAGTGGTGGATTCCAGCTATTACAGCTCTGGCTTTGCTCAACGGTTGCGCCAGCGTGCAGCGCGGCTCCATTCCCGTGGTGGATTCGAGCACTGCCGTCTCCAATAACGACCGGATTTCGGCCAATGGCGGCTTCCGCCAGACCGTGACCAATCGTCCAGCGCAAGCTGCGACCCAGGCGATGCCACAGGATTCCGGTGTGGTGGTCATGGTGCCAGGCGCTGGCGCTGCCACGTCTGCGCCGATCAGTGCCGAGCCGTGGACGCCAGGGCCAAGCACCTCGGGTCCGATCGACTCCACGCCGATTCAAACTGCGCCGATCAATCAGGGCACCTACACCATGCCGTCGACGCCAAGTGGCATTCCATCGTCTTCCAGCGGTGGCGGCCTGTCGGCTGACGAGCAACTGGATGGCCCGGTGCTTGCGCTGCTGACCACGGCCCAGCAACAGCAGGCGGGTGGTGATTTGAATGGTGCGTCGTCGAGCCTGGAACGTGCCCAGCGCGTTGCTCCGCGTGAGCCGCAAGTGTTGTATCGCCTGGCCCAGGTTCGCATGGCCCAGGGTGATGCTCCGCAGGCCGAGCAGTTCGCCCGTCGTGGCCTGAGCCTGGCCAACGGTCGTCCCGACTTGCAAGCCAGCCTATGGGCCTTGATTGGTGACGCGCGCGCCGCGCAAGGCGATGCCGCCGGTGCCGCGCAGGCTCGGCAAAAAGCCAAGGTCAGCCTCTGATGGATGCACGCTTCCCCGCCATTGCCGAACAGTTATTGCTAATTGAGCGCGAGTTGCGCGTGCAGGGCTGGTGGGACGAGGTGTCCCCCGGCGTCGAGGCGCTCAGCAGTGTTGAACCTTTTTCGGTGGATACGCTGGATTTTCACCAGTGGCTGCAGTGGGTATTCCTGGTGCGCATGAAGCAGATCCTCGAACAGGACCTGCCGCTGCCCAATGCGTCGGGCATCCTGGAAATGGCCGAGATGGTCTACGCCGACCGCCCGCTGGAAAGCCTTGGCTTACGTAATGCGCTGAAAAAGTTCGACCAACTGATCGTCGACGCTCGTTAATTGCCTGACTGCCGGGTTTTCCGGCAGTCTTGCGCACATTTCTACCGCTTGACGACATTCAGGCGAGTTTTATCCCTCCTCAAAGCCCTTTCTTCTACGTTCTCATGCGCTTAGTTGGAAAAAAGCGCAATTATTGCTTGACTTGAACGTCCTGAAACAGAAGAATCCAAAGTCCGCTGTATCGGGACTGCCAGAAGCAGGCCCGCTCAGCAGATCATGAGGCGCACATCCGCGCCGACCTGTTACACCCGCAACGCGTTACCTCGCGCTGGGTGGGAAAAGCCCGCAACACTTGGGACGATCCCAATACTTGCTCAGTCAGTGCTGACGTAGTCGGCGACCACCGTCGCTCATGCTCTGTTGAGAAGTAAACCTATTAAGACCCGTCGGTTTTTTTAACGGACGGTATTCTGGCGTTTTAGAGGTGAACAACGTGGAGCTTTTATCTGGCGGTGAGATGCTCGTCCGCTTTTTGCGTGACGAAGGCGTCGACTATATCTACGGGTACCCAGGTGGTGCTCTGCTGCATGTCTACGACGCACTGTTCAAGGAACCGGCTGTTACCCACATCCTGGTTCGCCACGAGCAGGCCGCGACCCATATGGCTGACGGTTACGCCCGTGCCACCGGTAAAGCCGGTGTGGTACTGGTAACGTCCGGCCCTGGCGCAACCAATGCCATTACCGGCATCGCGACGGCGTATATGGACTCCATCCCGATGGTGATCATTTCCGGTCAGGTGGCTAGCACCATGGTCGGTACCGATGCATTCCAGGAAACCGACATGATCGGTATCTCCCGGCCGATCGTGAAACACAGCTTCATGATCAAGCATGCGTCGGAAATCCCGGAAGTCATGAAAAAGGCCTTCTACCTCGCACAGTCCGGTCGTCCGGGTCCTGTGGTGGTCGACATCCCGAAAGACATGACCAACCCGGCCGAGAAATTCGAATACATCTTCCCGAAGAAGGCCAAGCTGCGCTCCTACAGCCCGGCCGTCCGCGGGCACTCGGGGCAAATCCGCAAGGCCGCAGAAATGCTCCTGGCGGCCAAGCGTCCAGTGCTGTACTCGGGTGGTGGCGTGATTCTGGGCGGCGGTTCTGCGCCTTTGACTGAGCTGGCCAAACTGCTCAACCTGCCGGTGACCAATACGTTGATGGGCCTCGGCGCCTTCCCAGGTACCGACCGTCAGTTTGTCGGCATGCTCGGCATGCACGGCAGCTACACCGCTAACCTGGCGATGCATCACGCCGACGTGATCCTGGCAGTGGGCGCGCGTTTCGATGACCGCGTGATCAACGGCGCGAGCAAATTCTGCCCGAATGCCAAGATCATCCATATCGACATCGACCCGGCGTCCATCTCCAAGACCATCAAGGCCGATGTGCCGATCGTGGGTCCTGTTGAAAGCGTATTGACCGAAATGGTTGCTGCGCTCAAGGACATCGGCGAGACGCCGAACAAGGAATCCGTTGCCAGTTGGTGGAAGCAGATCGACGAATGGCGCGGTGATCGTGGCCTGTTCCCTTACGACAAGGGCGACGGCAGCATCATCAAGCCACAAACCGTGATCGAGACCCTGTGTGAAGTGACCAAGGGCGACGCCTTTGTGACCTCCGACGTGGGCCAGCACCAGATGTTCGCCGCGCAGTACTACAAGTTCGACAAGCCTAACCGCTGGATCAACTCCGGTGGCCTGGGCACGATGGGCTTTGGTTTCCCTGCGGCCATGGGCGTAAAACTGAGCTTCCCGGACACTGACGTTGCGTGCGTCACCGGCGAGGGCAGCATCCAGATGAACATCCAGGAACTGTCGACGTGCCTGCAGTACGGCCTTCCGGTGAAGATCGTGTGCTTGAACAACGGCGTGCTGGGCATGGTTCGTCAATGGCAGGACATGAGCTACAACAGCCGTCACTCCCATTCCTACATGGAGTCGCTGCCGGATTTCGTAAAATTGGTTGAAGCCTATGGCCATGTCGGCATTCGCATCACCGATTTGAAAGATCTGAAGCCGAAGATGGAAGAGGCGTTCGCCATGAAGGACCGCTTGGTGTTCATCGATATTCAGGTGGATACCAGCGAGCACGTCTACCCGATGCAGATCAAAGACGGCTCTATGCGCGACATGTGGCTGAACAAGACGGAGCGTACTTAATCATGCGGCACATTATCTCCCTGCTTCTGGAGAACGAACCCGGCGCTCTGTCTCGTGTTGTCGGCCTGTTTTCGCAACGCAACTACAACATCGAAAGCCTGACCGTGGCCCCGACCGAAGACCCGACCCTGTCGCGCCTGACGTTGACCACCGTGGGCCATGATGAGGTGATCGAGCAGATCACCAAGAACCTCAACAAGCTGATCGAAGTGGTCAAGCTGGTCGACCTGTCGGAAAGTGCCCACATCGAGCGTGAGCTGATGCTGGTTAAGGTCAAGGCCACGGGTGCCCAACGTGCCGAGATCAAACGGACTACCGACATTTATCGCGGGCAGATCGTTGATGTGAGCGCCAGCGTTTATACCGTTCAACTGACCGGTACAAGCGACAAGCTGGACAGCTTCATCCAGTCGATCGGGACGGCCTCGATTCTGGAAACAGTACGCAGTGGTGTCACCGGGATTGCCCGTGGCGACAAAGTACTCAGCATTTAACCCAAATTAGTGAATGGCCTTACGGCCTGGATATATAGAGGAACCTCATGAAAGTTTATTACGATAAAGATTGTGACCTGTCGATCATCCAGGGCAAGAAAGTCGCCATCATCGGCTACGGTTCCCAGGGTCACGCGCAAGCTTGCAACCTGAAAGATTCCGGCGTTGACGTGACTGTTGGCCTGCGTAAAGGCTCGGCCACTGTTGCCAAGGCTGAAGCCCACGGCCTGAAAGTGACTGACGTTGCTTCCGCCGTTGCTGCTGCCGACCTGGTCATGATCCTGACCCCGGACGAGTTCCAGTCCGCGCTGTACAAGAATGAAATCGAGCCGAACATCAAGAAGGGCGCCACCCTGGCCTTCTCCCACGGCTTCGCGATCCACTACAACCAAGTAGTGCCACGCGCTGATCTCGACGTGATCATGATCGCGCCAAAAGCACCGGGCCACACCGTGCGTTCCGAGTTCGTCAAAGGCGGCGGCATCCCTGACCTGATCGCGATCTACCAGGACGCATCGGGCAACGCCAAGAACGTCGCACTGTCCTACGCTGCTGGCGTGGGTGGCGGTCGTACCGGCATCATCGAAACCACCTTCAAGGACGAGACTGAAACCGACCTGTTCGGCGAACAAGCCGTACTGTGCGGCGGTACCGTTGAGCTGGTTAAAGCCGGTTTCGAAACCCTGGTTGAAGCTGGCTACGCGCCAGAAATGGCCTACTTCGAGTGCCTGCACGAACTGAAGCTGATCGTTGACCTCATGTACGAAGGCGGTATCGCCAACATGAACTACTCGATCTCCAACAACGCCGAATACGGCGAGTACGTGACTGGCCCGGAAGTGATCAACGCCGAGTCCCGTCAGGCCATGCGCAACGCCCTGAAACGTATTCAGGACGGCGAATACGCCAAAATGTTCATCAGCGAAGGCGCTACCGGCTACCCTTCGATGACCGCCAAGCGTCGTAACAACGCCGCTCACGGTATCGAAGTCATCGGCGAGCAACTGCGCTCGATGATGCCGTGGATCGGTGCCAACAAGATCGTCGACAAAGCCAAGAACTAAGTCGAACGTATCAAGAGAAAACGCGGCTTAGGCCGCGTTTTTTCGTTTGAGGGGCGGGTTCTGGTATAAAGCTGCATCGTTTGCGGGCGAACACTCGCCGCAAGTATCTGTCGAATTTTTTTCACACCGTTGCAAGGTAAAGTCCATGAGCGAACGTCCCGAAGAGCAAAGCCAGGCTTCTGACGCCGAAAGCCTGCTGCCGATCGATGAGCATGTCGAAGAAGGGCATGACGCGGAAGGTCGCAAGGTCCGGCATCGTGGCATCTATCTGCTGCCCAACCTGTTCACCACGGCGAACCTGTTTGCCGGGTTCTATTCCATCATCAACTCCATGAGTGCCCAAAGCGCACTGGCGGCAGGTGATGCGGTGAGTGCCAGCAAGTATTTCGGTTTTGCTGCCATTGCAATCTTCGTGGCCATGGTGCTCGACGGCCTTGATGGGCGAGTGGCGCGCATGACCAACACACAGAGCGCCTTCGGAGCCGAGTACGACTCACTGTCGGACATGGTCGCGTTTGGCGTCGCCCCTGCGTTGTTGGCATTTGCCTGGGCGCTGGGCGATATGGGCAAGGTCGGCTGGATGGTTGCCTTCATCTATGTCGCCGGCGCTGCTTTGCGTCTGGCGCGCTTCAACACCCAGGTGGGAACCGCCGACAAGCGTTACTTCATCGGTCTTGCCAGCCCTGCTGCTGCGGGTGTGGTGGCGGGTATCGTCTGGGCATTCAGTGATTACGGGATCCAGGGTTCGAAGATGTCGTTCCTGGTGGCCTTGATGGTGGCTGCTGCCGGCATGCTGATGGTCAGCAACATCAAGTACAACAGCTTTAAGGAACTGGACCTCAAGGGGCGTGTGCCTTTCGTGGCGATTCTGGCAGTGGTGCTGGTGTTCGCCGTGGTGTTCAGTGATCCGCCGCGTATTCTGTTGCTGGCGTTCCTGGTCTACGCCGCGTCGGGGCCGGTTCAGTACTTGCTGCATTTGCGCCGCGACAAAACATTGCCTTAATGTAATTTCCCCCATACTCCGCAGTCTATTGGTACATCAGTTCTCCAATGCTGCGGAGTTGCCATGTTAATCAAATTGCCCAAAGCGTCCGATTGCCACGAGTCGGATGTCACGCCTGAATCCTTCTATCTCTCTCGTCGTAGCTTGCTCGGTGGTGCGCTTGCCGGCATTGCTGCCAGCAGCTTGCCGCGTTGGGCCAGTGCGGACGAGGCCTCGCGTTATGCCGATGTCGAGGCGGGCAGGGCGCCGGCCTGGTTTGCCGAGAAGCTGCCAGGCACAAAATGGCAGGCCATCACGGTGAAGGATGAGGCGATCACGCCCTTCAAGGACGCAACGCACTACAACAACTTCTATGAGTTCGGTACCGACAAGGGCGACCCGGCAGCGAATGCGGGCTCACTCAAGACCGAGCCTTGGAGTGTGGTTATTGATGGTGAGGTTGCGAAGCCAGGCCGCTATGCTCTGGAAGACTTCATGAAACCTTATCAGTTGGAAGAGCGGATCTACCGTCTACGCTGCGTCGAGGCGTGGTCCATGGTGATTCCCTGGATCGGTTTTCCTATCTCTGCGTTGCTCAAGCAGGTTGAGCCGACGTCCAAAGCCAAGTACATCCGTTTTGAAACCCTCCAGGACCCAAAGAGCATGCCGGGGCAGCGCTCGAGTTTTGGCTTGATCGACTGGCCTTATATAGAAGGCTTGCGTCTGGATGAGGCGATGAATCCCCTGGCGATTCTGGCGGTGGGTATGTATGGGCGCGAATTGCCTAACCAGAACGGTGCGCCGCTGCGCTTGGTCGTGCCGTGGAAGTATGGCTTCAAGAGCGTGAAATCCATTGTGCGGATCAGCCTCGTGAGTGAGCAACCGAAAACCACCTGGCAAAGCATTGCCGCGGATGAGTACGGGTTCTACGCGAATGTGAACCCGACGGTTGATCACCCTCGTTGGACTCAGGCGCGGGAGCGTCGTCTGCCGAGTGGCCTGTTCAGTCCTAATGTACGTGAGACGCAGATGTTCAATGGTTACTCGGATGAGGTGGCTGCTCTTTATACCGGTCTCGATCTGCGGAAGAACTACTGATGCGTTACCCGATCTGGCGCGTTGGCGTTTTTATAGCGGCGGCGGTATGGCCGCTGTTCTGGCTCTATGAAGCATGGAGTGCTGTCCTCGGGCCGGATCCGGGCAAGGTGCTGGTAGATCGGCTGGGGCTCGGCACATTGATTCTGTTACTGATCACCCTGGCAATGACGCCACTGCAGAAGCTTAGTGGTTGGGCGGGGTGGATAGCGGTGCGCCGGCAATTGGGATTGTGGTGCTTCGCCTATGTTGTGCTGCACCTGGCTGCTTATTGTGTGTTTGTGCTTGGGTTGGACTGGTCGCAGCTGGGTGTGGAGTTGCGCAAGCGGCCTTACATTATTGTCGGGGCGCTGGGTTTTCTGTTGTTGTTGGTATTGGCGCTGACCTCTAATCGTTACAGTCAGCGCCGATTGGGCAGCCGTTGGAAAAAGCTGCATCGTCTCGTGTATGTCGTTCTGGGGCTCGGCTTGCTGCATATGTTGTGGATAGTGCGGGCTGATCTCAAGGAGTGGGCTATCTATGCATCTATAGGTGCGCTGCTTCTGGTATTGCGGATACCCCCGGTGATGCGCCGGATTCCGCGACTTATCGCGAAAAAACCACTTTCTGCAACAAAAGCGTAATTAAGGGTTGACGGCAGATTCTGGAAGTCTATAATTCGCCCCACTTCCGGCGCAGTCGAAACGGAAAACTCCTTGGTAAAC
>NZ_LKEG01000013.1 GCF_001645105.1 Pseudomonas marginalis
GCGCGGGGCGGCTAACCCGGCGTCCTGCCGGGTTACCCACGGATTCAAGCCTGCGTTCGGCCAGCGTGTTTGACGGGGCGCCTCAGATCAAGATCAAGATCAAGATCAAAAGCAAGAGCACGGCGGCCTGGTAGCCGACCTGAGTGGTGTGGAGCAAAAGCAGGGCTGATTGATCTAGTCGGCCGGTTTTTTACTGTCGATCTCGGTCAACTGTGGGAGGGGGCTTGCTCCCGATAGCGGTGGGGCAGTCACAGGTGCATTAGCTGACACACTGCTATCGGGAGCAAGTCTCCTCCCACAGTTTGATTCAGGTAGGGATCAGGGTTTGGCTTCGTTACTGAAACTGTTGACTGTCTTGACCAACCCTTGCGCCGCCAGCGCCACCAACTCCCCACCTTTCTCCACCGTTGCCAGCGCCGGGTCCGAGCCCATGCGACCGTCGGGGAAGCGTGCGCGGAAGTCCAGCGCTTCACGGATCGGCCCGGTGTTGGCGATTTGCGGCGAGTAGTCGGCGGTCTTGATCGACTCCGGGTACGCCCATTGCGTCACCGCAATCTCCGATGGCGTGGCATGGCTGCCGTGGCCCACCGGGAATTGGCGTTGGGCCAGGTCGGTCACGCCTTCCAGGTCCCACCAGTTCACCAGCTTCAGCGCGAACCCGGCCGGGCGGCGGGCGAAACTGGCTTCGGCGTATAGCTCCGAAAACGCCGCTTCAATGGTGGCGATATTGCCGCCATGGCCGTTCAGAAACAGAATCTTCTCGAAACCATGCCCGGCCAGCGAGCGCACCCAGTCGCCGATCGCGGCGATGAAGGTGGAAGGGCGCAGGGAAATGGTGCCGGGAAAGCCCAGGTGGTGCTGGGCCATGCCGATAGTGAAGGTCGGGCCGATCAGGATGTCCGCGTGCTGCTGTGCTTCATGGGCGATGATTTCCGGGCACATCCAGTCGGTGCCGAGCAGGCCGGTGGGGCCATGCTGCTCGTTGGAACCGATGGGGATTACCACCGTGCGGCTGCGTTCCAGAAACTGGCCGATCTCGATCCAGGTGGATTGATGTAGAAGCATGCGTGGCTCTCTTTTTTATCGATGGGAACAGACTATCCGCCACGGATTGTACGACTACTCGCCACCTGTTGGGGTTTGCAATTGAGGTACGTCGAGGACTTCAACCAGCGCTGGTCGGGGTACCACGAAAACATGAACTGCCCATCCTTGAGCTTATCCACCACCTGGCGCGCCACCTGCGGGCGCACGGCGGGGCAACCCTGGCTGCGGCCGATACGGCCTTCGCGCTTGCTCCACAGCGGGCTGACGTAGTCGGCGGCGTGGATGACCAGGGCGCGGTCGCGTGCCTGGTCGTTGAAGCCTGGCTCGAGGCCATCCATGCGCAACGAGTAGCCGTGGGTGCCCAGGTAACTCTCCTGGGTGCGGAACAGGCCCAGGCTTGATTGGTGGCTGCCTTCGCGATTGGAGAACTGGGTGGCGAAGTTTTCCCCGGAGTTGGCACCGTGGGCGACCAGGTCGCGCAGCACCAGGGTCTTCTTGCGCAAATCGAAGATCCACAGCCGACGGGCGGTCGAGGGCTGTGAATAGTCAATAACCGCTAGGCGCTCGGAACGTTCCTCGCCATTACTGACGGCGCACTGCATGGCGCTCAGGGCGCTTTTCAGTACAGTGGGATTGAGTTCTGGAGCCGAGCGCGCCAGGCTGCTATATAAGTTAGGAGGAATCCCATTGGCCGCGAGCGCAGAATTGCTCAACGTAACCAGGGACAAGGCGATCAGGCCTAAGCGACACAATAAAGTCAGCATCTACAGTACATTCCCCCCGCTGTGGATTGGAGCTAAGCCAATTGTTCAAAAAACACGCATGTTACTTGAGCATTTGCCTGCTCGTTGCACCACTGGTCGCGACAGCCGATGAGCCTTTGCCCGTCGCACCCCCGGCCCTGGTCAATACCGCCCCCGTGCAACAGGCGTTGACCCAACTGCCCAGCGTCTGCCCCAGCCTCGCGCCGCAGATCGACGGCGCCGCCCAAGCGCGTCTGCAAGCCTTTTATCAGCAGCAGGGTGATGAACCGCTGTGGTCCGCCGACGAACGCCGGCAAGCCCTGCAAACACAGTTGCTGATGCTCGCCGATGACGGCCTGGACCCCACCCACTATAGCCTGCCTGCGCTGGATGCCACGACCAACGTGCTGTGCAGCGATATCGGTACCAGCCAGCATTACCTGCAAGCGCTCTGGGACCTGCACTACGGACGTCTTCAGCAATCGCGTTTCGAACCGCTGTGGCATTCGCAGCCGCCCACCCGTGACCCCAACACTGAAGTGCTGGCCTTTGCCGCCGCGGGCCTGCAAGACATGGCCCAGGCATTCGACCAGGCACGTCCCAGCGCCGACTTATACCGCAGCCTGCGCAACGCCTATGCCACTGTGCGCCAGCAGCCGTTGCCGCATTGGGACCCGGTCGGCAGTGGCCCGTTGTTGCGCCCTGGCATGGAAGACCCGCGTGTACCGGAGCTGGCACGGCGCTTGATCAGCGGCGGCTACCTGGCCAAGGCGTCGAGCGGCCAGCAATACCACGATGAGTTGGTCAAGGCGGTAAAGGCCTTCCAGCTCAGCCACTCCTTGCAAGCCGATGGCGTGATCGGCGCAGGCACTGTGGCCGAACTGAATATCAGCCCGGCGATGCGCCGAGAACAGCTGCGCATCAACCTTGAGCGCTTCCGCTGGCTGGCCCAGGACCTGGAGCCCGAAGGCGTATTGGTCAACGTAGCCGCCGCGCAACTGAGCGTGTACCAGAGCGGCATCCCCGTGTGGCAGACCCGCCTGCAAGTCGGCCGCGCCGAACGCCAGACGCCGCTGCTCAAATCGCGCATCACCCGGCTGACCCTCAACCCGACGTGGACCATCCCGCCTACCATCATGCGCGAGGACAAACTCCCGGCCATCCGCCTCAACCCCGAATACCTGCGCCAACAAAACCTGCAAGTGCTTGATGCCGAAGGCCACCCGCTGGCCCCCGAACAAATCGACTGGGCGCGTCCCGGCAATATCCTGCTGCGCCAGGAAGCCGGTCCGCGTAACCCGCTGGGCAAGATCGTCATGCGCTTCCCCAACCCGTATTCGGTGTACCTGCACGACACGCCGAGCCAGCCCCTGTTTACCAAGGGGCCGCGGGCGTTCAGCTCGGGGTGTGTGAGGGTCGAGCAACCACTGCTGCTGCGCGATTTACTGGTGAGCCCGGCCGAACGCGCGCGCACCGATGAGTTGCTGGCCACCGGCGTGACCCATGAGTTCAGGCTGGCCACGCCGGTGCCGGTGCTGTTGGGCTACTGGACGGTTGAGGTCGACCGCCAGGGCGGCTTGGTGTACGCCCCGGATATTTACGCGCGCGATCTGGTGTTGATGAAGGCTATGGGGAGTTTGCTCTGAGGTTCGCCAGCGTCATTGCGACAGCCTCATCCTGGGTCATGAGGGCGGTGTCGACCGTCAGCGGCACCTCGTCCCACGCCTCGAACTCATGCGCCAGGACGGACTGCCAAGTGGGAGGCGTCAGGCCGGGAATATCGGCTTTACGGGTTGCCACCCGCCGTTGATGTTCCTGGCGGTCAGAGCAAATCACCAGAATATCCGTCAACTCGACCGCTGCCATTGCCGCCACAGCCTTCCACGCATCGCGGCTTTCCTTGACCGGGTTCACACAGTCGGCCACCACGCAGTGGCCCAGTCGCAGATTGCTCAACGCCAGCGCGTTTGCCACGCTGTAGCCGCTGGCCCCGACATCGCCGGCCAGCACGGCGGCATCGCGGATCGCCTGTTCAATCACATCGATACGCAGGTAAACCGCACCGGTCCGGCGTGCCAGTTCACGGGCTATCGTGGTCTTGCCGGTGCCGGGCAGTCCGCTGAAGACAATTAGCATGGGGGGCTCTCGATAAAGGCGTGCGCGTTCAGAGTATCCTTCAGTTCCCCCACGAGTCGACCACAGGACAGCCCATGCTTTTGCCGTTCGTAAAGATGCACGCCCACGGCGACGACTTCATCATCATTGATCGCCGTGGCTTGGACGATCCGATCACCGCGGCCATTGCCCGTCAGTTGGGCAACCGTCACACCGGTATCGGCTTCAACCAATTGGCCGTTGTGTACGATTGTGAAGAGGCGGCCGCACGTATCAGCTTCTGGAACGCCAACGGCACGCCGCTGGCCACTTGCGGCAGCGCCACCCGTGGCGTGGCCGATCGGTTGATGCATGAAACCGGCAAGGATTCGATCGTGCTGCGTACCGACCGCGGCCTGCTGACCTGCGTGCGTGCGCCGGGGCGGCAAGTGTCGGTGAACATGGGCGAGCCCTCGCTGGAGTGGGCGGCCGTGCCTTTGTCCAACGCGATGGACACCCTGACATTGCCTGTCGAAGGCAGCCCGGCGGCGTGCAGCATGGGCAACCCCCACTGTACGTTTTTCGTCGATGACATCGCGGCTGTCGACGTAGCGGGCCTGGGCCCGGCGCTGGAAATTCACCCGCTGTTCCCGGCCAGGACCAATGTGCATTTCGTGCACGTGCTCGACCGCAGCCATATCCGCCTGCGCATCTGGGAGCGCGGTGGCGGCGTGGCGTTGGGGTCGGGGTCGTGCTGCTGTGGGGCGGTGGTCAACGGGATCCGGCGCGGGCTGCTGGATGCCACGGTGCAGGTGCAGTGTGACGGCGGCACGGTGACCGTGCATTGGACGGGCGAGGGCGGTGTGGTATTGACCGGCAGTGTGGAGCCGGTGATGCAGGGCAGCGCCTACGTGCCCTGAAATGTCACGGTAAAGGTGGTGCCACCGGTTGCACAGGAAGTCACCGCCACATCCCCACCGTGTACCTTGGCCAACTCGCGCACGATATACAGGCCCAGGCCCACACTGCGCACATCGCTGCCCTGGTCGGTGCCGCGGGTCATGGGCTCGAACAGCCCGGCCAATAAGGCCTCCGGTATGGCTGCGCCGTGGTTGTGCACTGACACTTCGCAGCGGCCTTCGCCCAGCCGCGAGGTAATACTGATCGGCCGTTGCAAATCGCCATAAGCCACGCTGTTGGCCACCAGGTTGCCGATGATCTGTTGCACGCGGTCTGCGTCCAAATGGGCGTTGCCGCTGCCAATCGCGTGGTGCTCCAACGTCGCCTTGGGGAACGCCACGCGCAGTTCATCCACGGTGCGATGAATCACGCTATGCAGATCCATGGAGGTGGCCTTGATGACGATGCCCTGGCCGAGCCGCGCCTGGGTGAAGTCCAGCAGATCGGCGATCATGCGCTGGGCACGCTCGGACGACTGGCCAATATGCCCGAGCAACTGCTGCTCCTTGGGCGTGCGCTCACCGCGACTGAGGAAGTCGGACGCCATGCGAATGGCCGTGAGTGGGTTTTTCAGGTCATGACTGACAATCGCCACCATCTGCTCGGCGAACAACGCGCGGCGTTGGGAAATGGTATAGGCCTCGCTCAGTTCGGCCTGGGCTTGCTTCAAGGCGAGTTCGGCGGCGGTTTTTTCCTGCAACAGGGCTTCGGCCAGGTTGCGCGCGTTGAGCAGCTCGCGTTCGTACTTGTCGCGGTCGGTGGTGCCGAACAGGGCCAGGTCGTACACCACGGCGTCGGCGTGTTCACGCTTGATGCCGTTGAGCAGCACGGTGACCTTGTGCCCATCATGGTGCAGCATATCGAGCTTCACTTCGGTGACGCTGCCATGCATGCGCAACATGGGCGCCAGGTGCGTCTGGTGGAAGATGCGCCCGCCCATGGTCAGCAAATCCTGGAAACGCTTGCCGCACAGCGCGGTGGTGCTGAACCCCAGCCACTCGCTGAAGCGCGCATTGGCTTGCAGGATCATGCCGTCTTCCGAGGTGACGGCCAGGGCGCAGGCCGCGCTGTCGAACAGGTCAGCTTGCACGTGCAGCCGCCCAAGGGGCCAGGAAACTGTCCATGGCCGTGGCGCAGGCTTGTGGCGCGCTCATGTGCGGGCAATGGCCGATGTTGTCCACCAGGCAATAGCTGCTGTTGGGTAGCACGCGGTGCAGGTATTCGCCTACGGCCACGGGGGCGATTAGGTCATCGGTCGACTGCAGGATCAGCACCGGGGTCGCCAGGCCGATCACGTCCTGGCGGTTATCCGACATAAACGTGACCCGCGCGAATTGCTTGGCGATCTCGGGTTCAGTGCGGCAGAAACTCTCGGTCAACTCTACACCCAGCGCCGATTGACCTTGCGCGCCCATAATCACCGGGGCCATGGCGCTTGACCAGCCGAGGTAGTTACTGTCGAGGGTATCGAGTAAGTCGTCGATATCGCTGTGCTTGAAACCACCGATGTACCCGTCGTCATCGATATAGCGCGGCGACGGCCCGATCATGACATGGGCCGCTACTCGGCCCGGAGCCAGGCGGTCGGCGAGGGCACCGATCATCGCGCTCACCGAATGCCCCACCAGGATCACGGGGCCGACGGCATAGGCATCGATAATTTCATTGAGGTCCCGGGCATAAACGTCCAGCGTGCTGTACTTGGCCTTGTCGAAGGCACTCAGGTCAGACAGGCCCGCGCCTACCAAGTCATACATCACGACGCGAAAGCGTTCCAGGAAGTGCGGCGCCAGGTAGTTCCACATGGCCTGGTTGCAACCGAACCCGTGGGAAAACACCAGGGTCGAGGTCCCGGTGCCCATCACGCTGACATTGTTACGGTGACGTAGATCCATGGGCTTCCCGGTTATGGCGTATTGCTATGCGTGCGGGCAGTTTAGATAGTCAAACGCTTTGGGTCACGCGTTATAGCGCCGATAAGGTAAAGTCGGCGCCTTCAGGAAGAAACTTCAGGTAACAAAACATGATGCAGCGTGTGCGGCAATCCGTCTTGAGTCTGCTGGTGCTCGTGTTGATTAGCCTGCTTGCCACCGTCCAGGCGGATACCTCACCTATCGGTGTAGCCCTCGACCAACGGGTGATTGACCTCACCCACACGCTGGATGCCGGCACCACCACCCGTCTGAAAAACCAGCTTGCCGACCTTGAACAGCGCAAAGGCGCACAAGTCGCCGTACTGCTGGTACCCAGCACCGGTGGCGCGAGCATCGAGGACTATGCCAACCAACTGTTCCGCGCCTGGAAACTAGGGCGCAAGGACGTCAACGACGGCATCCTGCTGGTTGTCGCCAAGGACGACCGCAAGGTGCGCATCGAAGTGGGTTACGGCCTGGAAGGCACCGTCACCGATTTGCTGGCTCACCGCATCATCGAAGAACACATCACCCCGGCGTTTCGCCAGGGTGACTATGCGGGTGGGGTTGTCCAAGGCGTCAATGACCTGGTCGTGCTGGTGGACGGCGGTGAATTGCCCCCGGTTGTGGGCCCTGCGTTCAATCCCCAGACGATTACCGTATTGCTGGCGTTCATCGTCGGGGCGATTGGCGGTGTGCTGATCGCCGCCGGCAAGTTGCAGTGGCGCCGCGCCTTGATTGCTACCGTGGCAGTCACGGTGCTGCTGGCTATTTTTGGCGGCGGCCGTGACTGGTTGGTGTTTCTGCTGGTGTTGCCCCTGACGCTGCTGATCGGCGGCGCGACATTCGGCGCATTGTGGCTGGCGCGTGGGGTGTTTTACTGCGTGTCAGGACTGCTGGCGTATATCGTCGCGGTGCTGGTAGTGAACCACTTCGTTGAAGTCAACTTGGTGCATTGGCTGGCATGGCCGTTTGGCGGCGCCTTGGTGGTGGGGCTGTACGTTGGGCTGTTTTTCGTTATCCGCGAGTCCTTAAGAAAAAGCCCGCGCTTCTTTATCGTGCGTGTTCTGGCGGTGTTGGCGATTTATGCGGGGGTGGGTGTTTTGCTCGGGCATGGTTATCAAGGTTGGTTACTGGCGATACCGGCCGCGTCAATCGTGGCGTTTATCGTGTTTGTCCAGAGCATCTCCAATGGGGGCTCGGGCTCGGGTGGCGGTTCCGGTTCAAGCTCCAGCCGCTCCAGTTCCAGTAGCAGTTCATCGGGAGGAGGCGGTTCCAGTGGCGGCGGCGGGGCGTCCGGGAGCTGGTAAAACCGTGAGCGCGGCGTTTAGCCAAACCCTCCCTTGAAGCTCAAACGTGTGTGAAACGGCTCGATTCCTTCAACGCCGGTTGTTCAGGCCAGGACGATGTAGTCGTTCTGCTGCAGGATTGGCCGGTGCGGGCCCTGCACCAGGTGGACATATCGACCGTCCACCAGGTCGATGGGCAGGCAGTCGTCGAGGTCCAATACCCCATCGGTGTGGGCCTGGGACCAATGGCGCAGCATCTGTTGCTTGCCCTGGCGGGTGGCCTCCTGTTTATTGCGCGCCACCACCAACAGGTAGTGGTGGGCTTCGCCAAAGCTGTCGGCTTCATAACCGCCGAGGTTGAGGAAGTACAGGTGATGCGCGCCGGCAGCAGGCGCCAGCGGGCTGAACTCGACTTTCCAGCCGTCAACGCCATCCACCCCCATCCATGCATCGATATGCACACCCTTAGGGCTGCCGAACCAGCCGTCACGCAATTGTGGGTAGGTAGCCTCCAGCGTGTCCGCCACAGCAAACACCACATCGTGCACTTCGATTTTCGCCCGTGGGTGCTTGCCCCCGAGCATCACGACAAACAGCATTGCAGGTCCTTCCTGGCATCTTGGCAGAGGGTAACCATACTTCGATTGAACCCTTTTGTCCGGCCAATGCCACACTGTTAATCCGCGAACTCATCAGGAGATTGTCATGCGTACCATTGATCTGGCGGGCGTCCCCGTTCCTGTCATCGGCCAGGGGACCTGGCGCATGGGCGAGAACCCCGACCAGCAGCGCGTCGAAGTCGCGGCGCTGCAACTGGGCATCGATGAGGGCATGACCCTGATCGATACCGCCGAAATGTACGGTGAGGGCGGCGCCGAAACGGTTGTGGGCGAAGCCATTCGTGGCAGGCGCGACCAAGTCTTCCTGGTGAGCAAGGTCTACCCGCACAACGCCAGCCGCAAGGGCGTGCCTCGTGCCTGTGAAGCGAGCCTCCAGCGGCTGGGTACCGACTCTATCGATCTGTATCTGTTGCACTGGCGCGGCCAATATCCCCTTGAAGAAACCGTCGAGGCCTTCGAGCGCCTGCGCGAAGCCGGCAAGATCGGCCGCTGGGGCGTCTCCAATTTCGACGTGGCCGACCTGCAGGAACTCGCCTCTCCGGCCTGCGCCACCAACCAGGTGCTCTACAACATCGAAGAGCGCGGCATCGAATTCGACCTGCTGCCCTGGTGGCAACAGCATCACTTGCCTTTGATGGCGTACTGCCCGATCGCTCAGGGTGGCGAGCTGTTGGCCAGCCCGACCCTGAAGCAGATCGCCCATCGCCACGAGGTGACACCGGCCCAGGTTTCCCTGGCCTGGGTATTGCGCCAGGACGGTGTGATCGCGATCCCCAAGGCGGTCACCCCGGAACACGTGCGACTCAACGCAGCCGCAGCCAAACTCGTGCTGGATGAGCACGACCTGGATGCTATCGACCGGGTGTTTGGCGCACCCAAGCGCAAGCACCCGTTGGCGATGGTGTAGCGGGATGGCAGTAACGGCGCCTTCCCTGGCGCCGTACCTGCGTTAAAGCGGTTTAACCCGCTACCGGGCTGCGCCAGTCATCCGACCCGGAAGTGCCGGACACTTCGTGGGTCCATACGATCTTGCGATAGGTGAAGTACACATCTTCCAAGTGGGTGAAATGGGCGTTGTCCGGATCCTGGCAGTTGGGCATGCGCGACTGGATGTCGACGATGGTTGCCCCCTCCAGTTCAATCGTGAAGTAGTGCTCCTGGGTGCCGGCCGACGAGGTGCGCAACCATTCCAGCCGGCACTTGACCTCTTCGCCGCTGGTCAACGCGCTGAACAGCAAGGGCGAGGACTTATCGAACACTTTGCTGATCATCAACGGTTTATGGACCCTTTGGCCTGTTGGCTGGCCGGATTGTGGGTCGCGCGGGATGATCACTTGATGAGCAAAAGCCTGGACCAGAATCTGATCCTCATGGCCTTCCTGGTAAATATTACCTACCGAGTCCTGGGTAAACGTGCCTGCCGTAATCAAACCTTGTTTGACACCGGTGATGGAAAGATACGCGGGTGTTGGCATGACGGGTTTCCTTGCCTGATTGATGAGGTAGTTCCAACCGACAATTGCATCGGCTGGGCAAGTGCCTATAACAAGAAGCGTGCCTGAAAGTGTTGGGCGCAATAAAACAAGGGTGTTGCATTCTATAAGTTCGGATTTCCAGTGTGATTAGCCAGGATTGATGGGGTTGGTTAAGTATTTGATTGCGCAACGGTGCGCATTTAATTGCTCAGTTAAGTTGTTTTGTAACTGTTGAGGTGGGTGGGGATATCGGGTGTTTATGTGGGGGGTGAGTGCGCAAAATGCTGCGCAGTCCAAGCTTTTAGGTGTTTGTAGGAAAAGGATTAAGTGTGGTTCCGTCGCTTGCTGAATGTTTTAGGCATGGCTAAGGTTCGTGAGCTTCGCAGGAATTCCAGCGATGCGAAGATGACTTTCTGAGGCGCACATTAAATGCGCTTAGTTGGTTTTTTGTGGGCTTATAGTCTTGTTTAGTTGCGTGCGGTGCCAAATGGCTTATTCGGACAAGCTGTATGATTATTACCTTGAACTTGCACGGTCGCCCTGCATGCCAACAAGTTTTGCGGGCAGTGATATGCGCTTTTCGAGTGAATATGACGTCCTGGAGTTCGAGCTTGCCAAGGCACGATCAATTCATGGCAGTGGCCAACCCGATTGGCATAAGGTCCTGGAAGCCGGCGAAATCCTGTTGCGCCAGCAATCCAAGGACCTGCGGGTCGCCGTTTGGCTGACCTGGGCGCTGCACCAGAGGGAATCCTACCCGGGGTTGTTGGCCGGGCTCGGGTTGTTGCGCTATTTCTGCGAGCATCACTGGTCGGAGGTCCACCCCGGAAAACCACGCACCCGTGGCGCGGCATTCGGATGGTTGGTGTTGCGCCTTGAGCCCTTGTTCACGCTAAGCCTGCCGCTCCAGAACCAGCAGCCTTTGTTCCAGGCGGTGCTTGAACACCTGATACGCCTCGATGAGCTGTGGGCCGAGCACTTGGGGGATGCCGCGCCAATGTTGTTGCCGATTCGCAGGCAATTGGCTCAGCGACTGGAACGCGCTGCGCAGGACGACGCCCCGGTCGCAGGGCTGAGTGGTGTCATTGCGCACGTCAAGCAGGCGACCACCCAATTGCTCAAGCCCGAAGCGCGGGTGGACAACGAAAAAGACGCCCACAGGTTGTTGCGCACCTTGCAGGAACACGCGCGCACGCTGTGCGTATGGTGGTTGCGTCAGAACGCCACCGACCTACGCGCTTTTCGCCTGAACCGAACATTGACCTGGCTGGCGCTGGCCAATTATCCGGATGCCGACAACGAACGGCTCACCGCCCTGCGTGGGCCCGCTCCCGACAAGCTCAAGCGTTATCAGGAGCGTTTTGCCCAAGGTCATCACGCCGATCTGGTGCTCGAACTTGAAGCCAGTCTCGCCGGTGCGATGTTCTGGTTCGATGGGCTGCACCTGCTCTGGGAATGCCTGGAGGCCTTGCAGGCCGAACAGGCCATGACTGAGCTGGAGGTGACCTTCGCTCTGTTGCTGCAACGTTTGCCAAACCTGGCGGAGTTTCGCTTTCACGACGGGGCTCCTTTTGCCGGCCCCGCGACCCGTGACTGGATAGCGCTGCAAGTTACCCGTCACCTGCAAATACCCGAATCACCTGCATTGATAGTTGATGCCGACGCCGAGCCGTGGGAGATCGCCTTACAGGCGGTCGCAACCCGCTTACGCAAGGACGGGCTCAAGGCCGCCATCCATGAACTCAAACAAGGCATGTATGCCGCTCGCAGTGATCGCGCACGTTTTTATTGGCGGTTGGCCCAAGCGCGTCTGTGTGTATTGGCGGGCAAGCATGAGCTGGCGAAGATCCAGCTCGAACAGCTGGACCACGAACTGCAACACACAGGCCTGGAGCGCTGGGAGCCGGAGCTGGCCCTTCAAGTGGCACAGCTTCTCTACCGCTGCTGCGACCTGTTGCCACAAAACCACGCCGTGCGCGAGCGCAAGGAAGACACCCATCGCAGGCTGTGCCTCTTCGATCTGGAAGCGGTACTTGAATAGGCTTTCGAGCCACTTGAAAAGGAGAGACACCATGGCCAAAGAAGGTTCGGTAGCCCCCAAGGAACGTATCAATATCACGTTCAAACCCGCCATCGGCGGGGCGCAGGAAGAAGTCGAACTGCCGTTGAAACTATTGGTGCTGGGAGATTTCACCCAACGTGAGGACGCGCGCAAGCTCGAAGATCGCAAACCCATCGCGATCGACAAAAACACCCTTGATGACGTGCTGGCCAAACAGGCGTTGAGCCTGACGCTGAATGTGCCCAATCGTCTGCAGGAGGATGCGGACGTTGAAGAACTGGCCATTCAGGTACGCATTAACGCCATGAAGGATTTCAATCCCGCGAACCTGGTTGAGCAGGTTCCGGAGTTGCACAAGCTGATGGCGTTGCGCGAGGCACTGATGGCTCTCAAAGGCCCATTGGGCAACACCCCGAGCTTTCGCAAGGCCATCGAACAGGCCCTTGCCGATGACGAGTCCCGCGCGCGGGTACTGGCGGAGCTGGGCCTGGGCAGCCCGGACGCCTGACATTTTCAGTAAAAGGACACTGACCGCATGACCACACCACAACACGCGCTACCGGCACAAACCGCTGATGAATACAGCATCCTCGACAACATCGTTGCCCAGACGCTACTGAGTGCCGATGACGAAGCGTATGGCATTGCCAAACGGGGTGTCTCGGCGTTTATCGAAGAGTTGATCAAGCCGCAGAACCGTGGCGAGCCGGTAAAAAAACGCCTGGTCGACCGGATGATTGCCGAGATCGACACCAAGCTCAGTCTGCAAATGGACGAGATATTGCACCACCCGGACTTTCAGGCCCTGGAAGCGTCCTGGAAGGGGCTGCAGTTGTTGGTCGATCGCACCGACTTTCGCGAAAACATCAAGATCGAACTCTTGAACGTTTCCCGGCAAGACCTGCTGGAAGACTTTGAAGACTCTCCGGAAGTGACCCAGTCGGGTTTGTACAAACATATCTACAGTGCTGAATACGGCCAGTTTGGCGGTCAGCCTGTGGGCGCGATCATTGCCAACTATTTTCTGTCGCCCAGCGCGCCTGATGTAAAGCTGATGCAATACGCTTCCAGTGTGGCCTGCATGGCGCATGCGCCCTTTATCGCCGCAGCCGGGCCAGCGTTCTTCGGGTTGGAAAGCTTCACCGGCTTACCGGATCTTAAAGATCTGAAGGACCATTTCGAAGGCCCGCAGTTTGCCAAGTGGCAAAGCTTTCGCCAGAGCGAGGACGCGCGTTACATCGGGTTGACCGTGCCGCGTTTCTTGCTCCGTACGCCTTATGACCCCCTCGAATGCCCGGTCAAGACCTTTGCCTACCAGGAAAACGTGGTCAACAGCCACGAACATTACTTATGGGGCAATACAGCCTACGCCTTTGCCACGCGCCTGACCGACAGCTTCGCGCGCTTTCGCTGGTGCCCGAACATCATCGGCCCGCAAAGCGGTGGCGCGGTAGAAGACTTGCCGTTGCATCACTTCCACAGCATGGGGGAGATTGAAACCAAGATCCCGACCGAAGTGCTGGTTTCCGACCGTCGTGAATACGAACTGGCGCAAGAGGGCTTCATTGCCTTGACGATGCGCAAGGGCAGTGACAACGCCGCGTTCTTCTCTGCCAGCTCGGTACAAAAGCCGAAACACTTTGGCCTCAGTCCCGAGGGCAAGGAAGCAGAGCTGAATTACCGCTTGGGAACACAGTTGCCCTACATGATGGTGGTCAATCGCCTGGCCCATTACCTCAAGGTCCTTCAGCGCGAACAACTGGGTTCATGGAAGGAGCGCACCGACCTGGAGCTGGAGCTCAATAAATGGATTCGCCAGTACGTCGCCGACCAGGAAAACCCCAGTGCCGAAGTGCGCGGGCGGCGCCCCTTGCGCGCAGCACGCATCGTTGTCAGTGATGTCGAGGGTGAGCCTGGCTGGTACCGCGTCAACCTGAGTGTGCGACCGCACTTCAAGTACATGGGGGCGGATTTCACGCTGTCCCTGGTTGGCAAGCTCGATAAAGAATGAGCCGAGGCCAGGGAATGCCCCACTACCAAAGCCTTTTCGAGCGACTCGAGCGTCCGGCGACGACCCGGGCGTGTGGCGTGACATCGGTTGCACTCCATCTGGGGAAAATGCTCAGCATCCGTGCGGGCAGTGTGCAGACACTGCCCGACTACGGCTTGCCCGACCTGAATGATATGAATCAGAGCCTGCATGAATCATTGAGTCAGTCGCGCGTGTTGATCGAGCGATTTATCCGCGCCTACGAGCCGCGCTTGAAGCAGGTGCGGGTCAAGACATTGCCACGGGATCATGATCCGTTGGCCCTGGCGTTCGCTATCGAAGCCACACTGGTGATCAAGGGTGCCGAGCAACCCGTGGTGTTTACCGCGCGGTTATGTGACGCCGGTCGGGTAGAGGTCTTGCCGGATGTCCTTTAACCGTTACTACCAAAGCGAGCTCAGTGCGTTACGCCAACTCGGGCGGCGGTTCTCCCAGCGCAATCCGGCGCTCGCGCCTTTTCTTGCGGAGTCCGGCCAGGATCCGGATGTAGAGCGGTTGCTGGAAGGCTTTGCGTTTCTCACTGGCCGCTTGCGCCAGAAGTTGGATGACGAGCTTCCGGAGCTGACGCATTCGTTGATGCATTTGCTCTGGCCCAATTACATGCGACCGATGCCCGCGTTCAGCATCCTGCAGTTTGATCCGTTGAAGCATTCAGGCCCCGGCGTGTGGGTGGCGCGTGATACACCGGTTGAAAGTGCCGCCGTCAATGACGAACGCTGCCGCTTTCGCACCTGTTACGCCACGCAGATTCTGCCGCTGCAACTGAGTGCGCTGGAGTACAGCGCCCACGCAGAGCGAGGGGTGTTGAGCCTGCGTCTGGGCATGAGTGCCGAAGGTAATTTCGGTGAGTTGACCTTCGATCAGCTGCGCCTGCATCTGGCGGGAGACCGCTACATCAGCCAGGCGCTGTACCTGAGCTTATTGCGTCATCTTGAAGGTATCGAGTTGCAGCCTTTGGGCCACGATGGCCTGCCGGTGACAGGGGCCGATGGGCAGGCAATATCCCTGCGGCTGGGGGCTGACCAGGTACAGCCGGTGGGATTCAGCGAGGAGCAGGCGTTGATTCCGTATCCGTCGAATACCTTTCGCGGGTATCGCCATCTGCAGGAGTATTTTGCCTTTCCTGAGAAGTATCTGTTTGTTGATGTGGGCGGGCTGGGCGCATTGCACAGGCTGCCCGGCGAGTTGCTGAAACAAGTAGGCGGCATGGTGTTGCGCTTCGAATTGCGCAATCCCTGGCGTGAATCCCAACTGCCCACCCTGGATAACGTGAAGCTGTACTGCACGCCCATCGTCAACCTGTTCAAACATGACGCGGTGCCCATCCGCCTGGACGGCAAGCAGGATGAGTACCTGCTGATTCCCGGCGACTATTCACGAGAGAGCGCCAGTGTATTTTCCGTCGACAGTGTCACGGGGTGGCAGCCTGGAGGGCTTGGCTATCAGACCTACGTACCTTTCGAATCCTTTGAACATGATGGCGACACCAAGGGATCGGAGGGCCCCCCGAGCTACAGCATTCGCCAACGGCCATCGTCACAGCATGCCGGCCTCGATACCTGGCTTGGGTTTGGTAACGGCCTGAAACTGGAGCCGCAAACACTCTCGATCGAACTGACGTGCACCAATCACAACCTGCCACGGAGGCTGCAGGTCGGTGACATCAACCAGCCTTGCGAGCAGACGCCGCAGGGGGTGTCGTTCCAGAATATCTGCGCACCCACCACCAGTTTTTCTCCGCCGCTGGACCAGGATTTTCTCTGGCGGCTTATCAGCAATATGTCGCTCAACTACCTGTCATTGAGCGACATAAATGCCTTGAAAGTGATCCTCCAAACCTATGACTTAGCGCGCTACCACGACCGACAGGCACAGAAGGTCAGCGAGAGAAGGTTGGGCGCGATGCGCTCAGTCAGTCACTCAGCCGTCGACCGATTGCACCGTGGCTTGCCGTTTCGGGGGGTGCGAATTGACCTGACCGTCGATCCCCAGGGCTTTCTGGGCCAGGGCGAAGTATTTGTATTTGCCTCGGTACTCAACGAATTCTTCGCGCTCTACGCCAGCCTCAATGCCTATCACGAACTAAGAGTCATCAGCACACAAGGAGACGTGTACCTATGGCCACCACGGATGGGGCAGCAGCCCCTGCTTTAACGCAACTGTCTCGGGTTATCCGCGAATACTCGCTGTTCCAGGCGGTTCTGCAGGTCGTCAAGCGTCTGCGTGATGCTCATCCGCTGCTGGACGACGACGCGCTGTATGACCTGTTGGAGTTTCAAGCCAACCCAGGCCTGGGGTTTCCCGGCCACGATATTGACCGGGTGGTTTTTTTTGTCGAGCACGGCCAGTTGCGTGCGCGTCTGCGCCTTAACGTGCTGGGCCTGTGTGGTGCAGGGTCGCCGTTGCCCGCGTTTTATGGCGAGCAGGCGTGTGCGGACGGGGCAGGCGGCAACGCTACCCGCGATTTTCTCGATGTGTTTCACCACCGCCTGCAACGGCTGATGCTGCCGATCTGGCGAAAATATCGTTACCGGGCGTGTTTCCAGGCAGGCGCACGTGACGCCTTTTCCGAACAGATGTTTGCGTTGGTCGGGTTAAGAGGAGAGCAGATTCGCAGTGCTGCGCAATTGAACTGCAAGCGGCTCTTGCCTTACCTGGGGTTGCTCAGCCTGCGGGCGCATTCGGCAGCCCTGATCGAGACGGTGCTGCGCTACTACTTCAAGCACAACCGCTTGTTCGTCGAGCAATGGGTCCAGCGCCGGGTTGTTATCGCTGACTCACAGCGAAATCGGCTGGGTGCCGCGAACAGCGTGCTTGGCCATGACCACGTACTGGGGGGCCAGGTCGACGATCGCAGCGGCAAGTTCAGGGTGCATCTGCAGGCGTTGGGCTGGCAAGCATTCCATGGGTTTCTACCCACTGGCAAGGACTACCCGCAGCTGTGTTCATTGGTGCGGCTGACGGCGCGTGATCCTTTGGAATATGACCTGCGCCTGGTGCTGGCCAAGGACGAGATAAGGCCGCTGCACATTGGCGAACACAACGTCTGCCGCCTGGGCTGGACCAGTTGGCTGGCACATGAATGCGCCGACGGTGTGGTCATTGTGCCGAGCAATGCTCATTAGGGATGAATCGTTATGATGAATGTGGACCTGCAACAACTGATCCAGACATTGACCCCCCGGGCCCGTCGAGACTTGGAGCGTTCGGCCGAACGCTGCGTGACGCGCGGCGGCAGGGAAGTGCTGGTGGAAGACCTGCTGTTGACCCTGCTGGAACATCACGATGGCCTTCTGGCAAGGGCACTGGCGGATGCGGGCCTCGACGCCGGAGAGCTACAAGCCACCCTGCAACCCAAGGGGGAGTCGAGTGCTTCGCGCAATCCTGTATTTGCCCAGGCACTGGTGCGATGGCTGCAACAGGCCTTGATGGTTGCTCATTTGGAGCTGCGACAGACTGAAATCGATCAGGGCGCCCTGTTGCTGGCGTTGTTACGTCATCCGCTGGAGCATGCAGGCAGTGCCTATCAGGCGTTTTTGAACCGGTTGGATGTCGAGCGTGTGCACGGTTTCGTGTTGAGTCAGGTGGCGGCGACCGATCCTGCGCCTGAGGGCCAATCGCTGCTGGGGCGCTTCACCCATGACCTGACACGCCAGGCCCATGAAGGTCGTATCGACCCGGTGTTGTGTCGTGACGCTGAGATCAGCCAGTTGATCGACATCCTCATGCGCCGGCGCAAGAACAATCCAATACTGGTCGGTGAAGCCGGAGTCGGCAAGACCGCGGTTGTCGAAGGCTTCGCGCTGCGTGTTGCCAGCGCACAGGTGCCGGGCGCTCTCAAGGATGTCCGGGTGCTGACCTTGGACATGGGCCTGCTCCAGGCGGGTGCCAGCATCAAGGGTGAGTTCGAACGACGCCTCAAGGGTGTGATCGATGAGGTGAATGCCTCGGCAAAACCGGTGATCCTGTTTATCGACGAAGCGCATACGCTGGTAGGGGCGGGCGCCCAGGCGGGCACGTCGGATGCCGCCAACCTGCTCAAGCCCGCCCTGGCCCGTGGTGAGCTGCGCACCATTGCTGCCACCACCTGGACGGAATACAAGAAATACTTCGAAAAAGATCCGGCCTTGGCCCGGCGCTTCCAGCCTGTGCTGGTCGGTGAACCGAGTGTCGAGCAAGCGGTTTCGATACTGCGCGGATTAGTTTCGGTGTATGAGCAAAGCCATGGCGTCTACGTGCGGGACGATGCGGTCGTCGCGGCGGCGCAGATGAGTGCCCGTTACCTGGCCGGGCGGCAGTTACCTGACAAAGCGGTGGATGTGCTCGACACCGCCTGCGCTCGCTTGCGTACCCGTCAAGAGATGGCGCCGGAAGCATTGCAGCGTCTGCACGCGGAACAGGCTGAAGGCGCGCGGCAGCTTCAGGCACTGAGCCGGGATCACGACTCGGGGCTTTCTGTGGATGAGCAGGTCCTGCACGCGCTGAACCAGCGCATGGAGGCGGTGGGCTGCGAATGCGAGCATCTGGAGCAACGCTGGCTTGAACAGCAAAAGACGGCGCAGCAGGTGTGTCCGCGCCTGGTGGCCCAGGTCATCAGTGCCTGGACAGGCATCCCGGTTGAACAACTGGCGCTCGAGCACAGTGAACGGGTCTTGGGCTTTGCCGATGCGCTGCGCTCGCGCATTCTCGGCCAGGAGCAGGCGGTACAAGCCCTGGACCGTTGCCTGCGCGCCGTCGCAGCTGGGCTCAACAAGGCCGAGGCCCCGGTCGGTGTGTTCCTGCTGGTTGGCCCAAGTGGTGTGGGCAAGACTGAAACTGCGTTGGCGCTTGGCGACCTGTTGTATGGCGGTGAGCGGTTTGTCACCACCCTCAACATGTCGGAGTTCCAGGAAAAGCACTCGCTGTCTCGATTGATTGGCGCACCGCCCGGTTATGTCGGTTTTGGCGAGGGCGGCGTGCTGACAGAGGCCGTGCGCCAACGTCCGTATTCGGTGGTGCTGCTCGATGAAGTCGAGAAGGCCGACCCGGAAGTGTTGAACCTGTTCTACCAGATTTTCGACAAGGGCCTGGCCAATGATGGGGAGGGCCGGGAAATCGACTTTCGCAACACGCTGATCCTGATGACGTCCAACCTGGGCAGCGAGTGCATCGGCCGTTTATGCGCTGGCGACCAGCGACCTGATGTGCACGTGCTGCAAGAGGCGATCCACCCGTTGTTGCGCGATCACTTCAAGCCTGCGTTGTTGGCGCGGATGCGTGTGGTGCCGTATTACCCGGTCACGGGTGAGATTCTGCATGACCTGGCCAGGCTCAAGCTGGAGCGTCTGGGCCAGCGCTTGCATCTGCGCAAACTGGCCTTCAGCTATACGCCGGAGCTGGTTGCACACATGGCCGAGCGGTGTACCCACGGTGACAGCGGTGCTCGTTACATCGATCAATGGATCGAACTCCATTTGTTGCCGCAAGTGGTGGACAGGCTGCTGGAGGCCATGGCTCAAGGTGAACCCCTGTCACAGGTGCATGCCCGCGTCCAGGGTAATGGCCATCCCATCTGTGAGTTCAGCCAATGAGGGATAGCCGGCTCACTCAGATCCCTCATCCTTTGGCCTGCGCCGATGCGCTGCTCGGCTGGTTTATCCGCCTGGGCATCGAGGGCGACGAAGCCACCTTGCCCAGTCTTTGTGTCGCAGCGGTGGCGCAACTGAGCCAGTGCGAACTCAGCCAGTTGTACTGGCGCAATGAGTCCACCGGTCGGCTCGAACTGATCGCCCAGCATTTGCCCGGCGTGCTATGCCCCAGTGACCCGGCCTGCACCCAGGACTTTCAGCATGAGCAAGTGTTGCAGTACGTGCTCAGCCATCAAAGCGCCCTTAGCCTGGAAGATCTAACGGGCAGCGTTTACGAATACGGGTTCCTGCCGGCGATGGCGTCACCTTGGCAAGCGTTGTCATGCGTGCCGTTGTTCAATCGAGGCAAAGCCATCAACGGCGTGTTGTTGTGTGCCAGCCAGCGCCAAAAAAACTGGCCGGACCACACCGCCTCCTTGAGCCAACTGGGCAGTTTTACCTTGATGCAACTGGCGTTGCTGCGGTGTAAGCGTTCCGCAGAGGGTGTCGCTCCAACCCATGACGGCACACCATCCCCCGGTGCTGCGTTTGGGTTGATTGGCAGCAGCAAGGCTATGGATGAGACGTATCGCTTGATCGGTAAGGTGCTGAATACACCCTATACCGTATTGCTGCGCGGCGAGACCGGTACAGGCAAGGAGGTGGTCGCACGAGAGATCCATTCTGCGGGGCCGCGAAAGCGCAAAGCGTTCGTGGTGCAGAACTGCGCGGCATTTCCCGAAGGGCTATTGGAAAGTGAGTTGTTTGGCTACCGCAAAGGTGCATTCACGGGGGCGGAGCGCAACCACACGGGGCTATTTGACACTGCGCATGGTGGCACGCTGCTCCTGGACGAAATCGGCGATATGCCACTGTCGCTGCAGGCCAAGTTGCTGCGGGTTTTGCAGGAAGGAGAAGTACGCCCACTGGGGGCCAGTGAAGCCCACAAGGTCGATGTGCGCATCATCGCCGCGACCCACCGTGACCTCGCCGCAATGGTGGCCCAAGGCAGTTTTCGCGAGGACCTTTACTACAGGCTTGCGCAATTTCCTATCGAGCTGCCGCCGTTGCGTGAGCGCGACGGCGATGTGTTGCTGTTGGCGCGCGAATTTGCACACAAGGCGTCTACTGCGCTTGGGCGTGCGCCGGTGGGGTGGTCCAGTGCAGCCCTGGATCAACTCTCCAGTCACGCCTTTCCCGGCAATGTCCGTGAACTCAAATGCCTGGTGGAGCGTGCGGTACTGCTGTGTGATGACGGCGTGATCCTGCCGGCCCATCTGTCGTTGTCTGCACCCGCGACCAGTGAGTCAGTCGACGCGACGTTGCGCCAACGCCTGGAGCGCGTCGAGCGCGTAGTCCTGATCGATTGCCTGCACAAAAATCGTGGCAACCGCACCCGTACCGCACGTGAGTTGGGCGTCGCACGCCGCACGCTGCTCTACCGCCTGGCGCGTCTGAAGATTCCCGTCGGTGATGCCCGTGAGGAGTGCTGAACGGGCGACGTGTGGGCACCTTACTTTCATGGGAGATACCTGATGTCTTTTCATCCGTGGCGAGCCGTGGTGCTTGCGTTGTGTTTGTTGAGCGGCTGTAACGCCAATTATGTCTTTGATGATGCCGACTACCGTCCATTGGGTGACCCCCAGGCGACCCGTCGTGGGCAGTGAGCAGGGGAGCGCTGCCATGCAATTAGTGTTTGAAGTCTGCAGTACCGCAAGCGGTGTGCTGTCTGTCGGCAAAACGTTTGATCGTATTGGCGGCGTGATCGGCCGTGGGTCGGGGTGTGACTGGATCATCCCTGATGCCAATCGCTTGATTTCCAGCCACCACGGCTTGGTCAGTTACCGGGAAGGCCACTACTTTCTGACGGACATCAGCAGCAACGGCATCGGCGTATCAGGCAGCATGGAGCGTCTGTGCAAGGGCCAGGCACGGCTCATCAGTAACGGTGATGTGTACCAACTGGGGGCGCTGGATATCCGTGCCCGCCTGGTGATGGATGCCCGGCAGACGTTTGCGCGGGATGACATGATTCCAGACGATGCGTTCCTGGGGCTTGACCCTGTCCAAGCATTGGATCGCGAGCAACGGCGTGGCGATTCATCAGCAGAACTGGACGCCTTGGACACATCAGCGCCGGCGCCGATCCAAGCGCTTTGTCAGGGGCGCGTGGACCGCGATCATTTGGTCGTACCGACATGGGCTGAACCGGTCAAGGAGGTCCTATCTCCAGAGCCCGTTACCGCTGCATCGGGTGCTTCGCAAGCATTCTGGGCACAGTTCGCGCAAGCATTGGGCATGCCTATGGACACGCTTGATACATCGGGTCGTGAGGGCCTGGCGATCAAGGTGGCGGGCTTACTCAGGCAAACCGTCGAAGGGTTGCAGCAAAACCTGAGAACTTGCCACGAGCTGAACAGTGAGATCAACGGGACGCTGGTTGTCCCGGTCCTCAATACCCGTAACCCGTTGAACGATGCTGCCGACACCCAGTCAGCCCTGACGTCGCTGCTGGATGCTTGCGCGCCGGACCAACGCGCTGCCGAGCACGCGGTTGCCCAGACCTGTCGGGACCTGCAAGTTCATCAACTGGCCTTGGTCGTGGCCTGCCGAGCCACCGTACGGGCCGCGTTGGCGGCCTTTTCGCCTGGGCACCTGCTGTGTTGCTTCGAGCGCGAGGGCAGGCCAGCCAAGTTGTTTACCGATGGCGTCCATTGGCGGGCGTATCAACGCCACTATCGACGGCTGATGGACGACGATCCCTTGGGCGAGCAGTTGTTACGCAATGATTTTTCCAAAGCCTACGAGGAGCAGGTGCGCCTGGTCTCCACCCTGCACGCCGGGTACCCAGGATGATATTCATGTCGCGAGTCGCTGTTACATCCACGTTGTTAGCGCTGGGCCTGCTGACGGGTTGCAGCACGCTTTCACCGTTCTCGACCCTGACCAAGCTGGACCTGACGTTGACGGCCAGCGAGGCGGTCAACCCCGATCTTCACGGACGTCCCTCGCCCGTAGTGGTGCGCCTGCTTGAGTTACGGCACCCGGTGGCTTTTGAAAACGCCGACTTCTTCAGCCTCTACGACCGGGCCGAGCAGACACTGTCCAAGGATTGGCTCAGCAGCGAGGAATGGGAGCTGCGTCCCGGCGAACAGCTGGCGCTCAAACTCAGTGTCGAACCCCATGGCCGTTATGTCGGCGTGCTGGCGGCCTATCGCGATTTGCCCCATGTGCAATGGCGGCTGGTAGTGCCTGTGGCCCCGAGCCAACTGACCCGTGCCGACCTTGTGCTGGACCAGGCGGGTATCCGGATGGCGGCGCCTCAAACCGACACGGCGGAGCATTGAGATGCAGATCCATAACGTTATCTGGCAGGAAGGCATGCTGCTGAGGCCCCAGCACTTGCAGCACAATGATCGCTACTACCATCGGCAACTCAACCGCAGTCGCCTGTTGAGCAGTGATGCCTGGGGTTTCCTGACCTTGGACGTCGATGTGCAATACCTCAACCTGGGCAAGGTCGTGGTCAACCAGGCCAGTGGCGTATTGCCGGATGGCAGTCTGTTCGAACTGAGCGGCGCCATGGAACCCCTGGTGTTGCAGGTACCTGCCAACGCCGGCAGGCAAGCCCTGTACCTCGCGCTGCCCCTGGCGACGGGCAATCAGGTTGAAGTGCGCACGCAGGAGCAAGGCGATGTGCTGGCACGTTATGTCGCCTGTGAAACGGAGATCGGAGACTCCAATGCCGGCGTGGATTCCCGTTGCCAGATCAACTGTGCACGTCCGGATTTACGCCTGATGCTGGGGGAACAACCGAGTGATCCTTACTACGTGAAACTCCAGGTCGCCCAGGTCCTGGATTCGACCCATGAAGGCGGCGTGACGCTGGACGTGGATTTTGTGCCGACGTTCATCTATCTCCAGGGCTCGGGGTATGTGTCGTCATGCATCAAAGAAGTGATCAGCCTGCTGGCCACCCGTGGCGATGCGATAGCCGCACGCATCCAGGGTTCCGGCGCGTCGGCGGGGGCGCAGGTCGGCGACTTTCTGATGCTGCAATTGATCAATCGTGCGGAATTGATATTGCGTCATTACCTGGGCCAGGCCCAGGTCCGTCCGGAAGCGTTATATCGGGAGTTGCTGGCGATTTTTGGTGAGCTGTCGACGTTCGCCAATGACAACAAACGTGCGCAATTGGCGACGCACTACCGGCATGGTGATCAAGGGGCGAGCTTTCGCGGGCTGATGGAAGGCCTTCGCACGGTGCTGTCGCTGGTCCTGGAACAGCATGCCATTGAGCTGACGCTGCAGCAGCGCCAGTACGGAGTGCTGGTCTGCCCAGTCAGCGATCTCAAATTACTCGGTGCGGCCACGTTTATTCTGGCGGCCACCGCCCAGTGCGATTCGGAGGAGCTGCGCCATCGCCTGCCGGCCCATCTCAAGATCGGCCCCGTGGAACGCATCCGTGAACTGGTGAACCTGCACCTCGCAGGCATCAAGGTCAAGCCGCTGCCGGTAGCGCCGCGGCAGATCCCGTTCCACGCCGGCAAGACCTATTTCATGCTCGAGCTCAGTCCACGGGATATCACGCAGCTGGAGCAATCCGGTGGTTTCGCCTTCCACGCCAGCGGCGAGTTCGCCGAGCTGGAACTCAACTTCTGGGCTATCAGGAACTGAACACCATGACTATGGACAGTGAATACCCGCAGGATGAAAAAACCGTGCTGCTTGACCGTGAAGGGTTGGGCCCGGTGCGGGGCGCCGTCACGGACTACCCGTCGCCGCCTCGCTTCGAGCAGTTGGAAGACCGCATGATCTATACCGCCCACCTGCAGGGCGCACCGCCATTCAAGATGGGTTCGAATATTTTATTGGCAGCCGCCTGGGAGCTCTTGTTGCAGGTTGTTCAGCTCAAGGCCGGTCCTGGTCGGGAAAGCCTGCAGGCACTCAATGACCAGCTGTCATCGGGCGTCAACGCGTTTGAGGCGCGTGCCTTGCACCAAGGCGTAGAGAACAGTCAGGTGATGTCGGCGCGTTATGTGCTGTGCAGTGTCATTGATGAGGCTGTGGTCACGACGTCTTGGGGCAGTCGTAGCGACTGGTCGAAGACCAGCCTGCTGAGCCGCTTCCATAACGAAACTTTCGGCGGTGAAAAATTTTTCCAACTGCTGGAGCGATTGTCCCGCGACCCCGTCAAGCATGTGGCCATGCTGGAGCTTATGTACGTGTGCCTGTCGTTGGGTTTCGAAGGTAAATATCGCGTCATGGAGCGGGGGCGGGTGCAGCTGGAAACCCTGCACGATGCGGTGTACCGCCAGATCAGGCATGTGCGCGGTGATCGGCTGCCGGTATGCATTTCGCCGGAAACCGGTAGGGCCTCTCAGGCGCGGATTCGCCTTGTCTCCACCACCTGGGTCGTCATCTGTGTAGTGGCCTGTTTGCTTGCGATGTATTCAGGGTTCGCCTGGATGTTGGGCCAGGAGCGCATGACGGCGCTGCAACCTTTTCAATCTTCGGTGTCAGTCCCGTCTCGGACGCCCTTGTAACGCTGGGAGCTAGGTATGAACGCATTCTTCAAGGGCGCGGGCGCGGTACTGCGCAAGAGTTGGGTCTGGAGCCTGTTACTGGTGCTCTCGAGTACGCTGTTGGTGTGGTTTTTGGGGCCTTTGCTGGCGGTGGATGACTACCGTTTCTGGCAAAGCCCGACCTCCCGTTTGCTGACCATCTGCGGGTTGTTGCTGCTGTGGGGGCTGGCGATGGTCGTGGTGGGCGCACGCCGCTCCGCTCGGGCGGATCAGCCTGAACACCTCGACCGTCATCAGCGGCAGGCGTTGGTCAACAACGAAATAAGCCACGTACGGGGGCGTTTCAAGGAGGCCCTGCTGACGTTGAAGACCTCTCGTCGCTACGGCGAGCACAGTCAGCGCTGGCGCAATGAACTGCCCTGGTACCTGTTGATTGGCGAGCGGAGCAGCGGCAAGACCTCGTTGTTGGCCGCCAGTGGCCTGCAGGCTCCGCTCGATCGGACCGAAGCGGCGTTCCCAGGGAGTGCGGCTTACTGTGACTGGTATTTTGCCGACGAAGCCGTGATGGTCGAGATGGCCGGCCGCTACCTGGACCAGCCTGATCCCGCGGTAGATGGCGCAGGATGGTCGACATTGCTGGGCCTGCTCAAGGCGTGGCGCAGAACACGGCCGCTCAATGGCGTGGTGGTGACGCTGTGCGTCGACACGCTTTTGCGCAGCAGTGAACACGACCTGGAGCTTCATGCGCGTCACGTGCGTACCCGCTTGCAGGATATCCAGCAGACACTGCATGTGGATGTGCCGGTTTACCTGGTATTGACCCAGGCTGATCGGCTGGCTGGGTTTGCCGAGTTCTTTGATGCGCTGCAGGGCGACAGCACCGAAGATGTGCTGGGTGAGCGCCTGGTTGCAGGCCTGGCCGGCACTGATATTGAGCAGGTACGCGACGCATTCGAAGCCCTGCTGCAACGCCTGGGAGCCGAGTTGATCCCGCGCTTGCACCAGGAGCGAAACCTTGAGCGCCGTGGCCGGATGCTGGATTTTCCTCGGCAGGTTGCACGCCTCGGCGACTGTCTGTGCGTGTTTATCGAGGCTGCGTTTTCCGCCCATCGCCATCAGCGTATCAACGGTTTGCGAGGGTTCTACCTGACCTGTGCGAAGAGCGGCGATGTACGTCCCCATTTTGTCCAGGGCCTGTTCAATCGCGTGGTTTTCGCGCAGGCCGATCTTGCCGGGTTGCATACGCCGGAGCGTCGGCGCCTACGTCGACGCCATGGGTTATTGGCGCTGGCCGCATCTGTCGTGATCGCCGCGGCGGGGGCGCTGTGGCTGCACAGTTATTCGTTCAACCATCAGCGACTGGTGCAGCTTCAGGCGTTGACCCAACCCGAGTCCGCCATTCACCCCGGTTCGGACCAGAGCCAGACGTTGCTGGCGCTGCTGGACAGTCGCTTGGCGGCGACAACCGTATTTCCACTGCCGGTGCAAGTGCGATGGGTTGATCGGGCGGGCTTGTATCAAGGGGATGTCAGTCGTCCACCGTTGACTAGTGCCTATGAACACGCTTTGCATCAACAATTGCTGCCCTACGTGACCACATTGCTCGGAGAACAGGTGCGAGCGAGCCTGGGAGACCGTGAACGGCTGCTGGACAGCCTGCGCGCCTACCTGATGCTCAACCTGCCCGAACGACGTGATGCAAGTTGGCTGGCGGAGCAGGTGGCTGGGCAGTGGGCTACCGGGTACGCGGGGGAGGCTGCGGCGCATAAACGCCTGGCCGGACACTTTGCTCGGCTTCTTGAGCAAGGGTTCCAGGCGCCGTTGAACGATGAACTGGTCGCCCAGGCTCGCCTGGCGTTACGGGGTGAGTCACTGGCAGAGGTGGTCTACCGGGCACTGCGGGAGCAAGCCCGGAACCTGGAGCCTTACCGCCTGGCCGAAGGCCCCGCATTTTCCAGGGTTGAGCGACCCATCCCGGGTTTCTACACAAAAAAATACCTGCAGTTTTTCGAAACGCAGGGCCCTCAGTGGGTCAATGCCATTGCCCAGGACAACTGGGTGCTGGGGGAAGCCACCGACCTGAGTGTCATGGACTTACGCAAACTCATGCTGGAGCTGGAACAGCGCTATTTCAGCGAATACGCCGATGCCTGGAGTGATGCCCTGGGGCGAATCAGGCTGCTGGAAAGTGACAGTCTGAGACGCAGCACGGAGCAGCTTGCGAGCCTTACATCCGCTCAGTCGGCGTTGGTGCAGCTGTTGCAGCAGGTGCGTGAAAACACACGACTGATGCCGCTTCACGAACAACTGGGTACGGTGAGCCAACAGCTTGCAGACTCAGGCGAGAAGGTATCCGGCGCGCTGGCCAAGGCGTTACCGCGCCAAACGCTGCCCGATAATGCCCGGCGCGCGTTGCAACGCCGCTTCGAGCCTCTGCATCAGTTGCTCGATGAAGAGCAGAACCCCGGGGTCGAGTTGACGCAGGCATTGCGCCTGCTCGATGAGCTGTACCTGCAATTGTCGACACTGAACCGGGACAGTTCACCGGAGCAGGCCGCGTTCAAGCTGGCCAGGCAGCGGATGGATGGGCAGCAGCCGCTACTGGGCAACCTGCGTGATGCGGCAGCGCGCTTGCCGCAACCGCTCAGGGGATGGTTCGAAGGTATTGCCGAGCAAAGCTGGCGCCACCTGCTTGATAACGCCTATGGGTACGTGAATCAGCGTTATCAAAGCGAGGTCTACGGCTTTTATACGAAGGCGATCCAACACCGCTACCCGTTCAATGCCCATGCTGGCAGCGATGTCGCCCTGGACGATTTCCAGGCGTTCTTCAAACCGAAGGGGGCCATGGAGCGTTTTTATGACGGTTATCTGCGGCCGTTTGTCAGTGTCGAGGGCACCCGCTATCGCTTGCGTGCGCTGGAGGGGCGCAGCTTGCCGATGTCACGTTCGTTGCTGGACCAACTGACCAGGGCCCAGACCATTCGCCAAGGTTTTTTCAACGAGGAGCGGGGTGATTGGGCCGTCAGGTTTACGCTGGCGCCCTATAGCCTGGATCAAGCCGTCAGCCGGGCAACGTTGCAGGTGGGCAGTCAGCAGTTGGAGTACCGGCATGGCCCGATCGTGCCGATGGTGTTCCATTGGCCGAACGCGTCCGGAAATGGGCGCACCAGCCTGGTGCTGGAACGCGGCGCCGAGCGGCCATTGGGCATCGAAAAAGACAGTGGCACCTGGTCGTTGTTCCGGTTCTTCGAGCTGATGCAAAGCGAGCCTGCCAGCGGCAGGGACGCGCAGATACTCAAGGCCGACCTGGCTGGCCTCCGTGCCAATTACCTGCTCACCAGCCAGGGTAACCCCAGCCCTTTCCAGATCGCGACATGGCGCACCTTCCGCCTGCCGGAGCAATTGTGAACCGGGCGCTGCGTTGGCGAAGTGCAGGGCGCACGGCGCAAGGCAAGGGCCGTGCGCGCAACGAGGATGCATGGCTTGATTGCCCGCAACGCGGGTGTTGGGCGGTCGCCGATGGCATGGGCGGCCATCGTGCCGGGAATGTGGCCAGTCAACGGGTGGTCAGCAGTCTTGCCGCACTGCCAGCCCATGGGGGCTTCGAGCAACGGATCGACGCGGTGCGACGCTGCTTGCGTGACCTCGACAGCCAATTGCAAGCCGCCGATGGCCTGGCGGGCATCATGGGCAGTACGGTGGTTGTGCTGTTACTTGAACACGACCGTGCAGCCTGTATCTGGGCAGGTGACAGTCGATGCTACCTCTGGCGGAGTCAGTGCCTGTATCAACTGTCGCGCGACCACTCTTTGCAGCAACAACTGATGGATAAGCAGCAACTGAGCCTGGAACGCGCTCGGGCTCATCCGGACGCCAGGGCCCTGACACGCGCCATTGGTGCCCGACAGCCACTGAGCCTCGAGATACTGGAGTTCAGTGCCCATCCAGGGGATGTGTTTTTACTGTGCAGTGATGGCCTGTACCAGGGGCTCAGCCACAGTGAGCTGGGGAGCGCCATGAGTGCAGGTACGCCGCGCAAGGTGGTGGAGCGCTTGTTCAGCGGCGCGTTACGGGCGGCGGCGAAAGATGACTTGACCGCCGTGGTGGTCCAGCCATGAACGCAGCAGCGGGCCCGCCGAGCCTGCTTGCGGGCCGCTATCAGCTTGAACGGATCCTCGGTTCAGGCGGGATGGGCGTGGTGTATCGCGCCCGGGACCTGCTGCATGAAGCGTTCGGCGAGCCGGACTGCCGTGTGGCGCTGAAGCTGTTGGGCGAGACACTCTCCGCGTGCACCGATGCGCATTTATTGTTGTACAGCGAGTTCGCCCTGACCCGCAGCCTGCGCCATGATCACGTGGTGCGCGCATTTTCTTTCGAGGTAGACACGGCCCACCAGGTGGCATTCTTCACCATGGAAGTGATGCCCGGCCTGACCCTCGACCGCATGCTCCCGGAACGCCCGCAAGGCCTGCCGTGGCAGGAGCTGCAACCTATGGCCGTGCAATTGCTGGATGCGCTGGCTTACACGCATCGGCAAGGCGTCCTGCATGGCGATGTGAAACCGGCGAATATCATGGTGGGGGAGCAGGGGGTGCGCTTGTTTGATTTTGGCCTGGGCCATGCCGAGGCGCAGGTAGGGGTTGGTTTACCGGGTTTGAGCCGCAGTCGCTTGAATGCCTGGACGCCTGCGTATGCGGCACCGGAGCTGATGGCCGGAGGGTTGCCATCAGCCAGCGCGGACCTGTATGGGGTTGCGTGTGTGTTGTATGAGCTGGCCGAGGGACGGCGTCCCGGCGAGCGCCAACGCAATCAGCGGTTGCCGAGACCTCGGCAACTGCCCAGGCATTGCTGGCCAACGTTGTGCACCGCACTGGCGATGGACCCGGAGCAGCGAAGGGTATGTATCGCCGAGTTGCGCGAAGTCCTGGGCGGCAGGCGACGTCGCTGGTTCCTGGGGTAACGCGTCAACCGGCCAGGTCATGCAGTTGGCAGTACTCGACCCAACTCAGGCCGGCCATCTGCGCCACTTCCTTATGCACCTCAAGGCGCTGGGCTTCAAAGGCTTCGCCGGATTCGGCGGTCAGTTTGAGGGTTAACTCCCAGGCAAACAGGCCCTGGCGCTCGGCTTCCGCTTCGAAGGCTTCATGCAGCCGTTCGGCACGGTATTGCGCCAGGGTTTCGCCCTTGGCCTGGGCGGCCAGCGGGTTCAGGGTATTAAGTTCAGTGGCGACATCGGGATGTGCGTCGAGGAATCTGTCCAGCGCGAGCTGATGGTTATCACCGGGTTGTGACAAGGGCTTACTCCAAACAAAGGCAACGGTAGGGTGACACTCGGATAATGCCCATTGAAGCAGATTCGGACATTGGCCCAGGTCGGAACATTCAATTATTTGGAAAAAACACGGAATTGCCTGTCATCCAATACGGAAAAATCACTTAGATGCGTGGCAAAAGGCTTTCGCTCATCGTGCCTGGACGTGTAGCGTTAGCCCAGTGTTTCCGGCCCTGCCTTCCAAGGACAGTGGGCGATGGGCAGAGGGATGGGTCATGGCGCAAACGCTGTTCAAACTTTTCTTCACCCAGCGCCTGGCCGCCCTGGCCGGCACCGAGTCGCTGCGGGCGATTCGCGAAGGGCTGTTGTGGATCCTGCCGTGCCTGCTGGTGTCGGCGGGCTTTCTGATCTTGTCTGAATCTGCCCGCGTGCTGGGCTTCGACCCGCATTGGGTGACGTTCCTGGCCGGGCTGCACAACCAGATCAGTTCCGTGATCCCTCTGCTGGTAGCCGCTTCGATTGGTTATATGCTGGCGATCCAGCATCGACTCCCACAGCTGCCCGTAGCGTTCCTGTGCCTGGCCCATGTGGTGGTTGCGACGTTTATCCTGCGTGACTACCCCCGGGCCTCTGCCACCTTCGTGCTGTTCATCGCGATTGCCTCGCCGCTGCTGAATGTGCCGGCCATTGCCTGGCTGCACCGTTATCGCTGGACTCGGCTGGTCAACGAAGAGCTGGTAGGGCACAACCTGCGGGGCACCATCAATATGGTCGTGCCGGGCGTCATCACCGCCTTGGCGTTGGTGAGCGTGCTGTCCTTGTTGCTGCAGATCCCTTATGTGGCACAGCTCCAAGGGCCCCAGGTACTCGATGCCCTGGAGTCGCCGTACGGCAGCGGTTTGTTTGTGACTTTGATGAATTCACTGCTGTGGTTTTTCGGGATCCACGGCGTTTACGCCATGCAGCCGCTGTTCGATGTGCTGGATCAGGCGGTGGTGCTGAACAGCGCTGCACTGGCGGCGGGTGAGCCGATCAAGTATGTGTTGAACAGCGGTCTGTTGGGCAGCTTTGCGTTTATCGGTGGCTCGGGCGGCGCATTGTGCCTGTTGCTGGCGATCCTGCTGTTCTCCAAGAGCCAGTCCATGCGCCTGTTGGCGGTGGCGAGTTTGCCGCTCTCACTGTTCAATGTCAGTGAAGTGCTGTTGTTCGGTTTGCCGATCATCCTTAACCCGCGATTGTTCATACCGTTTCTGATCGTACCCGCGTTGAACGCCATGCTGGCGTTGACGGTGGTGCAGATGGGGTGGGTGTCGCCGGCGGTGGTCAGCGTGCCGTTTACGGCGCCGGTGCTGCTCAATGCCTATCTGAGCACCCACGGTGATTGGGTGGCGGTGGCCCTGCAAGTGGCGCTGCTGGGGCTGGGTACGCTGGTGTATGCGCCGTATGTGCGCGCCATCCACCGCCAGGCCACCGAAGGGGGCACGGTGTACCTCAAGTCCCTGGACATGACTTTCCGTGGCCTTGAGGAAAAGGGCCGTCTGCGCGAGCTGGACCCGGTGCTCGCGTCCCACAAGACCCTGGCGCGCCAGGCCAATGAACTGAGCCGCATCCAGCAGATCAGCGACTACGAGTTCTATCTTGAATTCCAGCCACAGGTCTCGACCCGCACTGGCTTGTGCACCGGCTGTGAAGCACTGATGCGTGCCCGTGATGCCGACGGAAAAGTGCATTCGCCGTGGGAGTTCCTGCAGTGGCTGGCCCAGGCGCATTTGATGCCGGATGTGGATGTATGGGTGGCATCCCAGGCGGTTCGCCACTACCAGAAGTGGCAGAAACTCGGTTTCAGCTTACCGATGACCATCAATATTTCCAGTGCGACCCTGACCGACGCCGCCTATGGCGAACGCCTGGTGGAAATCCTCGCCCAGGCCCACGGGCAGGTCTCAGTGGAAATCACCGAAGATGCGCTGGTGAGTGATATCCAGGTCACACGCCAGACCATTCAGAAGCTGCAAGCCATCGGTGCCAAGGTCTATATCGATGATTTCGGCACCGGGTTCTCGGCCCTGAGTTACCTGCACCAATTCCCCGTGGACTTCATCAAGATCGACCGTAGCTTTGTGGTGGCGCAGCATGACCCCAAGGGCGCCCAGGTCATGACCGGCATGCTGCGCTTTTGCGAGGCGTTGAATCTGGGCGTGGTGGTGGAAGGGGTGGAGACGGCCGAGCAGCTGGCCTTCCTGAATACGGGTGCCGATTTGATTATTCAAGGCTGGTATTTCAGCAAGGCGCTGCCGGACGATCAGTTGCAAGGCTTTGTGCGTGAGCGCGAGGCCCTGGCGCAGGGCTAATAACCGCGCCGGACCTGCTCGATGTCCTCGACCAGTGCGTCGATACCGGCGAGGCGCGCACGGTTGTCGTGGTCCCAGGGGTGGAAGCCGGGTTTGAAGTAGTGCAGCCACGGCACCAGCATGCGTGGGAAGACTCCCTTGGGCCCATACAGAAACTTCAGCATGCGCCAGAAGCCTTTCAGGTGCCCGCCCGACTTGCGGTCGGCAATCAGCAGGCGCACGTGGAAGTCGAACACCACCAGCCAGAATAACAGCGTGGTGAACAGCATGGTCCCGGTACGCAGCAAGTAGCGCTTGGGACCGGGCTTGATCACGCTGTTCCAGACGTCGAACGCCACCGCCTTGTGTTCGGTTTCCTCCAAGGCGTGCCAGTACCACATCTGTTGGTAGCCCTTGAGTGAGTCGCCGAAGCGCGACGGGTCGCTCAACAGGATTTCGGCAAGCATCGCCGTGTAGTGTTCAAGGGCAATGGTCACCGCGAGGTTGAAGGACGCCGGCAAGTGTTTTTTCTGCAGGTCGAGGATGAACTTCAGGCGCCGGTCCAGGGCGTGCGCGGGCAGCCCCGCGGCTTGCAGCAAGTCGTTGTAGGCCACGTGCTCGCGGCTGTGCATGGCTTCCTGGCCGATAAAACCCTGGATCTCTTTCTTCAGCTCAGGGTCGTCGATGCGCTGGCGGTAGTGGCGCACGCTGTCCATGAAAAACAGCTCGCCCTGCGGAAACAGCAGCGACAGGGCATTGAAGAAATGCGTGATGAACGGGCCTTGCTCGTGCCAGTCCTTGATGCGTTCGGCAGGGAGGGCGAAATGGATGTCACGGCGGATCGGCAACATGCTGCGTGCTCCTGTTCAGAGACGGGACTCGTCGTTGGTTTCAAACACCCGCGTGCGGGGCTTCGGGGCCATGCGCTTGCTGGCGAACACCACCAAGGCTTGATAGGCCGCCGGCAGGCAACGGGCGAGCAGGTCGAGGAAATAGGCGTCGCGGCCGATCAGCACGCGACGTTTGTTTTTACGTACGCCGTGCAGGATCACCTTGGCGGCCTGGTCGGCGTCGGTAATGAAGAGCTTTTCGAAGTCGGCGCGGGCCTGCTGTTCGCTGTGGATCAGGAAACCGGTCATGTTCGCGTCGATACGGCTGCTGCGGCAGATATCGGTGCGAATGCCGCCGGGGTGCACGCAGGTGGCCGAGACACCGCAGCGTTGCATGTCCAACTCCTGGCGCAGGGATTCGGTGAAGCCGCGCACGGCAAATTTGGTCGCGTTGTAGCCGCTCATGCCAGGCTGGGCGAACAGGCCGAACACGCTGGAGGTGTTGATCACGTGGCCCTCGCCGCCAGCTTTCAAATACGGCAGGAATGCCTTGGTGCCGTGCACCACGCCCCAGAAGTTGATGCTGACGATCCATTCCAGGTCGGCGTAGTCCACGCCCTCGACGGTGCTCGACAGGGCAACCCCGGCATTGTTGAACACCAGGTTGACCTTGCCGTGGTCGGCCATGCAGCGCGCGGCCCAATCCTCCATGGCCTGGCGGTCGGACACATCGAGCACCTGGGTAGTGATCAATACGGGCGCCAGGGTTGAGGTCTTGATCAGCGCCAAGGTCTGCTCCAGCCCCTGGCTGTTTTTGTCGGCCAGCGCCAGGTGGCAACCTTCCCGCGCCAGGGCCAATGCCAGCGCTCGGCCCATGCCGGATGCCGCACCGGTAATCGCGGCTACGCGGTCGTTGAATGATTTCATGACAGGCTCCCTTCAGGCGTGGAGTGGGGCGTCGCCAGGGGGCGGTTGGGCACGTCGCCCGGTTGCCGGTTGGCGACATAATCGTTGAGCGCAAACTGCCGGGTGACCTGCTTGAAACGCCAGGTCGAGCCGGGCCATAGGGTGGTGTTCTTGCCGGTGCGCGGGTCGAGGTACCAGCTTTGGCAACCGCCGGTGCTCCAGATGGTGCGTTTGAGCTTGGCTTGCAACTGCTGGTTGTAGGCGCTCTCCACGCCGGCTTTGACGTCCACCGTGGCGATGCCGTGCCGTTGCATGCGCTGGAGGGCGTCGAGGATGTAGGCCACCTGGGCTTCGATCATCAGGATCATCGAGTTATGCCCTAGGCCGGTGTTGGGTCCGATGATCAGGAACAGGTTGGGATAGCCGGGCACCGTGGTGCCCTTGTAGGCATGCGCGCCGTCCTGCCAGGTGTCCATCAAGTCCACGCCGCCGCGCCCGATGATGCAGTCGCGGGGCAGGGGATCGGTGGCCTGGAAGCCGGTGCCGAAGATCAGGCAGTCCGCCGGATGCTTGATACCGTCGGCGGTGATCACGCCGTCGGCCTCGATGCGCAGCACGCGCTCGGTGACCACCTCGACATTGCTGCGCGACAGCGCGGGGTAGTAGTCATTGGAAATCAGCACGCGCTTGCAGCCGATGGTGTAGTCCGGGGTCAGGGTCTTGCGCAGGGACGGGCGAGCCACTTGTTTGTGCAGGTGGCGCAGGGCGATTTTCTGCACCATTTTCATCAGCCGTGGGTGTAAGGCAAAGCCGACGACACGGCCTTCCAGTGCCCAGTAAAAAGCGCCGCGTACCAGGCGTTGGGTAAAGGGCAGGTGCTTGAACAGCCAGCGTTCAAAAGGCGAGATCGCCCGGTCGGGTTTGGGCATGATCCACGGTGGGGTGCGTTGGAACAGGTCCAGATGCGCCACGTGCGGCGCGATCTTCGGCACGAACTGAATGGCACTGGCGCCGGTGCCGATCACCGCGACGCGTTTGCCCTTCAAGGCATAGTCGTGGTCCCACTGTTGGGAGTGAAAGCGCTTGCCCTTGAAGCTGTCGAGACCTGGAATGTCCGGCAACGCCGGGCGCGACAGACCGCCCATGCCCGACACCAGCACCCGCGCACTGACCTGGCGGCCATCGCTGAAGCTCAGTTGCCAGCGTTGCTGGGGCTCATCGAACACCGCGCGCTCGAGGCCCATGCCAAAACGCAGGTAGGGCGCCAACCCGAAGCGCGTGGCGCATTGCTCCAGGTAAGCACGGATTTCCGCTTGCGGCGCGAACTGCCGTGTCCAGTCCGGGTTGGGCGCAAACGAAAACGAATACACATGGGACTGCACGTCGCAGGCGCAGCCGGGGTAGTGGTTGTCCCGCCACGTGCCGCCGAGGGTGTCGGCCTGCTCGGCGATAAAGAAGTCGGTGAACCCGGCTTCCTTGAGCTTGATCGCCATGCAGAGCCCGGCAAAGCCTGAGCCGATGATGGCGATGTCGATTGAATCACTCTGGGCATTCATAAGCATTCCTTCGTGGGCATCGGGGTGCTCCTTTTCTTGTTGTGTCTTTTAGATAGAACACCATTGCAAAGAAAAATTGAATTACTTATTTTAAAAAAGATTTTAAATAATCTACCTGAAAATATCGCCTACGCTAGTCCCAGGTTCCTCATGTGCGACTTGTCCGACGGACAGGCACGACGTTCGGGTCCAGGGTGTGGACGATGGCTGAGGCCTTGATCAATACCGGTCGGGTCGCCAGCAGCGGGGATGCAGAGGACCGAGCTATGGCTGTTGAATGGGTTATCGCGGCGGCTGTGTTGATAGGCGCGAGCGCCGTTTTATGGGGGTTCAGCGTCTGGATGACGCGGCGCATTGAAGCCGCCGTTCCGAACAATGGGCGTTTTGTGGAGGTCAACGGCGAGCGCTTTCATTATTACGAGGAAGGCAAGGGCCGTCCGTTGGTGATGATTCATGGGCTGATGGGCAGCAGTCGCAACTTGACCTATGCCTTGTCCGGGCAATTGCGTGAGCACTTTCGCGTCATCACCCTCGACCGACCGGGGTCGGGCTATTCCACGCGCCATACAGGCACCGCCGCCGACCTGCCGGCCCAGGCGCGGCAAGTGGCAGCCTTTATTCACACCCTGGGCCTGGATAAACCGCTGGTGCTGGGGCATTCCCTCGGTGGCGCGATTTCCCTGGCGTTGGCCCTTAACCATCCCCACACGGTATCCGGGCTGGTGCTGGTGGCGCCATTGACCCATCCGCAACCCACCTTACCCTTGGTGTTCTGGTCGTTGGCCGTGCGACCGGCCTGGCTGCGGCGGTGGGTGTCCTACACGCTGACCGTGCCCATGGGGCTGTTGACGCGCCGTGCGGTGGTCAAGGGGGTGTTCGCACCGGACAGTGCCCCTGAGGACTTCGCCACCCGCGGCGGCGGGCTGCTGGGCATGCGTCCCGAGAACTTCTATGCCGCGTCCAGCGAGATTGCGCTGGTCAACGACGAGCTGCCGGACATGGTCAAGCGCTACCCGCAACTGACGCTGCCCATCAGCCTGATCTATGGCGCGCGCGATAAGGTCCTGGACTTTCGTAAACACGGCCAGGCCCTGGCCGACAAGGTCCCGGGCCTGAAGCTGCAGGTCGTGGAAGGGCGCGGGCATATGCTGCCGATTACCGCCACCGAGAGGGTGGTGGAGGCGGTGCACCAGTTGGCCAAGCGTGCGCGGCCGCTGGAAACAGCCGAGATTCTGCATCCGCCGTTTGCCTTGGCAAACAAATAATCGTGGCCTTCATTGCGGGTTGTACGGTCCGAAATGCTTGCGCTAGAGACCTGACCAAACGGCTGAAAAAGAGACTGCATGGTCACGTAGGAAAGGCCTCGAAAAAATAGTTGACGACCTATCGATTCCGCGCTATTTATTTAAAAAAATATTTCAATGTTTGTTTTGAAATGATTTTTGAAATGCCTAAGAGCGAATAAAAATGAAAAAAACGTCTTTTATCGCATGGTTGATTGCCCGGAGCATTCAGTGCTCCCTGAACCTGCTTTCCGCTGCCCTGCCACGGAGGTTGCCATGAATCAGACACTGGCAGCCCCAAGCATATGGACCGACGGCAAGCGTCATCTGTGGTGGCTGGGCATCACGCCCCTGGCCACTCCATTGCTCTCGGGTGCCCTGGCCATCACCACCGGTATCCAATCCCTCTGGTGGGTCGGTGTGCTGGTGATCTTCGGCTTGATCCCGCTGATCGACGGCCTGCTCGGTGAAGACGTGAGCAACCCGCCCGAATCCGCCGTCGGCCACCTTGAGTCCCAACGCTACTACCGTTGGATCGTCTACACCGGCGTGCTGTTCGTCATCTCCTCTGTGGTGATCACCGGCTGGCTCGCCGCCGGCGGTATCGACTGGATCATCCAGGGTGGCCTGTTGCAGGCTACCGCTAACCTGGAACCGTCCAGTTGGCTGTCCCACGCCGCCAGTTACATCACCGCCCGCACCCAGCTGCATGGCGAACCGAGCTGGTTCACCTACCTGGGCATGGCGATGTCGACCGGTGCCGCCACCGGCATCGCGATCAACACCGCCCACGAACTGGGTCACAAACCCAATGCGCTGGAAGTGTTTCTCGCCAAGGTCACGCTGGCCCCGACGTTCTACGGGCACTTCTACACCGAACACAATCGTGGCCATCACGTGCGCGTCGCCACGCCGGAAGACCCGGCCAGCTCGCGCCTCGGGGAGAGCTTCTGGGCCTTCCTGCCACGTTCGGTATGGTTCAGTGCCCGTTCGGCGTGGAACCTGGAGCGTGAACGCCTGCGTAAACTCGGCCTGCCGGCGTGGCACTGGCAGAACGGCGTGCTCAGCGCGTGGATGTACAGCGTGGTGCTGTGGGGGGCGATGATCGCCTGGCTGGGGGTGGCCGTGATGCCGTTCCTGATTATCCAGGGCATCTACGGTTTCTCGCTGTTGGAGGTCGTCAACTACGTCGAACATTACGGGCTTAAACGCCAGAAGTTACCCAATGGGCGTTATGAGCGGTGTTCGCCACGGCATTCGTGGAACAGTAATCGCATTGTTACCAATATCTTCCTGTTCCAGTTACAGCGTCACTCTGATCACCATGCCAACCCGACCCGTAGTTATCAGTCGTTGCGCCATTTTGATGAGTCGCCGCAACTTCCTTACGGTTACGCAAGCATGATTGTCTGGGCGTACGTGCCTTACTTGTGGCGCCGTCGCATGGACCATCGAGTGCTGAATCATTACGGCGGGGATATCACCCTGGCGAATCTTCAGCCGTCACAGCGGTTGAAGTATTTGGAGAAGTACAGCAACAGCGCCACACCGTTCTAAGTTCAAGTACCACGTTGTTTGCGCACTCGGGGCCTGTGTTCCGTGCAGGTTTCTGTCGCCCGAGATTTTCCAGATCAGTGGCAAGAAAGTTGTTTGACCCGAACAAAAATAATTAAAGGGAAGGACGTACACCATGCAAGCACCTGCCAAGTTCACCACCCATATCGTATTGGCCGCGCTGGGCCTGATCGCCTATCACCAGGCCCAGGCTGCGCGCATCGAACCCGCCGGCAGCGCCTTTACGGCCCAAGGCCCCATCAGTTTTTCCAAAGGCGCGCTGATCAGCGCCGATTGCACCATCAAGGTGGCGGGCAAAGTCGCGGCGGATGGTACTTCGGTGAATGTCGACACCGTCGAATTCGAGGGCGGCCTCAAGTGCAGCCGGGTCGAAGCGATCAACTTGCCCTGGGTATTAGTCGCCAAAGACACCAAAAGTGGCTCCATGTCGAAGATCAGCGTGGACGTGCACGCGTTTGGCCTGGGCGGCAAGTGCGGGCCCTCTACCGCCAACGGCACGTGGGACAACGCCACCGGCAAGTTGGAAGCCGCCAACGTCCCGATCGGCGAAGACTGCAAGATCAAGACGGTGTCGATCAAGATGCCGCCGAACTTCAAGGTTGTTGAATAAGCGTCGAATGCGACTGCGGTAATTGAATTGAAATTTGGCTGGAAAGGGAAGTTCTGCAGTTTCACCGTGACCTCTCGTTCATGGCCATTACCCCTGGCGAAATGACTTCGCCATAACATGTGAGGAAAAACAATGAAAAGCTTGAAAACCCTCGTTTGTGCAACGTCGTTCGCCCTATGCTTCGGCGCCGTTTCGATGGCCAATGCGGCCACTATCGCACCGGCCGGTGCTGCATTCACGACGGCAGGTTCGATTACTGTTACCTCGCCTGCCTCCCTGAACCTTCCGGTCACTTGCAGCATCGTCTTTACCGGGACTGTTGCAGCCAACGGCTCTGGCGCATCCATCACCGGCGCCACTGTCAGTGGCTCCAACTCGCTCTGCGCCGTGCCGGTGTTGCAGGGTCTGCCATGGTCGCTCGCCGTCACCGGCGGTGGCCCGACTGCCTTTACCGGCACGGTTTCGGGCGTGAAATTCAAGATCCTGTCTGACTGCAGCGCTTCACCCGTGACAATCAATGTTGGCTTCAACAACAGCACCAATACCCTGAGCGTGCCAAGCGCCCAGACCGTGGGCTCGTGCAAGATCACGGCGCTGACCGCGGTGCCAAACCCTGCCTTTACCGTTTCTCCATAAGCGGTGTAACGCGCTTGACGTGATGATCACACGTTGAAAAAAGCAAGTGCCTCGAAAGAGGCACTTGTTGCGGCAGGCCAGATAGGAACGCCCGACTCTGGTGGATAAAAATAATAAGGAGTGGATCATGAATAATAAGAAACAACCGGCGCGCACGTTGTTGAGCCTGGCGATCATGGGGGGGCTCCTGGCTGCAACAGGCACCGTGCAAGCTGGCGGGTTCTCAACTCCGACTTTCGGGGCGGAAGGGTGGGGACGTGCGTTTGGTGGTGGTTCCATGTTTAAAAATGACCCCTCAGCGGCCTATAACAACCCGGCGGCGATGGCGTTCATTGACCACAATATCTCGCAGTTCAACGTTGACTATGCGCGCATCAATATCAAGTACAAGGGAACTGCCAAAGACTATACGGGCAACCCTACTTCAACAACGACCATCGACCCGGATACGTTTGCTTTCAACTCGGTGCCCCGCACGGGTGACGGCGGGCAGGGTGGTTTTACCGCCTGGCTGCCGACTGGGTTTATGGTCATGCCCATCGGTGACCGCTTCGCGTTTGGCCTGAGTCAGGTCGTGCCCATGGGCGCGCGTACGACGTGGGATCAGGACTGGAAAGGGCGGGACTTCGCGGTTGACACACGTATCGAAACCGTCGGATTGACAGGATCGCTGTCATTCAAGGTCAATGATGAATTTTCCATCGGCGGTGGTGCCATTGTTCAGCACACCAAAGGTTTCGTCAGCCAGAACGTTGACTTATATGCTGCTGCCGCACTTGCTCCGAATTCGATCCCATTCCCGGCGGGGGTTGGTTATTCGTTGATGCGAGTCAAAGTCGATAATACCTCGGTAGGCTGGTTTGCCGGCCTGGCCTGGAAGCCCACACCACAAGACACCCTGGGCTTGAACTACCACGCCAAGATCAAGAATAAACTTGAGGGTAAATACAACATCTACGCCGACCCAGGGTCGCAGGCCCTGATTGAAGGCGGATTGCCGGGTATTTTGTACCCGGGCCTGAATCTTCAAATGCAGGGTAAAGCCACGACGCAACTGGATGTGCCTGCCAATGCGTCTTTCGATTGGGTGCACCAGTTCACTGATCGTTTTACCCTTGGTGCGAGCGTCACCTGGACCCAGTGGTCATCGTTCAAGAGCCTGACCCTGAAGTCCGAGGGCTCGACGATTGTTGCGATTCCCTATAACTACAAAGATGCCTGGATGGTCTCGCTGGGTGGCGACTACAAACTCACCGACGACTTCACCCTGCGCGCCGGTGTAGCCACTGACCAGACACCCACCCGTAACTCCACCCGTGACCCGCGTATCCCGGACGGTGATCGCATCTTCACGTCCCTGGGCTTCGGTTACAAAATCCGGGCTATCCCAGGCCTGGGTATCGACGGGTCCTACTCTCACCAGTTTGTGGAAAAGGCCAAGTTGAAGACGCACAACCAGGACCGTCTAGGCGGTGCAACGCTGGATGGGAAAGCCGATGCCTACGGCGATGTCGTCAGCCTGGGGGTCACCTACGAGTTCTGATCCCCGCAACACCCCGCAATGCCCGTGTGAGCGGCTAGTCAGCGCCTCTTTCTGCGGGTTCACGCGCTCACTGCATCGACGGGTCGCCCTGGCGACCCGTCCGGTTACATTGGCCCCGGCCTAGTCCGCCGCTGCCTACCTCGACGCTCAACGCTCCTGCGGCTGGGCGTGTACTGCTTGTCACCCCATCGGTGTTGATCACCGCTCGCTGTGCCACCTCTCTCGCCTTATTGCCCCCTCATATCGCGATACAGCGGTATATCGTTTTCCCTGCCTATGTAACAAAATTTGGCGGTAACATAGTTTTTTATCGCTCAGATTTTTCCTATTCCGGCGCATGCTTAGTTGCAAGAAAGTTGTTCTACCCGAACAAATACAATTTCAAGGGAAGAACACTCACTATGCAATTGCCCAGCAAATTGCCCACGCACGTTCTATTGCGTATGTCCGGCCTGATCGCCTATTGCCATGGCCCTTACGGTCATCGCCGCCGATTGCACCCTCATTCAAAGTTGTCCGAGAAATCCCGTTTTACTGGGGCTTAATAATTGAGTTGATGATTTGATCTGGTCGAGAAGTTTCGTTGTCTTATCGTGACTTCTTAATTAGGTCATTACCCCTGGCGAATAACTCGCCTTTCTATGTAAGGAATAGCAATGATGAACTTGAAATCTCTTGTGTCGTTGTCTGCCCTGGTTGTTTGCATGGGTGCCGCTTCCATGGCCAATGCGTACAGCATCACGCCCATCAACACCAACTTCACCGCGCCAGGCACGATCTCGGTGAAATCGCCGTCCTCCTATCAGGCCCCCGTTAACTGTGGGGCTACCTTCACCGGTAACGTCGACGCCTCCGGTGTCGCGAAAATCACCGGCGTTGCCATCACCGGCGGTGGTCTTTGCGACCTGCCCAAGATCACTGGCCTGCCTTGGACATTGACGGCTAATGGTGCCGCGGTCGGCTCAGTGTCGAATGTCGGGTACACCATCGCCGGTTCGATTCTCTACCCCGTCTCCAATTGTGGCGCTTCCACCATCAGCGCCAACTACAGCGGTGGCGTGTTGACGGCTTCCAATCAGTCCCTGGCAGGCAACTGCACGGTGGTGAGCCTGAGCGTCAAGCCTACTCCGGCATTCACCGTTGTTCCCTGACTGTTCCTGGATAGCGACTGAAACCAAGGGCTGATCGCCCGCTGAAAGACGGGCGCCTCAACGAGGCGCCTGTCGACGATAGGGCTCGGGCGGTTGAGTGAGAGAGCAGTAAGGAGTGGGGTATGAATGATAAGAAACGACAGCTACAGGTTTTCCTGGGACTGGCGTTGATGGGCGGGCTGACGACCGCAGTGCCTGTGCAGGCTGGCGGTTTTTCCACGCCGACGTATGGGGCTCCCGGTTGGGGGCGAGCGTTCGCTGGCGGCTCGCTGTTCAAGAACGATCCGAGTTCGGCGTTCAACAACCCCGCGGCCATGGCCTTTGTGGACCGCAGCATTGCGCAATTCACGATCGACTACGCACGCGTCAAGATCCAGTACAAAGGCGCCGCCTTTGATTATGCAGGCAATCCGATTTCCAGCACGCCGTTGGGCGGCGACGGCTTTCCCGACGGCTCGGCGACCACAGCCAACAACAATGAGGGTGGACAAGGTGGATTCACGGCCTGGTTGCCCACGGGGTTTATGGTGATGCCGCTGGGGGATCGATTCGCCTTCGGTTTGAGCCAGGTCGTGCCCCAAGGCATGCGTTCCACCTGGGATGAAGACTCCAAACTGCGCGGCTTTGCCGTGGATACCAAAATTGAAACCGTGGGGTTGACGGGGTCCTTGTCGTTCAAGCTCAACGATCAGTTCGCCCTCGGTGGCGGCGTGATCATTCAGCACAGTAAAGGTTTTGTCAGCCAGAACGTCGACCTGTTGTCAGCGGCAGCGGTGTCCGATTCCGAACTGGGCGGTACAACGTTCCCGTCGGACGTCGGTGGCGCCCTGATGCGCATCAAGGTCGATAATATCTCGGCCGGCTGGTTTACCGGCGTCGTCTGGAAATCCACGGAAAAAGACACGCTGGGCCTGAACTACCACGCCAGGATCAAGAACAAGATGACCGGCAAGTACTCCATCCGTGCTGACCAGTTTTCCTACAACCTCCTGACACAACCCAGCCCGTTTGGCGGTAGCGGCACGCTGGTGGGCACGGCGTATCCGGGGCTTGAGCTGTTTCCGGACGGTGCCCACGCCAGCACTCAGTTGGATATTCCTGCCACGGCGGGCGTTGACTGGGTGCACCGGTTCAATGATCGATTCACTCTGGGCGCGAGTGTGGTTTGGACGCAGTGGTCGTCGTTCGAAGACCTGACGCTCAAGTCCGGCGACATGACGATTGTCTCGATTCCCTACCATTACAAAAACACCTGGATGTACTCCGTCGGTGGAGACTGGCGTGCGACCGATGAGCTGACCTTGCGTGCCGGTGTGGCGATTGACCAGACACCGACCCGCAACTCGACCCGTGACCCTCGGATCCCCGATGGTGATCGCACATTCTTGTCGCTCGGAGCGGGGTATGAGGTCAAAGCCATCAAGGGATTGACGCTGGATGCTGCCTATTCCCACCAGTTCGTCCAAGAGGTCAAGTTGAAGACCAAGAACGTCGATCGGCTGGGGGCTGCAAGCCTTGATGGCAAGGCTGCCTCGTCCGGCGATGTCGTCAGCCTTTCGGCTACCTACGCGTTCTGAGGTTTCAGGGGAGACCTCTTTTCGGCGTGATTGACCAAGCGGCCGGTTCGGCCGTTTTTTTTGGATGCGCATTAAATAATAATTTCAAAACAAAATTTGAATATAGTTTTCGAATTTTGTAGTGTGGCGTTACGCCGCAGTTCATCCGACCTGTTGCACGTAGGCCATACCCTGAATCGAATAGAGGTATCCCCATGGTTATCTGGTTATTGGTGGGCGTCGCAATCGCGATTGCCCTGGCGTATCGACAAGCTTTCGCCACCCTCTGGTTGGGCGCTGGCCTTCTCTGGCTGGCGGCGGGTTACCTGTTCAACGTGGTGGCGGGTGTCGGCACCACCGTTGCGGCGATCCTGGTGGTGCTGCCCGCGTTGCTGATGACGATCAAACCCCTGCGCCGCAGCGTGCTGACCGGCAGGGCCCTGGGCCTGTTTCGTACGATCATGCCGGCCATGTCTGACACCGAGCGCGCGGCCATTGAGTCCGGCACCGTGTGGTGGGACGCCGAGCTGTTCAGTGGCAAGCCCAATTGGCAGCGCCTGCTGCAGGCGGCTCCCGCCAGCCTGAGCGCGGAGGAGCAAGCCTTCCTCGACAACGAAGTGGAAACCCTTTGCGACATCGCCAACGACTGGGAAACCACCCAGGTCTGGCAGGACATGTCTCCCGAAGGCTGGCAGTACACCAAGGATGCCGGGTTCCTCGGCATGATCATTCCCAAGCAGTACGGCGGCAAAGGTTTCTCTCACTATGCGCACTCGCAAGTGATCATGAAGCTGTCGACGCGCTGCTCGGCGGCAGCGATTTCGGTGATGGTGCCCAATTCCCTGGGGCCGGCTGAATTGCTCTTGCATTACGGCACCGATGCCCAGCGCAATTACTACTTGCCGCGCCTGGCGCGGGGTGAGGACATCCCGTGCTTTGCGCTGACCAGCCCGTATGCCGGCTCGGATGCCGGCGCGATCCCCGACCTGGGCATCGTCTGCAAAGGCCTGCATGAAGGCGAGGAAGTGCTGGGTTTCCGTGTGACCTGGGACAAGCGCTACATCACCCTGGGCCCGATTGCCACGGTGCTCGGCCTGGCGTTCCGCGCCGAAGACCCGGACGGTTTGCTCGGCCAGCCCGGCTCGCTGGGGATCACCTGTGCGTTGATCCCGACGTCCCACCCTGGCGTCAACAGCGGCCGTCGGCATTGGCCGTTGAATGCGGTGTTCCAGAACGGTCCTACCACCGGCAAGGATGTCTTCATTCCGCTGGAGTGGGTGATCGGCGGCCGTGAGCAAATCGGCAACGGCTGGCGCATGTTGATGGAATGCCTGGCGGCCGGCCGGGCGATTTCCCTGCCATCCTCCAACGTCGGCCTGGGCAAGGTCGCGGTGCGCGGCACGACGGCCTATGCGGCGATGCGCAAACAGTTCGGCTTGCCCATCGGTAAGTTCGAAGGCGTGCAGGCGCCCCTGGCGCGCATGGCCGGGCACCTGTATGCCTGCGATGCGGTGCGCAAAGTCTCGGTGGCGTCCCTGGATGCCGGTGAGAAACCCTCGGTGATCTCGGCCATTGCCAAGTACCACGTCACCGAGCGCGCGCGGATGATCGTCAATGACGGCATGGACATCGTCGCCGGCAAGGGCATCTGCATGGGCCCGAACAACTTCCTCGCGCGCGCTTACCAGCAAAGCCCCATCGCCATCACCGTGGAAGGCGCGAACATCATGACGCGCTGCCTGATCATCTTTGGCCAGGGGCTGATCCGCTGCCATCCCTATGTGTTCAGCGAGATGGAAGCGGCGCGTAACCCGGACCGGCGCAAGGCCCTGGAAGACTTCGACCGGGCCATGTTCGGCCATGTGAGTTTCGTGCTGGCTAACACCGTGCGCGCGGCGGTGCATGCGCTGACCGGCGGGCGGCTGCTTTCCGCGCCGGCCAAGACTGACCCGGCACTGGCGTCCTACTACCGCCAGGTCAATCGTCTGTCGGTCGTGCTTGCGCTGATTTCGGACATTTCCATGGGCGTGCTCGGCGGTGCCCTCAAGCGTAAGGAAAGTATCACCGGGCGCCTGGGGGATATTCTGTCGCAGCTGTACATCGTGTCCTGCGTGCTCAAGCGCTTTGAGGATGACGACCGGCCTCAGGCGGATCTGCCGCTGGTGCACTGGTCGGCTCAGGACGCGTTGTTGCGCGCCCATGAAGCGCTGGCCGAAGTGCTCGATAACTACCCGTCGAAAGCCGCCGCCGTGGTCATCAGGGCGTTGACGTTCCCGTTCGGCATACCGCTGCGCAAACCCTCGGACCGCCTGCTGGCCCAAGTGGCCGATGTGGTGCAGACACCGGGCGACACCCGCGACCGTTTGCTGGCCAATTCCTACGTCCCACGCCCGGAAATCGACAAGCTGGCCTACGGCGAACTGGGTTTCCGTTTGTTGCCGCAAGTCGAGTTGATCGAGACCCGTCTCAAGTCCGCCGTCAAACAAGGCCTGATCGAACCGATGCCGATTTCCGCCACGGCCTTCACCGTCTGGCGCGTCAAGGCGCGGGCGCTGGACCTGATCAGCGACGAAGAAGACACCCTGCTGGGGCGCTATGTGGAATACGCCGATCACGGTATCCAGGTGGACGACTTCCCGCAGGACTTCGGGTTGCTGGAGGCCTTGCAGCAACGCAAGCACGCGTTGGAACCGGCCCCCAAACGCCGCAACAGCCAAAGCGAAAACGCCTCGGTCAACTAGGAAAAAACCAATCGATGTGGGAGGGGGCTGAACCACCGCTATCGGGGGCAAGCCCCCTCCCACACAGACCGGGTTTACACGGCCAGTATGTGTTGTGAGTGGATCTATCTATGAGTGACAGTTACCTTTCTTTCGTCAATTCCCCCTGGGGCCGGCGCCTGGCGCAGGCCATCGGCTTGCCGCAACCGTTGCCGCTGCAACGCCATCGCAGCGGCCAGCACGGCCTGGCCAACCCGGTGATCGTCGCCGGGGCAGGGCGCCTGGTTGCCGAAGTGCAGCGGGTGTTCGCGGCCACCGACACGGTCACCGCCACCCCGGCCACGCTCAAGGCGCCGTCCACGGTCAAGGTGCAGGGCGCGGTGTTTGACGCCAGCGCCGTGGCGGATCTGCAGCAGCTGGACGCGCTGTACGGGTTCTTCCACGCCAACGCCAAGCGCATTGGCCAGCACGGCCGCGTGGTGGTGCTCGGTACCGCGCCGGAACAGTGCCAGGACCTGCCCCAGGCCATCGCCCAGCGCGCCCTTGAAGGCTTGGTGCGTTCGCTGGCCAAGGAGCTGCGTCGGGCGATCACCGTACAGTTGATCTACGTCGCACCCGGCGCCGAAGACGCGCTGGACAGCAGCCTGCGGTTCTTCCTGTCGCGTCGCTCGGCGTATATCTCAGGGCAGGTGATACGCCTGGAAAAACCGGTGGACGGCCACGTCAGCGTCAATTGGGACAAACCCTTCGCCGGCCGTCGCGCGCTGGTCACCGGCGCCTCCCGTGGCATCGGCCTGGCGATTGCCCAGGTGTTGGCGCGGGACGGCGCCCATGTGGTGTGCGTGGACGTGCCCCAGGCTCAGGCGTCGCTGCAACAGGCGGCGGACAGTGTCGGCGGTTCGGCGCTGCCGCTGGACATTACCGCCACCGACGCGGCCTCGCTGTTGCAGGCCCACGTCAGCCAATACGGCGCCTTCGATGTGGTGGTGCACAACGCCGGGATCACCCGGGACAAAACCATCGCGAAGATGACCGAGGACGCCTGGCGCAGTGTGTTGGCCGTGAACTTAGAGGCGCCGTTGCAGCTCAGTCATGCGTTGCTGGCCAGCCAGGGCTTGAACCCCGGCGGGCGCATCGTGTGTGTGTCGTCGATTTCCGGCATCGCCGGTAACCTTGGGCAAAGCAATTACGCCACCTCCAAAGCCGGTGTGATCGGCCTGGTGCAGGGCCTGGCACCGCAAGCGGCGACGCAGCACGTCACGGTGAACGCGGTGGCGCCCGGGTTTATCGAGACCCAGATGACCGCGAAAATCCCGCTGATGATCCGCGAAGCGGGGCGGCGCATGAACTCGATGTCCCAGGGCGGGCAGCCCGTCGACGTCGCCGAGACCATCGCCTGGCTGGCGCACCCCGCGTCGGGCGGGGTCAACGGCCAGGTCGTACGCGTGTGCGGCCAAAGCCTGCTGGGAGCCTGAGCCATGGACTACATAACGCAGATCATCGACCCGCCGCCATCCCGTACGCGCTTGCTGATGGATGGCGTGCGTGCCCTGCGCAAACCCACGCTCGACGGTGCGCCGGTGCTACCCAAGGAACGTCTCGTGCGCTCGGCAGCGCAGTTGTCCGCCGCTGGCATTGAGGCGTATGGCCGCGCCTGTGGTTTTCGTCGCGAGCAGGGCGTGCCGCTGTCCTACCCGCACGTGCTGGCGTTCCCGTTGCACCTGATGTTGCTGACGCGACCGAGCTTCCCGTACCCGGCCAGCGGCATGGTGCACCTGGCCAATCGCATTCGTCAGCATCAGCGCCTGCATGCAGGCCAGGCCTTGCGGCTTGAGGTGTACTGCGAGCGCTGGGTCGCCCATCCCAAAGGCCAGGCGCTGAGCATCGCCACCCGTGCCTACGGCGCCGACACACTGGTATGGGAAAGCGACAGCCTGTACCTGCGCCGGGACGTCAAGGGCCCGGTCGGCGAACCGTGGGAGGACGGGCTGCCGTTGCAGGAAGAGGGGCTGTTGCGCACCCAACGCTGGGTGCTACCCGCCGACCTGGGCCGGCGTTTTGCCAAGGTGTCGGGGGATTTCAATCCGATTCACACGTCTGTGATCGGCGCAAAAATATTCGGCTTTCGCCGCGCCATCGCCCATGGCATGTGGACCCTGGGGCGTGCACTCGCCGCGCAGCAACCGCCCGGTGGGTTGGACCAGGCCGAGGCCCATTGTGATTTCAAGCTGCCGATCTTCTTGCCTGGCCAGGTTGCGCTGTGGAGTCACCCTGTGACCGGCCCGCGCCGCGAATTCGAAGTGCGCAATTTCGCCGGCGACAAACCCCATATGCGTGGACTGTTCATCTGGAAAGAGAGCGTGGAATGACTGACTACAGCTTCAACCCGGCCCCCGTTCGCCGCGTGGCGATCATCGGCGGTAACCGTATCCCGTTCGCCCGTTCCAACACGGTGTACGCCCACGACAGCAACCAGGACCTGCTGGTCGCCGCCCTGCAGGGCCTGGTCGACCGCTACAACCTGCACGGCCAACGCCTGGGTGAGTTTGCCGCCGGGGCCGTGATCAAGCACTCGCGGGATTTCAACCTGGCGCGTGAGTCGCTGCTCTCCACCACGTTGTCCCCGGACACGCCGGCCTACGACGTGCAACAAGCCTGCGGCACCGGCCTGGAGGCGGCCTTGTTGGTGGCCAACAAGATCGCCCTCGGCCAGATCGAGGTCGGCATCGCCGGCGGTGCCGACACCACCTCCGACGCGCCCATCGGTATCAACGAATCCCTGCGCCACACCTTGCTCGCGGCCAACCGCGCCAAGGGCATGGGCGACAAGTTGAAGGCGCTGCTCAAGGTCCGACCGTCGATGCTGTTCAAGCCGTTGCTGCCGCGCAATGGCGAGCCACGCACCGGCTTGTCCATGGGCGAACACTGCGAAGAAATGGCCAAGCGCTGGCAGATCAAGCGCCTGGCCCAGGATGAATTGACCCTCACCAGCCACCAGCGCCTGGATGCAGCCTATAAACGCGGTTTCTTCGATGACCTGATCAGCCCCCATCGTGGCCTGGCGAAGGACAACAACCTGCGCGCCGACGCCAGCCTGGAGAAGCTCGCCGGCCTGTCCCCGGCCTACGACCGGCAAAACGGCACGCTCACCGCGGGCAATTCCACGCCGCTGACCGATGGCGCCTCGGTGGTGTTGCTGGCCAGCGAGGAATGGGCGGCCGAACACGGTTGGCCGGTGCTGGCCTACCTGCGTACCGGCGAAACCGCCGCCGTGAATTTCGTCGACGGCACCGAAGGCCTGCTGATGGCCCCGGCGTACGCGGTGCCGCGCATGCTCAAGCGCGAAGGTCTGAGCTTCAACGACTTTGATTTCTTCGAGATCCACGAAGCCTTCGCCGCCCAAGTGCTGTGCACGCTCAAGGCCTGGGAAGACGCCGACTATTGCCGCGACCGTCTAGGCTTGGACGCGCCGCTGGGTGCCATCGACCGCGCCAAAATGAACGTCAACGGCGGCTCCCTCGGCTGTGGTCACCCGTTCGCCGCCACCGGTGGCCGGCAATTGGCGGCGCTGGCCAAGCTCATCCATGAGAACGGCGGCGGGCGCGGCCTGATTTCCATCTGCGCGGCGGGCGGGCTGGGCATTACCGCCATCGTCGAAAAGTAGCTCTATCAAAAACAACAACAAGGAGACTGCCATGAACGCTGTAAGCCTGGAACACACCGAACGGATCTGGTTGAACGCTTACCTGCCTGGCGTCCCGGCGGATATCGATGCCGGTATCGAAGACTACCCGTCGCTGCGCGAGGTGTTCCTGGAACACCTGGAGAAGTTTCGCGAGCGAGTGGCCTACGTCAGCATCGGCACCGAAATGACCTACGCCGACTGGCAGGTGCAAGGCATTGCCTTTGCCGCCTGGCTACAAGGGCAGGGCGTCAAGAAAGGCGACCGCGTCGCGCTGATGATGCCCAACTGCTTGCAGTACCCGATCTGCCTGCTGGGCACGATCCTGGCCGGCGCGGTGGTGGTCAACGTCAACCCGCTGTACACCGCCCATGAGCTCAAGCATTTGCTCAAGGACAGCGGCGCCGAAACTGTGGTGATCTTCGAAAACTTCGCGCATACCCTGGAAAAAGTCATTACCGGCAGTAGCGTGAAACGCGTGGTGATCGCCGCCATCGGTGATTTGCTCGGCACCTTCAAGGGCGCGGCGATGAACTTCATCCTGCGCAGCGTGCAAAAGCAGGTGCCGGCGTTCAACCTGCGTGGCTCGGTGCGGTTCAACCAGGTGTTGAAACAGGGGCGGGCGCTGAACCACTTCCCGGTGGAGATGCACCTCGACGACCTGGCCTTCCTGCAATACACCGGCGGCACCACCGGCGATGCCAAGGGCGTGATGCTCAGCCACCGCAATATCATCGCCAACCTGTTGCAAGCCAAGGCCTGGGTGGGGGATCAACTGGACCAGGACAAACAGGAAACCAACGTCACCTTGCTGCCGCTGTATCACATCTTTTCCCTGACGGTGAATTGCCTGATGTTCATGTGCCTGGGCGGGCGCAATATCCTCATCGCCAACCCGAGGGACGTGAAGCGGGTGCAGATGATCCTGCGCAAGGAGCGCTTCAACGGCATTGCCGGGGTCAACACCTTGTTCAACGGTTTGCTGGAGAACAAGGCGTTTTGCGCGCGGGACTTTTCCGACCTGCGCATGGTGATTGCGGGCGGCATGGCCACCCACACGGCGGTGGCCAAACGCTGGAAGGAAGTCACCGGACTGCCGATCATCGAGGGCTACGGCCTGACCGAGTGTTCGCCGGTGGTGAGCATCAGCCCGATCAACATTGCACGCATGCGCGAGATGGAGTTCACCGGCAGCATCGGTGTGCCATTACCGTCGACCTGGGTACGCTTTCTGCGCGAAGACGGCGCGCTGGCCGAGATCGGCGAGCCGGGCGAACTGCAAGTGCGCGGGCCGCAGGTGATGCAGGGCTACTGGAAACGCCCGGAGGCCACCGCCGAAGTGCTGGATGCCGAGGGGTGGCTGTCGACCGGTGATATCGGCGTGATGGACGCGCGCGGTTACATCCGGCTGGTGGATCGTAAGAAGGACATGATCCTGGTCTCCGGCTTCAACGTGTACCCCAATGAAATCGAAGATGTAGTGGCGTTACACCCTGGGGTGGGGGAAGTGGCGGCGATTGGGGTGGAAGATGGCGTGACCGGGGAGAAGGTCAAGATCATCGTGGTGCGCAAGGACCCGAACCTGACCCAGGAGCAGCTCCTGGCGCATTGCCGGGAGTACCTGACGGGTTACAAGATGCCGAAGTATGTGGAGTTCCGCACCACCGAATTGCCCAAGACCACCGTGGGCAAAGTGCTGCGTCGGGCCTTGCGCTAGCGCGAACGTGTTGATGATCCAAATGTGGGAGGGGGCTTGCCCCCGATGGCTGTGCATCAGCTAGAAATACACTGGCTGACACGCCGCCATCGGGAGCAAGCCCCCTCCCACAGGGGATCTTTAC
>NZ_LKEG01000014.1 GCF_001645105.1 Pseudomonas marginalis
GATGTTCGAGACTTTCAGGTACGAGTTCGTGGCCAGTGGCGGGCCGATGCAAATGCTTTCGTCCGCCAGTTTCACGTGCATCAATTCGGTATCGGCCGTCGAGTAAACAGCGACGGTCTTGATGCCCTCTTCCTTACAGGCGCGCAGGATACGCAGCGCGATCTCGCCGCGGTTGGCGATCAGGACTTTTTGCAGTTTCTTCGCAGGTTTCAACATCGAAGGCGCTCCGCGGTTCAAACGATGGTGAACAGCGGCTGGTCGTACTCAACCGGCTGACCGTTTTCTACCAGGATGGATTCGATGACGCCGGCTTTTTCAGCCGTGATGTGGTTCATCATTTTCATCGCTTCTACGATGCAGATGGTGTCGCCCACTTTCACGGTCTTGCCGACTTCAACGAAGGCTGGCGAGGTCGGTGCCGGGGTGCGGTAGAACGTACCGACCATTGGCGACTTGACCACGAAGCCGTTCAGCGCAGGCGCGGCTGGGGCGGCAGGTGCGGCGGCAGCAGGGGCGGCGGCCGGTGCAGCAGCGGCTGGCGCCGGTGCTTGCATCTGTGGCGCGTAGAACTGCTGGGCCGGGGTCTTGCTGTGACGGCTGATCCGTACGGACTCTTCGCCTTCCTTGATTTCCAGCTCGTCGATACCGGATTCTTCCAGCAGTTCGATCAGTTTCTTAACTTTACGGATATCCATGAATCATCAACTCCCAAGGGTCGGTCAGGGGCGCTTGGCCGGTTGTTCAAGCTGTTCCAGGGCGGCCTCCAGGGCCAGTCGGTAACCGCTGGCGCCAAGGCCGCAGATCACTCCTACCGCTACGTCGGAGAAGTAAGAGTGATGGCGGAAAGGTTCGCGTTTGTGCACGTTCGACAAATGCACTTCGATGAATGGGATGCTCACCGCCAGCAACGCGTCACGTAATGCAACGCTTGTGTGTGTAAAAGCGGCGGGATTGATCAGGATAAAGTCCACGCCTTCGCCGCGCGCGGCATGGATGCGATCAATCAATTCGTACTCGGCATTGCTTTGCAGGTAGAGCAGATGGTGGCCGGCTTCACGCGCCCTGCGTTCAAGATCGAGGTTGATCTGATCGAGGGTCACTGCCCCGTAGACGCCCGGTTCACGGGTGCCGAGCAGGTTCAGGTTGGGTCCGTGAAGAACCAGTAAGGTCGCCATCGGCTGTTCCTTGTTATTGATGTGGGTACGGCAGAACTCGGCGACTATGCCGCAAAGCCTTTGTGACTGTCCAGTTCTATGCAGTAGGCGGCACGATTAGCGAGGATTGCGCAAAATTTGTGACTACGGGCCGGGATCCGGTCATTGGCGATACAGCGTTGAATCCGGTGAAGATCAATGTGGAAGGGGGCTTGCTCCCGATGGCGGTGCATCAGTGAACACGTACAGTGGCTGATACCCCGCAATCGGGAGCAAGCTCCCTCCCACCTTTTGATCTCCACAGGGCAATAGATCAGGTCACACGCGGAAGGCCTGCACCGCCGTATTGAGCTGCCCACCCAGCACCAGCAAATGCTCGCCCTGGCTGCGGCCCTGGCCAATGCGCAGCAGATTATCCTCGCCCAACTGGTGAATCCGCTCGCTGTTGTCGCGAATCTCACTGACGGCACCACTTTGCTGTGCCGTCACATCCGCGATGCGCACGGCTGTTTCGGAAATGGTCTGGATGGCGCCGACGATTTCATCCAGCGCGCCGTCCGCGGCCTGGGCCTGCTGGGCGGTAGCTTCGGCGTGTTCGACCTGCGCGCGCATGCCTTGTACCGATTGGTGGGCGGCGCTTTGCAGACCGGCGATCAGGGTCTGGATTTCTGCGGTGGCGCCGGCAGTGCGCTGGGCCAGGGAACGGACTTCGTCGGCGACCACGGCAAACCCACGGCCGGCTTCACCGGCGCGGGCGGCCTCGATGGCCGCGTTGAGGGCCAGCAGGTTGGTCTGGTCGGCAATCGAGCGGATCACCGTCAGCACGCCGCCGATGGTGGCCGATTCCTCGGCGAGTTTTTCGATCATCTGCGCATTTTGCTGCACTTCGCCCACCAGGGCATGCAGCCCGGTCAGGCTCAAGCCGATCACACGCTGGCCTTGCTCCACCGCCTGGCCCGCGCTGCGGCTGGCGCCGGCGGCCTGGCTGGCATCGCCGGCGACTTGCTGGATGGTCGCTTCCAGTTCACCCAGCGAATCGCGGATCTGCGCCGTGTCCCCAGCCTGGCGTTCGGCGCCGTCGTGCAGGCCGCTGCTCAGTTCGGCGAGGGCGCGGCTGCTGCCCGCGACTTCCTCGGCATTGCCGCGAATCGTGCCGACCAGGTCCACCAGGTAGGCGCGCAGGCGGTTCAGCGAGGCTTCGATATCGTGGAGTTCGCGGTTGGTCTTGCCCAAGGCAATCGGCCGGCTGAAGTCACCTTCGGCCCAGGTCGACAGGGCGGGTGCCAGGTTGGTCAGCACCCGTGCCAAGCGTCGTTGCAGGGTGTCGATCAGCAGCGCGATCAGCAGGATCAGGCCGATCATCACCCCTTGCATCACACGCACTTCGCCTTGGATTGCACCATGCTGTGCGCGCACAACCGGTTCCAGGCCAGCAATGGCCTCCTGCACGGCGTTGATTTTCAGGCGGGTGCGGGCGGCCAGGTCAGCGCGTTGCTGGATTTGTTCGCGGGTGCGCTTGAGTTCAGCGGGATAGCGGGTCAGCAGGCTGTTGAGTTCGCGCTTGAGGTCGACGCCGGTGTCCTGGGCTTCAGCTTTTTCACTGTTTTCCAAGCCCATCATGGCGGAGAAGTCATCGGCGCCGGATTCGGCACTGGCCTTCACCCCCAGCAACGGCAGTTGCTCCAACAGGTCGGCCTGGGTGCGGATATTGGCGACTTCGCGCTCCACATCCGTGGCCAATTCCGCGCGCCCGCTGCTCACCAGTTTGTCGCGGGCCAGGGACAGCTTGGCCAGGTGCTGGGATGCCGCCAGCAGTGGGGGCAAGTAACGCGCAGCTTCGGCAGAATTCACGCCGCTGGCGTATTGGCTCAGTTGCTCCAGGTTCGCGCCCAATTCGCGCTCGGCCTGCAGCAGCAAGGCTTGTGGGTCGCCAGCCAGCTTGCCGGCAGCCAGCAAGTCGGTCTTGCTGAACGCATCCAGGTCGACCAAGCTGGGGCGCAGGTTTTGCGCGAGGTCCGCAGGCAGTTCATCCAGATGCTGCAACAGGCTTTCCAGGCTCTGGCCGGCGCTGCTCAGGCGCAAGGCATCGCCACTGGCCAGGTAGTCGTCGATGTTGCGTGCAGCCTGGTTCTGGAAGGTCTGCGACAGGCCCAGGTAACGTTCCATCAGCAGATAAGGCCGCTCCAGCGCCCGTTGCGACCACCACAGCGTCGCCCCCAGCGCCAGGCACACGGCCACCAGAAGAAGGGTATTGAGATTGGTCAGCAGCTTCAGGCGCATGCGTGGTATCAACCGACAGCAAAAGATAAGTGCCTGAAGTTATTGCGTTTGCGTTACAGCGTTATGACCGAATCAGTGGATTCCGGTGAAAAGATGGCACTTTGCTTTGATGCGCGCGCAGCCTGCACGCGGTTGCGCCCGGCGTGCTTGGCGCGGTACAGCGCCTCGTCGGCCTGGGCGGCCATCATCAGGCTGTCGGAGTCGTCGCACAGCTCCACCAGCCCGGCGCTGAACGTGCACCATAAATCCTGCGGTTGGGCCGGGTAGTGGATTTCGGCAAAGCGGCCACGGATTTCATCCAGCACCTTGCAGGCCGATTCCAGGTCGGTGTCCGGCATCACAATGGCGAACTCTTCGCCGCCGTAGCGCCCGATGTAGTCGGTCTTGCGCAGGCGCTGCTTGAGAAACAGCGCCAGGCTTTTGATCACGCGGTCACCCATGGGGTGGCCGTGGCTGTCATTGACCCGCTTGAAGTGGTCGATATCCAGCATGGCAAAGCTCAGCGGCTTGTTCTCGCGGCGTGCGCGGAAGCTGCAGTCTTCAAGCAGTTGCAGGATGTGGGTGTGGTTGTAGAGCCCGGTCAGGCTGTCGCGCACCATCCGCGCCTTGAGGTTGCGTGCGCGAGCGGCGCGGTTGCGCACGGTGGTGATCAGGTGGCGCGGCTTGATCGGCTTGGTGAGGAAGTCGTCGCCGCCTTCGCTCATGGCGTCCAGTTGTTTATCCAGGTCGTCCTCGGCCGACAGGTAGATGATCGGTACGCTGACATAACGGTCGTTATGGCGGATCACCTTGGCCAGTTCGGTACCGGTACAGGCGGGCATATACATGTCGAGGATGATCAGGTCGGGCTGGAAGTCCGCCAGTTCAGCCATGGCCTGGATCGGTTCGATCAGCGTGCGGGTGACGATACCGGCGCTGTTGAGCAGCCGCTCGGTGTGCAGCGCCTGGGCCCGCGAATCGTCGATGATCAGCACCTTATACGGCTCGTACTGGGCGACGCAGGCCAGCACTTCGATTTTTTCCAACAGGCTAGAGGCTTCCAGCGTCCCGGTCAGGAATTCCTGGCCCCCGGCGCGCACGGCGGCCAGCCGGGTAGGGGTGTCGGTCTCGTGCAGGCTGAAGAACAGCAGCGGCAGTTTGTGCTCCAGGCCTTCCTGGGCTTCGGCGGCGAGCTTGAGGCCCAGGCCGGTGCCGCAGAAATCCACGTCCATCACAATCGCCGAAGGCAGGCGCTCGGCCATCGCCGCCCGAAACGCGGCCACGCTGTCGAGGGATTGGGCGCTCAAACCGAAGAATTCCAGCTGCTTGGCCAGCCGCTCGGCGCGGTCGTGATCGGCCAGCATCACGTAGATCGGCTTGCGCATCGGCGGCAGGAAGGTTTGTTCCAGCTGGTCACCCTGGCGCAGGCCGGTGCGAGACAGGCGCTGCATCAAGCGATTGAGTTCGGTGATCAGGTGGCTGCTGAGGCGCCCACGGTTCTCGTCGACTGCCTTGAGGGAGTCGCCGATGTGTTGCGCCAGCTGGCGGTGTTCCGGTTGTTCGAAGCGCTCGGCAAACCGCAGCAGGCGCAAATTGGCCTCGCTGAGTTCGGAAAGGTCGGTGCCGGACCACTCGCTGCGTTGCAGGCGCTGCCAGATCTCAAGAATTTGACGTGCCTGATGAATTACCCGCTGGGCAAAATGCTGCTTGAGACGCTCACGGCTGGGGTCTTCTGGCTCGGTCATATCCTGACTACTAGTTAGGGTGCATGCTGAGGTCGACTGATGGCTCTATGCTAGCACCTCTTTTCCTTGGGATGAGTGTCATGCATCAATAAACTGTGTGTTCCGGGTATTCAGTTGCTGACCCGGTGGTCGCGCAGCGTAAAAAGCGTGCATCCTTTATAGTCGAATACCCTCTGTGCGCCAGTTTGGTGAAAAGCCCCGCACGGGCGGGCACGATGGGGTAGGGTTGTGGTCGGAGTGTTTGAACGCACGCCATCAATTCAAGTGCATGAACTCAAGTGATTGAAAGGATATCGCCATGCTGGACTGGAAAAACCGTGCAGGCAGTGCCAAAGGCCCCGCCCCTGAGCCCAAGTCGGCCAACCGCAGTTATCTTCGTACCGTGCTGATGAGCCGTGCCGTGCTCAGCGTGCTCGGCCTGTACCTGCTGGTCACCGGCGCCCTGGGCTGGTACTGGAGCGAAGAGCCGGCACTGTTTCCGGTCCAGCAGAACGCACAGATTGCCGCCGAAAAAGAAGGCAAGCAGATGGTGGTGGGCTTTACCACCGTCGAAACCCTCAAGACCGTGGTCGGCACCTTGCTGAACAAGCCCGGCGGCTACATTTCCAACGACCGTTTCCCGCCAGGCCTGTGGATGGACAACATGCCGAGCTGGGAATATGGCGTGCTGGTGCAGGTGCGCGACCTGACCCGCGCCCTGCGTAAAGACTTCGCCCGCTCGCAGTCGCAGTCGGCCGAAGACGCCGATCTGGCCAAGGCCGAGCCGCGCTTCAACTTCGACAATAAGAGCTGGGTGCTGCCATCCAGTGAGTCGGAATACCAGGAAGGCATTAATTCCCTGAGCCGCTATGAAGCGCGCTTGTCCGACCCGAACCAGCGCGGCGCACTGTTCTACGCGCGTGCCGATAACCTGAACAACTGGCTGGGCGATGTCGCCACCCGCCTGGGCTCGCTGTCGCAACGCCTGTCGGCCAGTGTCGGCCGGGTAAAACTCAACACCGCACTGAAAACCGAAGCCCTGGCTCCGGGTGAAGTGCCGCAGGTCGATGAAGAAGTGGTGGAAACCCCGTGGATGCAGATCGACAACGTGTTCTACGAAGCACGCGGCCAGGCCTGGGCCCTGTCGCACCTGCTGCGCGCCATCGAAGTCGACTTTGCCGACGTGCTGGCCAAGAAGAACGCCACTGTCAGCGTGCGCCAGATCATTCGTGAGCTGGAGGCCTCGCAAGAGCCGGTGTGGAGCCCAATGATCCTTAACGGCAGCGGCTTTGGCGTATTGGCCAACCACTCGCTGGTGATGGCCAACTACATTTCCCGGGCTAACGCTGCGGTGATCGATTTGCGTCAGCTGCTCAACCAAGGTTGATGATGGACGCTACTCAAAAGGAGGCCGCCCACCGCGCGGCTTCCGATGCCGAACTGATCTGCTGGGTCGATGAGCAGGACACTCTGCTCGGCAGTCTTGTCAGGGCCGATCTGCGCCAGCGCGGGTTGATCGGCCGTTGCACCTTTATCTTCCTGTTCAATTCGGCCGGTGAGCTGTGTGTGCACCGGCGCACCCTGAGCAAAGCCATGTACCCCGGTTTCTGGGACACGGCGGCGGGTGGGATGGTAGCGGCAGGTGAATCCTATGCCGTGTCTGCTGCCCGAGAGCTGGAAGAAGAGTTGGGTGTCGGCGGGGTGGAACTGGTCGAACACGACCATTTCTACTTCGAAGATGGCGACAGCCGGCTCTGGTGCAAATCCTACTCGGCAGTCTGGGATGGGCCGCTGCGCCTGCAGCCGGAAGAGGTCATGGAAGCGCGCTTTTTGCCTATAGGCACTGTCCTGCAGGAGGCCGAACAAAAGCCTTACTGCCCGGACGCCCAAGAGGGGCTGCGACGTTATCTGGCCTCACGTCGCTAAAGTTGCATAAATTGGCGCCATTTGGCTCTTAGCAAGTCAGCTTTTTGTGGTTACACTGCGCGACTTTTCACCCGAACCACCCTGGTGGTTCGGTAGCGCTGCCCCTGCCTGAGTGGGGCTTCGCGGTTGGTGACTCGCCTCTTTTAACCAGAGCCGAGCGCTGGCCAGTCTTTGTCCTCCCAAGAGGATTGCCGGTGGCCAAAAAAGCCGCATCCTTCGCCGCCCTTGGTGGCCTGGTATTTTCCACCGATGCAGGTCGACACTGCCCGGACTGTCGTCAGCCCGTGGATTCGTGTACCTGCAAACAGACCCTGATCCCTGAAGGCGACGGTATTGCCCGCGTGCGCCGCGAAAGCAAAGGCCGTGGCGGCAAGACGGTGACCACCATCACCGGCGTGCCGTTGGCCGAAGAGGCGCTGAAGGAACTGGCCACCACGCTGAAAAAGCGCTGTGGCACCGGTGGCGCGTTGAAAGACGGGGTCATCGAGATCCAGGGCGATCACGTCGAGTTGCTGTTGGCCGAGCTGATCAAGCTCGGGTACAAGGCCAAGAAGTCCGGCGGCTGAAAGCCTCTTCCCAACCTGTGTCTAAACTCTGTCCTGCGCGTGGGGTCTACCTTGCTTGCAGGCAAATCGTCATTTTCATTCTTTAGACTGCGCCAGCCTCGAACCAGGGGCGGTGCCTTCGACTTCATATATAGGGGACTTCGATGTCCGTACGACGCACACGCAAAGACGATGGCAGCCAATGGACAGTTGCGGACAGCCGCAGTGTTTACGGGATTCGCCATTGGGGGGCCGGTTATTTCGCGATCAATGAAGCCGGTCGCGTAGAAGTCCGTCCGAACGGTCCGAACAGTACGCCCGTCGACTTGTACGAGCAGGTCGATGAACTGCGTAAAAGCGGCCTGTCCCTGCCGTTGCTGGTGCGCTTTCCTGACATCCTGCAAGATCGCGTACGCCAATTGACCGGTGCCTTCGATTCGAATATCGAGCGCCTCGAGTACCAGAGCAAGTACACCGCGCTGTACCCGATCAAAGTGAACCAGCAGGAAGCGGTGATCGAGAACATCATCGCCACCCAGAACGTGTCCATCGGCCTGGAAGCCGGCTCCAAGCCTGAGCTGCTGGCGGTATTGGCCCTGGCGCCGAAGGGCGGCACTATCGTCTGCAACGGTTACAAGGACCGTGAGTTCATCCGCCTCGCGCTGATGGGCCAGAAGCTCGGCCACAACGTGTTCATCGTGATCGAGAAAGAATCTGAAGTTGAGCTGGTGATCGAAGAGGCTGCCAGCCTTAAGGTCAAGCCCCAGGTCGGCCTGCGCGTGCGCTTGTCGTCGCTGGCGTCGAGCAAGTGGGCGGACACCGGTGGCGAGAAGTCCAAGTTCGGTCTGTCGGCGGCGCAGTTGCTGTCCGTGGTCGAGCGCTTCCGCGCGGCGGGCCTGGACCAGGGCATCCGTCTGCTGCACTTCCACATGGGTTCGCAGATCGCCAACCTGGCCGACTACCAGCACGGTTTCAAGGAAGCCATCCGTTACTACGGCGAGTTGCGCAACCTCGGCCTGCCAGTGGACCACATCGACGTGGGCGGTGGCCTGGGCGTGGACTACGACGGTACTCACTCGCGTAACGCCAGCTCGATCAACTACGACATGGACGACTACGCCGGCGTGGTCGTGGGCATGCTCAAGGAGTTCTGCGACGCGCAGAGCCTGCCGCACCCGAACATCTTCTCCGAAAGCGGCCGTTCCCTGACCGCGCACCACGCCATGCTGGTGGTGCAGGTGACCGACGTCGAGAAACACAACGACGAAATCCCGGTCATCGAAAACAAGGAAAGCCTGCCGGAAACCGTGCAATGGCTGGTAGACCTACTGGGCCCGACCGACATCGAGATGGTCACCGAAACCTACTGGCGCGCCACCCACTACATGAGCGATGTGGCCACCCAGTACGCCGACGGCAAACTGACCTTGGCCGAAAAAGCCCTGGCCGAACAGTGCTACTTCGCCGTGTGCCGCCGCCTGCACAACTCGTTGAAAGCCCGCCAGCGCTCGCACCGCCAGGTGCTGGATGAACTCAACGACAAGCTGGCCGACAAGTACATCTGCAACTTCTCGGTGTTCCAGAGCTTGCCGGACACCTGGGCCATCGGCCAGGTACTGCCGATCCTGCCGCTGCACCGCCTCGACGAAGAGCCGCTGCGCCGTGCCGTGCTGCAAGACCTGACCTGCGACTCGGACGGCAAGATCAAGCAGTACGTCGACGAGCAAAGCATCGAAACCAGCTTGCCGGTACACGGCTTGAACGAAGGTGAAGACTACTTGCTGGGTATCTTCCTGGTGGGGGCTTACCAGGAAATCCTGGGGGACATGCACAACCTGTTCGGCGACACCGACTCGGTGAATATCTACCAGCGTGAAGATGGTTCGGTGTACAGCGCCGGCATCGAGACGCACGACACCATCGAAGACATGCTGCGCTATGTGCATTTGTCGCCGGAAGAGCTGATGACGCATTACCGTGACAAGTGTGCGAGCGCGAAGATCAGTGCGGCGGAGCGTACGCAGTTCCTGGATGCCTTGCGTCTGGGGCTGACGCGTTCGTCCTACCTGTCCTCGTAAAAAATCTGGGAGGGGGGCAAGCCCCCTCCCACTTTTGACGCAGTGCTAATCCTGAAATTGTCTGAGGGCTGAGCAATGTTGAGTCAATGGCTGCAGGTGCTCACCCTGGCAATGGCAGCATGCTTGGCCGCCTGCTCCCCGATCAAAGTCCTCAACGCCCTCACTCCTTCCAATACCTTCACCCAAACCGCTGCCATCGCCTACGGCGATGATTCCCGCCAGAAACTCGATGTCTACCGGCCTGCGCCTGCTATCTCCAACGCGCCGGTGGTGGTTTTTTTCTACGGCGGCAGCTGGAACAGCGGCTCCAGGGATGACTACGGTTTCGTCGGCGAAGCCCTGGCTTCACGTGGCATTGTCGTGGTGATTGCCGATTACCGGCTCTACCCTCAAGTGCGCTACCCCGCGTTTCTCCAGGACGGCGCCCGAGCGGTGGCCTGGACCCATCAGCACATCGCCGACTACGGCGGTGACCCGCAGCAGCTCTACCTGATGGGCCACAGCTCCGGTGCATACAATGCTGCGATGCTCGCGCTGGACGCGCGATGGCTTGAGCATGTGAACCTGTCACCGTCGATGCTCAAGGGCTGGATCGGGCTGGCGGGGCCTTATGACTTCCTGCCGATTGAAAACCCGGAGGTAAAACCGGTGTTTTTCTTCCCCGATTCACCGCCCGATTCCCAGCCGATCAACCACGTCAGCGCCGGCGCACCGCCGAGCCTGTTGATGGCCTCGACCGACGACAAGCTGGTCAACCCCTCGCGTAATACCGGCGGCCTGGCCAACACGTTGCGGGCGGCGGGCGTGCCGGTTGAAACCTTCTACTTCGGCAAGACCAATCACCAGACGCTGGTGGCCGCGCTCTCCAAGCCGCTGCGCTGGCTGGCACCGGTACTGGATCGGGTCACGGCGTTTATCCAAGCCACTGATCCTGCCGGTTCAATCGCCAGGCAATCGCCCACAAAGTGAGGCTGCGCAGGGCCATGAACAGCAGGAAGGTTATCCACAGGCCGTGATTCCCCAAGCCCTGCAACGCCCAGGCGATTGGCAACGTCAGCAACAGGGTCAGCAGCATGCCGTTGCGCATTTCCCGTGCGCGGGTCGCACCGATGAACAAGCCGTCCAGCAAGTAACTCCACACCGCAATCAACGGCAGTAGCGCCAGATAGGGCAAGTAGATGTCGGCGGTTTCGCGCACGCTGGGGATATCGGTCTGCATGGCGATAAACAGGTGGCCGGCGAAGGTGAACAGCACGGCAAAACCAACGCTGGCGATCAGTGACCAACCGCCGGCCACCACCAGCGAGCGGCGCAGGGATGGGCGGTCGTGGGCGCCGATCGCGTGACCGCACAGGGCTTCGACCGCGTGGGCCAGTCCATCCAGGGCGTGGGCCGTCAGTAACAGGCCGTTGAGCAATAGCGCGTTGGCCGCCACGGTAGCGTCGCCAAGGCGGGCGCCTTGCACCGTGATCATGAAAAACACCGATTGCAGCGCGAGGCTGCGGATGAAAATGTCGCGGTTGACCGCCAGCAGCGGGCGCCAGCTCTCCCAGCGTTTCAACGCCGCCCAGGCGAGATGGCCGGGGTAGGCGCGCAGGGCTTTTTGCGTGAGCGCCAGGCCGAGCAGGGCGCCGGTCCATTCGGCGACAACGGACGCGCGCGCCGAACCGACCACACCCCAATCCAGGCCAAGGACGAACCACAGGTTGAGGGCGATGTTGACCAGGTTGGTGGTCAGCAGGATCGCCAAGGGCGCGCGGGCGTTCTGCGTGCCGAGGAACCAGCCGACCAGTGCGTAGCTGGCCAACGCGGCGGGCAGGCCGAACAGGCGGGTGTGGAAGAAGTCTTGGGTCAGTTGATTCAGTTCGGGAGAGGGTTGCATCCATTCCAGGGCCAGATGGCTCAGGGGGATGCCCACTGTGCCTAATAGCATCGCCAGGCCCAGCGCCAGCAGCAGGCCTTGCAGCAGGATTTGCCGCAGTGCGGCGCCATCGTTGCGCCCGGCGGCTTGCGCGGCAAAGCCGGTGGAACCCATGCGCAGGAAGCCCATGGCCCAGGCAAGAAAGGTATACAGGCTGGCTCCGACCGCCACGGCGCCCAGTTGATGGGCATGGGGCAGGTGGCCGATGACCATGCTGTCGACCAGGGCCACCAGTGGCACCGAGATATTCGACAGGATCATCGGCGCAGCCAGGGCCCAGACGCGGCGGTGGGTGGGGCGGTGGCGCCAGTCAGTGAGTAGGGCGTGCATGCGGGCTCCTTCAGAGGAGCGGCATTGTAACGGGCCCTTAATGTCACTGCAGAACCAATGTGGGAGGGGGGCTCGCCCCCGATGGCAGTCTGTGAGTGGGTGAATCTGGAGCTGACCCACCGCCATCGGGGGCAAGCCCCCTCCCACATTTGGATCGTCAGCGTTTGTGGGATTTGGCTCCGCTCGCGTTCCCTCAAGAACCAAACCACCCTCCGTCGGTCAATGTGACCGGCACCTCATCGGCCCCACTCGGGCTGATATATAGTTCACCCCTCGGATCCCTCTCACGACGAGTTCCCCATGCTTAACAAAGGACTGTTCCTTGCCTGCGCGCTGGCCCTGCTGAGCGCCTGTGATTCCTCCGATAAACCGGCTGCTCCGACCGCGCCTGCGGCGGCGACGGTTGCCCCCAAGCCGGCCAAGGCCGCCGTGGATGTGGCGGCGCTGAAGCAGCGCTACGCCGGGCGTGAATTGAGCGTGGTGGATGTGTCCGAGGTGCAGCTCGACGGGGCCAGTACCTTGTCGGTGAGCTTTTCCATTCCGTTGGATCCCGATCAGAAATTCGCTGACAAACTTCACTTGGTCGACAGCAAGTCGGGCAAGGTCGATGGTGCCTGGGAAATCTCCGACAACCTGATGGAGCTGCGCCTGCGTCACTTGGAGCCGCAGCGCAAGTTGGTGCTGACGGTTGACCCCGGCGTGAAGGCCGTGAATAACAACCTGCTGCCCGCCGAGTACATCGCCCGCCTGGAAACCCGCGACCTGCAAGCCACCGTCGGTTTCGCCAGCCGTGGCACGCTGCTGCCGACGCGCCTGGCCGAAGGCCTGCCGGTGATCGCGCTGAACGTCGACAAGATCGACGTCGAGTTCTTCCGCATCAAGCCCGAGTCCTTGCCGTCGTTCCTGGCGCAGTGGGGGCGCAACACCAGCCTGCAAAGCTATGAGTCCCGCGCACTGCTGCCGCTGGCCGATTTGGTCTACGGCGGTCGTTTCGACCTGAACCCGGCGCGTAACACCCGCGAAACCCTGTTGCTGCCGATCGCCGGCCTCAAGCAATTGCAGCAGCCGGGCGTGTACCTGGCGGTGATGCGTGCCTCGGGCACCTACAACTATTCCCAACCGGCGACGCTGTTCACCTTGAGTGATATCGGCCTGTCGGTGCACCGCTACGCCAATCGCCTGGACGTGTTTACCCAGGCGCTGGAAGGCGGCAAGGCGCTGGATGGCGTCGACCTCGAAGTGCTCGACGCCGAGGGCCGCGTGCTGGGCCAGGGCAAGACCGAGAAGGGGGGCCACGCTGAGTTGCCTTTGCCGAAAAAGGCCCAGGTGCTGCTCGCCAAGCAGGGCGAACAGACCAGTATGCTGCGCCTCGACAGCGCCGCGCTGGACCTGGCCGAGTTCGACATTGGCGGCCAACCGTCCCACCCGTTGCAGTTCTTTGTCTTTGGTCCGCGCGACCTGTATCGCCCCGGCGAAACCGTGCTGCTCAACGCCTTGCTGCGGGACAAGGATGGCAATGCCGTCAAACCGCAGCCGGTGAGCGTCGAAGTGCGTCGCCCGGATGAACAGGTGAGCCGCAAATTCGTGTGGGATGCCGATGCCTCCGGCCTCTATCAATATCAACTGCAACTGGCCGGCGAAGCACCGACCGGGCGCTGGCAGTTGGTGTTCGACCTGGGTGATGGCAAGCCGCAGTTGTATGAATTCCTTGTCGAAGACTTTTTGCCTGAGCGCCTGGCGCTGGAACTCAAGGGCAGTGACACGCCGTTGAGCCCGGCAGACGACGCGGTGATCCAGGTCAACGGTCGTTACCTGTACGGCGCGCCTGCGTCGGGCAACCGGGTCAGCGGGCAAGTCTATGTGCGGCCGCTGCGCGAAGCGGTCAAGTCGCTGCCCGGTTACCAGTTCGGTTCCGTCACCGAAGAAGAGCTGAGCCAGGATTTCGAGCTGGACGAGAGCGTGCTCGACGCCAAGGGCCAGGAAGCACTGACCCTGGAAAGCAAATGGGCCGAGGCCAAGTCACCGCTGCAACTGATCGTACAGGCCAGCCTGCAAGAGTCGGGCGGGCGGCCGATCACGCGGCGCCTGGTGCAGCCGATCTGGCCGGCCGAGCAACTGCCGGGCCTGCGCGGGTTGTTTGACGGCACGGAAACCAACGGCGATGGACCGGCGGAATTCGAAGTGCTGCTGGCCAACCAGGACGGGCAGAAACTCGCCGCGCCAAACCTCAAGGTGCGCCTGGTGCGCGAGCGTCGCGATTACTACTGGAACTACTCCGAGAATGATGGCTGGAGCTATCACTTCAACGAGAAATTCCTCAACCTCGACGAACAGACCCTGAACATCAAGGCCGGCGACACCGCCAAGGTCAGCTTCCAGGTGGAGTGGGGCCCTTACCGCGTTGAAGTGGAAGACCCGCAGACCGGCTTGGTCAGCAGCTTGCGTTTCTGGGCCGGCTACCAGGCCCAGGACAACACCGAAGGCGGTGCCGTGCGGCCGGACCAGGTCAAGCTGGCGCTGGATAAACCAGCGTATGGCGATGGCGACACAGCCAACGTCACCGTCACGCCGCCGGCGGCCGGTAAAGGCTACCTGCTGGTGGAGTCTGCCGAAGGGCCGCTGTGGTGGCAGGAAATCGATGTGCCGGCCGAAGGCAAAAGCTTCGCTGTGAAGCTCGATCCGACATGGTCGCGCCATGACCTGTACGTGAGCGCCTTGGTGATTCGCCCGGGCGAGCGCAAAGCCAATATCACCCCAAAACGTGCAGTAGGCCTGCTGCACCTGCCGCTGGATCGCACCCAACGCAAACTGGGCGTGACCCTCACCGCGCCGGAAAAAATGCGCCCCAAACAACCGCTGACGGTGAAGATCGCTGCTAAAAATGCCGATGGCAGCGTGCCCAAGCAGGTGCATGTGTTGGTGGCGGCGGTGGACGTGGGCATCCTCAATATCACTGAATACCCGACGCCGGACCCGTACTCCAGCCTGTTCGGCCGCAAGGCCTACGGCGTGGACCAATTCGATATCTATGGCCAGTTGATCGAAGCCGGGCAGGGCCGCCTGGCCAGCCTGGCGTTTGGTGGCGACGCGGCGTTGGCCAAGGGCGGCAAGCGCCCGGACACCAGTGTGACCATCGTCGCCCTGCAAAGCGCGCCGGTGACCTTGAATGAGCAAGGCGAGGGCGAAGTCAGCGTCAACATTCCCGACTTCAACGGCGAACTGCGCCTGATGGCCCAGGCCTGGACCGATGATCGTTATGGCATGGCCGAAGCCAAAACGGTGATCGCCGCGCCGCTGATCGCCGAGCTGTCGGCACCGCGCTTCCTCGCCGGGGGGGACCAGACGACGCTGGCGCTGGACCTGTCCAACCTGTCGGGCAAGGCGCAGAAGCTGGAGGTGCAACTGAGCGCCGACGGGCAGTTGGAGTTGGTCAACAGTGGCGCGCAAACCGTTGAGCTGAAACCAGGCCAGCGCACCACCCTGCGCATCCCAGTGAAAGCCTGGGGCGGATTGGGCCAGGGCAAGGTCAAGGTGACGGTGAACGGCCTGGACCTGCCGGGCGAGACCCTGCCGCCGTTTACCCGTGAGTGGACTCTGGGCGTGCGGCCTGCGTACCCGGCGCTGCTCAAGCATTACCGTGCGGTGCTCAAGGATCAGGCATGGACTCTGCCGGTGGGCACCCTGGATCAATTCGATGCCTCGGGGCGCCAGGCACTGCTGAGCCTGTCGAGCCGGCCACCGCTGAACCTCGGTGCGCAGATCAGTGCACTCAAGGCCTACCCCTACGGTTGCCTGGAGCAGACCGCGAGCGGCCTGTACCCGTCGCTGTATGCCGACGATGCATTGCTCAAAGGCCTGTCGATCAAAGGCGAGTCGGACAGCGAGCGTAAACGCAAGATCGACCTGGGCATCGAACGCCTGCTGGGCATGCAGCGCTACAACGGCAGCTTCGGTTTGTGGGGCGCTGATGGCGAAGAAGAATACTGGCTGACGGCTTACGTCACCGACTTCCTGCTGCGTGCCCGTGACCAGGGTTTTGCGGTGCCGCCTGAAGCGTTGAAAAAGGCCAGCGAGCGCCTGCTGCGGTATGTGCAGGAGCGTAATCTGATCGACGTCGACTACAGCGATAACGCCGACCACACCCGCTTTGCCGTGCAGGCCTACGCCGGCATGGTGCTGGCGCGCAGTCAGCAGGCGCCGCTGGGGGCGCTGCGCAGCATCTTCGAACGACGCAGCGATGCGCGCTCCGGTTTGCCGCTCGTGCAGTTGGCCATCGCGTTGCAGAAGATGGGCGACCAACCCCGCGCGGACCAAGCCTTGCTCGCCGGGCTGGCGGCACAGCGCAATGCCAATGAATGGCTGGCCGACTACGGCAGCCCGCTGCGGGACCAGGCGATGATCCTGGCGCTGCTGGAAGAGAACGACCTGGCCAAAGGTAAGCGTGAGGAGCGCTTGTTCACCCTGTCGGACCAGTTGGCCGCCAGCCCGTATCTGTCGACCCAGGAGCGTAACGCGCTGTTTCTGGCCGGGCGCCTCGGGTTCGCCAAGCCGGATGCGAACTGGCAGGTGTCGCTCACCGGCAGTGGCGGTGTGCAGGAATTGAATAATCAGCAACCGACGCTGGCGTTGGAGGGCAAGTGGCTGTCCAGCGACTTGAGCCTGAGTAATCAGGGCGAGACGCCGGTGTACCAGCAACTGACGATCTCGGGTTATCCACAGGTGCCACCCGCGCCTGGCGGTGACAACCTGAGCATCCGTCGCGAATACCTGGGCATGAACGGCCAGCCGCTGAACCTGCGCAGCCTCAACAGCGGCGATCTGGTGCTGGTGCATCTGGCGGTCAGTGCCAAGCAGCGTGTGCCGGATGCCCTTGTGGTGGATTTGCTACCGGCCGGTTTGGAGCTGGAAAACCAAAACCTGGCGCAAAGTGCCGCCAGCCTGGAAAACGCCAGCAGCCAGGTGAAGGAGTGGCGTGAGTCGATGCAGAACGCGTCGCTCAAGCATCAGGAGTTCAGGGACGACCGCTACGTGGCCGCGATCAATCTGGAAGGCTCTGGCACGACGCACCTGCTGTACCTGGCGCGTGCCGTGACACCGGGGACTTACCGCGTGCCGCCGCCGCAGGTGGAGTCGATGTACCGGCCGAACTGGCAGGCGGTGGGAGAGACGCCGGCGGATCTGGTGATCAAGGGGCGCTGATATTTAAATGACGGAACTGGGTGCAAATGTGGGAGGGAGCAAGCCCCCTCCCACAGGTGATGTGTGGTGCTTTTGGGTCAGTGGACGACCCAGCTCAGGAGCCACAGGCCCAGCAGCAGCCAGATGATGCCCATGATGATCGAGGCGCGCATGAAGGCACGCACGGCCGAGTACAGCAGCATCAGGCCGATGATCAGGGTAATGATGCTGATGATCGAGGTGTCCATGCCCAGCGTGCGGGACAGGCCGTCGATGAAGTTGCCACCGGCGTTGGTCAGGGCACCGAACAGGCCGCTGAGTCCGTCGACGATAAAGCGGATGACGGAACCGAGCGCCTGGCCCAGCCATCCGAAAAAGCTTTCTACCTGCATGTGTGTGTCCTGATGAGAGGGTGGGCGTGTCTGTGCCTTTGGTTGTTATTACGACAGGCTAGTTCCCTATAAGCATAGAGGTTTGCCAGTTTGAGTTTGCGTTTAGTTGCCCGCTGGACCCTGGCCAGCCTTTTGTTGGTGATCGCCTTGCTATGGCTGGCCGACCGCATCTGGCCGTTGCCCCTGCCCCAGGACGATCTGGCGCGGGTGGTGCTGGCTGAGGATGGCACGCCGTTGTGGCGGTTTGCCGATGCCAATGGGGTGTGGCGTTATCCGGTGCAGACGCGCGAGGTGTCGCCGTATTACCTGGAGGCGTTGCTGACCTATGAAGACCGTTGGTTTTACCAGCACCCCGGCGTAAACCCACTGGCGCTGGTACGGGCGACGTGGCAGAACCTCACCGGCACGCGGGTGGTGTCGGGCGGCAGCACCTTGTCGATGCAGGTGGCGCGGTTGTTGGATCCGCATTCGCGCACGTTCCATGGCAAGTTGCGCCAGTTGTGGCGCACGGCGCAGTTGGAATGGCACCTCTCCAAGGCAGAAATCCTTAACCTCTACCTGAACCGCGCACCGTTTGGCGGTACGTTGCAAGGCGTGGCGGCTGCCAGTTGGGCGTATCTGGGTAAATCGCCTTCACAGCTGACCCATGCCGAAGCCGCCTTGCTCGCCGTGCTGCCCCAGGCGCCCAGCCGTTTGCGTCCGGACCGTCACCCGCAACGCGCCCAGGAGGCCCGTGACAAAGTGTTGCGTCGACTCGCCGAGTTCCAGGTGTGGCCGCAAGCTGCCGTCGACGAAGCCCTGGAAGAACCGCTGCTGCTTGCCCCGCGCCTGGAACCGAGCTTGGCGCCGTTGCTCGCTCGCCGCCTGAACCGCCCCGACAGCCCGCCGCTGATTCGCACCACCCTGGACGCCACCCTGCAACGCCGCCTTGAAGACCTGCTGCTGGGCTGGCGCGCGCGTTTGCCGGAGCACACCTCTGCCGCCATTCTGGTGGTGGAGGAAGAAACCATGGCCGTGCGTGCCTACCTCGGCTCGGTGGACATCAATGATGCCAAGCGCTTTGGCCATGTAGACATGATCAGCGCCCTGCGTTCGCCGGGCTCCACCTTGAAACCTTTCCTCTATGGCATGGCCCTGGACGATGGGCTGATTCACTCCGAATCCCTGTTGCAGGACGTACCCAGGCGTTATGGCGATTACCGGCCGGGCAACTTCTCGATGGGTTTTACCGGTGCGGTGCCGGCGAGCACGGCGCTGTCCAGTTCGCTCAACCTGCCGGCGGTGCAGTTGTTGGAAGCCTATGGGCCGAAGCGGTTTGCCGCCGAGATGCGCATCGGCGGCGTGCCTCTGGCATTGCCCGCATTGGCCGAGCCGAACCTGGCGCTGATCCTGGGCGGCGCAGGCAGTCGCCTCGAAGATCTGGTGAGCGGCTACAGCGCCTTCGCCCGGGACGGCAGGAGCGCCAATATTCGATTACAGCCGGACGATACGCTTAGGGAGCGACCGTTACTGTCGCCAGGGGCCGCCTGGATTGTGCGGCGCATCCTCAGTGGCCAGGCGCGGCCGGACCGCGACCCACGTGCCGAGTTGGTGCAGCGTCCCGTGCTGGCCTGGAAAACCGGCACCAGCTATGGCTTTCGCGATGCCTGGGCGATTGGCGTCGGCCCGCGCTATTTGATCGGTGTGTGGATCGGCCGGCCGGACGGCACACCGGTGCCCGGCCAGTTCGGCCTGGCCTCCGCAGCGCCGTTGATGTTGCAGGTGCACGATGTGCTGACCAACCGCGACAGCCAGCGGGGCATCAGCGCGCCCGTCAAGCCGGTGCCGGCGAATGTCGGCGTGGCGGCGATCTGTTGGCCGTTGGGCCAGCCCATGAGCCGCAGCGACCCCAATTGCCGTCGCCAGCGCTTCGCCTGGACGCTGGACCACACCACGCCGCCGACCTTGCAGGCGCTGGACCAACCGTTGAGCGTGGGCTTGATGGAAAGTGTGTGGGTGAATGCCAAGGGCTTGCGGGTCGACGCCCATTGCCCTGGCGCCGAGCCCAAGACCATCGCCCTGTGGCCGGCGCCTCTGGAGCCCTGGCTGCCCAGGGCCGAGCGCCGCGAAGCGCGCATCCCCGCGGCTGACCCCGATTGCCCGCCACCGGCGCTGGCCGCGTCGTCACCGCTGTCGATTGTCGGTATCCGCGAAGGTGACCAACTGCGCCTGCCTGCCGCCAGTCAACAAGCCCTGCGCCTGAAAATCTCCGCCCTGGGCGGCAGCGGGCGGCGCTGGTGGTTCCTCAACGGCGCGCCCCTGGGCGACAGCGCTAACCAGGACTTCATCAACGCCAGTTTCGAGCACTTGGGCCGCTATCAACTCAGCGTCCTCGACGAAGCCGGGCAGACCGCGCGCATCGAGTTCAGCGTCGTTGATTAGATCGCCATCGGGGGCAAGCCCCCTCCCACCCTTGGATGTGTTCACCTGCCAAAGGTGGGAGGGGGCTTGCCCCCGATAGCGATCTGAAGGTTCACTTGCCTTCAAGGCCATTCCCCCCGAAGCTATCCACCTTCAGGAGCCCCCGCATGAACCTCGAACACCTCACCGAACGCCTGCACCGCATCCGCGATAACAACGACTGGAAGCCATTCCACAGCCCGAAAAACCTGGCCATGGCCGCCAGCGTCGAAATGGCCGAGTTGGTGGAAATCTTCCAATGGCTGACCGAAGACCAATCGCGCCAGCTCTCTGCCGATAAGCTCGCCCATGCCGGGCAGGAAGTCGGCGATATCGTGCTGTACCTGCTGTTGCTGTGCAGCGAGTTGGGCCTGGACATGAACGAGGTGGTGCGCGCCAAACTGGCCGACAGCGAACGGCGGTTTGCACAATGAGTGACCGCCATTTCGACCAGTTGGCCACGCGTTTCGCTGAGAAAATCTACGGCGGTGCCAAAGGGGCGATTCGCCTGGCAGTGCTCCAGGCCGACGTGACCGAAGCCCTGCCCAAGCGCCCCTTGCGTGTACTGGATATCGGCGCGGGGCTGGGCCATATGTCGCTGTGGCTGGCCGAGCAAGGCCACGCGGTCACCCTGGCCGAACCTGCCGAGCCGATGCTCGAAGGCGCCCGCCAACGTTTCGCCGACGCCGGGCAGACCGCAACTTTTATCCATGCGCCATGGCAAGCGCTGCTGGGCCAGCTCACCGAACCCTACGACGTGGTGCTGTGCCACGCCGTGCTGGAATGGTTGGCCGAACCCCATGCGATCCTGCCGGTGCTGCACCAACTCACGGTCCCCGGCGGCTGGCTGTCGTTGGCGTTCTACAACCGCGATGCGCTGATTTATCGCAACCTGCTCAAAGGCCACTTCCGCAAAATGCGCAAGAACGACATGGCCGGCGAAAAGCAGAGCCTCACGCCGCAACAACCACTCGACCCGCGTGAGTTGGCGGCGCAACTCGTAGACCTTTGGCAGGTCGAAAGCCAAAGTGGTGTGCGGGTATTTCATGACTATATGCCGGTGGAATTCCAGGCCCGCGCGGATTTGCAGGACCTTCTGGAGATGGAACTCGCTCACCGTCGTCACCCAAGCTTTGCCGGACTTGGGCGTTATTTGCACTGGATCTGCCGTCCGGTTTAAGCGGCCCAGTCTGCGGAGGTCGAAATGCGTCGTCTCTGTTTGATCCTGTTGTCCCTGGGGTTGGGCGCCTGTTCAAGCCCCAACCCTTATGTCGCCACCTCGGCGCCGATCCCGCCGGCGCCGCCCCAGGCCGCCAACACCTTTGATGCCAGCGCCTACCCGGCGCCGGTGCGCGACTACGGCGCTTACCGCAATTGGGCCTGGCGCAACGGCCAACTGCCGGCAGGCACGGCCTGGGCGGATTCGGCACAGATTGCCGAGGCGGTCAGCGGTGCCCTCGACCAACGCGGCCTGCGGCCCCTGCATGACAACCGCCCTGCGGACCTGCTGGTGAGCGCCGACGTGCGCCTGGAGAAGCGCCTCAAGCAGGTCCAGGACGACTACGGCTATGGTTACGGCGGCTATAACCGCTATGGCAATGGCTACGGCATGTACAACTCGGTGCCGATCGTGCGCACCTATGAGGTCCAGGTCGTGGTGGTTCGCGTCAACCTGTTCGATGCCCGCTCCGGGCAGCCGGTGTGGAGTGCCAGCGCCGAAACCGGCAGCCAGGGCAGCCTCAGCGAGCGGAGCGATGCCTTGCGCCAGGCGGTGCAAAAGGCGATGACGGCGTACCCTCCCAGTTAACCGCTATTCTCATCTCAAGCGCGGGTCGCTCTTTGGAGAACAACCATGTTTCGTCGTATCGCTACGCTAGCTGTCGTCCTGTTGCTGGGCGGTTGCCAGACCAGCCAGGTCAACCACGACTTTGATGCCAGTCGAGACTTCGGCGCCTACCGCAGTTGGGCCTGGAAAGACCCGGCCCTGCAATACCGCCCCGATGATCCGCGCATCAAGAGTGACCTCACCGAACAACGCATCCGCCAAGCCGTGGGTGAACAGCTTGATCAGCGCGGCCTGCGCCCAGCCGCGCCGGGCAGCAAGGCTGACCTCAATGTGCAGGCCTACCTGATCGTCGAAGATCGCCAGCAACAAGTCACCACCAACTACGGCGGCGCCTGGGGCGGCCCATGGAATGGCTACTGGGGCGCGCCGATGTACAACGAAACGCGCAACATCACTTACAAAGTGGCGACCGTCCAGATCGACCTGCTCGACGGCAAGGACGGCAAACTGGTCTGGCGCGGCAGCGACGAACAAATGATGGCCAGCTCGCCCAACCCCCAGGATCGCGACAAAGCCATCCGCACCACCGTGACCCGCATCCTCTCCAGCTACCCACCCCACTAAAAAACCACACAAACCCATTGTGGGAGGGGGCTTGCTCCCGATAGCGGAGTGTCAGCCAGCTCAGCTGTTACTGATACACCGCTATCGGGAGCAAGCCCCCTCCCACATGGGTTCTCTGCCAGCCTTCAACCCTGTTAGTCGTTCCTCTGGCGACTGGCCAGCCTTTGTCTACACTCCAAGCAACTACGGAGAGTAAGCGCTAAGGAGTGCCTGATGTCTCCCCGACTTCGTTCCAGGCAGCGCGGTGCGATTGGCTTGATGGCAGCGGGCACCCTGGCGGTGGCGCTGGTCTTCATGCTACTGGTGGTGGACAGCGGCCGCCTGTACATGGAAAAGCGTAAGTTGCAGTCCATCGCCGACACGTCGGCCCTGGAAGCCGCCGGTCGTGGCGGCCTGTGCAGCCCCACCACCACCGCGAACGACTACGCCAAGGAAAACGCCACGCGCAATGGCTTCACCGTGGTCGCCGGCGACAACAGTCGTGGCCTGGTCGTGACCTGCGGCCTATTAACGACCAATGCCAACAGCGTGCGTGTGTTTACCCCTGACGCGACCAAAAACGATGCCGTACGCGTGGTTGCCACGCGCAGCGTGATGACCAGCATTGCCACGGGTATCTGGAGCATGTTCAGCGGCGCCCCGGTTTCCAGCCAGATGATGCTGAGTGCGACCGCCGTGGCCGCGTATGCGCCGCCAGTGGCGCAGCTGACGATTCGCAGCACATTGGGCACGATTGACTCCAGCAAGTCAGCCATTTTGAACGTGGTGATCGGTCGCTTGCTGGGGGGCACGCTTACGCTCGATGCGACCAGTTGGAAGGGGTTGGCGGATACCAGCGTAAACCTGCTCGGCTATCTGGACCAGTTGGCGCTCAAATTGAACGTAAAGGCGGGTGACTACGAAGCTTTACTGGCGACCGCTGTTTCAGCTAACGACTTGATCGATGCCGTGGTGAAGGTGATGCAAAAAAACGGTTCTGCGGTAGCGGCCGTGATCAACGATACGATCAAGATCCAGGCGATTGCGCCCAATACCAAGTTGCTGACCGTCGGCGATTTGTTGAAGGTGACGACAGGCACGCCGGCGGCTGCCTTGAATACCAATATCCAGTTGTTCCAGTTGCTACAGACGGCGGCGCAGCTTTCCAGCAGCAAGAATGCGGTGAACGCGGCGGCCCAGTTGAATATCCCTTTGGTGGGCAGTGTTTCCATCCAGACCAAAGTCATCGAACCACCCCAGATGTCGGCGGTTGGTAATCCCGCGAAGGCCAAGGCGGGGTTGTCGAAGAACCCGCCGACGGATCAAATTTATGTACGGACCGCGCAGGTCAGGACCTTAATTTCCATCGAATTGCCCGTATTGAAGACGGTTTCTGCACTGGCTTCGGCAGTCACAAGCCTGGCAACGCCCATTGCCGGTGTGGTCAACAACCTGCTGCATTTGAATCTTGCCGGCGTGGTGAGCTCGGTACTGTGTGCGGTCGCATGTGACTCCACCGATGTCGAGATCGCCAGCAAGCTCGATATTCTGATTGAAGCGGGTGGCGCGGAAAGCCACGTCACTGATTTCAGTTGTGTTAGTAGCGCAACGAAATCATTGACCGTACAAGCCAGTACCACGCTTGCCACGCTGACGGTCGGCAGTATTGATGCGGCTGCTGCCTTTGCTTCGACGGCACCCGTTGCCGTCCAGCCCATACGCCTGATCGATATCGGCTCCAGGCATTGCCTGCTGGTGGTCCTTTGTGGCGCACGAACTGCCAACGTAGGGGGCGGGCTTATGTTGAAAGCCCAATCCACTATCGGTTCTCAAACGGGCAACCTGTTCTATTTACCGGTCGCAGAGATGAATCTGGCACCGACCTATCAGACGCTGCTGCCGACGGGCGATATCGTTGCGAGCCTCAGCGGGACCTTGGCCGGTCTCCAAGTGACCTATGCACCGCCCAGCGGATCTGTTTCAAGCGGCGCGCTTGCCGGGGTCGCAGGCCTTTTGACGACGATCACGACGACATTGGTCGGGGCAATCCAGAACCTTCTCGCGCCGATTCTGGACCCCATCGTCAACACCTTGCTCAAAGCCCTGGGCATCAGCCTCGGCAACGCCGAAGTCGGCGCCAACCTCAGCTGCCATATGGGCCGCGCCTACCTGGTGATCTGATCCACCGGCAGCTCCACACAAAACCGTGCCCCTGCCGGCCCATTGACGACGCTCAAGCGTCCGCCCATGTTCTCCACAATCCCGTAACTCACCGACAACCCCAACCCCGTGCCCACGCCGATCGGTTTGGTGGTAAAGAACGGCTCGAAAATCCGCTCGATCAACCGGGGATCGATCCCGCCGCCGTTGTCTTCCACCCAGAGCCGCACATGGCGGCTGTCATGTTCGCAATGCAGTGCGATCCACGGGCGGAACGCCGGGTCCTTTTCGTGTTTGCTCAACAACGCGTCACGGGCATTGACCATCAGGTTGATCAGCACCTGCTCAAGCTGGTCGACATGACCTTTGACCTGCACCGTAAAGTCCGCCGGGGTGACGCGCACGTCCACACCTTTACCGCGCAGCCCTTCGCCCAGCAGCGACAGCGTGCCTTCCACCGCCTGTGACGGGTCGAAGGGCTGTTGTTCGATTTCCGAGCGGCGGCCAAACACGCGCATATGGTCCACCACCCGCGCCGCCCGCTGTACCTGGGCGTCGATACGCTGCAGTTTTTCGGTGAGGTAGTCGACCTGCGCATCACCGCTGGCCAGGCGTTTGAGCACATTGACGATGGCCATGCGCATCACGTTGAGCGGCTGGTTGATTTCATGGGCGAGGCCCGTGGCCATTTCGCCCAAGGTGGCCATCTTCGCGCTCTGGGTCAGTTGCTGCTGGGAGCGGCGCACTTCGGTGTTGTCGCGGCCCACCGCTTGCACTTCCACCAGCACGCCTTGTTCGTCAAATACGCCACGGTCCGACCACACCCACCAGGCATGTTCGCGGCCGGGCAATTCCAGGCTGATCTCGGCGGTGCTGACCGGGAATTCCGGGGTCAACTGGCTGATGCGCTGCACAAAGTGCTGGCGTTGTTCATCCGACAGCCAATGGCCCAGGTTCAACCCCGGCAGTTGTGCAGGCAGGCACTCCAGGTAGTTGGCCAGCGGCGTGTTGCCGAAGGTCAGGGTCAGGTCCGGGCGATAGCGGCAGATCATTGCCGGCGAGTCTTCAACCAGGATGCGGTAGCGCTCTTCGCTCTGCTTGATCTGCTCGGCGGCCAGGGTCGCCTCGGTGACATCCAGCCACAGGCCGACGGCTTCCAACGGCAACCCGAGGTCGTCGCGCAGTAATTTGGCTTCATCCAGCAGCCAATGGTAGTGGCCCTGTTTGTCGCGCAGGCGGTAGCGGCTGCGCACGGCGCCTTCGCGCAGGAGTCGGCGGGTACGTTCAAAGTAAAGGTCGCGGTCTTCGGGGTGGATCAATGACGCCAGGCTGTCGTGGTTGCAGTCGTCCAGCGTCCAGCCCAACAGCGGCAGCAGGCTGTCACTGAAAAACGCCGGGTGCAGGGCGCCGCTGACATAACGCTGCACATAGATCACCGCCGGTGAACTGGCGATGAGGTTATCCAGGCGCGCATGGGCGGCCGCGGCTTGCAGTTGCTGGTTCTTGATGTCGCTGATGTCGAGCATGAAACCGACCCAGCGTCGTTGATCGCCCATCCCCAGCACGTGGCCCTGCAGGCGGTACCAGAGGGGGTTGTGCTCGGCGTCGGTGCGTTGCAGGCGCACGCTGGTCAGCAGCGGTTTGTCGAGGGTTTGCAGGTCGTGCAGGCGGCTGGTGAGTGCCTGGCGATCGGCGGGGTGTATCTGTTCCAGCCATACACCCAGCGCCTGGCGAGTCGGGCCGTCCTCCAGGCTGAGGCTGTGCTGTAACTGCGGGGCCAGCTGGATTTCCTGGGTGGCGGGCAGCAGTTCCCACCAGCCGGTGCCGAGCAGGCCTTGCAGGGCATCCATGCGGTCGAGCTGTTGGTGATCGCGTTGCTCGCGCAAGCGGCTCAGCAGCGGGGCGGCGAGGGCGGCAGTCAGGTTCAGCCATTCCCGGTCGCGGGTGTGTTGCTGGCCATTGTAGAGGCCGCAGAGCAACCAGGCGGCGACGCCCTGACTATCGCGATAGGGCACCAGGAACCCGTCGGCGTTGCCGAAAATACCGTTCAGGCTTGGGTGTTCGCGGCGCGCCTGGGCCAGGCTCAATGGCGCGCTGCCATTGGCGCTGTCCAGCAGTGTGCCCAGGTGCTGGCCGGTCTGCCACAAGGCGGGCGCGTCGTGGGCGGTGTAGTGGCTGTAGATACGCCAGCCTTGGTCTTCTGCATCGAACAACGCCAGGGCCACACAGGGGATCTGCCAGTGCTGGGCCAGGTTGCGCAGGTGCTCGTTGAACACCTCGGGCAAGCGACTCAGGCTGCACAGCTGCAGTTGCTCGCTCATCCGGCTGATGAGTTGATGGTTCTGCTCGCGGTGCTGGGCCAATTGCCGGTCGGCGAGCAAGTCTCCCACGTCGAGCAGGCGCAGGCTCCAGCCATCACCTTCGGGTTCGACCCAGCCACGGGTGTGCAGCAACTGGCCGGTTGTGCTCTGGAAGTCCAGGTCCAGGCTCTGGTGTTGCCAGTCTGCGGGGCGGCCTTCGACACTCAAGGCGCTGCCGGCACACAGCAGTTCACGCAGCAGCGGCGGGGTCCCACCCATCCCGTGCGTCGCGAGCTGTGGGCGCAGGGTACCGCTGATACTCAGCACGTGGCCTTGAGGGTCCAGTTGCAGGTGCAGCCCTGGCACGGACACGCCGGGTGTGTCGAGGGGCGGGGCGCCGGTGCGGCCGAGCAGGCGCCCGAACAGGTTATCCCCCGAGGTCAAAACTGAAGACTCGAACGCGCGGACAGGTTGGCCGGCAGATTCGGCACCGTGCCGATGCCCGGCACCACCAGTACCGGGAACACGGAATAGAGGAGGTGGGTGGGGTAGCTGATCGTGACGTTCAGTGTGGTGCCGGTGTAAGTCGCGCTGACGAAATCACGTGAAAATTGAAAACTGGTGGGGATCCAGTCCAACTGGGTCATGACGGTATCTTTGGCGCGCTCGGTGACTTTCGTCGGATAGGTGTCTGCGGCGGCCACCGGGTCCACCGCCATGGCCTGACGCACGGCCTCCAACGCCGCTTGGTTGAAGGACTGCATCAACAGCAATGGCAGGGTATAGCTGATCAACCCATAGAACACTGCAAAAAAGATCCCGAAGACCAGGGCGAATTCTATCGCCGCAGCTCCTTTTTGTTTTCTGGGGAGGCTTGTTTTCATGACTGCGTCTACCCTGACGGCTACTACCTGATATCAGCATAGAATCATTCAACGAAAAGGGATGTTTTTTACGTGATCCATGGCGTGGTGATAGTGCTCTGGCTGGGGCTCTGTGCGTTGCAGGATGGGTGTCAACGGCAAATTTCCAACGGCTTGACGCTGGGTGTGGCGCTGCTGGCGTTGCTCTACTTGGCGTGGATGGGCACTACCTGGTTGGGGGCGCCCGCCAGCGAAGGGGGCTGGGCCTTTACCGTGGCGCTGCTGCTGACGTTGCCCGGTTATGCGCTGGGCCGTTTTGGCGCGGGGGACGTGAAGCTGTTGGCCGCCTTGGCCCTGGCCAGCACGCTGGATGCGGTGTTGTGGTCGCTGATCGGTGCCGCGCTGTTCCTGAGCGGCTGGGGGCTTATCAGTCAAAGGCTTAGCGCGCGTCGGCTAACCCCGGCGACTGAAGCGTCAAAAAAACAGCCGTTTGCTCCGTTCGTATTGACAGGGTTTGCGCTGTACTGGTTTTGGATCCACTAGTCGCACAAGGCCTCTATCGATATGTACAGAGTCGAAAAGTAGGTCTACGTTTATTGAATGAGAGTCTAGGATTTTTCGTCAAAAGGGATCGGTCAATCTTTTGGCTTGCCAGGCATGGAGTAGCGCGTGAACAAGCTAACCTCAGCGGTAAAAGTGCTCGTGGTCGACGATCAGCCGTTGATCGTGGAAGAGCTCTGCGAATTTCTCGAAAGCAGTGGTTACCGTTGCGTGCCGTGTGAGTCCAGCCGACATGCGTTGCAGCGCTTCAGCGAAGAGGCCGAGATCGGCCTGGTGCTGTGCGACCTGCACATGCCGGACATGGATGGCATCGAGTTGGTGCAGGCCATGCAAAAAGTCGCCGGCAAGCAGCGGGCGTTCGAGGCGATCATGCTCACTGGGCGTTCCGACAAACAGGACGTGATCAAGGCCCTGCGCGCAGGGATCTCGGATTACTACCAGAAACCGATCAACCTCGATGAATTGCTCGAAGGCGTGCAGCGCCAGGAAGCGGCGTTGGAAGAGCGGCAAAAAGAGCTGCAGCTGGGGCACCTGAACCTGAAGCTGCAATACCTCTCAGAATCCATCAATGACCTGTACCAGGACCTCGACAAAGTGCGCCGTAGCCCCGGCGCCGGCGTGGCGGATGAGGGCGAGCCGGTTGCCGAAGACGCCGGGCCGATCGAGATCCCGACCATTTTCAACCAGCTGTCGCCGCGCCAGCTGGACGTTGCGCGCCTGGTGGGCAAGGGCCAGACCAATTACCAGATCGCCTGTGAACTGGGGATCACCGAAAACACGGTCAAGCTCTACGTGTCCCAGGTGTTGCGCCTGACCCATATGCATAACCGCACGCAGTTGGCACTGGCGCTGTCGCCGAATACCTCGGCGATGCGCCAACGGGTGACGGCGCACTGACGCGCCACGGTGTTATTGACTGTTCCCACCTTTAGACGACCCACCGGACGGCGATTCAAAAAACTCCGGGATCGGATGTTTGTGACTGTCCAGCCAGCGCTGCAAGGACTGCTCGCGTTCTGCGGGCGTGGTCCTTTGCGGCGTGGGTGAAGCGGCACGGCCATTGATCTGCAAGGCCATCCAGTTTTCGGTTTCCGCTTGCTGCGGTGACGACGGGCCCGGTTCGATGGCCAGTGCGCTCAGCGGTAGCAGTGCCAGGCCGACAAGGTAATGTGCTTTCATCGATCACTCCTCACTTGATAGCCACCGTATGGCATCGCTGACCGCGGCGATTTTGCGCGCCGGCGCACTGGGGCTTGGGCTGGGGCTTGGACTTGGACCCTTGAGTTTTTCCGCGCGGGCCTGGGCATCGGTGACCTGCTCGGGGCTCAGGCCCAATTGGCTGGCCACCTTTGCCGCTTGCCCCCAGTTGTCCTGATAGATCAGCAAGGTCACCAGGTTGACGGCCGCCAGCGGGTCGCTTTGCTTGAGCTCGATGGCGGTCATGAATTCAAAGCGCGCGTCTTCCATGCGCAACTGGTTGAGGTACACCACGCCCAGGTCATTGCGGATTTTTTCGTCGGTGGGCGCCAACTGCGCCGCCCGTTGCATATGCGCCATGGCCTGGCCGTTGTCGCCCCTGGCAGCCGCCAATTGCCCCAGGCCGTGCTCGCCTTCGGCGTTCATGCAGGTACCGAGCAGGCTGCGGTACAACGGCTCGGCCTCGCTACGCCCGAGCAGGCGGTAGTTGCGGGCCTTGCGCTGGCGCACCTGGGGCAAGGCCTCGGGCAGGCTTTGCAGGTTGGCCAGGCTGGCGTGCAGCTTGCCTTCGTTGGCCAGGTCATCGGACAGGTTGAGTGCCAGTTCCTGGTCCGAACTCGGCTTGGTGCAACTGTTGGATGAGGTCAACGCCGCCCAGGGGGATTGGCCATTGGTGGCGCAGCCGCCGAGCATCAGCAGGGCCAGGCCGGCAATCAGTGCTTTCATCAACGACTCCTTAAAAGTGACTCAACGCGCGGGCGATGCCGATAAAGGCCGGGCCGCCGAGCACGATCAGCAAAGCAGGGAACAAGAACACCATCATCACCACCGACATTTTTGCCGACATCTTCGAAATGTATTCCTGCAGGCGGGTCAGGCGTCGGTCGTCGAGCAGTTGCTTGAGGGCCAGCAGGGACTTCATCGCGCCGCCGCCCTGCTGGATCAATTGCTGGAGGATGATGCAGGTGTCGGTGAACTCATCCACCTCCAGCACGTGGACGGTCTTGCCCAGTTCCTCGCTCAGCTCCAGGCCGGAATCGACCCGCGCCAGGATCAGGCGCAGTTCGTGCGTGAGGTGGGGGAGTAAACGCTGGGCCTCGTTGCCCAATACACGCAGCGATTGCTCAACCGCCATGCCAGACTCGAACAGAATGCGCAGCAGCGGAATGAAGGTGGAAATTTCTTTGGCGATGGCTTGCTGGCGATGTTTGGCGGCCGCCGCAAGCACGCGTTTTGGCAGCAGGTAGCCGATGCCCAGGGCAAACATCGGGGCAATCCAGGCGGGGTCCGCGTGTGGGAACAACAGTTGCTGGCCGAGGAGGGTCAAGCCCAATAACACGATGGGCGTACCGATCTGGAAGGCTGCAAACAGCGAGCGTTGGCTGGACTTGCGCCAGCCAACCCGATTGAGCAGGGCCTGGGTTTCGTTGTCCAGGCTGACCGAGCGCTGGGCCAGCGAGCTTGCGCCCAGTTGGCGGATGAGCGTGCCGAGTCTGTTATCGCTGACCATCTTGCCTTGCAAGCGCTCAGCGACCCGCCGTTCGCGGCGGCGATGCTCGAGCAATTGCCCGCCCACCAATACCGCTGCGGCGAGCAACAACAAAGCACAGGCCAGAAGCGCCATCTCAGACACTCCTCAGCATGCGCCACATGATAAAGGTGCCGCCGAGGTCCATTGCCAGCGCGCCGAAGAGCATGATGCGCCCCGTGCCGTCGTGCCACATGTTCATCAAGTAGCCGGGGTTGACCACCAGGAAGTAGCCCACGATCAGCACCGGCAGACCGCCCAGCACGTAGGCGGTCATGCGTGTTTCGCCGGTCATGGCCTTGAGTTGACGGGCACCCTGTTCCCGCTCGCGAATCATTTTGATCAGGTTTTCCAGCAGCTCGCTGGCGTTGCCGCCGTAGCGGTGGTTGACCTTCAGGCCAAGGGCGAACAGGCGGAACTCGTCCTGTTCGTAGAACTCGGCGAAGTCGCTGACCGAATCCGGCAGGCTGACGCCCATGCGCACATTGCGTTGCACGCGGCCCATGGCGTCCCTGAGTGGGTTTTCAATGCTCTCGACCCCGCCCAGTACGGCGTCTGCCAGGGTTCTGCCGGACTTGAGGCTGCGCACGCTATGGTCCAACAACTGCGGCAGTTGCTCGACCATGCGCTGCACGCGTTGTTGATAACGCCAAGCGATAAACACGCGCAATGCCAGGGGCGGCCCCACGATCATGGCGATCAGGCCCAGCCCGTCGGCGAGCATCCAACCCAGCAGCGCGCCGATCACCCAGGCGCTCGCCCACAGGCCCAGGCGGTCTGTGGGTTTGCCCAGCCCGGCACGCTGGAACATGCGCTCGAGGCCCGTCCATGTGGTCGTGGTTTCCTGTGCCTCGGGCTGGCCGTTGCCGAGGCGCTCCAGCACACGGGCCGTCTGGGCCTTGCGCAGGCCATGGTGAAACTGCCAGAACGACAGACCAATCAGCAGCAGGCAGATAAGCAACAACACCGGTCCTGTCATCAAGCGCTCCCTATGACTGCAACGCCGATTCGCGACGCAGTTTGTCGCCGGCCGGGTTGAGCGCTTCGCGCAGGAAACCGAAGCCGGTGCGCCGATCCAGGCGGAACAGCGTATTGGTGACATACACGTCATCGCGCACGCCGACCACTTCCACCACCTCGCTTACGCAGCGGCGGCCATCGGGCATACGCGTCAGTTGAATAATCACGTCCAGCGCGGCGCAAATCATCTGGCGCAGGGTTTTTTCCGCGATCACACGGCCGGTCAGGCCGACCAGGGTTTCCAGGCGCAACAACGCATCCTGGGCATTGTTGGCGTGCACGGTGCTCATGGAGCCGTCGTGGCCGGTGTTCATCGCCGTCATCACATCGAGCACTTCCACGCCACGGATTTCGCCGAGGATGATGCGGTCCGGGCGCATCCGCAGGGCGTTGCGGATCAGGTCGCTGGACCTGACCTCGCCGTGACCTTCGGCATTCGGCGGGCGGGTTTCCAGGCGGACCACGTGGGGGTGGCCCAATTGCAACTCGGCGACGTCTTCGATGGTCACCAGGCGCTCGTGGGGGTTGATCAGTTGGCTGAGGATATTCAGCAGCGTGGTCTTGCCGGTACCCGTGCCGCCGCTGATCAGGATATTGCAGCGCTTGCCCACGGCCTCCTGGAAGAACTCGAAAATGCTCTGGTCGATGGTCTGCATGGCGACCAGGTCGCTGCTCTTGAGCATGTCCTTGCGGAATTTTCGAATCGACAGGCATGGCCCGTCGAGGGCAATCGGCGGGATGATCGCGTTGACCCGGCTGCCGTCGGGCAGCCGTGCATCCACCATCGGCGACGACTCATCCAGGCGGCGGCCCAACGGCGCGAGGATGCGCTGCATCACGCGTTCCACGTGATGGTCGTCGATGAAGCGCAGGTCACTTTGGTGCAGCAGGCCGTCGCGCTCGATAAACACCCGGTGCGGCCCGTTGACCAGGATCTCAGTCACCGAAGGGTCACGCAGCAGCACTTCCAGCGGGCCGAACCCGGTGAGTTCGTCGACGATCTCTTCGGCCAGGCGCTCCATTTCATAGCGCGAGATCGCCAGGCGCATGCGCGTGATGTACTCGGAGACCTTGTCGATGACAAATTGCGCCAGAGACTGGCGTGTGCCTTCGAGCAGGTTCTTACCCGACTCCTCGATGGCGTCGATGATGTAGCGATGCAGCACCAGTTTCAGGCCATCGTGATCGCTGTTGCCTCCGGCGCTGCGGGCCGGGCCGCCAAACAGTTTTTCGCCGTTCATCGTCCCGCCCCCAGGATGCGTTCAAACCAGCGCATGGAAGGTTTTGCCAGGCCCTCGGAGCGTTTGGCCAGGCGCTCGCCCAAGGCGCGTACGGCTTGGGTCAACGGCTCACGAGGGGCCAATGCGAACAGGGTTTGGCCCTGATTTTTCACATTCAGGCGCAGTTCGGCACTCAGGGGCAGCACGGCGACGCATTCGAGGCCGAATCTTTTTTCCAGGGCCTCCGTGTCCGGGGCACAAGCCTTGATGTAGCGGTCCACCACCAGTTTGGCGTGGTCGAGTTTCATGCCTTTATCGCGCCAGCGACTGAGCACGGCAAGGTTGCGGCGACAGTCCAGCACGTTCTGGTCGGTGCACCACAGCAGTTTGTCGCAGTGGCTGACAAAGGTGCGCAGCGCTTCGCTGTCCGGCTGCCCGGTGATGTTCACGACGATGTGCTGGAAGTGTTGGCGCAGTGCGCTGAGCAACATGAACAACTCGGCGGCGCTGGTCAGTTTGAGCGGCTCGTCACCGGTGGCGTACGCCAGGATGCGCAGGCCATCCAGCGCCGTGGTGAAGGCGCTGTTGATCAACGTCGTATCGAGGCGACGCAGATGCCGCAACGCATCGCCGAAATTGAACGTGCTCTCCAGGCCCAGCAAGGCCAGGCTGTCACTGCGTGGCAGGCCCAGGTCGAGCAGCAGGGTTTGCTGCCCGCTCTTCTGCACCACCAGTGCCAAGTGCGTCGCCAGCATGGCGCCATCGGCGTTGCTCTGGGTGCCAAACAGCACGGTCAGACCGCCCAGCTGCGCATTGTGGGCGACGGTTGGCAAGCGCTTGCTCAGGCGGCGCACCAGCCCCGCCACTTCGCTGGAGCGTGAGCCGTAGGCCACGAAGTCGCGGGCGCCGGCCCGCATGGCGTTCAGAACAAGCTGGTTGTCCATGCCATCGCCGAGGGCGACCACCGCGAGCATCGGCTTGGCCTCCAGGGCACCTTCGATCAGTGCGCTCTGGGTGACCACGTTTTCCCGGTCGAGGCCGACAAACACCAGGCTGGCGAACGTCACGTCCACCAGCGCCAGCAACTCGTCCAGGCTGCCGGTGCCGGCGCTGACGACCTGGCCAAGGGGCGCCAGGGCGCCCTGCAGCCACTCCAGGTCGGTGGCGTTGCGGGTGATGGCGAGGAAGGTCTGGCTCAGGCTATCGCTCATTGGGAAAGTCCACTGCGACGGTCGAAATTACCGTTTTCCAAGAAGAACAGCCGGAACCAGTTCGGGTCGTAGCTGCGCAGTTTCTCGCCGGGCAACGAGGGCAGTTGGGCGTTGGCGGCCAACGGCTGCACCAGGTGCGGGGTGACGATCATCAGCAGTTCTTTCTCTTCGCGGCTGATATTGGAGTCGCGGAAAAACGCCCCCAGGATCGGGATATCGCCCAGCCCTGGAAACTTGCTGATCGTGGAGCGGTTGTTGGTGCTGATCAGGCCGCTGATCACAAAACTTTCGCCATCGGCCAGGGACACGCTGGTGTCGGTGCGGCGCACGGTGAGTGCCGGCACCTGGATGCCCTGGATGATGACGGCGTTGCTGTAGTCCAGCTCGCTGACTTCCGGCGCCACCTTGAGGGTGATGCGGTTGCGGTCAATCACCGTGGGGGTCAGGGTCAGGCGAATGCCGAACTCCTTGTACTCGATGGAGATGGTGTCGCTGCCGGCGCTGGGCACCGGGACGGGCACTTCGCCGCCGGCCAGGAAGGAAGCACTCTGGCCGCTCATGGCCACCAGGCTGGGGCGCGCCAGGGTGTAGGCAAAGCCGCTGCGTTCCAACGCGTTGATCATGGCCGAGACCCGGCCGCCGCCAAAACCGACGTTGAAGCTGTCAGTGCTCACCGGCAATTTGAAGACCCCCTCCGAGGGTGACAGCAGGTTGGGGCTGCCGAGGAAAAAGTTTTTGCCGGTGCCTAAGAGTCGGGTGCTGGCCTCCTTGAGCTTGGTGCGGCTGACTTCCACAAAGCGGATGTCGGTCTGCACCTGGCTGGGCAGCAGGGGATCTTCCGACGGCGACAGCGACAGGCTGGTCAGCGCCGAAGTGGCCTTGCCCTTGACGAACACCATGCTTTGACGCGGCGTGCTCGCGCAGGCGGTCCATACCATCAGGCTGGTGGCGCCGGACGCGACCCCGGTGAGCAGGAAATGGCGGTCGCCATTGACCCGCACGTCGGCGATTTTAGGGTCACCGATGGCCAGGCGCGTGATTGCCACCGGCGATTGCAGCTCCTGTTGCAAGCCTTCTCCCACCTCGACCACGGCCGGCAACTGGCCCAGGGCGCTGCAGTTTCCCGGTGCAGCCAGGGCCATGCCGACGGGCAGGCTCGAGAGCATCAGGGCCCAAGCCATCTGCATGAACAGGGGTGCGTAGCGCTGGCTCATTCAAGGCATCCTTGCTCGATCACGGAGTTTGTGGCGCCCCTTGGGCACCGCGAATCACTTCAATGCCTCGGCGCACGCTCGGTTCGCCACCGGCTGGCGCCATGCGTTTGGGCGGGCCGATCAGGGCCAGTTGGGTGAATTGGTAGAGATCGCGGTTGGCACTTTCGATCTTCTGCGGTGCTTCGCCCTCGCCGGCCCAGTAGCGGCTGAGCAGGTGTTCCTCGGCGCTGCGTACGGCCAGGCGCAGGGTCCCGGCTTGAGCCGCGAGCATCAGGCGGCTTAACAGTGGCTCCGGTACGGCGAGCACCACGGTACGCGCGGCGGCTCGACGTTGGGCGGCCTGGGCGCGTTCTTCAACCGTGACCGGTGGTGGCACCGCGGGCTGGCCATCGTTGGCCAAGCCCAGCTGGTCGCCGACGCTGAGCAGCCGCATGGCCGGAAGCACGATCTGGGCCGACTGTTCGGCATTACTGGCATCCTGGCGCAGGAACAACAGCACATCCACGTAATCGCCGGGGGTCAATTGGCCGGCGGCGCCGATCACTTCATCCACGGCCACCGCCAGTGCACGCTCGTCGGGGCGGATCATGCGAGCGAGCGGGCCGCCGCCGGTAAAGCTGTCTTCGGTGAGCCAGGTGCCTGCGCCAAGCGCGCGCAGCGGCATGCGGCCGATGGCCTGGTCGAGCTGAGTGAGGCTGCCGACGGGCACGGTGCGCAGTCTTTCCACGGCCAGGTCGGCAGCGGTCAGCGCACGGTAGGCAGGCACGTCATGCACCAGGACCACCACCGGTTGGCGGGTCTGGTCTTCGGCGGCAGCGATGGTTTTTTCAACGGAAACGACAGGTGCGGCAGGGACTGCGACAGGCTCCGGTGCGCGGCTCAACACTAACCCCCAGTACCCGGCGATCAATGCCCCGATCAGCAACAAGCCGGCCAGGACCATGCTGATGCGACTGTTCATGACGGCTCTCCCTTTCCCGTTGCACTGCACGCCCGTGTAATCCCAACGGGTTAATCCGCAACCTGGCTGTGATGAACATCTAACGATTTGGCTATTTGACGGTAGCTCAGCTAGGACGAAATGCCATTACCCCGGGAAAAATTTATCGAAACTATAATCAGGACTCTAAACGTGCCCCTTTAAATGGCGGGATGCCTGGCGTCGACTTTTCGACTAATACTTTGTGATTAATCCGTTCTTACAGTTGTGAGGCTGAGGTTTGTTGACAATGCTCTAGTGGCACGCCGCGGACATCGTGCTAGAGCCGTACCGGCTCTTAATGGCGTTTTAGGGAGAAGTCTTATGTTCCTTGACCTGATGTTGAAGCTTTATGTTCAGACACAACTATTCTTTCAGCGCAAAGAGGGCGCGTCGGGGATCGAATACGCGATTATCGTAGCGATGGTTGCACTGGTGATCGTCGGTGCCGGCTCGGGGCTTGGAACTAAGATCAAATCCATTTTCGATAGCGTTGCGACCAAAATGACAACTTGATAGTCCGCTGAAAAATGTGGGAGCCCCTAATCAAAGTTTCTCCAGTTCAGGTACTGCCATGAGCGTTTATCCGCCTTCCCGCCAACAAATTCTTTTGGTGGACGACGAAGAGGACGCGCTGATCGAACTCGCCGAATCCCTCGAACACGAGGGATTTGTCTGTTTTACCGCCACCTCCGTCACCTTCGCGCTGCAAGAATTGACACTCCATCCTGATATTGCCCTGGTCATCACCGATCTGCGCATGCCCGAGGAAAGCGGCATCTCCTTGATCAAACGCTTGCGCGAACACACCTCGCGTTCTCACCTGCCGGTGATTGTGATGTCCGGCCATGCCGAAATGGATGATGTAAGCGACATGCTGCGCCTGCAGGTGCTGGACCTGTTTCGCAAGCCGATCTACCTGGTGCGGCTCATCGACACCTTGAATAGCCTGTTTCCCCTCTCAAATCCCACCCTTAATCGAACTCTGTAGTGAGCGGGCTTGCCCCGCGCTGGGTGGCGAAGCCGCCCCAAATCCAAGCGACTCAGCTCTAACCAGGGAGACTCAATGCACCAGGAGATGGGGCGGCTTCGCCGCCCAGCGCGGGGCAAGCCCGCTCACTACAGGTCAGAGTTGGTAGCTGAAACTCAATAAATACCGTGGCCGTCGATCAATACCTTGAACAGCCTGTGTCCCCTCTCCACCCCCCACCCTTAAGCGAACATTGTAGTGAGCGGGCTTGCCCCGCGCTGGGTGGCGAAGCCGCCCCAAACCCAGGCGACTCAGCTCTAACCAGGGAGACTCAATGCTCCAGGAGATGGGACGGCTTCGCCGTCCAGCGCGGGCGGTGCGACGATTCGACGAGCCCGCTCACTACAAATCAGAGTTGGTAGCTGAAACTCAATGAATACCGTGGCCGTCGATCGAAGCTGTCCAGTGCCACGTCCGACATCGGCTTGGCGACTTCCAGCGCGACGTTGTAGTACTTGGCATCGCCAAAGCGCAGCCCCACCGCCGCCGATGACATGCCGTTGCCCTTGACCGGCAGGTCGTTGAACCAGGTCTTGGCGCGGTCGAGCACCACGTAGGGTTGCAGGATCCTCACCCAATCGCCCGCGCGGTTGTAGCTGTAGTTGACCTCGTAGGCCGCGCCCCAGCCTTTGTCGCCCGTGCCCTGGTCATCGGGGTAGCCGCGCCCGAAGCTTTGCCCGCCGAAGGTCGCGCGCTCGCTGTCGGGCAGGTTGTCGTTGCTCCAGTAGAGCGCGCCGGACAGCACGCCTTGCCAGTTATCGAAGAGTTTGTTGCTCTGCACGCCGGACAGGCGCAGGCGGAAGAAGTCGAGGTCGGGCTTTAGGCCACCGAAGTCCGTATGGGTCTTGGCGCCCATGCCATTGATGCCTTGGTACACGCCGCCGCTGATGATGCGCAGTTGGGTGGTGTCAGCTTTACGCCAGTCCCCTTCGAAGGCCAGGGCGCGCAGGTTGGTTTGCAGCTCAAAGCGCTGGGGGAAACCTTCCAGTGTGTAACGGTTGGTCTGGTCGACGGCGTAGAGGCGCGTACCGAGGCTCAGCGACTCGCTGGGCGAGGCGATAAAGGGGTGGCTGACGCCTATGGAGTAACGGTCGATCTGCTGGTGCGGCTTGAGTTCAAGGCCGTCGCCCAACTGCAGGCGGGTGCTTGGGTCCGCGCGGTAGCGTTCCCCCGAGAGTGCAAGCTGGGTGCCTTCAGCGTTGATGAACTGGCTGTAGGACGCGCGGTAGTAATGTTCTTTGTCCTCACCCGGCGGGAACAGGCCGCTGACGCTCAGTTGTTCGCCCATCGACGTCCACGAGTTGCTGGTGCCGGTCAGCAAGGCCTGGGTACCGCCACGGCTCGCCTCGTTGAGGCTCATGCTGGTGGTGAAGGGCTTGCGGCTGGCACTGATCTGCATGTGCGTGCCTCCATCGGTGGTGCTCGGAGGCGGCACCTGAGCTTGCACGGTCACGCCTGGGATGGCGCTCATCAGCGTGGTGTAGCGTTCGAACGTCTTGCGCGTGAGCGGGCGTTCGGCCTTGAGTTTTTCCGCCAGTTTGTCGACGTAGGACGAGACCGAACCGATGTCGCCTTGCAGTTGGTAATCACGGATGTAACCCTCCACCAGCACCACATGCACCAGGCCGCCTTCGAACCGTTGTTCCGGCAGGAAGGCGTAGGACAGCAGGTAGCCGTCTTCCTGATAGCGCCGGGTGATGCTGCGGGTGGCTTCGATCAATTGCGCCAGGTTGGTTTCATGACCAATCAAGGGTTCGAATACCTGGGCGACTTCTTTGAGCGGGTACACCGTGCCGCCGTCGATCTGCAGTTTGCGGATGGTCACTTTGGTGTCCATCAGCAAGGGCTGCTCGGCCGTCGCCGCAGGCACCGGCACCTGGGTGGGCGTGGCGGCCGGTCGGTAGGCGTCGGCGGGCAGGTTGGGCACCGGCAGGTTGCGGATGGTGTCGTTGCTATTGAGGAAGCTGGGCAGGGTATCGGCGTGGGCGTAAGCACTGAGGGTGAGCAATAACAACGGCGTCAAAGCGCGCATAGGACACTCCATGGTCAATACTGCAGCGGCGTTTCGCAGATGCCCGCCGGGCACTGGGGGCGCGGTTCGGGGGCTTTTACGGATCGATCATTGATCCATAAAAAAGACGAGAGACTTAGTGGGTCTCTCGTCTCAACCAAGCGTAGGCGCTGTAGGTGAGGCCGTCTAATCGGCCAGGTGCAATTCTATTTTTTGCCGCCCAGGCCACCCAATAGCCCGCCCAGAAGACCACCGTTTGCGCTTGCGCCAGCACCGGCAGAGGCGCCAGCGCCTACATTCAGGCCACCCGCGAGCAAACCGCCGCCGGTATTGGTGCCGCCAGTGACCAGGCCGCCGATCGACGCCACGGTGCCACCCACGGCGGTCACGGTACCGCCCAGGGCGTTGGTGACCGGGTTGGCGTTGGTGCCGCTGATGTTGCCGCCCAGGTTGCTGACCGCACCGCCGACACGGGTGACCAGGCCGTTGACCGGAGCACCGAGGCCAGTGGCACCGCCGATGTTTTGAGTCAGGCTCTGTACGCCGCTGGTGACAGGGTTGAGTGCATTGCCGATCGGGCCGGTCAGCCCGGCGACCGGAATGCTGGTTTTAGTGCTGGGTGTGCCGCCACCGAGGGCCGCCACGGTGGTGCCCGCCTTGACGCCGGTAACGCCCGCCGCGCTGATCACGCCATTGGTGCTGCCCGCATCCAGGCCGCTGCCGGCTCCGGCGATCACGCCACCGATGAGTTCGGCCAGGCCGAGTTTGCCGATGCCGCCGCCGGTACCACCGCCGGTACCACCGCCATTGCCGCCGCCACTGCTATCCGCATCCGGGTCGACATAACCGCTGGCCTTGCCGACCGCGGTGCCGACACCATTGAGCACATTGCCCACCGCGTCGGTCACCGGGTTGCCGGTGCCGCCGGTGTCGGCGACTTTATCGCCCAGGCCGTCGACGGTATCGCCGACTTTTTTCAGCAAGCCGCCCACGGGCGAGTCAAGACCGGTCGCGGTGCCGACTTTGCCGGTGGTGTTTTCCACCAGGGACACCACAGGCACCAAGACTTTTGCGCCGACGGTGTGGGTGACCGACCCCAGTGGGCCGGTGGTGCTGGCGGTGCTTAAGGTGTCGCCGAGCATCGTCACGGCATTGCCAACCTTGCCCACCACGTTGCCGACCACGGGGGCGGCGCCGCTGACCACTGGCACATTCCCCAGCAACGTGGCGACGTTGGCACCGGTAACGGTCACGCCATCACCCAGGTCGGAAACACCGTTGGCCACGCCGGCAACGGTTTTGCCCAGGGCGTTGCTGTCAGTGCCCAGTGAACCCAGGCCATCCGAAAGGCCGTTGCCGATGCTGCCGACGGCGTTGCCGGCCGCAGTCACCAAGTCGCCAGCCGTTTCGCCCACGATCGGCAGGCTGCCGAGGGTGGTGCCCAGACTGCGGACGGTGCGGCTGAGGCGGGTCACGGTATTGCCGGCGGTGTCGACGACGGTGGCGGTGACCAGCGGCGAGGCGGTGCCGCCGGGGTTGGTGCCAGGGTCAGTGCCGCCACCCCCCGTGCCACCGCCAGCGCCAGCATCCGAGGAGCCACCACTGTGGTGCCCGCCACCCCCGCTGCTGCAGCCGCCGAGTGCCAGTGTGACTGCCAGGGCCAGCGCGGTACTTGTTTTCCAAAACACGACGTGAGTATTCATGATTGAGTTCCTCGCACCTGTACAACCTTGGTTGTCTTCAAACGCTCACTTTTTCTTGGGCTAGCGATGCGTTTGTCCGTGTGGCTATAACAGTCCCGGAGGTGCGTTCTCTCAATGCTCTACTTGGTATTAACGATTTATATAGAACAGGGATGTACCGTTTAAGTGACTAATGCCAACGGTATAAGGTGAGGATGTATCAAGATGTATATCTGTTTTTTAATAATGACTTAGAAGAAAAAAGCGGACTTCAAAAAGTCCGCTATTACTTAGGGTGTATATATACAATTCATCAGTCTTATTTCAGGCAATCGGCTGCCACTTGCCTACCATATGTTCAATATCGCCCGCGCCTTTGAGCCACAACGCTCCGCTGGAACCGGCGCCACTCGCTAATAACGTCACTTCACTGGGCAGGCGCACGGGTTTCCTGAACTCGACGTGTATCTCCATATTGGCGGCGGGCAAGTGTTCGCCGAGGGCGGCGAGGGTGTGCGCCTTGTTCCACAGCCCGTGGGCGATGGCCTGGGGAAAGCCGAACAGCTTGGCGGTCAGGGCGCTGAGGTGGATCGGGTTGTAGTCGCCGGAGACCCGCGCATAACGGCGGCCGATATCGGCGGGCGCCTTCCAGCGGGACAGTTCACTGACCTGGGCGGGGGAGGGTTGGGCGATATTCTCTGCCTCACCTTCCAATTTCACCCCACGGCAGAGCATTCGGCTCTCGGCTTCCCACAGCAGGCCCAAGGAATCTTCGACCGTGGTTACCAGGTCAAAGGTCGCACCCTTGGGATGAGGCTTGAGGTTCTGCGTGTGTACGCCGACAGACAATTCGCTGACACCACCGAGGGGGCGATGGACGCGGATGCGGTTACTCAGGTGAATCAGCCCCAGCAGCGGGAAGGGAAAGCTTTTATCGGTGAGTAACTGCATCTGCAGACCGAACGCCAGGACGTGCGGATAAGTCGCCGGCAAGAGAGGGCTGTCGGCAAAACCGCAGACCTTGCGATAGGCCGCCACCTGCTTGGGGTTGATGCTCACCCGGCAGCGCAATCCGTGTTCAGGCAAGGTGCTGCCGGTGATCTTGCGTTTGAGCGCCGCGCGCCAATACAGCGGCGGCAGAAATGGCGTAGTGCCCAGCGTCTTCCATTGCATGCTTACGCTCCCAAGAGACTTTGCCCACATACCCGCAGCGCTTGCCCGCTGACCGCACCGGAACCCGGTTGGCCCAGCCACGCCACCGCTTCGGCGACGTCCTGCGGCAGGCCGCCCTGGCCCAGTGAACTCATGCGTCGCCCGGCTTCACGCAAGGCGAACGGAATATGTGCGGTCATCTGGGTTTCGATAAAACCCGGCGCCACGGCGTTGATGGTGATGCCGCGCTCTTTAAGCAGCGGCGCCCAAGCCTGTGCGAGGCCGATCAACCCCGCCTTGCTCGCCGCATAGTTGGTCTGCCCACGGTTACCGGCGATGCCGCTGATCGACGCCAGCAATACCACGCGGGCGTTGTCGTGCAGGGTGCCGCTGTCGAGCAGCGCCTGGGTCAGTACCTGTGGCGCATTGAGGTTGACCGCGAGCACCGCGTCCCAGTACTCCGGGGTCATGTTCGCCAGGGTTTTGTCACGGGTGATACCGGCGTTGTGCACCAGGATGTCCAGCCCATCGGGGAGGTGCTCGATCAATTGACGGGCGGCGTCTTCAGCACAGATATCCAGCGTGACGGTGCGTGCACCCAGGCGCGCGGCCAGGGCTTCGAGGTCGGCCTTGGCCTGAGGCACGTCGAGCAGGATCACGTCGGCGCCGTCGCGGGCCAGGGTTTCCGCGATGGATGCACCAATGCCTCGTGCGGCACCGGTGACCAGCGCCTTGCGCCCGGCCAGGGGGCGCGTCCAGTCTTCGACCGGCGTGGCGCAGGCCTCCAGGCGAATCACCTGGCCAGAGATGTAGGCGCTTTTCGGTGAGAGGAAAAAGCGCAGTGCGCCTTCCAATTGGTCCTCGGCACCGTCGCCGACGTAGAGCAATTGCAACACGCCGCCATTGCGCAGCTCTTTCGCCAGGGAGCGGCTGAAACCCTCCAGGGCGCGCTGGGCGCTGGCGGCGAAGGGGTCGCTGAGGCTTTCCGGCGCACGGCCGAGGATCACCAGGTGCGCGCTGTTATCCAGGTTTTTCAGCAGCGGTTGGAAGAATTCACGCAGCTGTTTGAGTTGATCAGTGTGTTGCAACTCGCTGGCGTCGAACACGACCGCCTTGAGTGTGGGGCCATGGCCGGGAATCCACGTCGACGTCTCGGCGCCGTAGGTGTAAATGGCGTCGGTGAGCCGGTTGGCAAATGCCTGTACCTGAGTGGCCAGCGCACCGCCGCCCAGCAGCAATGCGCCCTCCACCGGACGCAGGCGCCCGGCCTGCCAGCGTTCCAGGCGTACCGGTGACGGCAGGCCAATGGCGGCGACCAGGCGATGGCCGAGGCTTGAGTTGGCGAAGTCGATATAACGGTCAGACATGGAACGCTCTCCGAAGGCTGGGGTTCAAAGGGTGGACCACCCCGGGGTGGCAGTCGTTCGATTGAGCCTAGGCTAGGCTTGGTGATTCCACCTACAACCATCAGGGAGCTTTTCATGACTCAATTGCGCCGTGTAGCGATCATTGGCGGTAACCGCATTCCTTTCGCCCGCTCCAATGGCCCCTATGCCACGGCGAGCAACCAGGCGATGCTGACCGCCGCCCTGGAAGGCCTGATCGAGCGCTACAACCTGCACGGCCTGCGCATGGGCGAAGTGGCTGCCGGTGCGGTGCTCAAGCATTCGCGGGACTTCAACCTCACCCGTGAATGTGTGCTGGGCTCGCGTCTGTCGCCGCAAACCCCGGCCTATGACATTCAGCAGGCGTGTGGCACCGGCCTGGAAGCCGCGTTGCTGGTGGCCAACAAGATCGCCCTGGGGCAGATTGAGTGCGGGATTGCCGGTGGGGTGGACACCACTTCCGACGCGCCGATCGGTCTAAATGAAGGCCTGCGCAAGCTTCTGCTGCAGGCCAACCGCAGCAAGTCCATGGCGGATAAATTAAAACTGCTGTTACAACTTCGTCCCCATCACCTCAAGCCGGAACTGCCGCGTAACGGCGAACCCCGTACCGGTTTGTCCATGGGCCAGCACTGCGAGTTGATGGCGCAGACCTGGCAGATCCCCCGCGCCGAGCAGGACCAGTTGGCCCTCGAAAGCCATAAGAAAATGGCCGCGGCCTACGCCGAAGGCTGGCACAACGATTTGCTCACACCGTTTCTGGGCCTGACCCGCGACAACAACTTGCGTCCCGACCTGACCCTGGAAAAACTCGCCGCGCTCAAGCCCGCCTTCGAGCGCAGCGAAAAGGGCACGCTCACCGCCGGCAATTCCACGCCGCTCACCGATGGCGCGTCGCTGGTGCTGCTGGGCAGTGAGGCCTGGGCCCAGGCGCGTGGTTTACCGATCCTCGCGTATTTGCGTGATGGCGAAGCGGCGGCGGTGGACTTCGTCAACGGCGCCGAAGGCCTGCTGATGGCGCCGGTGTACGCGGTGCCGCGACTGCTGGCGAGAAATGGCCTGACGCTGCAGGACTTCGATTACTACGAGATCCACGAAGCGTTCGCTGCCCAAGTTTTGTGCACGCTCAAAGCCTGGGAAGATGCGGACTACTGCAAGACGCGCCTCGGGCTGGACGCACCCTTGGGGTCCATCGACCGCAGCCGACTGAATGTGAAGGGCAGCTCCCTGGCCGCCGGGCACCCGTTTGCCGCAACGGGTGGGCGTATCGTCGCCAACCTGGCCAAGTTGCTGGATGCGGCGGGCAAGGGGCGTGGCCTGATTTCGATCTGCGCGGCGGGTGGCCAGGGTGTTACGGCGATCATTGAGCGTTGATTGCGGCGAAAATTGGCATATTGGATGCATTCTTGAGCGGTCAGAGGTCGGTAGCCTCTCCCACCGGCGAGCCGATTGCCGTATAACGAGTGCCATACGCGTATTTGGTAATAAAGGACCCACAATAAAAGCTGATGAAGACTCCTAAACGCATTGAACCCCTGATCGAAGACGGTCTGGTCGACGAAGTGCTGCGCCCACTCATGAGTGGTAAAGAAGCAGCTGTTTATGTGGTGCGCTGCGGCAACGAATTGCGTTGCGCCAAGGTTTACAAGGAGGCGAACAAACGAAGTTTTCGTCAAGCGTCCGAATACCAGGAAGGCCGTAAGGTCCGTAACAGCCGGCAGGCCCGGGCCATGGCCAAGGGCTCAAAATTCGGTAAGAAAGAAACCGAAGATGCCTGGCAGAACGCTGAGGTGGCGGCGTTGTTCCGCCTGGCCGGTGCGGGCGTTCGCGTGCCCAAGCCGTACGACTTCCTTGAAGGCGTGCTGCTGATGGAACTGGTGGCCGACGAGTACGGTGACGCGGCGCCGCGTCTGAATGACGTGACACTGGAACCGGACCAGGCGCGTGAATACCACGCCTTCCTGATTTCCCAGATCGTGCTGATGCTGTGTACCGGCCTGGTGCACGGTGACTTGTCCGAGTTCAACGTGCTGCTTACGCCAACGGGCCCGGTGATCATCGACCTGCCCCAGGCGGTGGATGCGGCGGGCAATAACCACGCGTTCAACATGCTGGAGCGGGACGTGGGCAACATGGCTTCCTACTTCGGGCGTTTTGCCCCGGAGTTGAAGGCGACCAAGTACGCCAAGGAAATGTGGGCCCTGTACGAAGCCGGCACCCTGCACCCAGCCAGCGTCTTGACCGGCGAGTTCGACGAGCCGGAAGAGTTGGCGGACGTCGGCGGTGTGATCCGCGAGATCGAAGCGGCGCGGCTGGATGAAGAGCGCCGCCAGGCGATTCGGGCTGCCGATGATGCGCCTCCGAGCAAGGTGCCGGACGAGCCCCCGCCGCCGCCTTGGATGCAGTGATGTCCAGATAAGTGGAGATCAAAAATGTGGGAGGGGGAAGCCCCCTCCCACATTTGGTTTTGTGTGTGTCCAGTTAGATCCGCTCAGGCGCAGCAGCTTCCGGAGGCCAACTCCTTGAGTATCGGACAATCCGGCCGATCATCGCCCTGACAGTGCTCCACCAGGTCTTGCAAGGTATCGCGCAATTGCCCCAGTTCCAGGATCTTCTGGTTCAGCGCTTCAATATGCTGGCGCGCCAACGCCTTCACATCGGCACTCGCCCGTTGCCGGTCCTGCCACAGGGTCAGCAGCTTGCCAACCTCTTCCAATGAAAACCCCAAATCCCGCGACCGCTTGATAAACGCCAGGGTGTGCAAGTCCTCGCTGCCGTACACGCGATAGCCACTGTCGGTGCGGTGGGCAGCCTTGAGCAGGCCGATGGACTCGTAGTAGCGAATCATCTTGGCGCTGAGCCCGCTCTGGCGTGCGGCTTGGCCGATGTTCATGGGCGTTGATCCTCCAAGTTCTTAGGCTTCCACGTCTTCAACAGTAATGCATTGCTCACCACGCTGACGCTGGACAAGGCCATCGCTGCACCCGCGAGTACCGGGTTGAGCAGGCCGAACGCCGCCAGGGGAATGCCGATCAGGTTATACACAAAGGCCCAGAACAGGTTCTGGCGGATTTTGGCGTAGGTCTTGCGACTGATCTCCAGCGCAGCAGGCACCAGGCGCGGGTCGCCGCGCATCAGGGTGATACCGGCCGCGTGCATGGCCACGTCGGTACCGCCGCCCATGGCGATGCCGATATCGGCGGCGGCCAGGGCCGGGGCGTCGTTGATGCCGTCGCCGACCATGGCCACCACGCCGGTTTTTTTCAACGCGACGACGGTGGCGGCTTTGTCGGCGGGCAGCACTTCGGCGTGCACATCGTCGATGCCCAGCGCCTCGGCGACCACACGGGCGCTGCCGCGATTATCGCCGGTGAGCAAATGGCTGCTGATGTGCCGGGCCTTGAGTTGCTCCACCGCCTCCAGTGCACCGGGCTTGAGTGTGTCGCCAAACGCGAACAGCCCCAGCACACGTGGTTGCGCACCTTGCTCGATCAGCCAGGACAACGTGCGGCCCTCGGCTTCCCAGGACGTGGCGGAGTCGGCGAGGTCGCCTGCGCTCAAGCCGCTTTCTTCCAGCAGGCGACGATTGCCCAAGGCCAACGGCCGGCCATCGAGCGTGCCGGCGATGCCGCGTCCGGTCAGGGATTGGCTGCCCGTCACATCGGCCACGGTCAGGCCTTTTTCGTTGCAGGCATCCAGTACGGCCTTGGCCAACGGGTGTTCGCTGCCGCGTTGCAGCGCGCCGGCTTGCTGCAGCAGTAAGGCTTCGTTGCCATCCACCGCGGCCAGGTGGGCAATCCTGGGCGTGCCGGAAGTGAGAGTGCCGGTCTTGTCGAAGACCACGGCGTTCACTGCATGGGCACGTTCCAGGGCTTCGGCGTCCTTGATCAGGATGCCGTGGCGCGCGGCAACGCCGGTGCCGGCCATGATCGCGGTCGGTGTGGCCAGGCCCAGGGCGCAGGGGCAGGCGATCACCAGTACGGCGACGGCATTGATGATCGCCGTTTCCAGGGGTGCGCCATACAGCCACCAGCCCACCAGCGTGACCAACGCCAGCACCAGCACGGTCGGGACGAAGACCTGGCTGACTTTATCCACCAGCTTCTGGATCGGTGCCTTGGCGGCCTGGGCGTCCTCGACCAGGCGGATGATCCGCGCCAGCACGCTTTCGGCACCGAGGGCCAGGGTGCGTACCAGCAGGCGGCCTTCGCCGTTGATGGCGCCGCCGGTGACGTTATCGCCAGGTTGTTTGGGTACGGGCAGGCTTTCGCCGCTGATCAAGGCTTCGTCCGCGTGGCTTTGACCCTCCACCACCTCACCGTCCACCGGGAAGCGTTCGCCGGGTTTTACCAGTACCAGATCATTGAGCTTGAGGGCGTTGATGGCGACGTCTTCTTCACGACCGTCGAGTACTCGAATCGCCCGCTCAGGACGCAGGGCTTCCAAGGCGCGGATGGCGCTCGCGGTCTGGCGCTTGGCGCGGCTCTCCAGGTATTTGCCCAGCAGCACCAGGGCGATCACCACCGCTGAGGCTTCGAAGTACAGGTGCGGCGCCATGCCGGGGTGAGCGGTGAGCCATTCATAAATACTGAGGCCATAACCGGCGCTGGTGCCGATGACCACCAACAGGTCCATGTTGCCGGCACCGGCACGCACGGCTTTCCAGGCGGCGATATAGAAGCGCGCGCCGAAGATGAATTGCACCGGTGTGGCCAGGGCGAATTGTGCCCAGGCGGGCAGCATCCAGTGCAGGCCTAAGGGCTCGACCAGCATCGGCAGCACCAACGGCAATGCCAGCAGGATCGCCAGCAGCAGCGCCCAGCGCTCGTGGTGCAGGCGCTGGGCTTGGTTGGCGTCGGTGGTCGATTCGCTTTGGGGCAGGCTGGCGGTGTAGCCGGCCTTGTCGACAGCGGCGATGAGCACGCCGGGGTCCATCTGGCCCAGCACTTCAACGTGGGCGCGCTCATTGGCCAGGTTGACGCTGACGCTTTGCACCCCCGGCACCTTGCCCAGCGCGCGTTCGACCCGGCCGGCACAGCTGGCGCAGGTCATGCCGCTGATGGGCAGGTCAAAGGTGGTGGATCCATTCATGGGGCAGTCCTCCAGAAGACGTTGCCCGTAGGATCAACCTTGACCTGTGGGGAAGGTCAAGTGCCTTTAGTATTCCAGTGCGGCGGGTTTGAGATACATGCCGTCCGGGCCCTGGGCGATGCGCAATTTGCGCACGTCACCGGCCTTGAGTGTGATGTTCTGCGCGGGCGGTGCCAGCAGTCCCGGCAGGCAGCCTGGGGTTTGGCCCGGCAGCAGTTTCAGGCGCAAGGATAGGTTGCCCGCCGGCAGGTTGAACGACGTGGCCTGTTCCTGGAACAGCCGGCCTGCCAGTTGGTCATTCAGGTACAGACCGATTTCGCAGTTGGTCGGCACTTCCAGGCGTTCCCGGGAAATGATCAGCACCGCATAGTCTTCTGCGGCGATGGCTTGGGGCGCAGCGGCGGACAGGCTCATCAGGCCGAGAAGGGCAAAAAACGACCAGCGCATGGCGAATGCTCCGTGGTGTGAATCAAAGATGGGTGAAGCTTGGCCGACGATGCCGCCGAATACCAGCCCGGCAGCTATTCGAGGAACTTGACCTTACCATCGTGGCAAGGTCGAGACTGGGTTCAACCCCATCAAAGGAGTCATGTCATGCAAGTATTCAGCGTTGAAGGAATGACCTGCGGCCATTGCGTTCGTGCGGTGACCCAGGCGGTGCAGAGCCAGGACCCGGCGGCCAGTGTGAAGGTCGACCTGGCGGCAAAGGAAGTGGGCGTCGACAGCCGCTTGTCTGCCGAGCAAGTGATCGCGGCGATCACCGAAGAGGGTTACAGCGCCAAGCTGGCCTGATGCGAACAAATAGTTAGCGAGCTATCGTGTTCAATGCACCCAAGCGCGGCTAGACTATCGGGCTGCCGTCTCACTTGGGTGCCCGATGAACCTTCGCATAATCCTGATTCTGGGGGCCTTGAGCGCCTTCGCGCCGCTGGCGATCGATTTTTACCTGCCGGGCTTCCCGGCCATGGCCACGGCCTTCGCGACCGATGAAAAACACATCCAGCTGACCCTGGCGGTGTATTTCGCTGGCCTGGCCATCGGCCAATTGATCTATGGCCCGCTGGCGGACCGCTTTGGTCGACGCGGCCCGCTGCTCAGTGGGGTCACCTTGTTTACCTTGGCGTCCTTTGCGTGCGCCTTTGCACCTTCGCTGGAGTGGCTGATCGCAGCACGTTTTGTGCAGGCCCTGGGGGGCTGCGCGGGCATGGTGATTTCCCGTGCGGTGGTCAGCGATAAATGTGATGCCGTGGGCTCGGCCAAGGTTTATTCACAGTTGATGCTGGTGACGGGCCTGGCGCCGATTCTCGCGCCGTTGGCGGGTGGGCTGATGGTCGGTGTGTGGGGCTGGCAGTCGATTTTCCTGGCGTTGTCCCTATTCAGCGTGATGGCGGCCATCGCCGTGGCGGTCGGTTTGCCGGAAACCTTTCCCGCCCACCAGCCGCGTCAGCCGCTGTCCGGGTCGCTGCGACGCTATGGGGCGCTGTTGTCCGATCGGGTTTACCTCGGCTATGCCTTGACCGGTGGTATTTCGATTGCCGGGATGTTTGCCTACATCGCCGGTTCACCGTTCGTGTTTATCAAGCTGTACGGCGTACCCGCCGAGTACTACGGCTGGCTGTTTGGTTCCAACGCGGCGGGCTTCATATTGGTGGCGCAGGTCAACGCGCGGCTGCTGGCCAAGCGCGGCCCGGCTTTTTTGCTGTCGCGCACGGTATGGGTGTACCTGCTGGCGGCGTTGACGTTGCTCGGCATCGCGGCCTTGCGCACCGATGCGCTGTGGCCATTGCTGGTGCCGTTGTTTATCTGTATCGCCAGCCTCGGCTGCATTTTGCCCAATACCTCGGCGTGTGCCATGAGCGGGCAGGGTGCGCGGGCTGGTAGCGCTTCGGCGTTGCTCGGCTGCATCCAGTTTGGCGTGGCGGCGGGGGCTGCGTCGTTGGTGGGCGTGTTGCACGACGGCACGGCGATGCCGATGGCGATGGTCATCAGTTTGTGCGGGGTATTGGCCGTGACGATTGCGATGTCGACCCAGCGCCTGCAACGCAAACGGGCCTTGCAGGCGCAGGTCTGAACAGTGGTTCAGCCAGCGGCGGAGCGTTGCTGGCTGTTTGGAAAACGGTGGGGCGCCTGGATACGGGTTTGCAGGGTGTCGGCAAAGGCACGCGCCTCGGCCTCGGTGCGGAAGGTGAACGCGTCCTGGTCGAGACGGACCTGCCATTTATTGCCTGCGGATTTTGCTAACGCTTTTATCAGGATCTTCATTGCTGACTTCCTCACGTAAAAGAATCGTGGCAAAGGCGGCCAATATAAACCCGAATACGCTCACAAATATGACAAAGATCAACTCTCGGACTAGTGGTGTCGTCCATTACTCACATGAATAATGGACGACCCTGACAGCCGTTTTTTCAGAACCCTTCCAGCACGATCTTGCCTTTGGCCTTGCCGCTTTCCAGCAGTGCATGGGCGCGCCGCAGATTCTCTGCATTGATCACACCGAAGTGCTCGCCCACCGTGGTTTTCAGGGTGCCGGCGTCGATCAGGTCGGCCACGCGATTGAGCAGGTTGTGCTGTTCGATCATGTCCGGCGTCTCGAACATCGAACGCGTGTACATGAACTCCCAGTGCAGCGACAGGCTCTTGCGCTTGAGCTTGCTGACGTCCAGTGCCTTGGGATCGTCGATCAGTGCCAGCTTGCCCTGGGGTTGCAGGGCTTCCACCAGTTGGTCCAGGTGATGATCCGTCTGGGTGAGGCTGGCGACGTGGGTCACTTGCGGGTGTCCGGCGGTTTTCAGCGCTTCGCTCAGCGGTTGGCTGTGGTCGATCACCAGGTCCGCACCGAGTGACTTGGCCCATTCCTGGGTTTCCGGGCGCGACGCCGTGCCGATCACGGTCAAGGCGGTGAGCTGGCTGGCCAATTGCGTCAGGATCGACCCCACGCCACCGGCAGCGCCGACGATCAGCAGGCTCTGGCCTTCATCCTTTTTGCCTTCACGCACTTGCAGGCGTTCGAACAACAATTCCCAGGCGGTAATGGCGGTCAGCGGCAGCGCAGCGGCGTCGCTGAAACCAAGGCTTTTCGGCATGTGGCCGACGATGCGCTCATCCACGGCGTGCAGTTCGCTGTTGCCGCCCGGGCGCACCAGGGAACCGGCGTAGAACACCTTGTCACCGGCCTTGAACAACGTCACTTCGCTGCCGACGGCCTTGACCACGCCGGCCACGTCCCAGCCCAGCACTTTGGCGGCGCCGTTTTCCGGGGCGACGTTCTGGCGCACCTTGGTGTCCACCGGGTTGACCGAGATGGCTTTGACTTCCACCAGCAGGTCGCGCGGGCCGGCGACGGGTGCCGGCAACTCGATGTCTTGCAGGGCGTTTGGATCGTTGATCGGCAGTGAGGCGTAGTAGGCAATAGCTTTCATGATGGCTCCGGAGAAGGGCGGTGATCAGGCGAGGAATTTCAGGCGCTTGAGTTCGAAGTGTTCGAGCACATCAGCCGCCTTGGCGCGAAAGCTCTGGATGTGTGCGCTCTGGTCATGGTCGGCCAGCGCGGCGTCATCGCTCCAGCGTTCGAGCATGTAGAAGGTTTCGGGGTGTTGCAGGTCTTGGTGCAGGTCGTACTGCTCGCAACCGGCTTCCAGGCGCGTGGGTTCCAGCAGGCCACGCAGCAAGGTTTCCAAGGTGGCCTGTTGGCCGGGCTTGGCGATCAGCGTGGCGATGACGTTAAAGGCTGTGGACATATTCAACTCCAGACACGTGATAAGCGGGATGCACAGATGATTGGCTATTTCCCGCCGCGATAAAAGCGGCTAAAACAGCACTCTGTTTCAATAAAATTTTGATAATGGGCGGGATGCATGCTGCGTTTTGATGATTTGCAGTTGTTCGTGCGGGCGGCGGACTTGGGCAGCCTGTCCGCTGCGGCACGGGTGATGGACCTGTCGCCTGCGGTGGCCAGTGCGGCGCTCAAGCGTATCGAGCAGCAACTGGGCGCGCGCTTGCTGGCACGCTCCACGCGCAGCCTGCGCCTGACCGCCGAAGGCGAGGGTTTCCTGGAATACGCCCGCGCGGCGTTGAGCTCGCTGGATGAAGGACGACGCTTGTTGGCCAGCGGCCAGGACCATGTCAGCGGGGTGCTGCAACTCTCGGCCCCTTCGGATTTCGGGCGTAACCAACTGCTGCCGTGGCTGGACGAGTTCCAGCGTGAGTACCCGCAGCTCACCGTGCGCCTGCTGTTGGGCGATCGTATTGCCGATCTGTTCCGTCAACCGGTGGATATCGCCCTGCGTTACGGTGAGCCCGAGGATTCCAGCCTTGTCGCGCTGCCTGTCGCACCGAATAACGTTCGCGTGCTGTGTGCCTCCCCCAGTTACCTCGCTCGGCAGGGTGAACCTCGGCATCTGGAGCAATTGGCCCAACACAATTGCCTGCTGTATATGCTCGGCAGCCGGGTCCACGATCACTGGAGCTTTCACGATGGCAAACGTGAAGTCAGCCTGACGGTCAGCGGAGACCGTTTCAGTGACGATGCCGACGTCGTCCGCCGTTGGGCGGTGGCGGGTGTGGGCATTGCCTACAAGTCCTGGCTCGATGTCAGCACCGACGTGCTGGCTGGGCGATTGCGCGTGATCCTGCCTGAACTGCGTGGCGAGCGCACGCCGCTCAACCTGCTGTGCGCCCACCGTGCGCAACTGAGCAAGCCCATCAACCTGTTGCGGGAAATGCTCGTGTCCCGTTGTGCGACGTTGACCGCCCAGTTGTCGGAGCGATGGCACGCGAGGTAACGGCTTCCATCACAGTAGGAAATTTCACTCAGATCCCGTCCCTATCCACGCTGTCAGACGCGGTGGAACTGCGGGTGGGAGCCCCTATACTTTGGCGCCAACCTCATCAGAACAATAAATCGACAGGGAGTGAAAGATGGAAGCAGCGCCTTGTATCAGTCAGATCGCCAGCTTGCTCGCCGAGCCCAAACGCACCGCCATGCTGTGGGCCTTGATGGATGGCTCGGCCAAGTCACCGGTAGAGTTGGCGACGCTCACCGGGTTGTCGGCGACCTCCGCCAATGCGCATCTGGCGCGACTGACCGCGGGTGGTTTGTTGCGGGTGGAGGCCCGGCGTGGCAAGCGCTTGTTTCGCGTGGCCGCGCCTGATGTCAGCGCCGCCATCAATGCCATGGCCAGGACCACCATGGCCTGCGCCGTACGCAATGCGCCGGACACGTTACCGCAACCGCTGGCGGCCCCGCCGTCGTTGCGCCATGCCCGGCTGTGCCATGGGCACCTAGGCGGCGAGCTGGGAGCGCAGCTGTATCAACATATGCTGGAGGCGGGGTGGATCGAGCGCTACGAGCAACGTACCGATGTCACGGTAAAAGGCGCGCAGCATTTGGCGGGCCTGGGTATTTTCACCCAGGCGCTGGCGTCGCCGCTGGTGTGTAACTGTTTCGACTGGAGCCAGCAGCAGCCGCACTTGGGCGGTGCGTTGGGGGCGGGGTTGTTGCAACTGTTTTTACAGTCGAATTGGATCAGCGTGATCAACGAGTCACAAGCCTTGCAGGTCAATGATCTCGAGCAGTTGGAAATCACCCGATTGACCCTGCCTGCGTGATCCTGCGCGGTGGCGGCAGAGGGCAAGGCTTAGCCGTTGTGGGAGCGGCGGTGTGACGTGCTCGCTCCCACAGTTAGCCTGCATTCACTCAGTGAATGAGGTTTATGGCTTGACCAGACGCGCATCCAGGCTGTTCTGCGCCAGGCGTTTGGCTTGGTCCTGGGTCATGCCCAGCGAGGTATACAACGCGTGGAAGTTCTCGGTGACATAACCGCCGAAGTAGGCCGGATCATCCGAGTTCACCGTGACCTTCACGCCGCGCTCGAGCATGTCGAGGATGTTGTGTTGGGCCATGTCGTCGAACACGCACAGTTTGGTATTGGACAGTGGGCACACGGTCAGCGGAATCTGTTCGTCGATGATGCGCTGCATCAGGCGCTCGTCTTCGATGGCGCGTACGCCATGGTCGATGCGCTGGATTTTCAGCAGGTCGATGGCTTCCCAGATGTATTCGGGCGGGCCCTCTTCGCCGGCGTGGGCCACGGTGAGGAAGCCTTCGTGGCGGGCACGGTCGAACACACGCTGGAACTTGCTCGGCGGGTGACCCATTTCCGAACTGTCCAGGCCCACGGCCACGAACGCATCACGGAACGGCAAGGCCTGGTCGAGGGTTTTCTCGGCTTCGGCTTCGCTCAGGTGGCGCAGGAAGCTGAGGATCAAACCACTGGTGATACCCAACTGCTGCTCGCCATCTTTCAGCGCAGCGGCGATGCCGTTCAGCACCACTTCGAACGGAATGCCACGGTCGGTGTGGGTTTGCGGGTCGAAGAAGGGTTCGGTGTGGATCACGTTCTGCTCTTTGCAACGCAGCAGGTAGGCCCAGGTGAGGTCGTAGAAGTCCTGGGAGGTGCGCAGCACATCGGCGCCCTTGTAGTACAGGTCGAGAAACTCTTGCAGGTTGTTGAAGGCATAGGCCTTGCGCAGGGTTTCGACGTCGTTCCACGGCAGCGCGATCTTGTTGCGCTCGGCCAGGGCGAACAGCAGCTCCGGCTCCAGCGAGCCTTCCAGGTGCAGGTGCAGTTCAGCCTTGGGCAGGGCATTGAGCCAATCGTACATTTTCTAAATTCTCATCAGGTGCAATGGCGGCATTCTACAGGCCATGGCCGAAATAATCGGCAAAACCTGACCAGCAGGAGAGTTTTGCTTTTATTTACGCAAGGGCCGTGTGAACTAAGGTGTAACGAAACGTTAGCGGCTTGGCGCAGTCTGTACCCCATCAATGACTGATTTGCCGTACTAAAAGGCCCGTAATGCTCACATCCCTCAAGCAAGAAAAATTCATGCTGCTGGCGCTGATTGCCGCCATCGCCGCCTACCCGTTGGAGCACTGGATGCTCCATAGCGGGCAAATGGTGGCGCTGCTGGCCGGCGTGGCGCTGATCGGCTTTATCGTCGTGGCATCGATGCGCGTGGCTCATCACGCCGAGCAACTGGCGGAAAAGGTCGGCGACCCTTACGGCACCATGATCCTCACGCTCGCTGCGGTGCTGGTGGAAGTGGTGATCCTGGCGATCATGATGAGTAATGAACCGTCGCCCACCCTGGTGCGCGACACCATCTACTCGGCGGTGATGCTCGACATCAACGGGATTCTCGGCCTGGCCGCGCTGATGGGCGGCATCAAGCATGGTGAACAATCCTACAATGACGATTCGGCGCGCACCTACAGCGTGATGATCCTCACCGCCATGGGCGTGTCGATGGTGGTGCCGGAATTTATCCCCGAAGCCGACTGGAAAATTTACTCGGCCTTCACCATTGGCGCGATGGTGGTGCTTTACACCCTGTTCCTGCGCATGCAGGTGGGGCCGCACAGTTATTTTTTCAGCTACAGCTATCCGGAAAAACGCCGTAAGAAGCAGCCGCAAGAGCAGGACGCACCGTCGGTCAACCTGGCGTTCTCCATAGGCACCCTGGTGTTCGGGGTGATCGTGATTGGCGCGCTGGCCGAGGTGATGTCCAAGACGCTCGACCTGGGCCTGGAAGGTACGGGGGCGCCGCCGGTTATCACGGCGATCGTGGTCGCGGCTATTTCGGCGGCGCCGGAGATTTTGACCGCGTTGCGCGCTGCGTTGGCGAACCGCATGCAGTCGGTGGTGAATATCGCGTTGGGTGCATCGTTGTCGACGGTGATCTTGACGGTGCCGGTGATGGAGGCCATGGCGCTCTACACTGGCCAGCCGTTCCAGATGGCGATGACGCCGGTACAAACGGTGATGGTGTTTATCACGCTGATTGTCAGCGCGATCAACCTCAACGATGGCGAAACCAATGCCATTGAGGGTATGACGCATTTTGTGTTGTTTGCGACCTTTATCATGTTGTCGCTGCTGGGGTTGTAACCGGTTCTTCAAACCACCACAAAAACGAAGGTGGGGGCTTGCTCCCGATGGCGGAGTGTCAGCCAGTACATGTATCGGCTGAACCACCGCTATCGGGGGCAAGCCCCCTCCCACATTTTGACCTGTGTTTGGCTTAGGTTCCGGCGATCAGTTGTTTCGCTGCCTGGCTGTGATCGGCGATCAGGCCTTTCAGATCCAGTCCTTCGACTTGGCCATCGATTACGCGCCACGTGCCGCCGATCATTACCCGATCCGCCCGATCCGCGCCGCACAACAGCAGCGCCGAGATCGGATCGTGGCTGCCGGAGAAGCGCAGCTCATCGAGCTTGAACAGCGCCAGGTCGGCCTGTTTGCCGACAGCCAATTCACCGATATCCGTACGCCCGAGTAACTGCGCCGAGCCTTTGGTCGCCCAGCCAAGTACAGCTTCCGGGGTGATTTTTTCTGCGCCATAACGTAGACGCTGGATATACAAGGCCTGGCGGGTTTCGAGGATCATGTTCGACGCGTCGTTGGAGGCGGAACCGTCCACGCCCAGGCCGATGGGCGCGCCCGCAGCGAGCAGGTCCAGGGTCGGGCAGATGCCGGACGCCAGACGCATGTTCGAGCTTGGGCAGTGGCAGATACCGGTGCCGGCGGCGCCCAGGCGCGCAATTTCATCCGGGTTGAAGTGAATGCCATGGGCCAGCCAGGTCCGCGGGCCGAGCCAGCCGACGCTGTCGAGGTAGTCCACGGTGCGCAGCCCGAAACGTTGGAGGCAGAAGTCTTCCTCGTCGAGGGTTTCCGCCAGGTGAGTGTGCAGGCGCACATCCAGGGTGTTTGCCAGTTCGGCGCTGGCTTGCATGATTTCCGGGGTGACGGAAAACGGTGAGCAGGGTGCCAGGGCAATCTGGATGTGCGCGCCATCGCCGCGTTGGTGGTATTCGCGGATCAGGCGCTGGCTGTCTTCGAGGATGACTTGGCCTTGTTGTACGGTCTGTTGCGGCGGTAGGCCGCCGTCGGCTTCGCCCAGGCTCATGGAACCGCGGGTGAGCATGGCGCGCATGCCCAATTCGCGCACGCTGTCGACTTGCACGTCGATGGCGTTTTCCAGGCCGTCGGGGAACAGGTAGTGGTGGTCTGCCGCCGTGGTGCAGCCCGAGAGCAGCAATTCTGCGAGTGCCACCTTGGACGCCAGGGCAAGTTTTTCCGGGGTCAGCCGTGCCCATACCGGGTACAGGGTTTTCAACCAGGGAAACAAGGGTTGATTGACCACCGGCGCCCAGGCGCGGGTCAGGGTTTGATAGAAGTGATGGTGGGTGTTGATCAGCCCTGGCAGGACCACATGCTCACGCGCATCGAACACTTGGGTGCAGGGTTGTGCGGGTGCTTGGCCTTGGGCCAGCACTTCGCTGATCACACCGTCTTGCAGCACCAGGCCGCCACGGGCGTCGAGGCCGTTGGCAGTGAAAATGGCGAGGGGGTTTTTTAACCAGATACGGGTCGCAGGCATTGGCCGGCTCCTCTGAATGATGGGTTCAGGTTTGCCAGCTCAGTGTTGCCCTGTCTGCTGATCCAGGGTCGCCGGGGAGGGCGAGGTGGGTAGATTACGTGTAGTTCGAGATCTGGTCTACCTGTAGGAATAGAGCGCGTTCAGTGTGGGAGGGAGCAAGCCCCCTCCCTTCCATCTGTTCATCCTCGGGGGTTACCAGGCGATGGTGTCGCCTTTGTAATCGATGAAGTGATGACCGCCTTTGCCAGTGTAGGCGTTCACTTGGTCAACCAGGCCACGCACGCTGGTGTCGACGTCGATGTGCGCGTTTTCGCCGCCCATATCGGTCTTCACCCAGCCCGGGTGCAACGACAGTACGGTCGGCTTGTGATCACCCAGCTGGGTGATAAAGCTGTTGGTCATGGAGTTGAGCGCGGCCTTGCTGGCTTTGTACAGCGCCAGGTCTGAGCCGTCGGGGATGGTCACGCTGCCCAATACCGAACTCATGAAAGCCAGTACGCCGCTGTCCTTGCGGATCTGCCCGACAAAGCGCTGGGCCAGGTTGATCGGCGCCACGGCGTTGGTAAAAAACAATTGGCCGACTTCGGCCAGGGTGGCGTGCCCCGGCTCCTGATTGGCAGGGCCTTTGACGCCGGCGTTGACGAACAGCAGGTCGAAGGTGCGTTCCTTGAGGCGTTGGGCCAGGGCGATCACGGCTTGTTGATCGTCCATGTCGAGTTTTTCGATCTGGACCGGGCCAACGGCTTTCAGGGCATCGGCCTTGCTCGGATCACGCACGGTGGCGGTCACGTCCCAACCGTCCTGAAGCAGTTGCTTGACCAGGCCAAGGCCCAGCCCGCGCGAGGCGCCGATGATCAATGCGGTTTTTGGCGTAGACATGAAAAGCTTCCTTTGGAGTCGCGGTTCAGGGAGTGCAACGTTAGCAGTTTCAGCGTTGTAGCAGGATACGCCCACGACTGAGGTCGGCGAGTTGAGTTTGCAGGGTGTCGATATGGGCTTCGCCCAAGGCGAGCTGCAACTCGACGCCGTTGGCGGTGAAGGTTTCTTCAATCACCAGCCCGCCCAGTTCAGCGACGCGCAATTTCACCAGGTTCAGCTCGGCGAACCCACAGGCGCAACTCAGCGGGACGCGGCTGATCAGTTCGATGCGTTCGGCATTTTGCAGGCATTTATTCGCGCCGCCGCCGTACGCACGGGCGAGACCGCCGGTTCCCAGCTGGATGCCGCCGTACCAGCGAATCACCAGCACCGCGACCTGATCAAAACCCTGTGCCTCGATGGCCGCCAGGATCGGCCGTCCGGCGGTGCCGCCGGGTTCGCCGTCGTCATTGCTGCGGTATTGGTCGGCAAGTTTCCAGGCCCAGCAATTGTGCGTGGCGTTCAAGTCGCTGTACTGCTCGAAAAACGCCTGGGCGTCTTGCGGGCTGGTGATCGGGGCGGCGAGGGTGATAAAGCGGCTTTTGCGTATTTCTTCGCGAAACTCGCAAAGGCCGGTGAGCGTGAAAGGCATAAGTCGCTTCGTTTAATAGGCGGGCTTGATGCCACAGCCCTTGAGAATGATGTGGATCAGGTTGGTGCCGGCGTCTTCCATGTCCTGCTTGGTCAGCTTGGTGCGACCGGTGACGCGGCAGATCTGGGTGGCGAAGTCGGCGTAGTGCTGGGTGCTGCCCCACAGCAGGAAGATCAGGTGCACGGGGTCTATCGGGTCCATCTTGCCGGCGTCGATCCAGGCTTGGAACACGGCCGCGCGGCCGCTGAACCAGGCGCGGTAATCCTGGCTGAAATATTCGGTGAGGCATTCACCGCCGCTGATGATCTCCATGGCGAAGATCCGTGAAGCCTGGGGTTGGCGCCGTGAGAATTCCATCTTGGTGCGGATGTAGCGGGTGAGGGCCACGGCCGGATCATCCTCGGCGGTCAGCGCGTTGAAGGTGCTGTCCCACAGTTCGAGGATATTGCTGAGCACAGCGATATACAGGCCCAGCTTGTTGGTGAAGTAGTAGTGCAGATTGGCCTTCGGCAGCCCGGCACTGGCCGCGATGGTGTTCATGCTGGTGCCTTTGTAGCCATGGCGCGCGAACTCGTCTTCAGCAGCCTGGAGAATCGCTTGTTCGTTCTTTTGCCGAATGCGGCTGGCGGGTTTACCGGCTTGGTTGCTGTGGGCAGGAACTTCGAGGCTCATGGAGGTTTCCGTGCTGATCGATAGAGACGACGTGTGCACAGATAACCCACCCTCAAGCCTCAGACAAGTCCTGATGCAATAAAACCGTCAAAGCGGTTCCAGTGTGTCGCTTTCCGTTGTGTGGTTTGCGTCAGCACGGGAGGCTTTGGCTTCCGGCAATAACAGGCACAACACGATGGCCGTCAGCCCGCCGCTGGTGATGGCCGAATCGAACAGGTTCTGCACCAGCATAGGCATCAAGTGCAGCAGGTTCGGTTGGGCGGCGATGCCCAGGCCGACACCAAACGACGTGGCGATGATCAGCATGCTGCGCCGGTCCAGCGGTGCCTGGGCGAGGATGCGCACGCCGGCGGCGGCCACACTGCCGAACATCACCAAGGTTGCGCCGCCCAGTACCGGTTTGGGGATTTGCTGCAGCACTGCGCCGATCAACGGAAACAGGCCCAGGCCAAACAACACCACGCCGATATATAAGCCGACGTAACGGCTGGCCACGCCGGTGAGTTGGATCACGCCGTTGTTTTGCGCGAAGGTGGTGTTGGGGAAGGCGCTGAAGGTGGCGGCGATCATGCAGCTCACGCCATCGCCGAGTACGCCGCCCTTGAGCCGGCTTATATAGGAAGGGCCGCTGATGGGCTGGCGGGCGATCATGCAGTTGGCGGTGAGGTCGCCGACGGTTTCGATGCTGCTGATCAGATAAATCAGCGCGATCGGCAGGAAAGCGCTCCAGTCGAAGTTGAAACCGAAGCGAAACGGAATCGGCAGGCTCACCAGCGGCAGGTCGGGCAGGGCTTGGGGCACGAGTTTGCCGCTGAACCAGGCGGCCAGGCTGCCAAGGGCCAGGCCGATGATGATGGCCGAGAGGCGTACCCACGGCGTGTTGGAGCGGTTGAGCAGGATGATCGTCAACACCACGAACAGACCCAGCGCCAGGTTGGTGGGTGCGCCGAAGTCGGGGGCGTTGAAACCGCCGCCAAGATCAGTGATGCCGACCTTGATCAAGCTGATGCCGATCAGGGTGATGACAATCCCGGTCACCAGCGGCGTGATGACCCGACGCAGTTGACCGATGAATCGGCTCAGCACGATCTGCACCGCGGCGCCGAAAAAGCACACGCCAAAGATCATTGCCATGATGTCTTCCGGACTGCCGCCGCGTTGCTTCACCAGGAAGCCCGCCGACAGCACCGCGCCGAGGAACGCGAAGCTGGTGCCTTGCAGGCAGATCATCCCGGCGCCGATACCAAATGGCCTACGCGCCTGGATGAAGGTGCCCACACCGGAAACCATCAACGCCATGCTGATCAGGTACGGTAAATGCGCGGTGAGTCCCAAGGTAGAACCGATGATCAGCGGCGGGGTGATGATGCCAACAAAGGCGGCCAGCACGTGTTGCAGTGCAGCGAGGAAGGCCGGGGCAGGTTTCGGCCGGTCGTTGAGACCGTAGATAAGGTCGCTGGGGCTGGAGGTTTCTGGTGGCATGGGGGGCAAACTCGAGTCGGACGGTTCTAGGTCCTTGTGCGCTTGCAAAAAGCTGTCCAGTTGCTCAGCTTTTCACAAAAGACCTGGGTTAGCGCGTTGCGGCCAGGCTTTCGAGGAAGCTTTCCAGCACCAAATGGGGGCGACGGCCCTTGCGCGTGACCGATGCGAGGCTCAAATCGTAAAAACGTGTAGCCGGTTTCAGCGCACGCAGTCGGCCTTGTTGTACCCACAGGCTGGCGTAGTGATCGGGCAAGTAGCCGATGTAGCGACCGGTGAGGATCAGGAAGGCCATGCCTTCGCGGTCTGAGGCGCTGGCGGTGCAGTTGAGGACTTGGTAATGGGCCTGGATCTCGGCGGGCAGGCGGAAGGTCGGGGCGATGGCGTCCTGGGCATCGACGCGTGCATCGTCCAGCTGCCTGTCGTCGGCATAGAACAACGGATGGCCCACCGCGCAGTAGAGCAGTGAACGCTCGCTGTACAGCGGCTGGTATTCCAACCCCGACAGGGCGCTGGCCTGGGGCACCACGCCGACATGCAGGCGGCCGTCGAGTACGCCTTGTTCAACTTCGTTGGGGGCGATCATACGGATCTGGATCTGCACGTCCGGGCCGCGCTCCTTCAATTGCGCGAGCGCGTGGGTGATGCGCATATGGGGCAGAGTGACGAGGTTGTCGGTGAGGCCGATGATCAGTTCCCCGCGCAGATGCTGGTGCAGGCCGTTGACCTCGGTGCGAAAGCTTTCCAAGGCACTTAATAGTTGCAGGGCCGATTGGTAGACCTCGCGACCCTCTTCGGTCAGGGAGAACCCGGCGCGGCCGCGTTGGCACAGTCTTAATCCGAGCCGTTGCTCAAGATCGCTCATTTGTTGGCTGATCGCCGAACGCCCGATGCCCAGCACGGTTTCCGCCGCCGAAAAGCCCCCGCACTCCACCACGCTGCGAAAGATGCGCAGCAGGCGGATATCAAAGTCGCTGACTTGCGCCAGGGGATCGGGTCGACGGCTGCTCATAGTTTAGTGAAGGCCTGACTGAAGGTTAGAAGAGTTGGATTTCACCGACTTTATCGCCGTGGCAATTTAGCTGCAACAACGCTTTTTCAATCCCGACGCTGCCTTTTGCCTTGCGAGGTTTTGCTGATGAACATGCCCGAAAACGCCCCATCGTCCCTGGCCAGCCAATTGAAGCTGGACGCTCACTGGATGCCGTACACGGCCAACCGTAACTTTCAGCGAGACCCGCGCCTGATCGTGGCGGCTGAAGGTAGTTGGTTGATTGATGACAAGGGGCGCAAGGTGTATGACTCGTTGTCGGGCCTGTGGACCTGCGGCGCCGGGCACACGCGTAAGGAGATCCAGGAAGCGGTCGCCAAGCAACTGGGGACTTTGGACTACTCGCCGGGCTTCCAGTACGGTCATCCGTTGTCCTTCCAATTGGCGGAAAAGATCACCGACCTGACCCCTGGCAACCTGAATCATGTGTTCTTCACCGATTCCGGCTCCGAGTGCGCTGATACCGCGGTGAAAATGGTGCGTGCGTACTGGCGCCTCAAAGGCCAGGCCACCAAGACCAAGATGATCGGCCGCGCCCGTGGTTATCACGGTGTGAACATCGCCGGTACCAGCCTGGGCGGCGTCAACGGTAACCGTAAGTTATTTGGCCAGGGCTTGATGGACGTTGACCATCTGCCGCACACGTTGCTGGCAAGCAATGCCTTCTCCCGCGGCATGCCGGAGCAGGGCGGTATCGCGTTGGCCGATGAGCTGCTCAAGCTGATTGAATTGCACGATGCCTCGAACATCGCTGCGGTGTTTGTCGAGCCGATGGCGGGTTCCGCTGGCGTGCTGGTGCCGCCTCAGGGTTACCTCAAGCGCCTGCGTGAGATCTGCGATCAACACAACATCCTGCTGGTGTTCGATGAAGTGATCACCGGTTTCGGCCGTACCGGCTCGATGTTCGGTGCCGACAGCTTCGGCGTGACCCCGGACCTGATGTGCATCGCCAAGCAAGTCACCAACGGCGCCATCCCGATGGGCGCGGTGATTGCCAGCAGTGAGATCTATCAGACGTTCATGAACCAGGCGACGCCGGAGTACGCAGTTGAATTCCCGCACGGCTACACCTACTCGGCGCACCCGGTAGCCTGCGCCGCCGGCCTGGCGGCATTGGAGCTGTTGCAGAAGGAAAACCTGGTGCAGAGCGTCGCCGAAGTCGCCCCGCACTTTGAGAATGCGCTGCATGGCCTGAAGGGCAGCAAGAACGTCATCGACATCCGCAACTACGGGCTTGCGGGCGCTATCCAGATTGCCCCGCGTGACGGTGATGCGATCGTGCGCCCCTTCGAGGCCGGCATGGCCTTGTGGAAAGCCGGTTTCTACGTGCGTTTTGGTGGCGACACCCTGCAGTTCGGGCCAACCTTCAACAGCAAGCCGCAGGACCTGGATCGCCTGTTCGATGCGGTCGGCGAAGTGCTGAACAAGATCGACTGATTTCTCCTTCTATATAGAACAACTTTTCAGGAGCCCTGCATGAGCCTTATCCAGCATTTGATCAACGGCGAGTTGGTCAACGACAGCGGTCGCAGTGCCGACGTGTATAACCCGTCCACCGGGCAGGTGATCCACCAGGTGCCGTTGGCCAGCCGTGAAACCATTCAACAGGCGATCGACTCGGCCAAGGCGGCGTTCCCGGCTTGGCGTAATACCCCGCCCGCCAAACGTGCTCAGGTGATGTTCCGTTTCAAGCAATTGCTGGAGCAGAACGAAGCGCGTATCTCGCAGTTGATCAGCGAAGAGCATGGTAAGACGCTGGAAGACGCCGCCGGTGAGCTGAAGCGTGGGATCGAAAACGTTGAGTACGCGTGCTCGGCGCCGGAGATTCTGAAGGGCGAGTACAGCCGTAACGTAGGGCCGAACATTGATGCGTGGTCGGATTTCCAGCCGCTGGGGGTAGTGGCTGGTATCACGCCGTTCAACTTCCCGGCGATGGTGCCGTTGTGGATGTACCCGCTGGCGATTGTCTGCGGGAACTGTTTCATTCTGAAACCCTCGGAGCGTGATCCGAGTTCGACGCTCTTGATCGCACAGCTGCTGCAGGAGGCGGGTCTGCCTAAAGGCGTGCTGAGCGTGGTGCACGGTGACAAGGGCGCTGTGGATGCGCTGATCGAAGCGCCGGAAGTGAAAGCGCTGAGCTTCGTGGGCTCGACGCCGATTGCCGAGTACATCTATTCCGAAGCGACCAAACGCGGTAAGCGCGTACAGGCACTGGGTGGCGCGAAGAACCACGCGGTACTGATGCCGGATGCGGACCTGGATAACGCCGTCAGTGCTTTGATGGGCGCGGCGTACGGTTCCTGCGGCGAGCGTTGCATGGCGATCTCGGTGGCTGTGTGCGTGGGTGACCAGGTGGCGGATGCGTTAATCGCCAAGCTGGTGCCGCAGGTCAAGGCGTTGAAGATCGGTGCGGGTACCTCTTGTGGCCTGGATATGGGGCCGCTGGTGACCGGTCAGGCGCGTGACAAAGTCAGTGGCTATATAGAAGACGGTGTTTCTTCGGGCGCCAAGTTGGTGGTGGATGGCCGTGGGCTGAGTGTTGCGGGCCATGAAGAGGGCTTCTTCCTGGGGGGCAGTCTGTTTGATCATGTGACGCCTGAAATGCGTATCTACAAAGAAGAGATCTTTGGGCCGGTGCTGTGCGTGGTGCGGGTGGCTAGCCTGGAAGCGGCGATGCAACTGATCAACGACCATGAATACGGTAACGGTACGTGTATCTTCACCCGTGACGGTGAAGCGGCGCGTCTATTCTGCGATGAGATTGAAGTGGGCATGGTGGGCGTTAACGTTCCACTGCCGGTGCCGGTGGCCTATCACAGCTTTGGTGGCTGGAAGCGTTCGCTGTTTGGCGACCTGCATGCCTATGGGCCGGATGGGGTGCGTTTCTATACCCGTCGCAAGGCGATTACCCAGCGTTGGCCGCAACGGGCCAGCCATGAAGCGTCGCAGTTTGCCTTCCCTAGCCTGTAAGGTGTGCTAGAAAGCCGGCCCCTTGGGGCCGGCTTTTGCGTTTTTGAGCGCTTTTTGACCGATATGACAGAAATGTGAAAAAAGGTGTTGACGGCAGATCCTGGAAGTCTATAATTCGCCCCACTTCCGGCGCAGTCGAAACGGAAAACTCCTTGGTAAACAAAGGGTTATGCAGAATTCGACAGCGAGTTGCTTCAGTTCATCGAAGCCCAGAAGGAGTTGGTAGAGCAGTGTTGTTTGGCTCTATTAACGTT
>NZ_LKEG01000015.1 GCF_001645105.1 Pseudomonas marginalis
GCCGGTCGTGAAGGAAAGGTTGGCGGCGTGAACCGTAATCAGTGTCCAAGATTACTTGACCAGTTCAAGCCCCCTCCCACATTTTGATTGCATTTACATTTCCACAAATGTGCTGGGCTTTACAGGCAAGCAACTTCGGCAGATGATTCGCACCGTTTCCCCCCTCCAAGAGAGAAGTAACCATGAGCAAAAAGCCATCCAAGCATAGCCCCAACAAGGCCAAATCCATCATCGCCCAGCCACTGTTCCGCAGCCGTCAGGAACGCGCCGGCAAGGGCAAAGGCAGCTACCGCCGCGAAGCCTTCCAGTCTAATAGCTGGGAGGCTTCTTACTTTCTGGCTGCCTGAAGGCAAGCGCCCCTCTGGCATGATAAGGTCTGCACCTGATTTGTAATCCCTGGACCTGTGCATGCCCTCTAGTCTTTCCCGTCGTTGGCACCTGCGGCAACTGATCGCTGCCTCCAGCCTCATTCTGCTTGTCGCCTGCGCCGAGAAACCCACCGCCGCCGACGCTCAACCGCTGCCCAAGCTCCAGACCGCACCCGTGGTAGCGCCCGCTGTCGTGGCCCCGCTGGCTGTGGATAACCTCGATATCCAACCGACCCAGACCTTTGCCGAATGGCAGGCGGCCTTTCGTGTGCAAGCCCTGCAGGCCGGCATCACCGCCGCCGTGTTCGACAATGCCTTCGCCAACGTCACCCCTGACATGGCGGTGATCCGCGCCGACCGCAGCCAGCCGGAATTTTCCCGCCCGGTATGGGAATACCTCGACGGCGCCCTGTCTCCCGTGCGCGTGCGTAATGGCCAGGCATTGCTGATCAAGTACGCCGACATCCTGCAAAGCATCGAGCAACGTTATGGTGTCGACCGCCAGGCGCTGGTGTCGGTGTGGGGCATGGAAAGTAATTTCGGCCAGTTCCAGGGCAATAACTCGGTGATCCGCTCCCTGGCGACCCTGGCCTACGAAGGCCGTCGCCCCGCGTTTGCACAAGCGCAGTTGCTGGCAGCGCTGCAGATCATCCAGCACGGCGATATCCAGGCCGATCAGATGAAAGGCTCCTGGGCCGGGGCCATGGGCCAGACGCAATTTATCCCCACCACCTACAACACCCACGCCGTGGACTTCGATGGCGACGGTCGCCGCGATATCTGGAACAGCCCGGCCGATGCCCTCGCCTCCACCGCGCACTACCTGCAAAGCTCCGGCTGGCAGAAAGGCCAGCCGTGGGGCATGGAAGTGAAACAGCTGCCGACGAACTTCGATTACGCCCTGGCCGATGGCGGCACCCGCAAGACGGTGGCTGAATGGCTGAAGCTGGGCATCCAGCTGCCGCCAGGCGCGAGCATGCCGCCCAACGTCGACCAACTGTCCGCCGCCTTGCTGTTGCCGGCGGGTTATCGCGGCCCGGCGTTCCTGGTGCTGGATAACTTCCGCGCAATCCTCAAGTACAACAACTCATCGTCCTACGCACTGGCGGTGGGACTGCTGTCGGAGCGTTTCGGTGGCGGGGGTGTGATTCGCGGCGATTGGCCGAAGGATGAGCTGCCACTGAGCCGCTCACAGCGTATCGACTTGCAGACGGCGCTGAGTGCCAACGGCTATGACGCAGGCAACCCGGACGGGATTATCGGCGCCAACACGCGCAAGGCGATTCGTGCGGCGCAGCAAGCGCTGGGCTGGCCGGCGGATGGGTATCCGACGGTGAAGTTGCTCGAGTCACTGCAAAACCGCTAGATCTGCTTAGGGCGACTAATGCTATCGGGAGCAAGCCCCCTCCCACATTTGGGCCGCGTACATCCTTTGGAATGCGGTCAAATGTGGGAGGGGGCTTGCTCCCGATAGCGTTTTGGCAGACGACAACAGCTTCAGGCTCTGACCACTACATCCTGCTCCAACACCACCCGCTGCTCCCCCGCATCCAACCTCACCAACGCGCCCATCGGCAACGTCAGGTTCGGATCACAATGCCCACTGCGCCAGCCCGACAATACCGGAATGCATAACGGCGCAAAGGTCTGCTTGAGCAGCCGCTCCAGCGCAGCCTTGTCCACCCCCGCCACATCCCCCACCAGCACACCCGCAACGTGTGCCAGCTTGCCCGCCAGACGCAGATGCGTCAGCAGCCGGTCGATGCGGTAGATCGGCTCGTTGACGTCTTCAATAAACAGGATGATGCCTCCTGCGTCGATTTCGTAAGGCGTGCCCATGACCGCCGCGATCATCGACAGGTTGCCACCCAGCAAGCGCCCGCAGGCGATGCCAGGCTCGATCGTGGTCAACGGGTAGGCCACCGGGTGCACCAACTCGCTGCCGGCGCCCAACTGACCGCGCAACAGGCTGAACAGTGACGACTCCGTGGGGGGTTGCTTGTCGCCCAACAGGTCGGCATTGAGCATCGGGCCGTGGAAGGTCACGAAACCCGCATAACGGCTGATTGCCAGGTGCAGCGCGGTGATGTCGCTGTAACCTACGAATGGCTTGGGGTTGGCGCGCAGCAGGTCAAAGTCCAAGCTATCGAGCAGACGCGGGGTGCCGTAGCCGCCGCGCAGACAGAAGATGGCATCGATTTCAGGGTCGGCGAAGGCGGCATGCAGGTCACGCAGGCGCACTGCATCGCTGCCAGCAAGGTAGCCGTCGCGTTCATAGACGCCGGGGAAGATTCGCAGGTCGTAGCCACGGGTACGCATCCATTGGCCGGCCTTTTCAACGTCCAGCGTGGCGGGGCCAGCGGGGGCGATCAAGGCGATGGTGCCTTCGGCACGCAATGCAGGTACGGCAGCAGTCATCCGCAGTTCTTCCTGAAATAACGCCAAACAAAATGTGAGAGGGGGGCGAGTTTACTTAAGATCAGGTGGGGCTGCTTCGCAGCCCAGCGCGGGGCAAGCCCGCTCACCACAGCAGGCCCGCTCACCACAGCGAGCCCGTTCAACACAGCAAGCCCCCTCTCACATTGAGGCGGCGGTGCGGCTTACGAAACCAGGCTCGCCTTGACCAGCTTGGCCTGCTCGTCCGCATGGTACGAGGAACGTACCAGCGGGCCCGACGCGACGTTCTTGAAGCCCATCTTGTAACCTTCCTCGGCGAACCAGGCGAAGGTGTCCGGATGCACGAAACGCTGCACCGGCAAGTGACTGCGCGACGGTTGCAGGTACTGGCCCAGGGTCAGCATGTCGATGTCGTGTTCGCGCATGCGCTTCATGACTTCGATCACTTCTTCGTCGGTCTCGCCAAGGCCCAGCATCAGGCCGGATTTGGTCGGGATGTGCGGCATCATCTGCTTGAATTTCTGCAGCAGGGTCAGCGACCACTGGTAGTCCGAACCCGGGCGCGCTGCCTTGTACAGGCGTGGCACGGTTTCCAGGTTGTGGTTGAACACATCCGGCGGCTCGGCGGCGGTGATTTCCAGCGCTACGTCCATACGGCCACGGTAGTCCGGCACCAGGGTTTCAAGCATCACGTTCGGCGACAGCTTGCGGATTTCGCGGATGCAGTCGGCAAAGTGCTGGGCACCGCCGTCACGCAGGTCGTCGCGGTCGACCGAGGTGATCACCACGTACTTGAGTTTCAGGTCGGCGATGGCGATGGCCAGGCTTTCCGGCTCGTTGACGTCCAGTGGCTTCGGACGGCCGTGGCCGACGTCGCAGAACGGGCAACGACGGGTGCAGATGTCACCCATGATCATGAAGGTGGCGGTGCCGCCGGAGAAGCATTCGCCCAGGTTCGGGCAGGAGGCTTCTTCGCACACGCTGTGCAGCTTGTGTTTACGCAGCAGCGCCTTGATACGGTCGACTTCCGGCGAAACCGGGATGCGCACGCGGATCCAGTCAGGCTTCTTCGGCAGTTCGGTGGTCGGAATGATCTTCACCGGGATGCGCGCAACCTTCTCGGCGCCACGCAGCTTGACGCCGGCTTCCACCTTGGCACGCGGGGCCGGGGCCGGACGCTCGGTGATGTCCAGCGTCGGGATCATGGTTTGCACTGCATCAGTAGTCATAATCAGTCGATTCCGCCCGTAAGGGTCGTCTGCTCAGCATAGTCGAGGTGTTTGACGAGCTGCGCACGCAGCCGGGCACTAACCTCGGCAAATTTAATCGGTGTGGCGTGGTCGCTCAGTTGCGTCATCGCCAACCCGGCATAGCCACACGGGTTGATCCGCCGGAACGGTGCCAGGTCCATGTCCACATTCAGCGCCAGGCCATGAAAGGAGCAACCGTGGCGAATGCGAAGCCCCAGGGAAGCGATTTTCGCGCCGTCCACGTACACACCGGGCGCATCGGGCTTGGCCACGGCGGTCACGCCGTAACTGGCCAACAGCTCGATAAGGCAAGCCTCCATGCGGCTCACTAGGTCACGCACGCCAAACCCAAGCTTGCGCACGTCCAGCAGCAGGTAAGCCACCAGTTGACCGGGACCATGGTAAGTCACTTGACCCCCTCGGTCGACCTGCACCACCGGAATATCACCCGGCAGCAACAGATGCTCGGCCTTGCCGGCCTGGCCCTGGGTGAAGACCGGCGGGTGTTCGACCAGCCAGATTTCATCTTCAGCCGACGTGCCGCGTTCATTCGTGAACCGCTGCATGGCGTGCCAGACGGGCTCATAGTCCATCCGGCCGAGCTCGCGAAAGCCCAGGACGTGAGACATCACAACACCATGTGCACGAAGCCGGTGGCCCGCAGTTCGCTGTTGATGTTGTAGAGCTGGTCTTGATCAGTCGCAACGATGTGCAACTGGATCGTGGTGTATTTGCCGGTAGAGCTGGAGCGCTCATCCACGCGCTGATCGTTGATGGTCGCGTGTTTACGCACGATCTCGAGGATCAGGTCTTTACGGCCGACACCGGTATCGCTGATCACCTTGATGGGATAGTCCACCACCGGGAATTCGATCTTTGGCGCCTTTACTTCTTTATCGGTCATGGCGTAACGGCCTCGTAAGCGTAAGCCGTGGCGACGGGCAAAGCCCCGTGTCGGATCAACACGGGGCTTTGCAGGTGCACACTATCAGTTGAACAAGCTGTAGAAGAATAGACGGATGCTATCCCAGACGCGGCGGAAGATACCACCTTCGTCGACGGCGTCCAGTGCGATCAGGTCGGCACTGTGAACCACTTTGTCGTCCAGCTTCACTTCAACCTTGCCGATCACATCACCCTTGGCGATTGGGGCAACCAACTGCGGGTTCATGGTCATGCTGGCTGCGAGCTTTTTCAGCTGGCCCTTAGGCATGGTCAGGGTCAGGTCTTCAGCCAGGCCGGCTTTGACTTGGGAGGTAGCGCCTTTCCACACTGGCGCGGTCGCCAGCTCAGCACCCTTCTGATAGAAGGTCTGGGTTTCGAAGAAACGGAAACCGTAGGTCAGCAGTTTTTGCGTCTCGGCCGCACGGGCCTGCTCGCTGTTAGTACCGAAGACCACGGCGATCAGACGTTGGCCGTCACGTACAGCGGACGACACCATGCAGTAGCCGGCTTCGTCGGTGTGGCCGGTTTTCAGGCCATCGACGGTCTTGTCGCGCCACAGCAACAGGTTGCGGTTAGGCTGCTTGATGTTGTTCCAGAAGAATTCCTTCTGGGAGTAGATCGCGTAGTGCACCGGATCGACGCGGATGATCGCGCGCGCCAGGATCGCCATGTCGTGAGCCGACGAGTAGTGCTCTGGGTTCGGCAGACCGGTCGGGTTCATGAAGTGGCTGTTGGTCATGCCCAGGTCGGCCACGGTTTTGTTCATCATGTCGGCGAACGCGTCTTCGCTGCCGGCGATGTGCTCGGCCAGGGCGACGCTGGCGTCGTTACCGGACTGGATGATGATGCCGTGCAGCAGGTCGCTCACAGTGACCTGCGAACCCACCTTGATGAACATCCGCGAACCGCCGGTACGCCAGGCGTTTTCGCTGACGGTGACCGGGTCGTTCTCGCCGATCTGGCCGCGACGGATTTCCAGGGTCGCGATGTAGGCCGTCATCAGTTTGGTCAGGCTGGCCGGCGGCAGGCGCTGGTCACCGTTGCTCTCGACCAGCACGTTGCCACTGGCAGCGTCCATGAGGACCCAGGACTTGGCAGCCAGTTGCGGTGAAGCCGGCACCATTTCAACCGCCCAGGCGGCCGGGGTGATGATCAGCGAGATAAGCAGGCACGTGCGTTTGGCTAAGGTGGTGATGTTCATCCGTCTCTCGAAATTGCTTATGGAAACTTGCCCTCGCGGGCAAAACTTATTCAGACAGCCCGCTTCCAGACTGTCACGTGTTCGGTTGCCCGCTCACCCCTTGCCCCCGGGTTTTTATTGTTCAACGAGCCAACAACCTGGGCCCAGGCCCGCGCACGGGCTTGAACCATCAATCTTTTATTATTCGGCAGTGACCACGCTGGGTTGCCCCAGGTTGGCCATGCGCACGCTGTTCTGTACTTGGGCGACTTCGCTCGGCGAGCCTATCGGGCCCATCCGCACACGGTGCAACGTCTGTTGATTACGCACGATGGAGCTGATGAAGACCGGCGCGTTGACCATACCGCTGAGCTTGGACCTTAACAGTTCTGCCGCATCCGGGTTGGCGAAAGCGCCGACCTGCAGGTATTGCCCGCCAGCCATCGAAGCGCCCGGCGCGGCATGGGGTACGACCACCGTGTCAGGCGCATGCTGTGCCGGTGGCGGCGTCCACTGCTCGATCTTGCCGGTTGAGGCGGTCACTTGCGGCTGCTGGGTTTGCGGTTCGTTAAGCATCAACGGCGCCGGTTTGCCGCGCTGAGCCCAATACTGCGCGGGGTCGATACCTTCGACCTTGACGCGCGCGGTACCGGTTTCGGCGTAACCGAGTTTCTTCGCGGCGGCGTAGGACAAGTCGATGATGCGGTCCGAATAGAACGGCCCACGGTCGTTGACGCGCAGGATCACCGTGCGGTTGTTGTCCAGGTTGGTCACCCGTACATAGCTGGGCAGCGGCAGGGTCTTGTGGGCAGCGCTCATGCCGTACAGGTCATACACTTCGCCGTTGGCGGTGTTCTGGCCATGGAATTTGGTGCCATACCAGGACGCTGTACCCGATTGGACGTACGTCTTGGATTCCTGCAGCGGGAAGTAATTCTTGCCCAGCACGGTATACGGGTTGGCCTTGTAAGGCCCGGTGTGCAGGGTCGGCGTGGCGTCCGGGATCTTCGATACATCAACGTCCCACCACGGCGCGCCGTCTTTGTGTGCGCGGTTGATGTCCAGGCCCGGCTGGGCACGGACGACTGCGCCGCCGGACTTTTGCGCCGGCGCGCGGCTGTTGGTGGTGGAACAACTGACGACCAGCAAGGACAACGCGGCGAACGCCACCAGCTTGAGCGGTTGTTTGAACGGCGATGCCCGCATTACTTGTTGCCCCGTGCTTGGACCAGCATGTCTGACAGCTGATGCACGGCCATGGCGTACATCACACTGCGGTTATAACGCGTGATTGCGTAGAAATTCTTCAGGCCCATCCAGTATTCCGGGCCGTTTTCGCCGTCGAGGCGGAACGCGGTCACTGGCATATCATCAGGCAGCGCATTCTGACTCGACCAGCCCAACGCCCGCAACTCCCCGACCGTCTTGGCCGGCTCGATGCCCTGGGTAAGCCCTTCGTCGGCGCGATCGCCGGTGACATCGGCGCGAATCACCACCGGTTCGCCGCCGACCCAGCCGTGGCGCTTGAAGTAGCTGGCCACGCTGCCGATGGCGTCGTCGGGATTGCTCCAGATATTGATATGCCCGTCACCGTCAAAGTCCACGGCATAAGCGCGAAAGCTGCTCGGCATGAACTGCGGCAAGCCCATCGCACCGGCGTAGGAGCCTTTGAGGGTCAGTGGGTCGACCTGTTCTTCGCGGGCCAGCAGCAGGAATTCGCGCAGCTCCTTGCGGAAGAAGTCGGCGCGGGGCGGGTAATCGAAGCCCAGGGTCGACAAGGCGTCGATCACCCGGTAACTGCCGGTATTGCGCCCGTAAAAGGTTTCAATGCCGATGATCGCAACGATCACTTGGGCCGGCACGCCGTATTCCTGTTCGGCGCGCGCCAATACCGCTTCGTGCTGGCGCCAGAAGTCCACGCCACGCGCCACGCGGGCGTCGGTCAGGAACATCGGACGGTATTCCTTCCACTGCTTCACACGTTCGGCAGGGCGGGAAATGGCATCAAGGATCGCCTGCTTTTTCTGGGCTTCGCGGAACACGCCCATCAGCTGTTCACCGGCAAAACCATAGTCGCGGGTCATTTCACCGACGAACTCGGCGACCTGGGGTGAACCATCGTAGTCACCGGCCTGCGCCTCTTGCGTTGCGCCCAGCAGCCCAATCAGGCCCATCCAGGACGCATGCCGAGTCGCCCAGCCGCGCATTACTTGCATTGACATCTTCACCTTATTCAAACCTGTGCGATCCATTTGCGATGCGTATGAATCGACATCAAAACCCCAAACGCTGACAGCAATGTCACCAGCGAAGTTCCGCCGTAGCTAATGAACGGCAACGGCACCCCCACCACCGGCAGCAGGCCACTGACCATACCGATGTTGACGAAAACGTAAACAAAAAACGTCATGGTCAGCGCGCCGGCCAGCAATTTGCCGAACAGCGTCTGCGCCTGCGCAGTGATCACCAGGCCGCGACCGATCAGCAGTAAATAGATCAGCAACAGCGCGCAAATGCCTACCAGGCCGAACTCTTCGCCCAATACCGCGATAATGAAGTCGGTGTGGCTCTCGGGCAAAAAGTCCAGGTGCGACTGGGTGCCCAGTAACCAACCTTTACCAAATACGCCGCCGGAACCGATGGCCGCCTTCGACTGGATGATGTTCCAGCCGGTGCCCAGCGGGTCGCTTTCGGGGTCGAGGAAGGTCAGGATCCGCTGCTTCTGGTAGTCGTGCATAAAGAAGAACCACATGGCCACGGCCACGGGCACGGCGGCGGCCAGCACGCTGAGGATCCAGCGCCAGCGCAAGCCGCCCATGAACAGCACGAACGCACCGCCGGCCAGGATCAGCAGCGAGGTACCGAGGTCCGGCTGGCGCACGATGAGGATAAACGGCACGCCGATCAGGATCAGGCTGATCCCCACGTGCTTGAGCTGCGGTGGCAAGGTGCGTTTGGACAAGTACCAGGCGATGGTCGCCGGCATCAGAATCTTCATGAATTCCGACGGCTGGAAGCGAATCACCCCCGGAATGTTGATCCAGCGGGTCGCGCCCATGGCGTTGTGGCCCATCACGTCCACGACCACCAGCAGTAACACGCCCGCTACATAACCGAGCGGCACCCAGCGCGCCATGAAGCGCGGCTCCAGCTGGGCGATCACCACCATCGACAGCAGCCCAAGGCCGAACGACGACGCTTGCTTGATCAGTAGGTCCCAGTTCTTGCCACTGGCCGAATACAACACGAACAGGCTGCCGGCCGCCAGGGTCAGCAGCAGGATCAGCAACGGGCCGTCAATGTGCATGCGCTGCAACAACGTCGCGCGGCGACGCATCACGTCCTCACTGGAGAGGATGCGGTCAAAATTACTCTTCACTGGCCGTAACCTCGGTGCTTGAAGGGGGGCCGCCATATTCGGGCTTGAGCCTGCCGTCGTCGGCCAACAGCCAGGCGTCCATCACTTGGCGCACCACGGGCGCGGCGACGCCGGAACCGGACTCGCCGTTCTCGACCATCACCGCCACCACGATCTTCGGGTCGTCCGCCGGCGCAAAACCGACGAACAGGGCATGGTCGCGGTGACGTTCCTGGACCTTGGAGCGGTCGTATTTTTCGCCCTGCTTGATTGCCACCACCTGGGCGGTACCGCTCTTGCCGGCGATACGGTATTGCGCGCCGATCGCCGCCTTGCGCGCGGTACCACGGGCGCCGTGCATGACTTGCTGCATGCCGTGGTTGACCTTGGTCCAGTCGGACGGGTCGCGCAGCACGATGTCCGGGATCGGGTTTTCATCCAGAGGCTTTTCGCCTTCGATGGTCCTGGCCAGGTGCGGGCGGTTCCAGATGCCTTTGTTGGCCACCAGCGCGGTAGCCTGGGCCAGCTGCAACGGTGTTGCCTGCATATAGCCCTGGCCGATGCCGAGGATCAGCGTTTCGCCTGGGAACCAGGCTTGGCGACGGGTCGCGCGCTTCCACTCCCGCGACGGCATCAGGCCTGGGGATTCTTCGAACATGTCCAGGGAGACTTTCTGGCCGAGGCCGAACTTACCCATGTAGGCGGACAAACGGTCGATACCCAGCTTATGGGCCAGGTCGTAAAAATAGGTGTCGTTGGAGCGCATGATCGCGGTGTCCAAATCGACATAGCCGTCACCGGTGCGGTTCCAGTTACGGTATTTGTGATCGTAGTTGGGCAGCATGTAGTAGCCCGGGTCGAACACGCGGCTGGAGGCCGTGACCACCCCTGCGTCCAACCCCGCAATTGCCACCGCCGGTTTGATCGTCGACCCCGGCGGATACAGGCCGCGCAGTACGCGGTTGAACAACGGGCGGTCGATGGAATCGCGCAACTCGGCGTAAGCCTTGAAGCTGATGCCCGTGACAAACAGGTTGGGGTCAAAGCTTGGCTGGCTGACCATCGCCAGCACTTCGCCGGTCTTCGGGTCCAGCGCGACCACCGCACCCCGTCGCCCGCCCAACGCCATCTCGGCCGCTTCCTGCAGCTTGATGTCCAGGCTCAACACGATGTCCTTGCCCGGTACCGGGTCGGTACGCTTGAGCACCCGCAGCACGCGGCCGCGGGCGTTGGTCTCGACTTCCTCGTAACCCACCTGGCCGTGCAGCTCGGGCTCGTAGAAACGCTCGATGCCGGTTTTGCCGATGTGGTGGGTGCCGCTGTAATTGACCGGGTCGAGGGTTTTCAGCTCTTTCTCGTTGATCCGCCCCATGTAGCCGACGGAGTGGGCAAAGTGCGGCCCTTGTGGGTAATGCCGTACCAACTGCGCCACCACTTCCACGCCCGGCAGACGGAACTGGTTCACCGCGATCCGCGCGATCTGCTCTTCGGTCAGCTCAAACAGGATGGGCACCGGTTCGAAAGGTCGGCGCCCCTGCTTCATGCGTTTTTCGAAGATCACCCGGTCTTCCGGCGTCAGTTGCAGCACCTCGACGATCACGTCGAGGACCTGCGCCCAGTCGCCGGAGCGCTCGCGGGTCATGCTCAGGCTGAAGCTGGGCCGGTTATCCGCGACCACCACGCCATTACGGTCGAAAATCAGCCCACGGGTGGGCGGGATCGGCTGCACATGCACCCGGTTGTTTTCGGACAGCGTGGAGTGATAGTCGTACTGGATCACCTGCAGGAAATACAGGCGCGCAATCAACACCCCGATCAACCCCACCACCAAAAAAGCACCGAACACGACCCGAGCGCGTACCAGACGTGCGTCTTTCTCGTGGTCCTTGATGCGGATCGGTTGGGTCATCGGGAGGGGCGCAGATTATTTGTGGTAAGGGTGCCCGGACAGCACTGTCCAGGCGCGATACAGCTGTTCACCGATCAGGATCCTTACCAACGGGTGCGGCAGCGTCAGCGCCGACAGCGACCAACGCTGGTCCGCCCGCGCACAGACTTCCGGCGCCAGGCCTTCGGGGCCGCCGACCATGAAGTTGACCGTACGCGAATCCAGGCGCCAGCGATCCAGCTCCACCGCCAGTTGCTCGGTGCTCCAGGGCTTGCCGTGCACTTCAAGGGTGACGATGCGCTCGTTAGGGCCGACCTTGGCCAGCATGGCTTCGCCTTCCTGACGGATGAAGCGCGCCACGTCGGCATTCTTGCCCCGGGTATTGAGCGGTATTTCCACCAGTTCAAGCGAAAGCTCAGCGGGCAGACGCTTGGCATACTCGTGCCAGCCTTCTTCCACCCACTTGGGCATGCGTGAACCGACAGCGATCAGACGCAGGCGCAAAGCCGTTCCTTATTCCTGGTCTTTGTTGAGCTTGTCGAAGTGCGCGTGGCCCACTTCCGGGCTGTGGTGCTTGCCATCGGCGGCACGGCTCTGCTCGGCGCCTTTCCACAGACGCTCCAGGTCATAGAACTGGCGAGCGTTGGAAGTCATCATGTGAACGATCAAGTCGTCCATGTCCAGCAGCACCCAGTCGCTGTCGCCCTTGCCTTCTTCACCCAGCGGCTTCACGCCTTGGGCTTTGACGGCTTCGCGGACCTTGTCGAGCATCGCGCCGATCTGGCGGTTCGAGGTACCGGTGGCGATGATCATGTAGTCGGTGATGCTCTGCTTGTCGCGCACGTCCAGCACCTGGATGTCCTGGGCCTTCACGTCTTCCAGGGCCGCCACGGCGACTTTTACCAGCTCTTCGCCAGCCAGCTCAGGGCCAACATGGGCTTCAACTGGCAGCGGGGCGCTTTTGAAGGTGCCTTTGCGCTTAACTTTGCTTACGTCTTTGTTCGTCATATAAAACTCGTTTTGCTCGTATGTTCGGGCGCTCGCTGTACGACGGTGCGTACGTTCAAGCGCGCCTTTTCAGTTCGACGCACGGTAAAGCCCGTGCGCATCGATGTAGGCCAGGACCGCGTCAGGCACCAGGAAACGTACCGACTTCCCGCTGGCCAGCAGTTGACGGATCTGGGTGGCGGACACCGCAAGCGGGGTCTGCCAGACGAATGCAATATTCCCGTTCGGCCCGGTCAGGGCCAAGGGGTCACTTACCGACCGCGCGGCCAGCAGGTTGCGCAAGGCATCCGGCGGTTCGCTGTCGGCATCCGGGCGTTGCAAAACCAGGATGTGGCAATGCTGGAGGAGTTCCTCCCAGCGATGCCAAGAGGGCAGGCCGCAAAATGCGTCCCAGCCCAAAAGCAGAAACAACTGGTCATCCGCGGCCAACTCGGCGCGCATCAGCTCCAGGGTGTCAACAGTGTAGGACGGTTTATCGCGCTTGAGCTCGCGGTCGTCCACCACCAGCGGTGCGATGCCCTGCACCGCCAACCGCACCATTTCCAGGCGCTGCTGCGGCGACACCTGCGGTGTATCGCGATGGGGCGGCCGGGCGTTGGGCATCACGCGCAACTCATCCAGCGCGAGGGCATCCGCGACTTCCAGGGCACTGCGCAAATGGCCGATGTGCACGGGGTCGAAGGTACCGCCGAGCAGCCCGATGCGTTTAGCCATCAAGTGCGCACATGACCGTCGCCGAACACCACGTACTTCTCGCTGGTCAGGCCTTCCAGGCCAACCGGGCCGCGTGCGTGGAGCTTGTCGGTGGAAATACCGATCTCCGCGCCCAGGCCATACTCGAAGCCGTCGGCAAAACGCGTGGAGGCGTTGATCATCACCGAAGCGGAATCCACTTCGTTGAGGAAGCGCCGCGCATCGCTGAAATGCTCGGAAACGATGGCGTCAGTGTGCTTGGAGCCATAGGTGTTGATGTGTTCGATGGCCTCGTCCAGGTCGTCGACAATCTTGATCGACAGGATCGGTGCCGTGTATTCGGTGTACCAGTCCAGCTCGGTCGCCTCGATCACGTCCGCCCCCAGCAGCGCACGGGTGCGCTCGCAACCCCGCAGTTCCACGCCCTTGTCGCGGTAGATGGCAGCCAGCGGCGGCAGCACGCGATCGGCAATGCCGACGTGCACCAGCAGGGTTTCCATGGTGTTGCACGGGGCGTAGCGGTGGGTCTTGGCGTTGTCGGCGATGCGGATCGCCTTGTCGATATCGGCGGCAATGTCGATGAACACGTGGCATACACCGTCCAGGTGCTTGATAACCGGCACCTTGGCATCACGGCTGACGCGTTCGATCAGGCTCTTGCCACCGCGCGGCACGATCACGTCGACGAATTCCGGCATGGTGATCAGCGCACCCACGGCGGCGCGGTCGGTGGTTTCAACTACTTGCACCACTTCGGCAGGCAACTCGGCCACGGCCAGGCCCTGTTGAATGCAGGCGGCGATGGCACGGTTGGAATTGATCGCCTCGGAACCGCCACGCAGGATGGTGGCGTTACCGGACTTGAGGCACAGGCTCGCGGCGTCGATGGTCACGTTCGGACGCGACTCGTAAATGATGCCGATCACGCCCAGGGGCACGCGCATCTTGCCGACCTGAATGCCGGACGGCAGGTAACGCATGTCGCGGATTTCACCGATGGGGTCAGGCAGCTTGGCCACCTGACGCAGGCCTTCGATCATGTCGTCGATGCGTGCCGGGGTCAGCGCCAGGCGGTCCAGCAAGGCCGGCTCCAGGCCATTGGCGCGGCCGTTGGCCAGGTCCTGTTCGTTGGCGGCGGTGAGCTCGGAGCGCGAAGCATCCAGAGCGTCGGCGGCGGCCAGCAAGGCACGGTTCTTCTGCGCGGTGCTCGCACGGGCGATCAACCGCGAGGCCTGACGGGCAGCGCGACCCAGGCGGGTCATGTAGTCAAGAACGGACTCAGTCATGGTCAGGGAGTCTTGGCAAAGAGGAAAGCGGCAGATTATAGCTGTGACGCCGCCCGACTGACAGCGGTGAGGGGCGGATGGTCGAAATGAACTGTAAAAACCTGGGGTTCAGCGGTAATTAAGGTGGGAGTTGTTATGATTCGGTCACATTTAGCCGTATTTACCCCTGACCGCCATGCCCAGCTCATCGCCCCAACGCCCCGCCAGCGCCCTGCCCGACCGCTTCTTCGACCGGGACGCGCAAATCCTGGCGCAAGCATTGCTCGGAAAAGTCATACGCCATCGTGTCGGCGAAATCTGGCTTTCGGCGCGAATTATTGAAACCGAAGCGTATTACGTGGCCGAAAAAGGCAGTCACGCTTCATTGGGCTACACAGAAAAGCGTAAGGCTTTGTTTCTGGATGGTGGCCATATCTACATGTACTACGCCCGTGGCGGCGACTCCCTGAACTTCAGCTCCCATGGGCCGGGCAATGCCGTGCTGATCAAATCAGCGTATCCATGGGTCGACGACGTGTCCGGCCCGGCCAGCCTGGCGCAGATGTTGCTGAACAACCCGAACGCCGACGGCAGCCCGCGCGCCGCGCAAAAGCTGTGCGCAGGCCAGACACTGCTGTGCAAAGCCCTGGGGTTGAAGGTACCGATGTGGGACGCCAAGCGCTTCGATCAGGCGTTGCTCTACGTTGAAGACGTGGGCCAGACCCCGACGCAGATCATACAAACCACCCGCCTGGGCATCCCCAGCGGCCGCGATGAACACCTGATGTACCGCTTCGTCGATGCAGGCTATGCGCCATATTGCACACGGAACCCGCTGCGCCGGGGTCAGGTCGAAGGCCGCGACTACGTTTTGATTTGAATGGATCCAGACGGCTGCAACACAGCAGATCAAGTTATGTATTACATAGAGGGAGTGACGTTGTATGGGCCAATGGCTCGATAGCATTACCGGCTGGCTGACCCTGAACCCCGAATGGCTGGCGGTCGCGGTGTTTATCGTCGCCTGTGTGGAGTGCCTGGCCATTGCCGGGCTGATCGTGCCGGGCACGGTTTTATTGTTTGCGATTGCGGCGCTGGCCGGCAGCGGCGCGCTGTCATTGAGCGAAACCCTGCTGGTGGGCTTCCTGGGGGGGCTACTCGGTGACGGGGTTTCCTATTACCTGGGCCGACATTTCCATCAAAACATCCGGCGCCTGCCCGGCCTGCGCCATCACCCCGAATGGATGAACGGCGCTGAAACCTACTTCCACAAATACGGCATCGCCAGCCTGCTGGTCGGACGCTTCATCGGTCCGCTGCGCCCCATGCTGCCGATGGTGGCGGGGATGTGCGACATGCCGTTTCCGCGCTTCGCGGTGGTGAGCATTGTGGCTGCGGCGGGCTGGTCGGCCGCCTATCTGCTACCGGGCTGGGCGACTGGTGCCGCCTTCCGCCTGCCGTTGCCCGAAGGTTTCTGGCCCGAGGCGGCGGTGGTGGCTGCGTGCCTTGCTGTGTTGATTGGGCTCAGCCTGAACAGCAGCTTGCGCGGCCATCGTCGCGCCACCTTGTGGGTCGGCTGCGCCAGCCTGACGTTGTTGATCGCCGTGTTTATCGGCTATCACTCGCTGGACAACTTTGACCAGGGCCTGAGCGCCCTCGTGCAGGAGCATCGTAGCCCGTGGCTCGACGAAGTCATGGTGCGGATCACCCAACTGGGTGAGTTCAAGAAAATGTTTTTCGCCAGCGCCGTGTTCACCGGCCTGCTGTTACTGGCGCGGCAATGGCGTCATGCCGTGTTCGTCGGCGCCACATTGGCCGGGTCTGCTGTCATCAATACGGGAACCAAGCTGTTTTTCGCCCGTGGCCGCCCGGAAATCCTTACAGACCCACTGACCAGCTTCAGCATGCCCAGCGGCCATGCGTCCGGCGCGTTCGCGTTTTTCCTGGCGTTGGCGGTATTGGCCGGTCGTGGACAACCCATCCGGCTGCGCCTGACCTGGATGCTGCTGGGCTGCATTCCCGCGGCGTTCATTGCGCTGTCGCGGGTCTATCTTGGCGCCCATTGGCCCACCGACATCCTGGCCGGCACGCTGCTGGCGATGACGGTGTGTGCGTTCAGCCTGGGCGCCAGCGAGTATCGAAGCCCGCTGCCGGCCATGTCGCAGAAGACCTGGTGGCTGCTGTTACCGGCGCTGATCGCGGTGCTGAGCTTCATCGCGCTCACCGGCACCCCTCACGCCCTGCTCCGATATGCCTACTGACCCTTGGCCGGGCCGATCCAACCGACGGAGGCGGCTCGGCGCTCAACGCAGCGTTCACGCCGCTCCAGCAACATCTCATCGGCAATTTCCGCCGCGCGCTCGGCGATGTACTCCGGGCCGCGGTTTGCCTCTTGCTGGATCAGTTGCGCGGTCACGCTGATGAGAAACCCGTCCCAGACCGCCTGCTCCGAGTGCGCTAGCCGAATCATGTTCATCCCCTGACCCTGAGTGTGTGATCGGAGACTATTTCAGGCCCCGCGCACGGGACAACGAAGGAACGTCTGATAACAACGCCGGATATTTCCGAAGTCAGTTGAACAGCTCACCCTGCAACTCATCCAGTAACATCTGGATCGCATCCAGCCGCTGCTGCGGGTCGTCGAGTTGCAGCAGGTCGATCTTGTCGGCCTCGGTGAAGGGCAGCAGATACGCCAGCTGGTTGCCCAAGGCTTGCTGCCCTTCGGCGCGGGCGTCCATGTCCAGCGAGGCCACCATCGGGTGCTCGGCCAATGCCTGCAGCAGCGCCAGCAGGTCGGCATCCTCTTCTTCCAGCGGCTGGTCCGGCAGGTCTTCGAGCCATTGCACGTCGGCCACCAGCAATTGGTCCTTCTGCACGCCGGCGTCACGTACCCGGAACCGGCGACCGCCTTCCACGCGAATGCCCAGCAGGCCGTTGTCCTGCTGCTTGAAGTCGCGAATCAGCGCTTCACAGCCGATCAGCGCGTAGCCGTCCGGGGCCATGCCTACCTCCTTGCCGTCGAGGATGCACACCACGCCGAAGCTTTCGCCTTTTTTCATGCAGCGGCTGATCATGTCCAAGTAGCGCGCCTCGAACAATTGCAGGTCGAGGGTGCAACCAGGGAACAGCACGGTATTGAGCGGGAACAGCGCCAGACTCATAAAGGTTTCCTTAAACCCGGTTTAAACGATCACCGACACGGCCAGCGGCAGGAACACTGCCGTGGCCACGCCCATCAGACTCATGGCCAGCGCTGCAAAGGCGCCGCACTCTTCGCTTTCCTGCAAGGCCACCGAGGTGCCGACAGCATGGGCGGTCATGCCCAGCGCCATGCCGCGCGCTTCCGGGCTGTGCACGCCCAACCGTGACAAATACGCCGGGCCGATCATCGCACCCACCACCCCGGTGATCAGCACAAACACCGCCGCCAGCGCCGCCACACCCCCGATCTGCTCGGCCACCAGCATGGCAATCGGCGAGGTCACCGACTTGGGCGCCATGGTCATCAGCATCATGTGTTCGGCGCCAAACCACCTACCCAGCACGACACAGAGCCCGGTAGCCAGCACCCCGCCTACCACCAGCGTAGTAAAAATCGGCCAGAACAATTGGCGGATGCGCCGCAGGTTCAAATAAAGCGGTACGGCCAGGGCCACCGTCGCCGGGCCCAGCAGGATGCCCATGATTTCGGTGCTCTTGCGGTACTCGGCGTAGCTCAGGCCACAGGTCAGCAACACGCCGATCACCAGCAGCATGGACACCAGCACCGGCTGCAGGAAGATCCAGCGGGTTTTCTCGAAACCTGCGAGTACCACTTGATAAGCGCCGAGGGTGATGCCGATGCCAAACAACGGATGGTGGATCACCGCCGTCCACGCGCCCTGCCAGTCGAAGGTCATTGATCCTTCTCCTTGCGCTTGACCATCTGTTGCATCAGCACGCCGACAAAGCCCATGGCGATCACCAGCGACAGCACCAGCGCGCCGACGATGGCCCAGAAATCAGCGGCGATGTCCTTGGCATACACCATGACCCCCACCGCCGGCGGCACCAGCAGTAACGGCAGGTACCGCAACAGGCTGCTGGCCGCCAGGCTCAATGGCTCGCCGACTTCACCTCGCCAGACCAGAAAGCCCAGCATCAGCAGCAAACCGATGATCGGCCCCGGCAGCACCGGCAACAGCAAATGGTTGATTGCGGTGCCGATCAGTTGAAACAGCACCAGCCAGGTCAGGCCACGTAACAGCATCCGTTCTTCCCCCTCAAGACTCGCCCGCATTATAAACATGCCCGCCCTATGCACCGGCATTCGCCAAAAGCATGGTGGGTTGACCGGGCTGATTGGCCATGATGATCTACATTGGTTCTCTGTAACCCATAAAAACCCGACGTTGTGCACCGCATGATGAACCAAGGAGAGACGCAATGCCCTATGTACCCGTAGCGCAGCTCAAAGACTATGTCGGCAAGGAACTGGGACGTTCCGAGTGGCTCACCATCGACCAGGCACGTATCAACCTGTTCGCCGAGGCCACGGGCGACCACCAGTTCATCCACGTCGACCCGGTCAAGGCCGCGCAGACTCCATTTGGCAGCACCATCGCCCACGGTTTCCTGTCGCTGTCGCTGATGCCCAAGTTGATGGAAGACATCCTGATCATGCCTGAAGGCCTGAAGATGGCGGTCAACTACGGTCTGGACAGCGTGCGCTTTATCCAGCCGGTGAAGGTCAACTCCAAGGTGCGCCTGAACGTGACCCTCACCGACGTCACCGAGAAAAAGCCTGGCCAATGGCTGTTCAAGGCCACCGCCACCCTGGAAATCGAAGGGCAGGAAAAACCGGCTTACATTGCTGAGTCGTTGTCGCTCTGCTTCGTGTAAGCCTTCCCTGTGGTGAGGGATAAAACCTCACCACAGTGTATGTAAATTTATGTATGTAACTCGCAGCTGCGGCATACTCGGCGCTCAATTACCCGGATCCCGCTATGCGCCCACTCGCTCCCCTCGCCCTTGCCCTGTTGCTCACCGCTTGCGGAGATGGCGAATCGCTGTTGCCGCCCGATGCGCGCCTGCCCGACGGCGGACGCTACCGGGGCGATGTGGTCAATGGCTTGCTGCAAGGCCAGGGGCGCGTGGACTACCCCAACGGCAGTTGGTACGCCGGCCAGTTCGACAAAGGCCAATGGCACGGCCAGGGCGAGTGGCATGGCAGCAATGGCGAAGTCTATAAAGGCCAGTTCCAGCAGGGTTTGTTCGATGGCCAGGGCAGCCTGACCACCGCGGGCAGCCACTATGTGGGCGGCTTCAAGAATGGCCGGCGCAACGGCGAAGGCACCCTCAAAGAGGGGCAAATGACCTATCGCGGCGAATTCAAGGACGACCAGTATTCGGGCCTCGGTCGTCTGGAACTGGCTGACGGCAGTCAGTATCAAGGCCAGTTCGCCCACGGCAAACCGAATGGCGAAGGCCAACGCAACGATGACAGCGGCAACCAGTTCAGCGGCCATTTCGTCGATGGCCAACTGGAAGGCAACGGTACGTTCAACAGTGCCGACGGCGATATCTATGTCGGCCAGTTCAAACAGAACCAGCTCAACGGCAAGGGCCGCTATGAGAACGCCGACGGCGACGTGTGGATCGGCCAGTTCAAGGAGGGCGCGCTCAGCGGCAAAGGCGAATTGATCGGCGTCGACGGCAGCCACTATGTCGGCCAGTTCAGCGATTGGCGCTTTACCGGTGAGGGCCGCCTGAACCTGTCCGACGGCAGTTTCTATATCGGTGGTTTCGACAGCGACAGCTATCAAGGCAAAGGCACCCTTGTCCTTACTGACGGCACCGTACACGCCGGCACCTGGGTCAATGGCATGCGCGTGCGCGACGCCGACGGAAAACTGTTGCCCGACCCTCTGGAAATCGGCGTACTAGCCCAGGGTCACCTGCTGGATGCGGCGCTTGCCGCCGTGCCCGCCTCCACCCCCGCCGTAGAGCTCTATACCCTGGCCGTGGCCGGCGACGGTAAACAAAGCGTGTTCCTGCGCGAGGCCGACTACGTCAGTAACCTGCTCGCCACCCGGTTCGGCGCGCGTGGGCAGATCCGCCTGGTCAATCACCGCGACCACATCGCCGACCGCCCCCTGGCCACGCGCGAAAGCCTGCGTCGCGCCGTGCAAACCCTGGCCGAGCGCACCGGCCCGGAAGACCTGGTATTTATCTACATGACCAGCCACGGCACCCACGAACACGAACTGGTGCTGGACCAACCGCGCATGGAGCTGGCCGATTTGCCTGCCGATGAGTTGGCCGCCGTGCTGGCACCGCTGAAGAACCGCGACAAAATCGTGGTGATTTCGGCCTGCTACTCCGGCGGGTTCATCCCGGCGCTGAAAGATGAACGCACGCTGATCATGACCGCCTCGCGGGCCGACCGGGTGTCCTTCGGGTGTTCCGAGGAAGCTGACTTCACCTACTTTGGCGATGCCCTCTTCGCCCAAGCCTTCAACCAGACCGACGACTTGCAGCAAGCCTTCAAGCTGGCACAACTGCAGGTGGCCGAACGCGAACAGGCGGACAACTTCGAAGCCTCCGAACCGCAGATCTGGGCCCCCAAGGGCGTCATCGCCCACTGGCAATTATTACGCAAACAGCAGGCACGAAAGGCGCTCGAAAGCGTCTCAATGAATAGCAAGGAAGCCAAAGGCAACTAAGCTGAACTGTGTAACAAGGGGGAAACACCATGTACCTGACGCCTCAGCATATCTTGCTCGCCGGAGCTTCCGGCCTTACCGGCGAACACCTGCTTGACCGCCTGCTCAACGAACCCACCGTCACCCGCGTGCTCGCACCCAGCCGCAAACCATTGGCCGAACACCCGCGCCTGGAAAACCCGGTGGGCGACCCGGCCGTGTTTCTGCCGCAACTGAATGGCCGGGTGGACATCGCCTTCTGCTGCCTGGGCACCACGATCAAACAGGCAGGCTCCGAAGCCGCCTTCCGCGCCGTCGACCTGGACATGGTCGTGGCGTTCGCCAAGCGTGCGCGGGAAATGGGCGCGCGGCACCTGATCGTGATCAGCGCGATCGGCGCCGACCCGAAATCCTCGGTGTTCTATAACCGGGTCAAAGGGGAAATGGAACAGGCGCTGAAGGCCCAGGACTGGCCACAACTGACCATCGTGCGGCCGTCGTTGCTGCTGGGGGAACGGTTGGAGCCGCGCTTGGCCGAACAATTGGCCGGGCCGTTGTCGCGGTTGATTCCGGGCAAGTACCACGGCATCGAAGTGTGCGAACTGGCGCGAGCCATGTGGCGCCTGGCGCTGGAAGAGCAGGATGGGGTGCGGGTGGTGGAGTCGGATGAGTTACGCAAGCTAGGTAAGTAATGTTGCGATGACCGGGCAAGCCTGTTCAAAGATTTGCCCTATAGGCCACCTGTGGCGTTGAATCCAACGCCCAGCACCGTCAACACCGACAGCGGCAACAACAAGGTATCGAGCAACGCACTCGCCGGCAGGTCCACACCCGGATAAGTCGGCGCCTCAGCACCAAACCGGTCCTTGGCGCAGCAACCACCGTTCATTGCATACAAATCCAACCGCGTGCCGGCATACACCACTGGCGCGTTTGGCTGCGCGGCATCCAAGGTGCGCGCAGTGGCGCAGCCCGTGAGTTGCAACGCCAGCAAGATCAGCAGGGCCTTATTCATCGCTGCTCAAATGGTGTTCACCCCAGCGCGGCAGCATGTCCTGGGGGATGTTCAGCAGGTTGAGAATACGCGCCACTACAAAGTCCACCAGGTCATCGATGGTCTGCGGCTGGTGATAGAAACCGGGCGAGGCCGGCAGAATCGTCACGCCCATGTTCGACAATTTGAGCATGTGCTCCAAGTGAATACTCGAATACGGCGCTTCACGCGGCACCAGGATCAACTGGCGGCGCTCCTTCAAGGTCACGTCGGCCGCGCGCTCGATCAGGTTGTTGCAGGCACCGGTGGCAATCGCCGACAAGGTGCCCGTGGAACATGGCACCACCACCATCGCCGCCGGGGCACCCGAGCCGGAGGCCACGGGCGACATCCAGTCCTCTTTGCCGTAGACCTTGATCTGCCCCGCCGCCGCACCGGTGTACTCGGTGAGGAAGGCCTGCATCATCTGCACCTTGGGCGGCAACGCCACGTCGGTCTCAGTGGCCATGACCAATTGCGCGGCCTTGGAGATGAGGAAGTGCACTTCGCGCTCTTCGCGCACCAGGCAATCCAACAGCCGCAGGCCATAGGGCGCGCCCGATGCACCGGTCATTGCCAGGGTGACACGTTCCGGCCCGCTCATTTCAGCGCCTCGGCCAGTTTGCCGTGCAGGCCGCCGAAGCCGCCGTTGCTCATGACCACCACGTGGGTACCGGGTTTGGCCTGCTGCCGAACGTGCTCAATGATGCCCTCGATGCTATCGCAGACGGTGGAGGGCACGGTGCACAGGGCAGCGATGCCCGGCAGGTCCCAGCCGAGGTTCGCCGGCGCATACCACACCGCCTCGTCGGCATCGTTGACGCTTTCGGGCAAACCATCGCGGTGCGCGCCGAGTTTCATGGAGTTGGAACGCGGTTCGATGATCGCAATGATCGGCGCATCACCGACACGCTTGCGCAGGCCATCCAATGTGGTAGCAATGGCCGTCGGGTGGTGGGCAAAGTCGTCGTAGATGGAAATCCCATTCACGTCGGCGACTTTTTCCATACGCCGCTTTACGCTCTTGAACGCGCTCAACGCGGCAATGCCCATGGACGGCACCACGCCCACATGCCGCGCAGCCGCCAGGGTCACCAAGGCATTGGCGACGTTGTGCTGGCCGGTCATGTCCCAATCGACAATGCCCTGGGCTTCGCCGTCGAACAGCACTTCAAACTTGGAACCGTCTTCGCTGAGCAGCTTGACCTGCCACTGCCCGCCCGCCCCGGTGGTCTGCACCGGGGTCCAGCAGCCCATCTCGATCACACGCTGCAAGGCCGGCTCGGTGGTCGGGTGGATCACCAGGCCTTCGCTTGGAATAGTGCGCACCAAATGGTGGAACTGCCGCTCGATGGCCGGCAGATCGGGGAAGATATCGGCGTGATCGAATTCCAGGTTGTTCAGGATCGCCGTGCGCGGGCGGTAGTGAACGAACTTGGAGCGCTTGTCGAAAAAGGCGCTGTCGTATTCGTCTGCCTCGATCACGAAAAACGGCGTATCGCCCAAGCGCGCGGATACCGAGAAGTTCTGCGGCACACCGCCGATCAGGAAACCCGGGCTCATACCCGCGTGTTCCAGCACCCAGGCCAGCATGCTGCTGGTGGTGGTCTTGCCGTGTGTGCCGGCAACCGCCAGCACCCACCGGCCTTGCAACACATGGTCGGCCAGCCATTGCGGGCCAGACACATAAGGCAAACCTTTATTGAGTACGTACTCGACCGCCGGGTTGCCACGCGACATGGCGTTGCCGATCACCACCAGGTCCGGCACCGGGTTGAATTGCGCGGGGTCGTAGCCTTGGGTCAACGCAATGCCCTGAGCCTCGAGTTGCGTGCTCATGGGCGGGTAAACGTTGGCGTCGGAGCCGGTGACGTGATGGCCCAGCTCTTTGGCCAGTACCGCCATCGAGCCCATGAACGTGCCGCAAATACCGAGAATATGAATGTGCATAGTCGACCTCGTAAAACATCGAGGCAGGTTAGCGCAGGGGGGCGAAAATCGCACCCTTTAGCTGAGGGCGTGGCGTGCGATACCGTGCCTGCGCAGCTTTCTATACAGCGTGTTGCGGCTGACGCCCAACTGCTCCGCCGTGTGCGTCATGTGCCAGCGCTGTTGCTGCAAAGCGGTGAGCAATGCCAGGCGCTCCGCGTCTTCCAGCGGCGACTCTGCGGGCTTGGCCTGCGCGACGGCCACCGGGCGGGCCTGGCGAATCTGCGCGGGCAAGTCCTCAAGCGCTACGCGCCCTTCATCACACAGCGCCACCAGCGTACGCAGCACCGTGCGTAACTGGCGCACGTTACCCGGCCAGGCAAATGCCAACAGCGCCATACGCGCCGCCGGGTCGAGCGCCACCGCTTCGCCATTGGCCTCCTGCGCCAGCAGGAAGTCCAGCAACTGGGATTTATCACTGCGCTCGCGCAAAGCGGGCAACCCGACTTCCAGGCCATTGAGCCGGTAATACAAGTCCTCGCGGAAGCTGCCGTCCTGCACACGCTCCAGCAAATTCCGGTGGGTTGCGCTGATAATTCGTACGTTCACAGCCTGGGGCTCACCGCCGAGCGGGACCACCAGCCGATCCTCCAGCACCCTTAATAGACGGGTTTGCAGCGCCAGGGGCATATCGCCGATTTCATCGAGGAACAGGGTGCCGCCATCGGCCTGCTGCAACTTGCCTTGCATGCCCTCTTTGCGCGCGCCGGTAAAGCTGCCGCCGCGATAGCCGAACAGTTCGCTTTCGATCAGGCTTTCCGGGATGGCGGCGCAGTTGAGCGCCACGAATGCCTTGTCGGCACGCTGGCTGGCCTGGTGCACCGCCTTGGCGAAGGCCTCTTTACCGGAGCCGGTTTCGCCATTGATCAACAACGGCACATCGCGCTCGAATACCCGCAGCGCCTTGCTGAAGTCCCGTTGCAGCGCCGGATCGCCCAGGCAGATGCCGGGCAGGCGCGGCCGCTCCACCACGGCAGGCCGGGCGACCGGCGCGGGAACGCTGCGCGCCTGACCGCGCAGCGCCGCGAACAGCGGCCGGCCATCACGGGTACGCAGCGGCCAACTGGCCGTGGCATTGGCACTGGCGCGTCCGAGCAACTGGTCCAGGGAGCATTCGAAAAACGCCTCCACCGGCTGCCCCAACAAGCCGCCACGCAGCTGCCCCAACAGGTTCAGCGCGCTCTGGTTGACGGCACAAATGCGCCCGTTGCCATCAAACGCCAGCAGCCCTTCGCTGAACAGGCCCACCGACTCCGCCTGCAGATGAAAACGCAGCAACCAGTGGTGTTCAAAGTGACGCAGGAAGTAGCAACTCTCGATCATCTTCGCCGACAGGTTCACCAACGCCATGGTGTGAAACTGGCTCTGGCGCGACACGGCTTCGCGCGCCGAAGACACATCCAGCACGGCCAGCAGGTCACCGTGGGGATCGAACACCGGGCTCGCCGAACACGTCAGCCCGGTATGCCGGCCACGAAAGTGCTCATCGCGATGGATGGTCAGGGATTGGCGCTCCACCAGGCAGGTGCCGATGCCGTTGGTGCCTTCGCAGGCTTCGCTCCAATCCGCCCCCAGCCACAGCCCGGCGCGCTCGAAAATCTTACGCTCGGACGGCGCAGTGACACAGTTGAGGATCACGCCCCGCGCATCCGTGAGCAGCACGGCGTGCCCCGCGCCCGAGAGCTGCTGATGCAGGCTGTTCATCTCGCTGCCGGCGATGTGCAGCACCTGTTGCAGACGCTCGCGGCTTTCCAGCAGGCGGCCGTGTTCAAGCACGGTGGGGGCAATGGTTTGCGCAGGGTCGAGGTGATAGTCCTCCAGGCAACGCAGCCAGGAGCGGGCGATGGAGGGGTCGCTGGACGGGTCGCGGCCATGCGCCACAGTGAGCACCTGCTGGGCATGGCGACTGAAATGATCGTTGTGCATTTCTTATTATTCTCCCTGCGTGAGAGCGCCCAGCATCCCCCAGCCATCCGACCAATGCAATCCCGGGCCGACTCACTGGTCACGGGCTGTACCGCAAATGGCACAAACTGTCACATGACCTGTATCAGTCCTGCCACAGCAACGCCTTGCAACAATGCCCAAGCCCTTGATTTCCCTGGCCCACGAAGCGGTGGCCCAACCTTTGCTCTACGCTTTATCAAGCGCTTGCAGCGCTGCGCTCCCAATAAACATAAAAGCCAGGAGATACCCACCATGCGTTACGCACACCCCGGTACTGAAGGCGCCATCGTTTCGTTCAAGGCCAAGTACGGCAACTACATCGGTGGCGAGTTCGTTGCGCCGGTCGATGGCAACTACTTCACCAATACCTCGCCGGTCAACGGCAAGCCCATCGCCGAATTCCCGCGCTCCACGGCCAAAGACATCGACAAAGCCCTGGACGCCGCCCATGCCGCCGCCGACGCCTGGGGCAAGACCTCGGCCCAGGACCGCTCGCTGGTCCTGCTGAAAATCGCCGACCGCATCGAACAGAACCTCGAACTGCTGGCCATTACCGAAACCTGGGACAACGGCAAGGCCGTGCGTGAAACCCTCAACGCCGACATTCCGCTGGCGGCCGACCACTTCCGCTATTTCGCCGGTTGCATCCGTGCCCAGGAAGGCACCAGCGCCGAAATCAATGAACACACCGCGTCCTATCACTTCCATGAGCCACTGGGCGTGGTTGGCCAGATCATCCCGTGGAACTTCCCGCTGCTGATGGCGGCATGGAAGCTTGCCCCGGCCCTGGCCGCCGGCAACTGCGTGGTGCTCAAGCCTGCCGAGCAAACCCCGCTGGGCATCAACGTGCTGATGGAATTAATCGGCGACCTGCTACCACCGGGCGTACTGAACGTGGTGCACGGTTTCGGCAGAGAAGCCGGCGAAGCCCTGGCCACCAGCAAACGCATCGCCAAGATTGCCTTCACCGGTTCCACGCCAGTGGGCTCGCACATCATGCATGCGGCGGCCGAGAATATTATTCCGTCGACGGTGGAGCTGGGCGGCAAGTCGCCGAACATCTTCTTTGCCGACATCATGAAGGCCGAACCGTCGTTCATCGAAAAGGCTGCCGAAGGCCTGGTGCTGGCGTTCTTCAACCAAGGTGAAGTGTGCACCTGCCCGTCCCGCGCACTGGTGGAAGAGTCGATCTACGACGACTTCATGAAAGTGGTCATGAAGAAAGTCGAGCAGATCAAACGTGGCGACCCGCTCGACACCGACACCATGGTCGGCGCCCAGGCGTCCGAGCAGCAGTTCGACAAGATCCTGTCCTACCTGGAAATCGCCAAGGGCGAAGGCGCGCAACTGCTGACCGGCGGCAAGGTCGAGAAGCTCACCGGCGATATGGCCGGCGGCTATTACATCCAGCCGACCCTGCTCAAGGGCACCAATGAAATGCGCGTGTTCCAGGAAGAGATCTTCGGCCCGGTGGTGAGCATCACCACCTTCAAGGACGAAGCCGAAGCCCTGGCCATTGCCAACGACACCGAGTTCGGCCTGGGCGCCGGGGTGTGGACCCGCGACATCAACCGCGCCTACCGCATGGGCCGGGCGATCAAGGCAGGCCGCGTGTGGACCAACTGCTACCACCTGTACCCGGCGCATGCCGCATTCGGTGGCTACAAGAAGTCCGGCGTGGGGCGTGAAACCCACAAGATGATGTTGGATCACTACCAGCAGACCAAGAACTTGCTGGTGAGTTACGACATTAATCCACTGGGCTTCTTTTAACTAACCCGCCTCCCACATTTGAAATGCAATCAAATGTGGGAGGCGGCTTGACCCCGATTGCAGTGTGTCAGCCCCTAACTTTTTAACTGATCCACCGTCATCGGGGGCAAGCCCCCTCCCACCGTTTTAGATCTTCATAAGTACTTGCGAAGTGCATCCGGCACAAAGATGCCGAACTAAAAAAATAACAACGAAAGGTACTTTCCCATGCCTAGCGAACCTACAAGTTCATCCGTCGACTTTGAAAAAGTCGACTCCCAATACTTCCAACAACGTGAATTGAAAAAAGGCGCCGCCGGCTGGGTGCTGTTAGTCGGCCTTGGCGTTGCCTACGTGATCTCCGGTGACTACGCCGGTTGGAACTTCGGCCTGGCCCAAGGTGGCTGGGGCGGGATGTTCCTGGCCACCTTGCTGATGGCCACCATGTACCTGTGCATGTGTTTTTCCCTCGCCGAACTGTCGTCCATGATCCCCACCGCCGGCGGTGGCTACGGCTTTGCCCGCAGCGCCTTCGGTCCCTGGGGCGGGTTCCTCACCGGCACGGCCATCCTGATCGAATACGCCATCGCCCCCGCCGCCATCGCGGTGTTTATCGGCGCCTATTGCGAATCGCTGTTCGGCATCGGCGGCTGGATGATTTACCTGGCGTTCTACATCATTTTTATCGGCATCCACATTTTCGGTGTCGGCGAAGCCTTGAAGCTGATGTTTGTGATTACGGCTGTTGCTGCGATTGCGCTGGGGGTATTCCTGGTCGCCATGGTGCCGCACTTCAACGTCGCCAACCTGCTGGATATCCCGGTGAGCGAGGCCAAGGGCGCCAGCACTTTCCTGCCCTTCGGCTACGTGGGTGTGTGGGCGGCGATTCCGTATGCCATCTGGTTTTTCCTGGCGGTAGAGGGTGTGCCCCTGGCCGCCGAAGAGACCAAGAACCCGAAGCGCGACCTGCCGCGCGGCTTGATCGGCGCCATTGTGGTGCTGACCAGTTTTGCCCTGCTGATCCTGGTCATTGCTCCAGGGGGCGCCGGCACTTATGCGCTGATCAAGTCCGGCAACCCGCTGGTTGAAGCGCTGGCCTTGGCCTACGGCGGCTCGACCTGGATGGGCAGCTTCGTCAACCTGGTCGGCCTGGCAGGGCTGATCGCGAGCTTTTTCTCGATCATCTACGCCTATTCGCGGCAGATCTTCGCCCTGTCCCGCGCCGGCTACCTGCCGCGCAAACTGTCCCAGACCAATAAAAGCAAGGCACCCGTGCTGGCCCTGGTGATCCCCGGCATCATCGGCTTTGGCCTGTCGCTGACCGGCCAGGGTGATCTGCTGATTCTGGTAGCGGTGTTCGGCGCGACCATTTCCTATGTGCTGATGATGGCCGCGCACATCACCTTGCGCATCCGCCGCCCCAAAATGGATCGTCCGTACCGCACGCCGGGCGGTATTTTCACCTCAGGCATTGCGCTGGTACTGGCCTGCGTGGCCGTAGTGGCGGGCTTTCTGGTGGATCCGCGCGTAGTGATTGGCGCCGCGATCATCTATGGAGTATTAATTGCTTACTTTGCTTTCTACAGCCGGCATCACTTGGTAGCGGGTACGCCCGAAGAGGAATTCGCGGCGATCCAGGCCGCAGAGGCCGCCCTGCACTAGATGCCGTAAACCTCGACGCGGGTGCCATTCTCACAGTGGGCCCGCGCCATCAAGGAGACACTGTATGGCAAGCTTTTCCCACGCGGTGGGTGCTCAAACCTACCGCTTCGACAGCCTCAAGGACGTGATGGCCAAGGCCAGCCCCGCGCGTTCCGGAGACTTTCTCGCCGGCGTGGCCGCACAGAACGACGGTGAGCGGGTGGCGGCGCAGATGGCGTTGGCGAATATCCCGCTGAAACACTTTCTGCAAGAAGTGCTGATCCCCTATGAAAGCGATGAAGTCACCCGCCTGATCATCGACACCCACGATAAACAGGCATTTGCCGCCGTCAGCCACCTGACCGTCGGCGGCCTGCGCGACTGGCTGCTCAGCGACGCGGCCGATGAACACGCCCTACGCGCCTTGGCGCCAGGACTGACACCGGAAATGGCCGCCGCCGTGTCGAAGATCATGCGCGTCCAGGACCTGGTGTTGGTGGCGCAGAAGATCCGCGTGGTCACGCAATTTCGCGGCACCCTGGGCCTACGCGGACGTTTATCCACACGCCTGCAGCCCAACCATCCGACGGACGAACCGGCAGGCATCGCCGCGAGCATTCTCGACGGCCTGCTGTATGGCAACGGCGACGCCATGATCGGCATCAACCCGGCCACCGACAGCATCGCCTCGATCTGCGCCATGCTGGAAATGCTCGACGCGATCATCCAGCGCTACGAAATCCCGACCCAGGCCTGTGTACTCACCCATGTCACCACGTCCATCGAAGCGATCAACCGTGGCGTGCCGCTGGACCTGGTGTTCCAGTCGATTGCCGGCACAGAGGCGGCCAACGCCAGTTTCGGCATCAGCCTGAGCGTGCTGCAGGAGGGTTACGAAGCGGGTCTGAGCCTCAATCGCGGCACGTTGGGCCAGAACCTGATGTATTTCGAGACCGGCCAGGGCAGCGCCTTGTCGGCCAATGCGCACTTTGGTGTCGACCAGCAAACCTGCGAAACCCGCGCCTATGCGGTGGCCCGGCACTTCAAGCCGTTCCTGGTGAACACCGTGGTGGGCTTTATCGGGCCGGAGTACCTGTACAACGGCAAGCAAATCATCCGCGCCGGCCTTGAAGACCACTTCTGCGGCAAGCTGCTCGGCGTGCCGATGGGCTGCGACATCTGTTACACCAACCACGCCGAAGCCGACCAGGATGACATGGACACCCTGCTGACCCTGCTGGGCGTGGCCGGGATCAACTTCATCATGGGCATTCCCGGCTCCGACGACATCATGCTCAACTACCAGACCACCTCGTTCCACGACGCCTTGTACGCCCGCCAGACCTTGGGGTTGAAGCCGGCGCCGGAATTTGAGCAGTGGTTGGCGAAAATGGGCATCTTCACGCAAGCCGACGGCAAGGTGCACTTCGGCAACAGCCTGCCACCGGCGTTTCGCCAAGCCTTGGCGCAATTGGGATGAAGGAGCCGCCTGTGCAACTCGACCTGCCTGACAACCCCTGGCTGGAACTGCGCCGCCTGACGCCAGCCCGTATCGCCCTGGGCCGCACCGGCACCAGTATCCCCACCAATGCGCAGCTGGATTTTCAATTCGCCCACGCTCAGGCGCGGGACGCGGTGCATTTACCCTTTGATCATGCAGGCCTCAGCAGCCAATTGGCCGAACGCGGCCGCGACAGCCTGCTGCTGCACAGCGCTGCTGCCGACCGGCACAGCTACCTGCAACGCCCGGACCTGGGGCGGCGCCTCAGCGATGAATCGGCCCAGGCCTTGCGTGACCACGCCTCAGCCAATCCCGGCGGCGTGGACTTGGCAGTGGTCGTGGCCGATGGTTTATCGGCACTGGCCGTGCATAAACATACCTTGCCGTTTCTGACGCGCATGGAGGAACAAACCCACGCTGAAGGGTGGTCCTTGTCGCCGGTGATCCTGGTGGAGCAAGGCCGCGTGGCAGTGGCGGATGAAATCGGGCAATTGCTCGGTGCCAAGATGGTGGTGATCCTGATCGGCGAGCGGCCTGGGCTCAGTTCGCCGGACAGCCTGGGCCTGTATTTTACCTACAACCCCAAGGTCGGCCTGACTGATGCCTATCGCAATTGCATCTCCAACGTACGCCTGGAAGGCTTGAGCTACGGCATGGCGGCCCACCGCCTGCTTTACTTGATGCGAGAGGCGTGTCGGCGGCAACTGTCGGGGGTCAATCTCAAGGACGAGGCGCAGGTCCAGACCCTCGAATCCGATGATCCTGACCTGATGAAAGGCAATTTCCTGCTCAGTTCACCGGATGACTGATTGCGGCACGATTGCGCTTTTTCGTGCCTTTAGGCAGCATCGAGTCACGGCCGCTCGTGTGGTCATACCCCATTTGGAAGTTGAGGCCTGGCATGCGGATTACTCAAGCGACCCTGGAACACCTGGACCTGTTGACCCCGCTGTTCGTCAAATACCGTGAGTTCTACGGCGCCTTGCCCTTCCCGGACTCATCGCGGGGCTTTCTGGAAAAACGCCTGCGCCGCAAGGAGTCGGTGATTTACCTGGCCCTGGCCGATGATGACGACAAGAAGTTGCTGGGCTTTTGCCAGCTGTACCCAAGCTTTTCGTCGTTGTCGCTCAAGCGGGTGTGGATCCTCAATGACATCTATGTGGCGGAGGATGCTCGCCGGCAACTGGTGGCGGATAACCTGATGCGCACGGCGAAGAAGATGGCCAAGGAAACCCACGCGGTACGGCTGCGGGTGTCGACCAGCAGTGACAACGAAGTGGCGCAGAAGACCTATGAGTCGATCGGGTTTCGCGAAGACACCGAATTCAAGAACTACACGCTGCCGATCAGTGAGGATTGATCGCGGCAGCCCAAACACCTCAAATCTCATGTGGGAGGGTGCTTGCCCCCGATAGCAGTGTGTCAGTCAGCCAATTTATAACTGGCACTGCCTCATCGGGGGACAGCCCCCTCCCACATTTAGCCCTGCAGCGCTTGCAAGCCCGAGTACCACGACATCCCCCGCTACAAAACCAACACGCTTTTCACGACTCAATCCGTATAATGCGGACCTTTCAGGGTTGTAAGAAATGCGGCATACACTTGTAGCCTTATTACCCGAGCTTCCGCACAGGCCTGCTGAGCCGGGCCATTCACACAGGTGCCATCCATGGATTTCAACCCGCTCGACCTTATCCTGCATCTCGATGTGTACCTCGACCTGCTGGTAACCAATTACGGTCCGTGGATCTACGCCATTCTGTTTCTGGTCATCTTTTGCGAAACCGGCCTGGTGGTCATGCCGTTCCTGCCGGGTGATTCGTTGCTGTTCATCGCCGGCGCCGTGGCGGCAGGTGGCGGCATGGACCCGGTCCTGCTCGGCGGCTTGTTGATGCTGGCGGCGATCCTGGGCGACAGTACCAACTACGTGATCGGGCGAACGCTGGGCGAACGCTTGTTCAACAACCCGAACTCGAAAATCTTCCGTCGCGACTACCTGCAAAAAACCCACGATTTCTACGACAAGCACGGCGGCAAAACCGTGACCCTGGCGCGCTTCCTGCCGATCCTGCGCACCTTTGCACCGTTCGTTGCCGGTATCGCGAAAATGCCCTACGCGCGGTTCTTCGGGTTCAGCGTGCTCGGCACCATTCTGTGGGTCGGCGGCCTGGTGACCCTGGGCTACTTCTTCGGCAACGTACCGTTCATCAAGAAAAACCTGTCGTTGCTGGTGGTGTTCATCATCCTGCTGTCGCTGGTGCCGATGATTATTGGCGTGTTCCGCAGCCGTTTTGGCCGCGCGTCCTCCGAAGCCAAGCCGCAGTAACCTGCGATGTGGTCCCTCAGCGCCTGGCGTCGCCGGCGCTTGCTGGCCAAGCACCCGATTGCCGAGGACACCTGGCAACGGGTGCGCCACCACCTGACCTTCCTCGACGGCATCAGCCCCGAGCAGGACCAGTGGCTGCGCGAAGCCTGCGTGGTGTTCCTCGCCGAAAAGCACCTGACCGCCCTGCCCGGCGTTGAGCTGCACCAGGAACAACGCCTGCTGCTCGCCGCCCAGGCGCAACTGCCGCTGATGAACCTCGGCGACCTTGACTGGTACCAGGGCTTTCACGAAATCGTGCTGTACCCCGACGACTTCGTCAGCCCCCAGCGCCATCGCGACAGCAGCGGCATCGAGCACGAATGGGACGGCGAACACAGCGGCGAAGCCTGGCAACAAGGCCCGGTGATCCTCGCCTGGCCCGGCGTGCTCGCCAGCGGCAACTGGGAAGGCTACAACCTGGTCATCCACGAACTCGCGCACAAGCTCGACATGCTCAACGGCGACGCCAACGGCCTGCCGCCGCTGCACAACGACATGCGCGTGCAGGAATGGGCCAGCGTGATGCAAAGCGCCTACGACGACCTCAATCGCCAGTTGGACGACAACCCGGACGCTGACACTGAGATCGACCCCTACGCCGCTGAAAACCCGGCGGAATTCTTTGCCGTCACCAGCGAGTGTTTTTTCAGCGCCCCGGATTTACTGGTCAGTCGTTATCCACAGGTGTACGCCCAACTGAGTCGCTTTTATCGCCAGGATCCCCTGGCCCGCCTTACTCGACTGCAAGCCGACGACCCGCGTTATCAGTCGCAGGGCGAATGACCGTACGACGTCTGGCGCATGGCATCGGCGGCGGAATGTGCCTATAATCGCCGCCACTTTTAGGCCAATCCGGCCAAGTTTCTTGGCCAACTAACGGGGGCAACGCCCAATGAGCTACAGCAAGATTCCGGCTGGCAAAGACCTGCCGAACGACATCTACGTCGCCATCGAGATTCCGGCCAACCACGCGCCGATCAAATACGAAATCGACAAAGACAGCGACTGCCTGTTCGTTGACCGTTTCATGGCCACCCCGATGTTCTACCCGGCCAACTACGGTTTTATCCCTAACACCCTGGCTGACGACGGTGACCCCCTCGACGTGCTGGTCGTAACCCCTTATCCGGTTACTCCAGGCTCGGTTATCCGCGCACGCCCAGTCGGCATCCTGAACATGACCGACGACGGCGGCGGCGATGCCAAAGTGATCGCGGTTCCTCACGACAAGCTGTCCCGGCTGTACGTCGACGTGAAGGAATACACCGACCTGCCGCCACTGCTGCTGGAACAGATCAAGCACTTCTTCGAGAACTACAAAGACCTCGAAAAAGGCAAATGGGTGAAGATCGACGGTTGGGGCAACGCAGACGCCGCCCGCGCCGAGATCCTGAAGTCGGTTGCTGCCTACAAAGGCTGATACCGGTTCCTCATTGCTTCGGCAATTGAAAAAGCCCCGATCATTCGGGGCTTTTTTGTGGGAAACGCTAAACGACAAGTTCAATGTTTTGTAAACACTGTTTAACTTCATTCAAAATCCGAAGTATCAAGCTACAACTAAGCAAAGACCTACAACCGCAACTCAACGCATGGTTTATTTGATCTGTATTCCCGGCCAGTAAACTCTGCGTTTATGAATACATCAGGTGATCGTTTAAAAGCGCTACTGCGGGAAGTTCATCTTTCCGCCTCCGACTTCGCCAAAAACCGTGGTGTCACGCCTCAACACGTGAACAACTGGTTCAAGCGCGGTGTACCCATGGGTCGACTCAACGAGATCGCAGAACTGCTGTGCATCTCCAGCCGTTGGCTGCGCACCGGCGAAGGCCCCAAACACCCACCGGCCAACTTCCTGCTGGAAGGCCCGGACACCCGAAAAGGACTGCCCACCACCCGCGAAGGAAGCGGCAAATACCTCACAGGCCCCGCCTGTCTCCCGGAAAAAATCGACGTGGAGATCGACCTCCACCCTTCATTCACCTCAACTGAGCGCATCCGCGTCTCCCTGCACACCCTCCAGACCCTCACCGTAAACCCCGACCGCGCCCTGGGCGCCTACATGGTCGACAACAGCATGATCGACATCATCCAACAAGGCGCCACCCTCGCCATCGACCGAGGCCGCACCCAAATCATCGACGGCGAGATTTACGCGGTAGAGCACGACGGCATGCTGCGCATCAAGTACCTCTACAACCGACCCGGGGGTGGTTTGCGCATGCGCAGCCACAATGCTGGCGAGCATCCCGACGAGTACCTGACTCATGAGCAACGTTTCGAGCAGAACGTCGAGATCCTGGGCTGGGTATTCTGGTGGTCCACACTGAACAACCGTCGCCCGCCCGTGCCGCTGGATGAGCATTTAATCGGCTGGGAAGGCTCTAAATCGGATCCGGAGGTGGGCATTTGAAATGAATGTGGGTATTATGCGCCGCACATTTGGCAGGGGGTGGCCTGACGCTATCCACCCTGCTCGGCGAAGCGGAGGAGTTCCCGCGGATGCCCCTACTATTCAGCCAGACGCGATGTGGGCTGAGCGATTTGAAGGCTGGTGAGGCTTGTCAAAAACAAGCTGAAGCAGTCCCCGAGAAGCCGGCCACAAGCCGGCTTTTTAATTGCCCGAAATAATCCTATCCCATCCGAGAATCTCTCCTGATAGCTTAGCTATTCCGGGGCTTTCAGGCATTCCTCTGTCCGATGGTGTTCATCGCCATTCGACCTCATCCGACGATGAAGTAGGGTGGTGAGGTTTGCTCGTTGGGATGAGTTTGATTTGGAAGCGGGTACTTGGTCGCTGCCAGGTGAGCGAATGAAGATGCGGGTAGCTTTCGTAATTCCGCTTGCCGAGGAAGTCGTAAAGCTGGTGAAGGGCATTCCACGAGACGAGGGAAGCGCCTTTCTATTTCCAGGCCAAGGCAAATCAGGAGTTATGCATGCAAACGCAGTACGAACGCTCCTGCATGACTTGGGGTACAAGCACATTACGCGACACGACTTTCGATCCTCGTTCAGAGATTGGGCAGGGGAATGTACTCACTATCCACGTGAGGTTTGCGAAATGGCATTAGCACACGACGAGCGTGACCAAACCGAAGGCGCGTATTCGCGCTCAGACTATCTCGACAAGCGCCGTCAACTCATGAATGTTTGGGTGAAATTCCTGATCAAGTTTCCGGCCTAACAGCCTTTTTTCCATAACGAGGGTACCTGGATCAAAAATTGATGGCAGGTCACTTCGTCTATTGAAGATATGGTTCAAGACTTATCAGATTCAAGCAATACGCCAACCTCCTATCACCCGCGCTATTTTGAGAATCTAACTGCCGCGCCTTTGGGCGCGGCAGTTAGGGATGCTATTGCCAGTTGCTGGCAATCACTGCATTCAACGACGTTTGATAGTTCTGTGGCAATGAGGTCTCGCCCGGTGCCGGTGGGGCGAAAGCGGCCATGGCACCTACCAACTGATCTACCTGGTTTTCCAACAGGACTTTGCCATCGGCGGTACGGAACTGCTCGATATGCTGGGCCTTCTCCCACGTGCCCGGTCCCCAGAAAGACCAACTGGAGATAGTGACTTTATCGGCGGTGCCAATGACACTCACCTCCAAGTCGTTGCCATTCTTGCTGAACCAAAGTTGATTGGCGGAAATACCGGCACCGAACTGCAACACATCGGTGTTGGCGTCCGGGTCAAAATCGTCGATGTCATCCTGACCATCTCCACGCTCGAATCGATAAAGATCATTACCGCGATCCCCACTCAATTGATCATTGCCAGTCCCACCCACCAATGTGTCGGCGCCGGTGCCACCATACAACCGATCATCGCCCGCGCCACCCAGCAAGGTATCGGAGCCTGCATCACCTTGCAGCTCATCGGCCCCGTTGCCACCCGACAGTGTGTCGTTGCCACCCAACCCGTAAAGTTTGTCATCGCCGTCAAGGCCACTTAACGAGTCGGCCAGTGCATCCTCGCCAAACAGCGCATCGTTGCCCGCGGTTGCCGTACCTTTGGTCATGCTCTTGATGGTGTCGGCATTCCAGAGGGTTCCGTCGTCGAATTGGATCTGCTCGATCCGATACGCGCTGTTGGAGAACCAGCTGGAGGCGGTCAGCTTGTCGGTTGTCCCTGCAATGCCTAGATAGAGGTTGCTGGCGTCACGACTGAGTTGGATATCGGACGGTTTGAGACCTGCTCCTACCTTGATCGTATCCAAGTTACCCACCGAAGAGTCGTAGTCACTTATCCAATCCTGCCCGACCCCGCGGTAAAACAGATAGGTATCGTTACCGGCATCGCCGTAAAGGGAGTCATTGCCGGCGCCACCATCGAGCGTGTCCATGCCCGCGCCACCAAAGAGCTTGTCGCTGCCAGCGCCACCGTTCAGTGTGTCATTGCCCGACAATCCATAGAGCGAGTCATCACCACCCAGTCCATTCAGGATATCGGCACTGGACTCGTCGCCTTGCAGGACATCATTGCCCTCACTCGCCACGCCCTTGGACAGGGTCGTCAGGGTTGCGGCGTCCCAGAGCGTGCCGTCGTCGAACTGAACCTGTTCAACCTGCGAGTCCGTGGAAAGGAACCATTCGTTGACGGTCAGCTTGTCGGTGGTACCAAGGATCGTCAGTTCCAGGTTGTAGCCCACGCGAGCAACCTTGATATCGCTTGGGCTGATCCCTTGGGCCAACTTGATCACGTCAAGATTGCCCCTGGTCCAGTCACGATCGGAAATCAGGTCCTGGCCACCACCACGCTGGAAGAGATACGTGTCGTTGCCGGAGCCGCCGTACAGCAAGTCATTGCCCGCCCCGCCGTCCAGCGTATCCAGCCCCATCCCACCGTCAAGCGTATCCTGACCCGCTCCGCCGTTGAGCACATCGTTGCCGGCTAGGCCAGACAACTTGTCATCACCGTCAAGCCCGTCCAACCGATCGTTGGCTTCGTCGCCAATCAGCGTATCGGCGCCATGGGTGGCGACCTCTACCGACAGGCGCTTGAGATCGCTGACGGACCAGACGGTGCCGTCTACGAACTCGACGCGTTCAACCTGATAGTTGGCGTCGGTGTAGCTGTAGATGGTCATCCGGTCAGTGGTGTTTTTGATGGTGAGGTAAACATCGCTCCCCTCGCGCTTGACGATGACATCGTCGGGATTGATGTCGGCAGCGACCTTGATCGTATCGCTGTTTCCGGCGGTCGAATCGAACTCGCTGATCCTGTCCTGGCCCATGCCTCTGTAGAACAGATAAGTATCGTTGCCTGCGCCCCCCGACAATTGATCGCTGCCGACACCGCCATCAAGGCGGTCATTGCCGTTATCGCCGCTCAGATAATCGTTACCCGCACCACCATTAAGGATGTCATTGCCATCCCCCCCTCCCAGCGAGTCGTTACCGGCGCCGCCTTCGAGCCTATCGTCACCTGCCTCGCCGTAGACCTTGTCGTCACCCTCAAGCCCATCGAGGACATCGGCGCCGCTGTCACCGTACAAGGTATCGGCACCGCTGCTGGCGACGCCTTTGGTCATTTGTTTCAGGACATCGATCCCCCAGACCGTTCCATCGGCGAACTCGACGCGCTCCACGATGTAATTCGAACTATTGAAGAAGGTGATCGACAATTTATCGGTCGTGCCTTTGATCGCCAGCGTGAGGTAAGTCTGGTCCCGGCTGACGATCACATCTGCCGGAGCAATATCGGCCGCGACCTTGATCGTGTCGACGTTGCCGACAGTCGAGTCAAAATCGGTGACGCTGTCCTGGCCCATACCTCGGTAGAACCGATAGGTGTCATTGCCAACGTCGCCACGCAGATTGTCATTGCCGGCACCACCGTCCAAGGTATCGTTGCCGTTGCCACCGTAGATCCAGTCGGCCCCATCACCGCCGTTCAGCACATCGTTACCGTCCCGACCGTAAATCGAGTCATCACCGCCCAGCCCGTTGATGACGTTGCCCGAGGCATCGCCGTTGAGGCTATCGGCAGCTGCGGTGCCGTTGGTGACGGCTTGAGCATTGATCACGATATCGAACACGTCACTTGCCACGGCTGCAGACAGGTCCACGGCTAAGACCTTGACCGAGACGCTTCCAGCCTGCGTGGGCGTGCCACTGAAGGTTCGAGTGGCCGCATCGAATACCAGCCACGCAGGAAGCGCCGAACCGTTGGCCAGCGTCGCCTGGTAGGTGAGCCGGTCCCCTGCATCGATATCCGTGAACGTGGTTGCCGGCAGCGCGAACGTCAAAGGTGCTCCCTCGACGACAGATTGGTCGGCAATGGCCTTGACCAAGACCGGTGCGTCGTTGGTTTTGCTGATCTGGACTGCAAAGCCATCGCTGACAGACAACCCCGCTTTGTCGGTTGCCGTGACCCGGATCGCCACATCACCCACCGCGTCATTACCAGGCGTCCCGCTGAACGTGCGAGTCTTGGCGTCAAAACTCAACCAGGCAGGCAATGGCTTGCCGTCGGCAAGGGTTGCGCTCAGTTGGAGAGCGTCGCCCGTATCCGCGTCGACAAAGGCATTGGCCGCGAGCGTCAGGACGAAAGCGCTGTCCTCGGCGACCGTCTGGTCGACAATCGCTGTCGATACGGTTGGCGCCCGATTGGCCTGGGTCGACAGCGTCGCGGTGTTCCATACCGTCCCGTTGGCGAACTCGATGCGCTCGACGCTATGACCGCGGGCGGCCGTCCAGCCGGAGATGATTTGCTGGCCGTCATTCAGGCGCAGCACCATACCCTGGGCTGAATGGTCAACAGCGACATCGCTTTCCTTGATACCCGCTTCGAACACGATGGTGTCAATACCGCCAGCAGCGTCCAGGTCTTCACTTATGTGGTCCTGGCCATGGCCGACGCCGAATACGTAGCGGTCGTCACCTCTGCCACCTTGCAGGAAGTCGTTGCCAGCAGCCCCATACAAGCGGTTATTGCGCTCATTGCCGATCAGTTCGTTCGACAGCTCATTGCCGCTGGCATTCAAAGCAGGACCGGACAAGGTCAGTGCCTCGACATTGGCCGCCAGGGTGTAGTCGATGGTGGAAATAATCTGGTCATTGCCACCGTTGAGGTCCTCCACGACTGCGTCACCGGCGTTATCCACGAAGTACGTGTCGTTGCCCAAACCACCGATCATCCGGTCTGCACCTTGGGCGCCGTCGAGACGGTTGTCGGCAACGTTGCCACGCAGGACATTGTTGGCCGCGTTACCCGTGGCATTGATCGCCGCGGTACCGGTCAGACCCAGGTTTTCCAGGTGGTTGGCGAGCGTAAAGGAGACCGAGGAATTGACGGTATCGGTGCCCGCGCCTTCGGATTCGACGATCCGGTCGGAACCGTCATCAACCACATAGGTATCGTCGCCCAGGCCGCCGATCATCACGTCGGAGCCGCCAGCACCATTGAGGATGTTGTTTGCGCTATTGCCAACCAAACGGTTGGAGAGCTCGTTACCGGTCCCATTGATGGCGGCACTGCCCAGCAACTGCAAAGACTCCACCTCACTGGCCAGGACATGGCTGACACTGGACTTGACCACGTCATAGCCACCGCCTACGACTTCCTTGATGACATCCCCCGCGTTATCGACGATGTAGGTATCGTCCCCCATCCGCCCTTCAAGGACATCGGCGCCTGCGCCACCGTCAAGCGTGTTGCCTCCGGCATCGCCGATCAGCAGATCATTCGCGCCGGTACCGCTCAGCAACACCTTGGGCTGTGTGACCGCCTGGCCGAAAATGAAATTGGTCGCAGAGAGCTGCCCAGCAGTCACGCCTTTAAGCGTGATGTACTGAGTACCGCTGGCCATCGTGCCCAGCCAGACCCTGAGATACTGCTCGCCATCGACCGTCACGGTGCTGAAGTTCAATTCAGCAAAGCTATGTACCGCGCGAATCTGCGAAAGATCGATCTTCTCGTTGGGATTGGTGACTTCGAAGTCATCGATCAGGTTGCCCATGATGCCCTGCGAGGCACTGGCCAGTAGGTCTTCGACCAGCACAAAACGGTCATTACCGGCACCGCCCGCAACGGAGGCACCGGTGTGCGTGGCGGCCCCGCTCAGGTTGATATTCGGTGAGAGCAAGGTTGTAAAGGCATGGTCCTCGACGGCCTGGTCACCCTCGAGGTAGAGCACATCGTTACCGGCGTCACCGCCCAGGTAATCCAGCCCGACATCGCCACGCAATACATCATCGCCGGCGCCGCCACGAATGACATCGTAACCTTCGCCGCCGCTGATAATGTCATTGCCACCCACGGTCGAGGCCGTCGAAGATTCTCCAACCAGTACATCGTCACCCTGGCCACCCACGATCGTATCGGCACCGATGCCGCCAAACACGCGTTCGCCGCTATCGTTGGTCCAATACAGGAAGCCACCGGTCACATCCGGCAAATTGCGCTCGGTGCTGGCACCGCTGACGCCAAAACCGTACCCCGAGGCCCGCTCCAACTGACTCAGGCGCACACCGTCCGGAATATTGACGAAATTGCGTAGCGTCAAACCTTCGGACTGAACGTTCTTGAGGAGCAGAACTTGCCCATCCGCCAGGCTCAACCGAGTATCGGCGCCCTGCTGGGTAATGGTCGCCGTCGTATAGACGTCAGCGTCAAAGCCGGACAGCACGATCCGGTCAGTACCGACCACAAAATCAGTAATGGTGTCGACATCTCCCGCAGCCTTGTCGATCACGAAATAATCCGTATCAGCGCCGCCGGTCAAGGTGTCGTTGCCCTTGCCACCGATGAGCGTATCGACGCCTGCACCACCCGACAGCACATCACCACCTCGGCCACCGGAGAGATGGTTGTCCGCAGCGTTACCGATCAACGTATCGGCGAATTCGCCCCCGATCAGGTGCTCGATCTGCGCGGCATTGGCGATCGCCAAGTGAGCGCCGGCCAGAGTGGCCTCGCCTTTGGACAAATCAATCACGCTGGCGCTGGAGATCGCCGCCGCGTTGATCGTGTCCTGGCCACCGTCGGTGTCGTCAAGCGCATTGCGCCCGCCCAAAGCGGCCAGTTGGGCGTACTCGTTGGTATACACATACTGGTCGTCAATCGTGTCGCCCTTGCCGTAGACGTTCAGGCTCCAACTGTTGAGCGTCCCGGTATCGCCGGTCACGCTATCGATCACTTGCAGCGTCCAGTTCCCTTGCACCGCTTCGCCACGCAGCAGAGTCGTGCCAAAGACATAGTTCAAGGTGTTCTGGCCGTTAAAGTCGGCATTCCCACGATCCGTCGCCGCGCTGCCCGGGGCTTTGCCCGGGCGATTCATCAGGATGGATTCGGTGCCCGACGGCGAGATCAACTTGAGGATCAGGTCTCCTGGCCGCGCATGGCTCAGGTTGACCTTGACCTCGACATGCTCGGCCAGGATGTCGGCAGCACCCATCGTCAGCGAATGGCTGATGCCCGCGCCCTGTCCGTCGGTGATCGCGCGGTTGAGCGCGCCGGATTCCAGCGGGGTCGTCAGGCGGAGTTCGTTACCCAACGTCTGCTGGGTGTTCCAGGTTTCCGCCAAACGCACGGCGGCCAGGGCATCGACTTCGCCATAACCATAGTCGTGGCTGACGTGCATGCCGCCGCCGTTCCAGTTCTGGCTACCGTTGGTCTGCCAGGAGGTCGTGGGGTCGTTCACCTTGCGGGCCGAAATCGCCAGGATCTGCTGCACATCGCGATAACCCAGCTCCGGATTGGCTTCCAGCATCAAGGCCACGATGCCGGAGACGATGGGGGCTGCGAAGCTAGTGCCTTGGGAAACGCTGGTGTCGCCACCGAACGTGGACCCGTTGTCGTTCTGTACCAAGCGTGAGGTCGACGTGACGTTCGAGCCTGGCGCGCTGACCAGGATGCTGGCGCCAGGACTGGAGAACGGCTTGCCGCCCAGCTGCAACGCACCCAGGTCGGTGGTGGCGTTGATCGCGCCGACCACGATGCTGCTGCGCGTGTTAGAGACGTTCGAGTAGTTGGTGTTGCCGCCCTTCTCCCGATCGTTGCCACCCGCCGTGACAATCACCGTCCCCAAACCGTGGCGTCCTTCGTCGATGGCCTGGTGATAAGCCGTCGGCAACGTTCCCAGCTCGGTGGGGCTGAACTTCAGGTCGAAGTGAAAGTTGCTGCCCCAGCTGTGGTTCACCACATCGTATTCATACATGTGGGACATGTTGCTGAAGTCGTCTTTATTGACCCAGTAACCGGCCACCGTGGCGTCGTAGGCGACACCGACACTGCCCTCGCCATTGCGAGCGGCGACCATCACCCCGGCGACCAGGGTCGCGTGGTCGCTGAACTTGCCACCGCTGCCCTCGCCCGCCATCTGCCCCGGCGTGGCATTGGCCAGCCAGTTCTGGTCGATGTTGTCCTTCAGGTCGGCGTGTCGGTAATCCAGGATCTCCTTGGTGGTGCCGAACGGACTGTTGGTCTCGATCTCGGCGATCCTGACACCTTTGCCGGTGTAGTCCTTCCAGACCGGCAGGATATTGGCCTGGGACAGGTACCACTGATCGGTCACCAGTGGATCGTCGGGCAGGTCCGAAGTCTTCAAATAGACAGCGGCACGCATCGTCGCGCTTTCGCCGGTGCCCATGTTGATGATAGTACTGGCCTCGTTGCCCTTGGCATCGGCGACGGTGTACTTGAAGCCCATGATGCCGGTGAAGGTCGCGTCCGGCGTGAACAGCACGTCACCGGCCTGCGTTACGACGGCCGTTCCGCCCACCACATCGAACAAGCCGGTGATGTGCAGCGCGTCATGCTGCCAATCGATGTCGTTCTGCAGCAGTTGTTCCTTGCCAATCAAGTGCGCGCTGGTGCGCTCGAACTCGACACCGCTTTTATCCTTGCTCAGGACATCCTTGACCAACAGCGCACTCTCCATGCCCTCGCTGGTCGCGGTCGGGATCTCCACCAGCTTCAGGTTCTTGAAGTTGGCTTTTTCGACGTTCTGCAGGAAATCCGTACCGTCGCGGCCGGCCACGGTATCGCTGATCCAGACGCCTTCGGCGGTCCGGGTAATGCGGTAATCGCTAAAATCGCCGGACAACTCGATGACGTCTACACCGTCACCGCCACTGATCGTATCGTCACCCTCGCCGCCGATCAGAACATCGTCGCCGGCGCCGCCACTCAGGTTATCGTCCTCCAGACCGCCATCGATAAGATCGTTGCCTTCCCCGCCCATGAGCTGATCTCGCCCACGGTGACCGCGCAGGACATCATTACCGGCACCGCCGTTGATGAAGTCATCGCCATCCTCGCCGGATAAGGCATCGTTGGCCGACCCACCTACCAGGACATCATCACCTTCACCACCGCGCATATAGACCGTGCTGTGTCCGCCGGCGATAAAAACGTCATTACCCCGGCCGCCCTGCGCGATCTCGATTTCAGCCTCGGTCAGATTGAGGGTGACACCTCGGTCGCCAATCACCTGAACAATATCGGTACCGGCACCGCCGTGGATATTGACCGCCAGATCATCGGCGTCGATCAACAGCACGTCGTCCCCGGCACCCGCATGGAAGCTGTCACTGCCTTGCCCGCCGGCCAACCAGTTACTTCCGGCATCGCCAAGCAGGACGTCGCGACCCACTCCACCACTGGCATTGCTGACGCCCTTTTGCGCGACATCAATGGTTTCCCCTGACGTAGAGGAAGAGGCATAAGCGCTGACCGGGGCTACCTCACCCCCGCCCTGAGTCGAAACGACAGTGCCATTGCCACTGGCGCTGAAAGTATGACCGTTGGGGTTGGCCAGGAAATTGGCCGCAATCGCTTCCTTATTGATACCGTTTTGCACAAACGTGCCACGGGCCAACACTTCGTTGCCATCGCGGACTTCGCCGTTTTGCACGATGTTGGCGAGATTGATACTGGTAATGCCAAGCTCGCCCAAGGTGCGAACTTCGCTGGCCTCCCCGGCATCGACGGCATTGTTGCCGTTGCTATCTACCCAGCTTTTACCATCGTGATTCGCGTCGACCCACACCTTCACGCTGGACCAGGCGTCATCACGATTATCGAAAAGGTTGTCGCCATTGCTGTCGAGGCTTTTCAGCGCGGCAAAACCATTGGCAAAAGGCTTTTCTCCCGTGTTGCCACCCGCGCCCGCCGCCCCGCCGAAGTACTCGGAAAGAGTTTCACTGATGTTGTCGATCTTGCCATTGTTGTTGCGATCGACAACGACGATTCCGTCCTGCGCACTGACCCAGCCGGTTTCCTCAAGGCTGCTGCCGTCATTATCGACGTCGAAGAGCACCGGGTTGCTGAGATAGTCAGTCAACCGAACGCCGTCACCATTGAGATCAAGCACCAGCGGGTCAGTCGGAAGCGTCAGGCGTGCCTGGGCATTACCGGAATTGAGCCATGCGCCGGCCTGCCCTGAGTTACTGCCGAATGAAATACCGTTGCTGGCACCGCGCAGGCTGAAATCGAACACTTCCTTGACGGTGTTCACGTTACCCGGCCGGTAACCATCGGCGAGAATCTGCGTCGCCGCAGCAGCAAAGGTGTTGTTGACCCAACTACCTTGCATCTGATTGACGTTCAGCTTGTTGGGATCATAGGTGATTGCCCAACCACCACCGCTGCGGACCAATCCATCTGCCACTTGTGCGGCGCTTTGCTCGTGGTCTGTTGCGCCTTTTTCTATAACCGCGCCAGCATTATTAATGTTGAGCTGAAAGAAGTTATCGCTGACGGCCGGGATGGAAACAACACCCACATATTTTTTAATTTGCTCGGCATTCTCAAGATAGACTTCCCCGCCACTGACACCGCCACCCGGCTTGGGCGCATATTGAGCGCCCGGGGATTCTGCAGCAAACTTATCCGCTCGTTCGGTCGCCCATTCCTTCCCGTTGTTGTAATAGGTGATCAGAACGGCATCTTGGGTGTCTTGGTCATAGGAGCTCCACGCAGACGAGGCTCGGGAGGAATAAAAGGCCTGGCCTTCCTGCAACATCAGCGCTGCGAATTTCAGACTCAAGACATTGTCTTGGTCCGAAAGATCGTTGACCAACAACTTGTAATCCTGATTATAATTTTTTATCTCTAACGGATCCGCATCAGGATTATTATCAGTATATGTCTTTAGCAGATCAATAGCCGTCAAAATCTTGATATTACCGGGCCCTACATCATTGAGCACGGGATTGTCCATTTTGATAGTAATCTTGCCTATCAAGCCTGCACTGACAACATCCTTTAAAATCTGCTGACTGGACTTCGTAGCTTCATAATTTCTCTGAAGTTCATCATGACTGTATCGACTAACAAGTTCCGTTTGAACCTGATCGACCAGACCAACAGATTCATACTCCTCGCCAATAGCTCCCAATATCGCTTGAGCCGTGACGTCTGGAGCACCTAACGCCCTGGCCACTTCCTTAGCTTTTTCAGAGTTGTTTTTTATATAGTCGAACGTAGACCCGCTAAACGACATCGCTCAATTCCCTATGATTAAATTATTAAAACCCGCATTTTAAAATGCACTTATCAAGACCCATCCCAAAGAAAAATGATATTTCCAAGAAAGAGACCATGAGCAACTATTGAACTGATTGACACCCAAAGCCCACACATCTTCAAATAGTCTTTTTTCAGCACCACCCCGAGCAAAAAAAGAATTCCACCCAGCCAGCCGAGCTGGGCAAACGCTAGCGCTTCTATAACAAGCATCACTGGCGCCCACATGTCTCCCCCGGCGCCATAAATCCAGTAAAAAAAACAATAAAATGACAGTGGAACGCTACACCCCCCTACAACCAGGTACGATACACGGGCAAGTTTTATCTTAATTGCCAAAAGCATGACCAAGATCAGACTCAAGTAAACAACACCCGCATCTAGACTTCGAAAAAAAACCTTAAGCTCATCCATTAAAACCTCGTCTGCCCATCTCTGAACTTAGACACGCTTAGCGTTCCCGTAAACTCTCACCCGCATACTGCTGCAACGGACTCAGGAAATAATCAATCACCTTCCGGCGATCCGTCTTCACTTCCACCGTCACCGACATTCCGGGAGACAACGGCACTTTTTTCCCGTGGACAAGAATGGAGTCCTGCAACAAACGAATGCGGCTGCTGTAGATCAAGCCACGCTTCTCGTCTTCGATCGCATCGTTGGAAACGCTGACTATTTCACCCTCGACCGTGCCGAACTTGGTGAAGGTAAAGGTTTCGACTTTCACCGTGGCAGGCTGGCCCTGGCGGACAAAACCGACGTCCTTGTTCTCCAGCATGGCCTCGACTTCCATCGGTTGGTCATTGGGCACGACCACCATCAGCGGCTGGGCCGCCGTCACCACGCCGCCCACGGTATGAATTGCCAGTTGCTGTACGGTGCCATCCACCGGCGCGGTCAGGCTCATCAGGTGATCGCGTTGTTCGGCCTTCTTGAGTTCTTGTGCCAACGCCGCCGCTTTCTGTTCTGATTGCTGTTGCAAATCGAGCATTGCCCGGCGGGTCTGGGCGAGGATGCCCTGGCGCCGCCGCTCGGCTTCCTTGCGGCTGGCATTGAGCTCAATCACGCGCGCTTGCTGCACGGCCATGTCCCGCTCCTGGTCCAGCAGGGCCTGTTGTTTTTCCAGGTAGGCGTGGCGAGGCACGTATTGCTGGTCGAGCAACTCTCGATAGTCTTGGGCCAAGCGACGGGTGATCGGCAGTGTCTGTTGCACAGAAGCAACCATCGCCTTGGCCGATTGGATTTCCGCCGTGCGCTGCTCGACTTCGGCATCGACCTGGTCCAGGGAGCTGCGCAGTTCCAAGTATTGCCCCTGGAGCCAGCGTTGTGCGGCCATCACTTGCGGCGGATCCGCCTGAAGCAGGTACGTGGCAAGTGAGCCGGGTTCCTTGCCACTTTGAATCGCCTCAAGCAACGCCGTGGCCCTGGCGCTGTCCACCTCGGCCGCCAGCAAGTCACTCTTGAGGCGATTGACGTCGGCGCTGGTCGCACTGGTGTCCAACTCCACCAGGACATCCCCGGCCTTGACCCATTGCCCGTCGTAGACCCGGATGGCTTTCACCACCGCCACTTCGCTCGGTTGGATGGTCTTGCTCTTGCCGCTTGCCACGACCTTGCCGCGCGCCGTGGCGACGACTTCGATTTCACCCACGCAGGCCCACAAAAGCGCCAGCGCGGCGAAGCCCATGATGGTCCATTGGATGTAACGTGGCGCCGGGTGAGCAGGTTGATCCTGCAAGGCGAGCGCGGCCGGCAGGAACTGGACTTCGTGGGCAAGCCGATTCGGCGTGTCCAACTGTTTACGATGGTGCCATGCCTGGCGCCAGGCAGTCCGATAGCGTCGCAACAACGCACGTGTTGCTGAGGGTTCGCTCATGGCAACTATCCTTGTTGCAAACGGTGCAAGCGAGAATAGTGTCCCGCTTGATGGGCAAGGAGCTCGTGGTGAGTTCCCTGTTCGACGATCTGTCCCCGATCCATGACGACAATCCGGTTGGCATCGCGCACCGCCGAAAGCCGGTGGGCGATGATGATCACAGTTCGCCCCTTGCAGATGGCCTGCATGTTCTGCTGGATGATCCGCTCCGACTCGTAGTCCAGCGCACTGGTCGCTTCATCGAAAATCAGGATTCGCGGGTTGCCGATCAATGCTCGGGCGATCGCTACGCGCTGACGTTGTCCGCCAGACAACGAAGCGCCGTGCTCACCGACCACCGTGTCGTAGCCCTCGGGCAACTCAAGAATGAAGTCATGGGCCCCGGCCATTTTCGCCGCTTGCATGACCGCTTCCAGAGGCGCGCCAGGATCGGTCAATGCGATGTTCTCGCGGATGCTGCGGGCGAACAGCATGTTGTCCTGCAACACCACGCCGATCTGTCGGCGCAGTGAAGAAACATCGGCCAACGCCAGGTCCATGCCATCGACTAGGACACGGCCGCGCTCCGGGACAAAGAGACGCTGCAGCAGGCGGGTCAGTGTGCTTTTGCCGGAGCCGGAGCGTCCGACGATGCCGATCACCTCTCCAGCGCCTATTTCCAGGCTAACGCTGCGCAGCACCTCGGAACCATCGGGGCGATAACGGAAATGCACCTGGTCGAATTCAATCCGGCCCTTCAATGCAGGCAATGCACTGCGGGTCGCCTGGGACATCTCGGTCCGGGTATTGAGAATATCCCCCAGGCGTTGGACCGAAACACCGGTCTGCTGGAAATTGGTCCACAGTTGAGCCAGGCGCATGATCGGTTGCGCGACTCGGCCCGCGAGCATGTTGAAGGCAATCAATTGGCCCACCGACAGTTGCCCGTCAATCACCAGCCGGGCGCCGAGCCACAATGTCGCGACAGTGACCAATTTGCCGATCAGGGACACACTTTCATTGGCGATCGTGGACAAGGTCTGGGTCTTGAAACCCGCACTGACGTAGGCCGCCAGCTGGTTGTCCCATTTGCGGGTGATCTGGGGTTCGACCGCCATGGATTTCAATGTATCGATGCCGTTGACCGTCTCCACCAGAAAGGCCTGGTTCTCGGCGCCACGGGCGAAGCTTTCGTTCAATCGGGCGCGCAGCACCGGCGTAACCAACAGGGAAACCACGATGTACAACGGCAGTGACAGCAGCACTATCAGCGTCAACCAACCGCTGTAGAAAAACATCACGGCGATGAACACCACCGAAAACAGGACATCCAGCACCAACGTAATGGTGTTGCCGGTGAGAAAGCTGCGGATGTTCTCGAGTTCACGAACCCGAGCGACCGAGTCGCCAACCCGTCGCGCCTGGAAATAGGAGAGAGGAAGCGTCACCAGGTGCCGGAATAACTTGGAGCCTAATTCAACATCGATGCGACTGGCTGTATGAGCGAACACATAACTGCGTAGCCCACTCAAGACCGTTTCGAACAGCATGATGCCCAGCAGACCAATGGCAATCACATCCAGCGTGGTGAGCCCGTGGTGCACCAGCACCTTGTCCATGACGACCTGGAAGAAAAGCGGGGTCAATAACGAGAATATCTGCAGGACGAAAGAAACCAGCAGTACTTCACCCAGTAGCTTTCGATATTTGACGATGGCGGGGATAAACCAGGTGAAATCGAACTTGGACAGCTCCCCTGCCAACGACGACTGGGACCGTATGAGGATCAACTCGCCGCCCCAGCGCGCCTGAAGCTGTTCGGCGCTGAGCATCTCGGGGCGCTGGGATCGGGGGTCATGAATCAGGATTTTTTCCTGGTCCATACGGGCAATGATGAAAAATCCGCCGTCACTGGCGCAGGCAATCGCAGGCAAGGGCGTTTGCCCGAGCCGTTCGAACGTGGTGCGGATAGCCTTGGCCTTGAGGTCAACCTGACGCGTGGCCAGCAGTATTTCGGCTTTGCCGAACAACTGCCCTTCAGCCACGTATTCGTGGGTAAGCTGTTCTGGTGAAACGGCAACGTTGTGAAAACGAGCCAACATGGCCAGACAGGCCAGCCCGGTGTCCAGCGCCGCCGATGGCCCTGGAGAAGTACCTTGTTCTTGCATAAACGCTTCCATGCGGAAAATTCATTAGCGAGCCCCTATGACTTCCTTGGGTGGGGCACGATGTTCCGCTTGGCGCCAAGGCCCGAGGCAAGAACGATATCAAAACAACATTATTCGAATTGTCGATCTCTGTCGACTAGGACCCGACTTCTAACGCCTGTACCAGAGCCTTACATCAGATCAGGGGGAAGAAAATCACGCTGCGGCTGGTAGTCGGCCTTCAGATATTGGGCAAGCTCTTGCAGGTCGTTGGCACTCAACGTGCCGGCGGCCTGTTTCAACCGCAGGGTATTGAGAATGTAGTCGTAACGTGCGTCGTTGTAATCACGTACAGACCTGAAGAGTTGACGTTGGGAATTGAGGACGTCGACGGTGTTACGGGTTCCGACATCCGCGCCGACTTTGGACGCTTTCAAGGATTTCTGGCTCGACAGGATCGTCTGCCTTCGGGCTTTTATCTGTTGGATGTCCGAGTTGACGGCGCGGAAATAGTTACGGGTATTGAGGACCACTTCCCGGCGCTGGCTTTCTCTCAACTCCTCGCTTTGCGTCAGCCGCTGATAGGCCTCATGCGATTGGGAACTGACGCGCCCCCCGCTATAGAGCGGAACAGTCACTTCCACGGCGACACTGCTCTGGGCAACATTGCCACGATACCCATCCCGACCAAAGTCAGTCGGGTTGCTGTAGCCAAAACTGTCATTATCGCCCTTGCGATAAGAAGCCACCGCGTCGACCGTTGGCGCATGCCCGGATTGACGCTGACGCACGCGTTCTTCGGCGGCCTCGACGGCATAGTTGCTCGCCAACAGCATCAGGTTCTGCTCGACAGCGCCTTCCACCCACGACTTCGTATCATTGGGCATCGGCGCCAGCACTGGCAACCGATGTTGCATGCCCTCGATACTGGCGTATTGCTGGTTGGTCAAATTCACCAGTTGCTCGAAAGCGTCTTCGACCTTGCGCTGCGCCAGTTGGCGATTGGCTTGGGCATTATCGAAAGCAGACTCAGCATCCAGGACATCCGTGATGCTCGACAGTCCACCCTTCAAACGTGCTTGCGCCTGATCCATCTGCTGCTTGAGCGCGGTCTCCTCAGCTTCCGATGCCGCCAGCTCATCCGTGGCACGCAATGTTTCAAAATAGGCCTCCGCCGTCTGCAGAATGAGTGCTTGCTCTTTGGCCGACAATTCCAGCGCCGCCTGCACAATGCTGGCCTTGGCAGCCTTGAATTCATACCAGAATGCTGCGTTGACCAAGGGTTGTTTCAGGTTGGCCTGAATCGTATTGCCGCTGCGCACTCGTTCAAGCCCTGGCTCGTCACGCGACAGGCGAGTGGCTTCAAACGTAGCGCCGGTGCTGATCATCGGTAATAGATTGGCCCGTGCCTGCGGCACCAGTTCTAGTTGCGCAGCGTAATCGGCACGGGCTGCAGCCAGATCGGAGTTATGCGAAACAGCCTGACGATAGACCGCCATCAGCTCGGCCCGCTCAGCTGTCGGCGCGGAAAATACGAACGAAGGGAACAGACAGGCGAACAACAGAATGTGTTGAGCGCGACTCATGAACAAATCCTTTTGAATGACGCGAAAGCAGCGGAAAATCGGCAGCTGCCCCGATGGGGCGCCGAAATTAAGATAGACCGCGTCGAAGGTCAAGCACTCAAGCCTGAGTGACAAAATGGAGATGTGATTCCGCTTGCCGAGGAAGTCGTAAAGCTAGTGAAGAGCTTAGAGCGAGGAGAGAGCCCGTTTCTATTTCCAGGTCAGGGCAAGTCAGGAGTCATGCACGCAAACGCTAGCGAAGTCCGGGCGACTAAACCCGTTCACGGAATAGGCAGTGACAAACCGCAGCCTAGTCGCGGGATTTTGCTGGCGCAAGCGGCTGGGATTCTCTAGGAAACGTCCTGCAAATGAAAGGGATCGGTACTGCTGGCCATGCAAGCATTGTCTCCTATGAGTTGACTGTATTACCTATTTCACCCGATTTATCCCTCGCCACCCACCCATTAATCTATGCCCATGTTGAACGCAACGCCCTTCCCTACTTAAACAAAAAGGATTCAACCATGAGCACTGCAACCTACAACCGCTTGAACAAAGACGACGCCATCGTTCTGCTGGTCGACCACCAAACCGGCCTGATCTCCCTGGTCCAGGACTTCTCGCCCAACGAGTTCAAGAACAACGTGCTCGCCCTGGCCGACCTGGCCAAGTTTTTCAACCTGCCGACGATCCTCACCACCAGCTTCGAGCAAGGCCCCAACGGCCCGCTGGTACCGGAGCTGAAAGAGATGTTCCCGGATGCGCCGTACATCGCGCGCCCTGGTCAGATCAATGCGTGGGACAACGAAGACTTCGTCAAGGCGATCAAGGCCACCGGCCGTAAGCAGATCATCATTGCCGGCGTGGTCACGGATGTGTGCGTAGCGTTCCCGACGTTGTCGGCGCTGGCGGAGGGGTTTGACGTATTTGTGGTGACCGATGCGTCGGGCACCTTCAACACCACGGTGCAGCAGGCGGCGTGGAGCCGGATGACGCAAGCCGGTGCGCAGTTGATGAACTGGTTTTCGGTAGCGTGTGAGTTGCAGGGCGACTGGCGCAACGATATCGAAGGCCTGGGGAATCTGTTGTCGCAACGTATTCCCAACTATCGCAACTTGATGAATGGTTATTCGGCGTTGACGGCTCGCAAGGACTAAGCAAACCGCTGCATACCAAAGCCTGCCCTTAAAAGCAGGCTTTCGGCGTTTCAGCCGACGGGCAGGTTGGCGTCGATACGGCCAAGGGCACGCAGATAGAGGTTCATCGTGGTGCCGGCGCCTGGGGCGGTTTGCACTTTGACCGTGCCTCCCGCGCGTTGGGCGAACTCCAATACCTGGGACAACCCAAGGCCGGTGCCTTTGCCCGCGCATTTGGTGGTGAAGAACGGCTCGAAGACCTGGGCAGCCAGTTCCTCGTGCATACCGGGGCCGTTGTCGGTGATGCTAAGCAGCAGGTAATTACCCGCAGCCAGCGCTTCGTCCTGCTCGACGCTGACCAGCCGTGAACGGATGTGCACGCGGCCATTGCCGCCCAGGGCATCGCGGGCGTTGGCCAGCAGGTTGATCACCGCGGCGCTCAATTGTGCCTCTTCGCACAATACACCGGTGCCGGCAGCCGCCAGGTCGAGGGACAGTTCGACCCCGTCCGAGACCGTCCGCAGCAACACGTCACGCATGCTTTCAAGGCGCTCATTGACGTCGATGCACATCAAGTTGGGGCTGTCGTGACGCACGCTGGTCAGCAGGTGATTGACCAGCAAACGGCCTTGATCCACCGCTTGCAGGCCGGCATCGCTGAAGCGCTCGACGTCGTCCGGGCGGCGCGCGCGCAATCGCACCATCTGCAAGCTGGCACTCAACGCTTGCAGGAGGTTGTTGAAGTCGTGGGCGATGCTGGCCGCCACCATGCCAAGCGACGAAACCCGCTTGGCATGGTGCATGAACTGTTCGGCCTGGCGCCCCAGCGCCTGCGCTTGAGCAAGTTCGTGTTCGAGGTGCCGGGCACGCAATTCCCGCTGTTCACTGAGCAGACGCAGTTGCAGCAACGAGGCGGTTTGCCGGGCCAGCGCCAACAAGGCATTGTGTTGCGCGACCGTCAGCGTGCGGGCCCGGGTATCGATGACACAGACCGTGCCCAGTGCAAAACCACGATCATCGCGAATCGGTGCGCCCGCGTAAAAGCGGATATACGGCGGCCCCAACACCAGCGCGCTGTGTTCGAAACGCGCGTCCAGGGCGGCGTCCTCGACCACCAGCACCTCATCGGGAGACAGGATGGCGTGCGCGCAAAACGCCAGGTCGCGGTGCGTCTCACGAACGTCGAGGCCGATACAGGCCTTGAACCACTGGCGCTCCTTGTCCACCAGCGATACCAACGCAATCGGTACGTCGCACAGGTTGGTTGCCAGCAACACAATGTCATCAAAACCAGGTTCAGGTGCGCTGTCCAGGATGCCCAGATGTTCCAGGGACCGGAGGCGCTCCTGCTCGTTGGCGGGGAGCGGGGCAGGAAGATGAGGCATCTGCATACGTCGCGGTCGGGTCCAGGGAAAAGAATGATGCTCGGCGAAGCACGGCGCAGCAAGGTAAATGAAGAGAACCTTATTTCCGTGCCTCAGTCAGGCAGCCTTCGAAGGTTAGTTGTGTTTTTTTGGCGCTCCGGCGGTAAACGGTGTGAATGAAGCCGTTGCTTAGAAGCACTGAGCGATTATTCGTTCCCAGCCTGGATGGGTGACTCTTTCTCTTGAACGGGAGCACCGTCACCGGCCAACTCACGCTCGATCTGTTCAATAGTCGGCAGGCTGGTTTGCAGTTCCGCCGGCAACGACTCGACCCGTTGATATTCAGCCACACCGATTGGCCGAGTGTGATCACGCAGAGCGTATTCGGCGACGACTTTATTTTTGCTCTTGCACAGCAGCAGGCCGATGGTGGGACCGTCCTGTGGGTGCCGGAACTGGGCATCCACGGCCGCGAGGTAAAAACTCAATTGCCCCAGATGCTCAGGCTTGAACCTGCCGGCCTTGAGTTCGATCACCACGTAGCAGCGCAACTTCAGGTGATAGAACAGCAGGTCGACAAAGAACTCGTCACCGCCTACATCCAGGCGCATTTGTCGGCCGACAAAGGCAAAGCCCGCACCCAGCTCCAACAGAAAATCGGTGACGTGCTTGATCAAGGCGCTCTCGATATCACGCTCATGCGCATCCGCAGTCAGGCTGAGAAAATCAAAGCGATAAGGATCTTTGAGGGACTCGCGCGCCAGATCGGATTGAGGCTTGGGCAGATGGCTCTCGAAATTGCTCACGCCATTGCCGCTGCGCTCCAGCAGGCGGGCCTCAATCTGGATGACCAGCACATTGCGCGACCAGTTGTACTTGATTGCCTGGGAGGCGTACCAGCGGCGGGTTTCGGGACCGGGGAGTTTGTCCAGCAGGACTAAATTATGCCCCCAGGGCAATTGTGCAGCAGCTTGTTGCACAAACTCCACATCTGGCCAAGCCTCCGCAAAAGCGCGCATGTACTTGAGATTACGCGGTGAAAACCCCCTCATCTCCGGGAAGGCGGCCCGCAGATCCTGCGCAAGGCGCTCAATAACCTTGGCGCCCCAGCCCTGCTTCGCTTGGCGGGTCAGGATATCGTTGCCGATCTGCCAGTAAAGCAGCACCAACTCGCGGTTTACCGCCAGCGTAGCGCGCTGCTGAGCGGTATGAATGCGACTTTTGAGATCGACCAGCCAATCGTGGTAACCCTCGGGGGCCGTGGTCACACCAATCGATCTCTCTTTCATGCCTGGCTCACTCTCGTATTAGCAACGGGAGGAAGCCTAGCCAGGGGATTTTGCTCTCACAAGCGCTGGAACCCGCATCAGGAAGGCGCTTGCGAAGGACTCGGAATCGTCCTACTGGCAATTAAAAATCGTCCCCTCTCGGCGTCAAATCTTGACTCTCCCCTATACGGCAGCCCCTACCCTGAGCCTCTTTTTTTCCAGGACACTCTCCGTGGCTCATCGCACCCTGCTCATCCTCGGCCACCCCTCCAGCACCAGTTTCTGTTCGGCCCTCGCAGACACCTGCACCCAATCGGCGAAAAACGCCGGCCATGAGGTACGTGTGCTACGCCTGGGTGAAATCGCTTTCGACCCGGTGCTTCACAGCGGCTACAGCGACATTCAAGCCTTGGAGCCCGATTTGCTCAGCGCCCAGTCCGACATCCTCTGGGCGACTCATCTGGTATTTGTTTTTCCGATCTGGTGGGGCGGTATCCCGGCGTTGATGAAGGGTTTCCTCGACCGCATCTTCCTGCCCGGTTTTGCCTTCAAATACCGAGCGGGCAAGGCATTCCCTGACAAACTGCTGCAAGGACGCACCGCGCACTTGTTAGTGACCCTGGACACGCCCCCGTGGTATTACCGCTGGGTCTATCGCATGCCGGGCATTCACCAGATGCGTGCGACTACGCTGGCGTTTTGCGGTATCAAGCCAATCAAGACCTTGATGTTCGGGCCGATACTGGGGTCTACACCCGCGCAGCGGGCGAAGTGGCTGAAGCAAGCCGGCGGACTATTTGAAAAAGGGAGTTTTCATGTACATCGGCAAAGCCGCGCAGTTGGCGGGCACCACCATCAAGGCGATTCGTCACTATGAGGCGATCGGCCTGTTGCCGCCGCCGCAGCGCCAGGGTCAATACCGGGTGTATTCGGAGCAAAGCGTTGAGCTGCTGATGTTTATCAAGTGCGCGCAGCAATTGGGGTTCAAGCTCAAGGAGTTGCAGGAGATTCTTGCAGGCCACGTAGGCGATGTATTGCCCTGGGAGCGGGCGGACCAGGCAATCGCCGAGAAGAAACACGAATTGGCCACTCAGATTGCAGCACTGCAAAAGACGCAGGCAGGATTGCTTGCGTTCGAAGCCCAGCTAAAGGATGCAGAAGGCCGCTGCGCTCAACCGGCCACAACGTCTGCCTGAGTGGACGATGAGCCGAATAGGAGGCACAATCGGCTCACTACATGAGCCGAATAACGTTTTTATTCGGCTCACGCAACCAGGTACCTCCCATGGACCAGCCGTTCTGGATCTGGCAACACCCCGACTGGCCGCACTTCCATTGGCAACCAGGACGCTTGGCGGCCTTGCTACGTGAGTGCGGGCAAGCGCAAGGCAAGCTGCTGGGCATGCTTGGCACCGTCAGCCAGGCGGTTAACGCGCACAACGAGCTGGATGCGTTACTGCAAAACATCCTGACCTCTTCGGCCATCGAGGGGGAACAGTTGAATGTGGGCTCGGTGCGCTCATCACTGGCACGGCGCCTGGGCCTGGGCCTGGAGCCGTTGAAGGACGCCAGCGTCAGCCGTCGCAGTGAAGGCTTGGCCGATCTTATGATGGACGCCACCGAGCAATACGCCCAGCCCTTTACCCTCGCCCGTCTTTTGAATTGGCATCATTGGCTGTTTCCAGCACCGGAAGCGGGTTATGCCGCACGTGCACTGAATGTTGGAGCATTGCGTGGCGATGAGCCGATGCAGGTGGTGTCGGGGCGGCTTGATCGGCCGATGGTGCACTTCGAGGCACCGCCGCGCAAAGGCCTGGAGCAAGCGCTGGAAGACTTCCTCGAGTGGTTCGAAACCAGCCGAAATCAACCGGAACTGGACCCGCTGGTCCGCGCCGGTGTGGCGCATTTCTGGTTTGTCACGCTACACCCTTTCGATGACGGTAATGGTCGACTGACACGCACCATCACCGACTTGGCGTTGGCCCAGGGCGAACACCAGGCCATCCGCTTTTACGCCATGTCGGCCAGCATTCTTGAGGACCGCGCAGGCTATTACAAAGCGTTGGAGTCCAGCCAAAAAGCCACGCTGGATATTACCGACTGGCTGGAATGGTTCCTCAAGACCCTGCTGCGCAGCCTGCAGCAAGCCATGGTGCGGATTGACCGGGTATTGGACAAAAGCCGGTTCTGGCAGCAGCACCGCGACCTCGCGTTGTCTGCCGAACAGATCAAGGTGCTCAACCGCCTGCTCGATGGCGGTGAAAAGGGTTTTGAGCACGGTATCAGCGCGGCGCAGTACCAAGCAGTGGCAAAGGTGTCCAAGGCCACAGCGACGCGTCATCTGGCTGATTTGCTGGAAAAGAACTGCCTGGTCCGACTCCCCGGAGGCGGCCGCAGCACGCGGTATCAAGTCAATACAGCGAACAGGTGACACCCCCACTCATTTGCCCAGAATCCCCATGTCTGCTAGTGTCGCGCCGGTTTACCGTCTACCGGAATAGCCGCCATGGCCCGCAAAAAAGTTGCACTCGATTTCGAACAATCCCTCGCCGACCTGCAAACCCTGGTCGAGCGTCTGGAGAACGGTGAGTTGTCGCTGGAAGACTCGTTGACCGCGTTTGAGCAAGGCATCGGCCTGACCCGTGACTGCCAGAGCGCGCTCGCGCAGGCGGAGCAGAAGGTGCAAGTACTGCTGGAACGTGACGGGGAGTTGGCCGAAGAACCTTTCGATGCGGAACAGCCCGAATGATCGACGCGTATCAGGCCAGTAGCCAAGCCCGGGTCAATGCGGCATTGGAACCCTTGTTTGTTGCGCCAAGCCCGGAAATGAAGCGCCTCTATGAGGCCATGCGCTACAGCGTGATGAATGGCGGCAAGCGTGTGCGCCCGTTGCTGGCGTATGCGGCCTGTGAAGCACTCGGTGCGCCGGCCGAACAGGCGAACGGCGCGGCCTGCGCGGTCGAGCTGATTCACGCCTACTCCCTGGTGCATGACGATTTGCCGGCGATGGACGACGACGATTTGCGGCGCGGCCAACCCACCACCCACAAAGCCTTCGATGAAGCGTATGCGATCCTGGCCGGTGACGGTTTGCAGAGCCTGGCGTTCAGCGCGTTGCTGGACCCGGCGCTGAGCAGCGTCAATGCCGAGCTCCGCCTGCGCATGGTGACTGCACTCGCCCATGCTGCGGGCCCGGCAGGCATGGTGGGCGGGCAGGCGATCGACATGGGTTCGGTCAGCCTCAAGCTGGACCAGCAAGCCCTTGAACACATGCACCGCCACAAGACCGGCGCCTTGATCGAAGCCGCCGTGCACTTGGGCGCGCTGGCCAGCGGGCGGGCTGAAGCGCCTCAATTGGCGGCGCTGAAGACCTACGCCCTGGCCATCGGCCTGGCGTTCCAGGTGCAGGACGACATTCTTGACGTAGAAAGTGACACCGCAACCCTGGGCAAACGCCAGGGCGCCGATATCGCACGGGACAAACCGACTTACCCTGCGCTGCTCGGGCTTACTGCGGCCAAAGCCTATGCCCTGGAGCTGCGTGACCAGGCCCTGGACGCCCTGCGACCATTCGACGCGGCGGCCGAGCCACTGCGTGACCTGGCGCGGTATATCGTCGAACGCCGCCACTGACACGCGCGGCCTTTACGGCCGCATATCGGCCAAGTTCGGCGCTCTGCGTGGGCAGTTTGCGATGCTTGAGGTAAACTGCCGCCTCTTCTATACCTATAACGATTCGCCTGATGCCCACGACGTTTCAAGAGATTCCCCGCAAGCGCCCGTCCACGCCCCTGCTTGACCGTGCTGTCACGCCGGTCGGCCTGCGTCGACTGGGTGAAGCCGAGCTGGAAACCCTGGCCGATGAGTTGCGCCTGGAATTGCTCTACACGGTCGGCCAGACCGGTGGGCATTTTGGTGCCGGCCTGGGCGTCATCGAGCTGACCATCGCCCTGCATTACGTGTTCGACACCCCGGATGACCGGCTGGTGTGGGACGTGGGCCATCAGGCGTATCCGCACAAAATCCTCACGGGCCGCCGCGAGCAAATGGGCACCCTGCGCCAGAAGGACGGCATTGCCGCCTTCCCGCGCCGCGCCGAGAGCGAATACGACACCTTTGGCGTCGGCCACTCCAGCACCTCCATCAGTGCAGCGCTGGGCATGGCGATTGCCGCCCGCCTGCAGGGCAGCGATCGCAAGGCGATTGCCGTGATTGGTGACGGCGCGCTGACCGCCGGTATGGCCTTCGAAGCGCTGAACCATGCGCCGGAAGTGGACGCCAACATGCTGGTGATCCTCAACGACAACGACATGTCGATCTCGCGCAATGTCGGCGGGCTGTCCAATTACCTGGCAAAAATCCTCTCCAGCCGCACGTATGCAAGCATGCGTGAAGGCAGTAAGAAGGTGCTCTCGCGTCTGCCAGGCGCATGGGAAATTGCCCGGCGCACCGAAGAATATGCCAAGGGCATGCTGGTCCCCGGCACCCTGTTCGAAGAACTGGGTTGGAACTACATCGGCCCGATCGACGGCCATGACTTGCCCACCCTGATCGCCACGCTGCGCAATATGCGTGACCTCAAGGGCCCGCAATTCCTGCATATCGTCACCAAAAAAGGCAAAGGCTTCGCCCCGGCGGAGGTCGACCCGATTGGTTACCACGCAATCACCAAGCTCGACCCACTGAACGCTCCCGCCGCTGCACCGAAAAAGGCCAGCGGGCCGAAGTATTCCGGTGTGTTCGGCGAATGGCTGTGTGACATGGCAGCTGCCGACCCACGCCTGGTAGGCATTACCCCGGCGATGAAGGAAGGCTCCGACCTGGTGGCGTTCAGCGAGCGTTTCCCGCTGCGCTACTTCGACGTCGCGATTGCCGAGCAGCACGCGGTGACCTTTGCCGCCGGCATGGCCTGTGAAGGCGCCAAGCCGGTGGTGGCGATCTACTCGACGTTCCTGCAACGCGGTTACGACCAGTTGGTGCATGACGTCGCGGTGCAGAACCTCGACGTACTGTTCGCCATCGACCGCGCCGGCCTGGTGGGCGAAGACGGCCCGACTCACGCCGGCAGCTTCGACCTGTCCTACCTGCGCTGCATCCCCGGCATGCTGGTGATGACGCCGAGCGACGAGAACGAACTGCGCAAGATGCTCAGCACCGGCCACTTGTACAACGGCCCCGCCGCCGTGCGCTACCCGCGTGGCAATGGCCCGAATGCCGTGATCGAGAAGGACCTGGAGCCTATCGAGATCGGCAAGGGCATCGTGCGTCGCCAAGGCAGCAAGACCGCGTTCCTGGTGTTCGGCGTGCAATTGGCCGAAGCACTGAAGGTCGCCGAGAAGATCGACGCCACCGTGGTCGACATGCGCTTCGTCAAACCCCTGGATGAGGCCTTGGTGCGCGAGATCGCCGGCAGCCATGAACTGCTGGTGACCGTCGAAGAAAACGCCATCATGGGCGGCGCGGGTGCGGCGGTCAGCGAGTTCCTGGCGCGGGAGAATATCCTCAAGTCCGTGCTGCACCTGGGCTTGCCGGATGTGTATGTCGAACACGCCAAGCCGGCGCAGATGCTGGCGGAGTGTGGGTTGGATGAAGCGGGCATTGAAACCTCAGTACGCGAGCGCATGACACTGCTGGGGCTGTAGAAACCGGCTCAACAGGTGGGAGGGGGCTTGCCCCCTCCCACATGGGTTATGTATCACGTTTGAAGCTACGGACAGCCGATGAATCGCCTTCGCCTTGCCCTGCCCTTGCTGCTTCTCTGCGCCCCGGACCTGCTGGCCGATACCCGCGACGACGCGCTGAAACTCCCCAACGTCGTCATCAGCGCCAACCGCCAGGTGCAGGCCCGCAACGACAGCAGCGCCGCCAACACGGTGTTCACCCGCGACGACATCGACCGCCTGCAGCCAACCCGCCTCACCGACCTCCTCAGCCGCGTGCCCGGTGTACAAGTCGCGCCCAGCGGTGGCCGTGGCAGCCTGCCGGGGATTTATATGCGTGGCACCAAATCCGCGCAAAGCCTGGTGCTGGTGGACGGCCAGCGCATCGCTAATACCACCTCCGGCGACAGCGGCCTGCAATACCTCAATGTCGACCAGATCGAACGGGTGGAAGTGCTGCGCGGCTCACGCTCGGTGATCTATGGCAGCGATGCGATTGGCGGGGTGATCCAGGTGTTTACCCGGCGCAACGCCGAGCCAGGCGTGCAGCCGCGCTTGAAACTCGGGTTTGGCAGCCATCAGACCTGGGAGCGCAGCCTCGGCCTCTCCGGCGGCGACGAACAAACGCGTTTCAACCTGGGGGCGAGCCTGGATGACACCGCCGGGATCAACTCGACGCACACCTCATTCCCCAGCGATGGCGACCATGATGCCTACCGCAACCAGTCCCTCAGCCTGAACCTCAGCCATTCCTTCAGCGATGCGCTGGAGGCGGGTTTCAACCTGTTGGATAACCGTGGCAAATCGGAATACGACAACAGCTTCGGCCGCTACGACCTCGCCACCGGGCAAACAGTTGGGCAAAAGCCCTACACCGACTACGCCGTGAGCAGCGCCAGCGGCTATGTCGATGCCACGCTCAACGAGCACTGGCAATCGCGCCTGGAGCTGGGCCATAGCGAGAACCGCGATACCAAGCGCGACACCCTCAGCGATGACTTCAGCGTGTTCAACACCTACCGCGATTCGGTCAACTGGCAGAACGACCTGACGCTGAATGACCAGAACAGCCTGATACTTGGCGGCGACTGGTACGAAGATCGCTTCCACGGCTCCACCACCTTCACCGAAAACAGTCGCTGGAACCGCGCCGCCTTCGTACAGCATCGCTTCCATGGCGAGTGGTTTTCCACCGAGCTGGGGCTACGGCGCGACCAAAACCAGCAGTTCGGCGGGCAGAACAGCTGGAGCGGCACTGTGACAGTGCCGGTCAACCCGGACAACGACCTGCTGCTGACCTACAGCGAAGGCTTCCGTGCACCGACCTTCAACGACCTGTACTACCCCGACACGCAGTACAGCAACCCCGACCTGCAGCCCGAAACCTCCAAAAGCTACGAGTTGCAATGGCGCAGTCAATTGAGCGACAGCACGCGCCTTGAAGCCTCGCTGTACCGCACCGACTTGAGCGATGCGATCATCCTCGACCGCTCCGGCAAGCCGCAGAACGTGGCGTCGGCGCGTATCAACGGCTTTGAGGCCGCACTCAAGCAGGAGCTGTTTGGCTGGCAAGGCAACCTTGGGTTGTCGCTCATCGACCCACGCGACCGCGACAGCGGCCACACGTTGGCCCGCCGGGCGCGGCGGACGTTGAACCTGGATCTGGATCGGCAATTCGACACGCTGGGGCTGGGCGCCAGCTGGCAGGCCATCAGCAGCAGCTATGACGATGAAGACAACACCCACCGCCTGGGCGGCTATGCCTTGCTTGGGTTGCGCAGCAGTTGGGCGCTGAATCGGCAAGTGGCGCTATCGTTGAAGGTCGATAACCTGCTGGACAGGTCCTATGCGCGGGCGCGTTACAGCTATAACGACCCGGGCTTTTTAAACAATCAGGATTATCGCGAAGAGGGTCGGGTGTGGATGTTTGGGGTGACGTGGACGCCTGAGATCTGAGGTGCCTGCGATGGCGGTATCACAGGTTCGGCGCAATCACCTGACACAACCGCCCCACCGCCTCCAACATCTGCCCACTGGGCCTCTCCAGGCCTTTGTCCGGCACTAACCGCACCCGCGCCGCCATCGTCGGCCAGACCTTCCAGGCCGCCTGCTGAGCCTGATCACCCACCAGGATCATCTCGGGATTACGCTGCAGCACCGACTCGATGTTGACCTGCGGCGCGGGCAGCTTGAGGTCATCGAACACATTGCGCGCACCGCACACCGTCAGCGCATCGCTGATGATCTGCCCACCGCCCACGGTGTACAGCGGCTGATTCCAGACTTGGTAAAACACCCGCAACGGCTCGGCACGCTGATAGCGCTGGCGCAGTTCGGCCAGGCGTTTGCGCAATTGCGCGGCCAGTTGCCGTCCGGCCTCAGGGCGATCCAATTGCTCGGCGATGGCCTGGACCTGAGTGGTGAGTTGTTCAAGACTATGGGGTTCGGCGACGTACACCGGGATATTCAGGCGCTGCAACTGCTCACGCTGGGCGGGACCGACACTGCCGGGCCAGAGCAGGATAAGGTCGGGCTTGAGGCTGAGCAGGTGCTCCATGTCCAACTGGCCGTAATGCCCTACCGACGGCACTTGCGCCAGCGCCGCCGGGCGCTCGCCGCCGTCGAGCACGCCCACCAGCAGATCGGCGGCGCCCAGTTCGACCACGATTTCAGAAAGCGACGGCGCCAGGCTCACGACCCGTTCGACCGCCAGCGCCTGGGCACTGAATGCCAGCAGCACCACCGCCAGCCAGTGACACCTCATCCCAGTTGACGGGGAATGCGGTAGAGGTAGAACAGCACCACGGTCGACAGCGCCAGCAGGAACAGCGGCACCGCTTCCAGGCCGACGAACACCGACAACGCACCGATCCAGGCCGGCACGGCAGCGATCAGCAACGCCGTGCGCCGACGGGCCGCCAGGGTGATCCAGGCAGCCGGTTCTTCGGGAGTATCGAGGGCTTTGGAGGTGGCGATCAACGCGTGTTTATAACCGTTGAAATAACGCAGGCTGAGGAACATCGAGGCCACGCCGGCGATAAAGAAGGGCATGGCCAGCACGGGTAGCAGGGACTCGGCTTGGCCAAACACCAGGTTGATCACAAACAAGGGGAGCAACGCCAGGGCCAGGTACTGCCACCAATTGAAGGACAGCCGCCGTTTCACCTGGCCACGGGTCACGCGCGGTCGACCTCGCCTTGGTGCTCGTTACCCATCATGTGGTCGAGCTTGCTGGCCTTGGTGGCCAGGTAGAGTTTGTTGTGCGGATTGTGTCCGGTGTGCAGCGGCACGCGCTCGGCCACCGTGATGCCCATCTCGGTCAAGGCTTTGACCTTGCGCGGGTTGTTGGTCATCAGGCGCAGGGAGCTGACGCCCAGGTACTCCAGCATCGGCAGGCAGATCGCGTAGTCACGCTGGTCGGCGGCAAAGCCCAGGCGCTCGTTGGCCTCGACGGTATCGGCACCCCCATCTTGTAGCTCATAGGCGCGGATCTTGTTCATCAGGCCAATGCCACGGCCTTCCTGACGCAAGTACAACAGCACGCCCCGGCCTTCACGGGCGATGGCCCGCATGGCTGCTTCCAGTTGCGAACCGCAGTCGCAACGCTGGCTGAACAGCGCATCGCCGGTCAGGCATTCGGAGTGCACCCGGCCCAGTACCGGCGCGCCATCAGCGATATCGCCCAGGCTAAGCACAACGTGCTCGCGCCCGGTGGCTTCTTCGAGAAAGCCGTTCATGGTGAACGTGGCAAAAGGGGTAGGCAGCTTGGAAGCAGCGACGAAAACGACGGGCACCGTGTGCTCCTGATTTCAGTTTTTACAAAGGCGGCCATTGTAACAGCAGGTTCCTACAGACGCTTAAGCTGAATTATCGCTGATAAAGATCAATCGGTTCGATTGGCCTTCGTCCTGGTTCTATGCAGGTTAGAAGGGATAGGCCTGGTGCCAGCGCTCGAAAATCGGTCTCAGCTCGCCGCTTTTTACTAACGCGTCCATACGCTGGTCGAACACGCCCGCCAACACCCGCCCTCGCTCGCTGTCGGTAAACCCGACGTAGAGCGGCAACTCAACGACAGGGGTGAGCTTAAACTGTGTGGGGTCTTTCGCCTGGCTGAGTACGAATTTGGACTCGGTGAGGGAGTCGATATAAAAGTCCACTCTGCCGTGCTGGAGCATCGGCAGGATGCCATCGCGGCGTTCGATCTGGTTGAAGCGTTGTACATTCGGCAAGTACGCCTCGAACTTGTAGCCGCGCACCCACGCCAAGCGGTAGTTGGCCAGCGTGGTCAGGGTCGGCGTGGGTGTGGTCGCCAGCCCCAGCGCATAAATGTGGTCGGAATCGAAGCGCCAGTGCGGGTACACCACGCCTTTGACTTCGCCCGGATAGGAACCAACCCAGCCATCCACCTCGCCGCGTTGGGCCAGGCCGACCGAGCGGGTGTAGGGCACAGAGCGGGTTTGCAGCTTGAACCCAGCGGGCTCAAATACCTGTCGCAGTAAGTCCCAGGCCAGGCCGCTGCCATCGGCATTGGTGTAGTCATCCCAGGCCTCACTGGCCAGCGACACTTTACCGGGAGCCACCGCGGCCTCCTGTGCCTGCGCCAAGGGGGCGACGCAACACAGCAGAATCCTCAGCCAGCGGCGCACATCCATAATGATGACCTCCTACAGGTATTGCATCCGTATGAGGCTATAGGGTAGCGCAGGTCGCCCGGTTACGGCGCCTCTCGAAAGTGTTGATAGCCACGAATGGCTGGGGTGATGTCGTGCCCGTGTGCGTCGAGTAGGGTTACGCCCTGCCCCGGCTCGACCCGGCCGATCACATGGATCGGCAACCCATCGGCCAGCAGTGGTGCCAGTTCGGCGGGCGGCAGGGTGAACGCCAGCACGTAGTCGTCCCCCCCGCTCAGGGCCGCCACCCGCGCTTCGTCATCACCGACGAACGCCAGCAGCGCCGTGGACAACGGCAAACGCTGGCGCTCAATCAACAGGCTGACCTGTGATGCCGTGGCGATATGCCCGCAATCGGCCAGGAGCCCATCGGAAATATCCATCGCCGATGTGGCTTTACCGCGCAACGCCAGCCCCAAGGCCAACTGCGGTTGCGGCGACCAGTAATGAGCCAGTAACGGATCGGCGATCGCCGCATCGGCGCTGCGCTGGCCCAATACCAGCGGCAAGGCGCCGGCGGCGTTGCCCAGTTCGCCGCCGACACACAGCAGGTCGCCCGCTCGCGCGCCGCTGCGAGTCAAGGCTTGCCCGGCCGGCACACGACCCAACACGGTCAAGGTCAGGCTCAGCGGACCACGCGTGGTATCACCGCCCACCAACCCCACGCCGCAACGTTGCGCCATGGCATTCAACCCTTGGGCATAGCGTTGCAGCCAATCGGCATCGACCGTCGGTGTGGTAAGGGCAAGGGTAAACGCGAGGGGATGGGCGCCCATGGCGGCCAGGTCACTCACCGCCACGGCCAACGAGCGCTGGCCCAGCAGGAAGGGGTCGCAGGGGTCGGCAAAATGCACCCCGGCCACCAGTGTATCGGTGGAGATTGCCAACTGCTCCCCGGTGGGGAGCGCCAGCAAGGCGCAGTCATCGCCGATCCCCAGGGCAATCCCCTCGCCGCCTTGCGCACAAGGCGCGGCGGCGAAGTAGTTGCGGATCAGCTCAAACTCGCCCATTCAGGTTTCAAGCGCGATTCAGCGCTTGTACGCCTTCACTTCGGCTTCACGCAGGCGTGGTGCCAGCTTGTCGAGCACGCCGTTGACGAACTTGTGGCCGTCGGTCGAACCGTAGACTTTCGCCAGTTCGATACCTTCGTTGATCACCACGCGGTACGGCACGTCAACGCGATACAGCAGCTCCCAGGCGGACAGGCGCATCACGCACAGCTCAACCGGGTCCAGCTCGTCGATGGTCAGGTCCAGGCATGGCACCAGGGCTGCATCGATCTCGGTCAGGTGGGCATGCACACCGTGCAGGATGTCGTGGAAGTACGGCAGGTCGGCGAGGGTGAAATCGTTGTCGACGCGAAACTGTGCCTCGATTTCGTTCAACGAAGCGCCCGCTATCTGACGCTGATACAGCGCCTGGGTCGCCAACTGCCGAGCAGCGCGACGCTTCTCGTTCTTGGATGGCTTGCCGGCATCGGCTGGGCGTGGGTCACGCGGGTTGAAGTTGTCGCTCTCGTCGGAAATCACTTGGCCTCCAACTGCGACAGCAGGCTGACCATTTCCAGCGCGGACAGGGCAGCTTCAGCGCCTTTGTTACCGGCCTTGGTGCCGGAGCGCTCGATGGCTTGCTCGATGGAATCAACGGTCAGTACGCCGAAAGCGACCGGTACGCCGAACTCCATGGACACCTGGGCCAGGCCCTTGGTGCATTCGCCGGCCACGTATTCGAAGTGCGGGGTACCGCCACGAATGACCGCGCCCAGGGCGATGATCGCCGCGTATTCACCCTGCTGGGCAACTTTTTGCGCAACCAGTGGAATTTCGAAGGCGCCAGGGGCACGGATGATGGTGATGTCGCTCTCGCTCACACCGTGGCGAACCAGGGCGTCCACGGCACCGCTTACCAGGCTTTCAACCACGAAGCTGTTGAAGCGGCCAACCACCAGGGCGTAGCGGCCTTTGGGGGCGATGAAGGTACCTTCGATGGTCTTCAGGGTCATTCGACAAATCTCTTAAAGAGCCGGGACGCGTGTATGACGCGTCCCTTAGTGATATTTGAACCGCGAACAAAGGGCGAAAACCGCCAGCCTTTATTCGGAGGGCACGTATTCTACTACTTCCAAGTCGAAACCGGATATCGCATTAAATTTCATCGGTGCGCTCATCAGGCGCATTTTGCGCACACCCAGGTCCCGCAGGATCTGCGAACCGGCACCGACGATGCTGTAGGTGGTCGGCTTTTTCACCGGCGCGTGGTCAGCCGTTTCGCGGATATGCGCCAGCAAGACGTCGCCATCCACCGGGTTGCCGAGCAGCAGCACCACACCGCTGCCCGCCTCGGACACCGCGGACATCGCGGCGCGCAGGCTCCAGCGGCCCGGTTGCTTGACCATCAGCAGGTCACGCAGCGGGTCCATGTTGTGCACGCGTACCAGGGTCGGCTCTTCGGCGCAAATGGTGCCCAGGGTGAGGGCCATGTGCACGTCGCCTTCCACTGAATCACGGTAGGTGACCAAATTGAATTGGCCCAGTTCGCTGTCGAGTGGCTGCTCGGCAATCCGCTGAACGGTACGTTCGTGGATCATCCGGTAGTGAATCAGGTCGGCAATGGTGCCCACCTTGATGTTGTGTTCGGCGGCAAAGGCTTCGAGTTCGGCACGACGAGCCATGGTGCCGTCGTCGTTCATCACTTCGCAGATCACGCCGCTTGGCTCGAAACCGGCCATGCGTGCCAGGTCGCAGGCGGCTTCGGTGTGGCCGGCGCGGGCCAGGGTGCCGCCCGGTTGGGCCATCAGCGGGAAAATGTGGCCTGGGCTGACGATGTCTTCGGCCTTGGCGTCTTTGGCGGCGGCGGCTTGCACCGTGCGCGCGCGGTCAGCGGCAGAAATACCGGTGGTCACGCCAGTAGTCGCTTCAATCGACACGGTGAACTTGGTACCAAAACCCGACCCATTACGCGGCGCCATCAATGGCAGCTTGAGCAACTCGCAACGCTCGCGGCTCATGGGCATGCAGATCAGCCCACGGGCATGCTTGGCCATGAAGTTGATGTGCTCAGCCTGGCAGGCCTCGGCGGCCATGATGATGTCGCCTTCGTTCTCGCGGTCTTCGTCATCCATCAGGATGACCATCTTGCCTTGGCGGATGTCTTCAACCAGTTCTTCGATACTATTGAGCGCCACAGGGCACCCCCTTGGTCAGGATTTCAGGTAGCCATTAGCGGCCAGAAAACTTTCGGTGATGTTCCCGGATGTTGGCTCTGCGGCCTTATCGCCCATCAACAGGCGCTCCAGGTAACGGGCAAGCAAGTCGACTTCCAGGTTCACCCGGCGACCCGGCTGGTACGAGGCCATGATCGTTTCGCTGAGGGTGTGGGGAATGATGGTCAGTTCGAATTCGGCGCCGTTCACGGCGTTCACGGTCAGGCTAGTGCCATCGACGGTGATCGAGCCTTTATGGGCGATGTATTTGGCCAGCTCTTTGGGCGCGCGGATGCGAAATTCCACAGCCCGCGCATTTTCGCTGCGGGCGACCACTTCGCCGACGCCGTCGACGTGGCCGCTGACCAGGTGACCGCCCAGGCGGGTGGTCGGGGTCAGGGCTTTTTCCAGGTTGACCGGGCTGCCGGCCTTGAGATCGTTCATCGCGGTGCAGTCCAGGGTTTCCCGGCTGACGTCGGCGGCAAAACCGTTGCCCGGCAGTTCGATGACGGTCAGGCACACGCCGCTGACTGCAATGCTGTCGCCCAGTTTGACGTCGCCGAGGTCGAGCTTGCCGGTTTCAACCAGCAGGCGCACGTCGCCGCCTTTGGGGGTCATTGCACGGATGCTGCCGATGGATTCGATAATGCCGGTGAACATTTCGTTCTCCTGAAAACGAGGGGCTGACGCTCAAGCGCAGGCCGGGAATTATACGCTCGCTGCTGGCACAGGGATGGCAGTGACCCGCCAGTCGTCGCCTACAGCGCGCATTTCAGTGATCTTGAGTTGGGGGGCATCGGCCAGTTTATCAAGCGGCCAGTCCAGCAAAGGCCGGGCGGCGGAGCCGAGGAACTTGCCTGCGACGAATATCACGTATTCGTCTACCAGGCCTTGTTGGGCAAACGCACCCGCCAGGCTTGGACCGGCTTCCACCAGCACGTCGTTGACGCCACGCGCAGCCAGCGCGACCAGTGCCGAGCGCAAGTCGACCTGGCCTTCGACACCTGGCACCACCAGGCACTCAGGGCCACGGGGGAACTGATTTTCGGCAGTCACGCAGGTGATGACCAACGCCGGGCCAGCCTTGAAGAACGGCGCGTTGAGCGGCACTCGCAGGCGGCCGTCGATCAGCACGCGCAATGGCGGGCGCGACATGACCAGGGCGGTGGTGGCGTCATCCAGGCCGAGTTCGGCGGCGCGCACGGTCAGGCGCGCACCGTCGGCCAGCACCGTATCGGCGCCGGTCAGCACCACGCTGGCCTCGGCGCGCAGGCGCTGTACGGCAGCGCGGGCGGCGGGGCCGGTGATCCATTGGCTTTCGCCGCTGGCCATCGCGGTGCGGCCGTCCAGGCTCATCGCCAGCTTGACCCGCACAAACGGCAGGCCCTGCTCCATGCGCTTGAGGAACCCTCTGTTGAGGGCCCGCGCTTCACTTTCCAACACACCGCTGCGCACGTCGATCCCGGCCTGGGCCAGGCGCTGCATGCCGCGCCCGGCGACTTCCGGGTTAGGGTCCTGCATCGCCGCGACCACCCGCGCCAACCCGGCACTCACCAGCGCATCGGCGCACGGCGGGGTGTGCCCATAGTGACTGCAAGGTTCGAGGGTCACATAGGCGGTGGCGCCGCGCGCCTTGTCACCGGCAGCGCGCAGGGCATGAACTTCGGCATGGGGCTCGCCGGTGCGCACGTGCCAGCCTTCGCCGACGACCTGCCCATCGCGCACAATCACGCAGCCCACCCGAGGGTTGGGGTGGGTGGTGTACAGACCCTTGCGCGCCAGTTCGAGGGCGCGGGCCATGTAATGGGCGTCGAGCACAGCTTGTTCGGCAGAGGGTGAATTCATTCTTTGGCAGGCTCACGGGCCAGGCGGTCGATCTCTTCGCGGAACTCATTGAGGTCCTGGAAGCGTCGATACACCGAGGCGAAACGGATATAGGCAACTTCGTCGAGCTTTTGCAGCTCGCCCATTACCAGTTCTCCAACCACCAGGCTCTTGACCTCGCGCTCGCCGGTCGCACGCAGCTTGTGCTTGATATGCACCAGCGCCGCCTCCAGCCGCTCGACACTCACCGGGCGTTTTTCCAGGGCGCGCTGCATACCGGCGCGCAATTTTTCTTCGTCGAAGGGTTGGCGGCTGCCGTCGGACTTGATCAGCCGTGGCAACACCAGTTCGGCGGTTTCGAAGGTGGTGAAACGTTCACCGCAGCCAGAGGCCAGGCATTCGCGCCGGCGACGCACTTGATCGCCCTCGGCGACCAGTCGCGAGTCAATGACCTTGGTGTCGTTGGCACCGCAGAAGGGACAGTGCATGGTGGGCAGGCAACAAATAAAGGGAGGGCCATGGTAGCGCATCCCCGTGGCAAGACAAGCCATAGCCTTTACGGTATATAGGCTGGCTATTATGTTTCATATTTTTCAAGCCACGGATTTTGTCCTTTCTGGAGCCGTACATGCAGTTACGACCACTTGTTTTGCTCACCCTGTTCAGTGTCCTGGTCGCCTGCAGCAGCGAAGCCCCCAAGCCTGCCGCCCCTCAACCGGCACCGGCGCAAGAGAAAAAAGTCCCCGGCATTGAAGACACCGGTCCCCTGCCCGCCTACCAGCGTGAAATCAGCGGCAGCCTGACCAACGTGCCGGCCGGCGCTGAAGTCGAGATGGCGTTGCTGGTGATCGACGACCGTTCGCGTCCGCAACAACTGCTGGCCAGCAGTGTGCTGACCGGCAATGGCCAGCCCCTGGCCTTCCGCCTGCGCTACAACCCCGAAGCCTTCCCCGCCGGTGCGCGGGTTGAACTGCGCGGCCGCGCCAGCCAGTCCGGCCAGCTGATCCTGCACCTGCCCGCCGTGCGCATCACCCAGGCGATCACCCAGAGCACCGGCCCCCTGCAACTCGTCAAGGCACCATGACGCCACCGTTGGACCTGCAAGCGGCGCTGAGCGAACTGATCGGCGACGCACAGCTGGTGCCCTGCCCGTTGCCGGGCACCGAGCTGTCGTTGTGGCTGCTGGATGCCGACAACATGGACCGCGCCTTCAGCCCCGAAGAAACCCGCCGCATTCTGCATGAACCGCCCTACTGGAGTTTTTGCTGGGCCAGCGGCCTGGCGCTGGCGCGCTACCTGGCGGCGAACCCTGAGTGGGTCGCGGGCAAACGCGTGCTGGACTTCGGCGCGGGCTCCGGCGTGGCCGCGATTGCAGCGGTCAAGGCTGGCGCACGGGAAGTGGTGGCCTGCGACTTGGACCCACTGGCCTTGGCGTCATGCCGGGCGAATGCCGAGCTTAACGATGTAGAGCTGGGCTACTCCGCCGATTTTTTCGCCGAAGCCGACCGCTTCGACCTGATCCTGGTCGCCGATGTGCTCTACGACCGGGCGAACCTGCCGCTGCTGGATCAGTTCCTGACCCGAGGCCGCGAAGCACTGGTGGCAGATTCACGCGTGCGTGACTTCCAGCACCCGGATTACCAGCGGCTGGAGATCCTTGATGCGCTGACATTGCCGGACTTGGCCGAGCCTTGGGAGTTTCGCAAGGTGAGTCTTTACCACTCGCGGCGCTCTTGAAAGCATCCCTTCTGTAGTGAGCGGGCTTGCCCCCCGCCGGGTGGCGGAGCCGCCCCAAAACAGGCGGCTGAATTCTGTCTGGAAGGTTGCGGTGACCGGATTGGGGCGGCTTCGCCACCCAGCGCGGGGCAAGCCCGCTCACTACAGTGGCAGGCATCACGCGTTTGAACTCCAAGCCGCTTCCGGTAGCCAGCGCCAGCCCTTATAGTTGCCCCATTCCCGCTTTATTCGAGACGCCCCATGAGTGAACCCACGCCGTATATCTTCGACGTCACCACCGCCAATTTCGACCAGGCCGTGATCCAGAACTCCTTCGAAAAACCCGTGCTGGTGGATTTCTGGGCCGAGTGGTGCGCGCCGTGCAAGGCGTTGATGCCAATGCTGGCGAAGGTTGCCGAGAGTTATCAGGGCGAGTTGCTGCTGGCCAAGGTCGATTGCGAGGCCGAGCAGGACATCGTTGCGCGGTTTGGCATTCAGAGCCTGCCGACGGTGGTGCTGTTCAAGGATGGGCAGCCGGTGGATGGGTTCGCCGGAGCGCAGCCGGAGTCGGCGGTGCGGGCGATGCTCGAGCCGCATGTGCAGATGCCGCCACCGGCAGCGGCGGATCCGTTGGAGCAGGCCCAGGCACTGTTTGCCGAAGGTCGCATCAGCGATGCTGAAGCCGTGCTGGTGACGCTGCTGGGCGAAGACAACACTAACGCCGCGGCGTTGATCCTGTACGCCCGCTGCCTGGCCGAACGCGGTGAATTGGGTGAAGCCCAGACCGTGCTGGACGCGGTGAAGAGCGACGATCACAAAGCCGCCCTCGCCGGGGCCAAGGCGCAGATCACCTTCCTGCGCCAGGCTGCCGACCTGCCGGACGCCGCCGACTTGAAAAGCCGCCTGGCGCAAAACCCGCAGGACGACGAAGCGGCCTATCAGTTGGCGATCCAGCAACTGGCGCGCCAACAGTACGACGCGGCGCTGGAAGGTTTGCTCAAGCTGTTTATCCGCAACCGCAGCTACAGCGAAGGCCTACCGCACAAGACCTTGCTGCAGGTGTTCGAACTGCTGGGCAACGACCACCCGTTGGTGACCGTGTACCGCCGCAAGTTGTTCGCCGCGCTGTACTAATCGCCGACCCAGCTGTACAGCGGCGTATCCCCGCCGCTGGCAACCTTCACCTGGGCGCTGTGGCGCAGGCGTACCAAAAGGCGCTTGCCTGCCGAGGCGTCGCCGGCCAGGCCTTCCAACTGGTCAAGCAACTCCAGGCCACTGAGCTGTCCGGCCTTGCGCAACAGCGCCTGGGCGCCCTGCCACAGCTCATCATTGTGTTTGACCGGAGCCACGGGCGCAGCGGCCGGGCTGGCGACGGGCGTGGCCTGCAAGTGCGCGCCCAGCCGTGCCCAATCGCCGTCATCGAGCTCCAGGGTCAAGTCCACCGGCAGGTCGCCGACCGTTCCACGAATTCGCAACATCGTCCTTACTCCTGCATTTTTCCGACAAGCATGCTCCCATGCGGCTTGCGCAACGCCAAGCGGGCGGTCAAACTCTCGGCCAATTGTTATAAGATCACATAACAAAACTTTCATGTTCTGGAGTCTTCTCATGCGCCGTTTGTTGCTTGCTTTGCCGTTTGCCCTGCTGCCATTGGCGGTTGCCCATGCTCATGACGACCACGACCATGAACACGGCAGCCTCGGCGCCCACGAGCATGGCGTCGGCCGCCTCAACGCAGTGCTCGACGGCCAGGCCCTGGAGCTTGAGTTGGACAGCCCGGCAATGAACCTGGTGGGTTTCGAACACCTGGCCACCACCCCGGCGGACAAAGCCAAGGTCGCCGCCGCGCGCAAGCAACTGGAGAACCCCGTCGCCCTGTTCAACCTGCCTAAGGCTGCCGGTTGCGTGATCAGCACCCAGGAGCTCAACAGCCCGCTGTTCGGCGATAAACCCGAAGCCGACCATGACGACGATGATGACGACGCCAAAGACGGCGCCCACGAACACCCTCACGACCACAGCGAAATCCACGCCCACTACCAGTTCACCTGTGCCACACCGACGGCCCTGAGTACTCTTGACCTGACCCAGGTGTTCAAGACCTTCCCCGCCACCCAGAAAATTCAGGTACAACTGATCGGCCCGAGCGGCCAGCAAGGTGTTGAAGCGACGGCCACCGCAGCCACCCTGAAGTTCTGAGTCCCCATGACCCACGCATTGATCGAACTGTCTGACCTGGGCTTCAACTGGCCTGGGCACCCACAGTTGCTGGACATCCCCGCGTTCCGCCTGGAAGCGGGGGAAACCCTGTTTCTCAAAGGCCCGAGCGGCAGTGGCAAAACCACACTGCTGGGCCTGCTCGGCGGCGTGCAGAAACCCAGCCGAGGCAGCATCCGCCTGCTCGGCCAGGAGCTGACTGAGCTCTCGGCCGGTGCCCGCGACCGTTTCCGCGTCGACCACACCGGCTACATCTTCCAGCAGTTCAACCTGCTGCCGTTCCTGTCGGTGCGCGAGAACGTCGAATTGCCGTGCCACTTTTCCACGCTGCGCGCGCAACGAGCAAAACAGCGCCACGGCAGTGTCGACCAGGCCGCCGCTGCGTTGCTCGCGCACCTGGGTTTGAAAGACAAAGACCTGCTCGAAAGGCGTGCCGACTCGCTGTCCATCGGCCAGCAACAACGGGTGGCCGCCGCCCGTGCGTTGATCGGCCAGCCGGAACTGGTGATCGCCGACGAGCCTACCTCGGCCCTGGACTACGACGCCCGCGAAGCCTTCCTGCAACTGCTGTTCGCCGAATGCCGCGAAGCGGGCGCCAGCCTGTTGTTTGTCAGCCATGACCAGAGCCTGGCTTCGCTGTTCGACCGCAACCTGTCGCTGGCCGAGCTCAATCGCGCCGCCACGCCCGCAGAGGTTTGAGATGTATCTGTTCCGTCTAGCCATGGCCAGCCTGGCTAATCGCCGCTTTACCGCGATCCTCACTGCTTTCGCCATCGCGCTTTCAGTCTGCTTGTTGCTCGCGGTGGAGCGCGTGCGCGTTGAGGCGCGCAACAGTTTCGCCAGCACCATCAGCGGCACCGACCTGATCGTCGGCGCCCGCTCGGGCTCGGTCAACCTGCTGCTGTACTCGGTGTTTCGCATCGGCAACGCCACCAACAACATCCGTTGGGACAGTTTCGAACACTTTGCCGCCAGCCCCCAGGTGAAGTGGGCGATCCCGATGTCCCTCGGCGACTCCCATCGCGGCTACCGCGTGATGGGCACCAACGCGTCCTACTTCGAACACTACCAATACGGGCGCAAGCAAAACCTCGAACTGGCCAGCGGCCGCGCCTTCGCGACCGACCCGTTCGAAGTGGTGCTCGGTGCCGAGGTCGCCGACGCGTTGCATTACAAACTCGGCGACAAACTGGTGCTCGCCCACGGCGTGGCGGTGGTCAGCCTGGTCAAGCACGACGACAAACCGTTCACCGTGGTCGGCATTCTCAAGCGCACCGGCACGCCGGTGGACCGCACGTTGCACATCAGCCTCGGCGGCATGGAAGCGATCCATATCGACTGGCACAACGGCGTGCCCGCGCAGGGCAAAGGCCGTATCAGCGCCGACCAGGCACGTAACATGGACCTTACACCGCAGGCCATCACCGCGTTCATGCTCGGCCTGAACAACAAGATTTCCACCTTCGCCCTGCAACGGGAGATCAACGAATTCCGCGGTGAACCGATGCTGGCGATCCTGCCCGGCGTGGCACTGCAAGAGCTGTGGAGCATGATGGGCACCGCCGAAAAAGCCCTGTTCGTGATCTCGCTGTTCGTGGTGCTCACCGGCCTGATCGGCATGCTCACGGCGATCCTCACCAGCCTCAACGAACGCCGCCGCGAAATGGCGATCCTGCGTTCGGTGGGCGCCCGCCCGTGGCATATCGCGACGCTGCTGGTCTTCGAAGCCTTCGCCCTGGCGCTGTCTGGCGTGATCGCGGGCGTGGGTTTGCTGTACGTGTGCATGGCCGCGTCGCGCGGGTACCTGCAGGCCAACTACGGCCTGGACTTGCCGATGTCGTGGCCCAGCGAATATGAATGGACGTTGCTCGCCGGTATCCTGGCGGCAGCGCTGTTGATGGGCAGCGTGCCCGCGTGGCGCGCCTATCGACAATCCCTGGCCGATGGCCTGTCCATACGTTTATGAGGAAGGCTTTGATGCGTCGCGCCCTGCTTGCCCTGTTTCTGCTGATTGCCCTGCCCGCCTGGGCGGAAGATCAGCCCAAGGACTTGTCCTGGCAGGAAATGATCCCGCCGGACGCGCCGCCGGAAATTCCCAATATGAAACCGCTGCACGACCTGTCGAACATGGCCGATGCGTTGTCCGTCGAGGCGGCGCCGGCCGCCAAACAGGATTTGCCCAACGCGCCGGTGGTGCAGAGCCTCGACGGTCAGCACATCCGTTTACCGGGTTATATCGTGCCGCTGGAAGTCAGCGAAGAAGGCCGTACCACCGAGTTTCTGCTGGTGCCGTATTTCGGCGCGTGCATCCATGTGCCGCCGCCGCCGTCGAACCAGATCGTGCATGTCAAAAGCGAGATCGGCGTGAAGCTCGATGAGCTCTACCAGCCGTACTGGATCGAAGGCGCGATGCAAGTCAAACCGTCCACCAGCGAACTCGCCGATGCCGGTTACCAGATGGATGCCGAGAAAATTTACATGTACGAGCTGCCGGAATAGCGCTGATCGCCCTTTCATTGAGCTGAGTCAAAAGACCGAACGGAACGATCTTTACCATTGGACGTACAACTTTTAAACGTCCTTTGGAGCTCCCATGAACAAGTCTCTGCTTGGCGCGTCCCTCTTCGCGCTCGCCCTCGCTGCCCCTGTTGTACACGCTCACGAAGCGGGCGACATTCTGATTCGCGCCGGTGCAATCACCGTGAACCCGAAGGCAGACAGCAGCAGCGTCAAGGTTGACCAGGGCCCACTGGCCGGCGCCAATCTAGGCGGCAAGGCGACCATGAGCAGCGACACTCAGTTGGGCTTGAACTTCGCCTACATGCTGACCAACCACGTCGGTATCGAACTGCTGGCGGCCACACCGTTCGAGCATGACGTGAAGATCAAGAACACCGCCCTAGGCGCCGCGAACGGCAAACTCGGCACCCTGAAACACCTGCCGCCGACCCTGAGCGTCGTGTACTACCCACTGGACAACAAGTCGGCTTTCCAGCCGTACGTGGGCGCCGGTATCAACTACACCTGGATCTATGACGAACACGTCGGCAGCCGCGCATCGGACGCAGGCTTCAGCAACTTCAAGGCCGAAAACTCCTGGGGCTGGGCGGCGCAGATCGGTGCCGACTACATGATCAACGACAAGTGGATGATCAACGCCCAGGCGCGCTACATCGACATCAGCACCAAAGCGACGGTGGACAACAATGCCCTGGGCCAGGGCACTCGCGCCAAGGTCAATGTGGACGTCGACCCGATGGTCTACATGGTGGGTATCGGCTACAAGTTCTGACACCAACCTAACCAGCAACACAACACTCAATGTGGGAGGGGGCTTGCCCCCGATTGCAGTGTGTCAGCCAACACATATTTGACTGAACCACCGCTATCGGGGACAAGCCCCCTCCCACATTTGGCTCGTGCCCACATTAGGTTTGTGTGCGGGATCAGCTGTGACGGTAGAACCGGTCCAGCAACGCCGGCAACCCCGCCCGCCACGCCCGTGGCTTGATGCCGAAGGTGTGAAGGATTTTCTTACAAGCCAGCACCGCGTGTTGCGGCTCATCCGCCGCATCCGGCCGGGCCGCATGGGCCTGGGCGGTGGGGGATTCGATCGCCAGCGGGTGGAAGGTACGTGCTTCAGTCAAAATCGCCTGGCCCAGCGCCAACGGTGTGGTCGCCTCATGCCCGGCGTAGTGGTACGTGCCCCACAACGGCGCCGCGCAATCGAGTTGCTTGAGCACCGAGATGATCACCCGCGCCGCGTCATCCACCGGCGTCGGGTTGCCGCGACGGTCGTCCGCCATCAGCAATTCATCCGGCTTCTCGGCCCGCGCCAGGAAGCGCCCGAGGGTGCCGTCGACGCTGTCATCCAGCAGCCAGCCGAAACGCAACAGCACATGTTGTGGGCAGGTGGCGCGCACACTCTGTTCGATTCGCCACAACGCCTGGCCGCGCAGGCCCAGGGGCACCGGTTCGTCTTTTTCACTGTAGGCGGTGGCGCGAGAGCCATCGAACACGCGGTAGCTGGACGGTTGCAGCAAGGTGATGTTGTGGTGCTGGCACAGTTCGGCCAGGCGCTCGATGGCAAATTCCTGGGCGGCCAAACGGGTTTCGCTGACCACCTCGGCCTGGAACCAGTCGAAATAGTAGGCGAGGTTGATCAACGCATCGGGACGGGTGTCGTCGAGCAGTTGGGTAAGGCTCGCGGCATCCCAGCCGTCTTTGGGCGGTTTGGGGGCGAGGAAACCGATGTCTTCCTCTGCACCGAGGCGAATCAGCGCCTGCCCGAGGGCATTCCCGCCGCCCAGTAACATAAGGCGCATTCGCATAGATTGAGCAGGCCCGGTCTGTGTGGAACGAAGGTTTTCAGGTATTTGTCAGAATCGTTGCATTTTGCGGGTTTGTAGCGCAACCGTCACGGATAAAGTGCGCGATTGCAACTTGTTGGAACAGGGGCTATCAATCACTCCATGAACCTTCCTGAATCCACCGACACCGCATTGACCGGCTTCCACCCCGCCGTCAGCACCTGGTTCCGCAGCACCTTCCCCTCGGTGACAGGCGCCCAGGCCCAGGCCTGGCCGCTGATCCGCCAGCGCCAATCAACACTGATCGCCGCGCCCACCGGCTCCGGCAAGACGCTCACAGCGTTCCTGGCGGTGCTGGATGACTTGGTCCACCAAGGCCTGGCCAACGGCGGTGAACTGCCGGATGAAACCCTGGTGGTCTATGTGTCGCCACTCAAGGCGCTGTCCAACGACATCCAGATCAACCTGCAAAACCCGCTGGCCGGGATCACTGAGCACCTGCGGAACCTGGGCCTGCCGCCGCTGGCCATCCGCACCGCCGTGCGCACCGGTGACACCCCGCAAAAAGACCGCGCACTGATGCGCAAGCGCCCGCCGCATATCCTGGTGACCACCCCGGAATCGCTCTACGTGCTGCTGGGCTCGGACTCCGGCCGACAGATGCTCGCCAGCACGCGCACGGTGATCATCGATGAAATCCACGCCATCGCCGCCGGCAAACGTGGCAGCCACCTGGCCTTGAGCCTGGAACGCCTGCAAGGCTTGTGCGCCGAGCCACTGATGCGCATCGGCTTGTCGGCCACGCAAAAGCCCATCGACGCGGTGTCGCGGTTCCTCGTCGGCAGCGGCCGGGCGTGCGCGATTGTGGATATCGGCCACGCCCGCCCGCGCGACCTGGATATCGAGGTGCCGCCCGTGCCGCTCTCTGCGGTGATGGCCAACGATGTGTGGGAGCAGGTCTACGACCGCCTCGCCGAGTTGGCCCGCGAACACCGTACCACGCTGATTTTCGTCAACACCCGGCGCCTGGCCGAGCGCCTGGCCCGGCATTTGAGCGAGCGCCTGGGCAAAACTGCCGTGGCCGCCCACCACGGCAGCCTGGCCAAGGAAATGCGCCTGGACGCCGAACAGCGCCTCAAGGGCGGCGAGCTGCAGGTGCTGATCGCCACCGCGTCCCTGGAGTTGGGGATTGATATCGGCGATGTCGATCTGGTTTGCCAGATCGGCTCCCCCGGCTCCATCAACGGCTTTCTGCAAAGAGTCGGCCGCTCCGGCCACCAGGTGGGCGGCACGCCCAAGGGACGCCTGTTCGCCACCACCCGCGACGACCTGATTGAATGCGCCGCCCCGCTCGACTGCGTGCGCCGGGGCGAACTCGACACGCTGCAGATTCCCGTGGCGCCCCTGGATGTACTGGCCCAGCAGATCATCGCCGAGGTCAGCGCCCAGGAATGGTCCGAGCAGGCCTTGCTGGCGCTCATCCACCGCGCCGCGCCCTACGCCACGCTGGATGAGCGCCACTACCAGGCACTGCTGCAAATGCTCTCCGACGGTTACAACGGTCGCCAGGGCATCCGCAGCGCCTACCTGCACCGCGATGCCCTGACTCGTACCCTGCGCGGTCGACGGGGCGCCAAGCTGACCGCCGTCACCAGTGGCGGCACCATCCCCGACAACGCCGACTACAGCGTGTTGCTCGAACCCCAGAGCCTGAACATCGGCAGCGTCAACGAAGACTTCGCGGTGGAAAGCATCGCCGGGGATATCTTCCAGCTGGGCAACACCTCGTATCGCATCTTGCGGGTCGAAGCCGGCAAAGTGCGCGTCGAGGACGCCCACGGCCAACCGCCGACCATCCCCTTCTGGCTCGGTGAGACGCCGGGGCGCAGCCACGAATTGTCAGCGGCGGTGGCGCGCCTTCAAGGTCAGATGGACACGCTGCTCAGCGCCACGCCGGGTGACCTGCACGCCGCACAGGATTGGCTTACCGACACCCTCGGCCTGAACCGCGCCAGCGCCGAACAGATCCTCGATTACCTGGCCCGCGCTCGCCTGGCCCTGAGTGCGTTGCCGTCCCAGGACACGTTGATAATGGAGCGGTTTTTCGACGCGTCCGGTGGCACTCAACTGATCATCCACACGCCGTTCGGCAGCCGCGTCAACCGCGCCTGGGGCCTGGCCCTGCGCAAGCGTTTTTGCCGCACGTTCAATTTTGAATTGCAGGCGGCGGCCAGCGAAAACGCAATCGTGCTGTCGCTGTCCACCAGCCACAGTTTCGAGCTGGACGAGGTGTGGCGTTACCTCAATAGCCAGAGTGCCGAGCACATCCTGATACAAGCGGTGCTGGATGCGCCGCTGTTCGGCGTGCGCTGGCGCTGGAATGCCGGGGTGGCGCTGGCGTTGCCGCGCTATACCGGGGGGCGCAAAGTGGCGCCGCAGATTCAGCGCATGAAAAGCGAAGACCTGATCGCCAGCGTCTTCCCCGACCAGATCGCCTGCCTGGAAAACCTCGCCGGCGAGCGCGAGGTGCCTGAGCACCCGCTGGTGGAACAGACGCTCGACGACTGCCTGCACGAAGCCATGGACAGCGAGGGTTGGCTGGCGCTGTTGCGGCGCATGGAACGCGGCGAGGTGCGCCTGATCAGCCGCGACCTGCCCGCGCCCTCGCCCATGGCCGCAGAAATCCTCAGCGCCCGCCCCTACACCTTTCTCGACGATGCCCCCCTGGAAGAGCGCCGCACCCAGGCCGTGCTCAACCGGCGCTGGAGCGACCCGCAGAGCACCGACGACCTCGGCGCACTGGATGCGGATGCCATCGCCGGCGTGCGCGAAGAAGCCTGGCCGGCGCCCAACGGGCCGGACGAAATGCATGAGGCGTTGATGAGCCTGGCGTGCATCGCCGATAACGAAGTCACGCCGCAATGGGCGACTTGGCTGCACGCATTGGCCAAGGGTGGCCGCGCCTATCAACTGCACACTCACTTAGACACCCGCCTGTGGGTCGCCGTCGAACGCCTGAGTTGTGTGCAGACGATCTACCCCGGCAACGTGCCGTTGCTGCCCGGCTTCGATGAGCCCTGGACCGTTGAGGAGGCCGTGACGGAAGTGCTGCGCGCGCGCCTCGATGGGTTCGGCCCGCTGAGCCTGATCGAGATCGCCGCGCCCCTGGCCTTGCCGGTGGCGGATGTCACCCAGGCACTGGCCCGTCTGGAGCAGGAAGGCTAAGTGCTGCGCGGGCATTTCAGCCCCGGCGCCACCCAGGAGCAATGGTGCGAACGCCATCTGCTGGCGCGCATTCATCGTTACACGGTTAAGCGCCTACGCCGGGAAATCGAGCCGGTGGCGTTGCAGGACTTCATGCGTTTTCTGTTCGATTGGCAGCATTTGTCCGACGGCACCCGTGGCCAGGGCAGCGCGATGTTGCCGCAGATCGTCGGGCAGTTCGAAGGGTACGCCGCCGCCACTTCCGCCTGGGACAGCGATTTGCTCAGTGCGCGGCTCAAGGATTACTCCTCGACCTGGCTCGATGAGTTATGCCGCAGCGGCAAACTGGTGTGGACGCGCTTGAGCAACAAGACCAGCGCCATGGCATTGCGCAGCACTCCGGTGGTGTTGCTGCCACGCAACCAAGTGGGGCTGTGGGGCGGACTGACCGAACCCACAGACGCCACCACGCTGTCGCCCAAGACGCAGAAGGTGCATCAAGCCCTGCGCGACCACGGCGCGTTGTTTTTTGATGAACTGGTGCATGAAGCCCACTTACTGCGCAGCGAACTGGAAACCGCTTTGCAGGAACTGGTCGGTGCCGGTTTGGTGAACGCCGACAGCTTTGCCGGGTTGCGTGCGCTGACCACCCCCGCGAGCAAACGCCAGGCGCGCAGCAGTCGGCGCGGGCGCGGCGCGTTTATCGGCGGCATGGACGATGCAGGGCGTTGGGCACTGATCCGACGCCCGTCGACTGCCGCAGGTCCGCCTTCCGCCGAGACCCTGGAGCATGTGGCGATGACCTTGCTGCGCCGCTATGGCGTGGTGTTCTGGCGCTTGCTGGAGCGCGAGGCGGAGTGGCTGCCGAGCTGGCGCGAGTTGCTGCGCACTTTCCATCGGCTGGAGACGCGCGGGGAGATTCGGGGTGGGCGGTTTGTCAGTGGTTTGGCGGGGGAACAGTTTGCGTTGCCGGAGGCGATTCCGTTGCTGCGTGAAGTGCGGCGTCGACCCCATGATGGGAGTTTGATTGCGGTGTGTGGCGCGGACCCGTTGAACCTGGTGGGCACGCTGTTACCGGGCACCAAGGTGCCGGCGGTGAGTGGCAATCGGATTGTGTACCGGGATGGGTTGCCCGCGGCGGTCATGGTGGCGGGCAAGCAGCAGGTGTTAGTAGAGGTGGATCGGCAGGCGGTGCAGGAGAGGCTGATCAGGCATTGAGTGTTGGGGTGACTTCCAAGGGCCTCATCGGGGGCAAGCCCCCTCCCACAGGTGGACCGAGTCCAACCTTGGAATAGGGCCCACCTGTGGGAGCGGGCTTGCTCGTGAAGGCGTCGGCCCAGTCACCGCAGAATTACTGAGGCCTGGGCTGCTCGGTAAGCACCACCGATGCGGGCACCTCCTCATCCGGCTCATCCACCTGCGCCGCACGTTTAGGCAACAGCACCTGCTGTGGATAAGTCTGCGCGAAGTGCACCTCATCACAGTTATCCACAAGCTTTTTGAGGCGCTGATTGAACGCGCGACTCACTGCATACTGCCCGCCCGACACCGTGCGGAACTGCGCGGTAAGCACCACGCCATTGAGGTCCATCTTGTCGACGCCGAACACCTCCAGCGGCCCTTGCAGGTTGTACTTGAGAAACACGTCATCACGGATCGACTGCCCCGCTTCGCGAATCAGCTCCACCGCCTTGTCCACGTCGGTGTCGTAGGTGAACTGCACTGAGAAGAATGCATAGGCAAATTGCCGCGATTGGTTGGTGACCGCCTTGATCTGCCCGAACGGCACCGAGTGCACAAAGCCCTTGCCGTCGCGCAGGCGCAGGGTGCGGATGGTCAGGCCTTCGACGGTGCCGGCGTGGCCGGAGTCAAGCACCACCCAGTCGCCGATGGACAGGGTATCTTCGATGATGATGAACAGGCCGGTGATCACATCCTGCACCAGTTGCTGCGACCCGAAGCCGATGGCCAGGCCGACCACCCCGGCCCCCGCCAGCAGCGGCGCGACGTTGATCCCGAGGTTGGCCATGGTGGTGATCGCGCAGATCACCACCAGGATGATTTTCACCGCGTTGCGCAGCAGCGGCAGGATGGTTTTGACCCGCGTACTGGGCTGGCGGCTGGAGCGTTTATTGACCGGTGGCTTGAGCGCTTCCTGGATCGCCGTGTCGAGCACCACCCAGAACAGCCAGGTCATCAGCAGGATCAGGCCGATGCTGCTGAGGGAGTCGCTGATCGCCCGGCCCACCGAGTTACGCTGGGCAAATTCGAACAGCGACACGCCCCAGATTCGTCCAAGAATCTCGATAAAGGCGATGGCCATGACGATACGCAGGATCGCGTGCAACAAGCTGAGGAAGCGTTCCTTGTAGGCGCTGCTGCGCTGGATCGCGACCTGGCTGCGGGATTTGAACAGGTGTTGCAGCACGGTGCTCAGGAACACTGTACCAATCAGCAAAATGGTGGTGAACAACGCACAGCGCAGGGCCTTCTGGTTATCGTCGCCGGCCCCGATCAAGTTGATCGCCGAGACCAGCACCATCAACAGGATCGGCCAGTACCACAACCCGGAAAACACCCGCAGTGATTGCTGCAACGCCGGGTGTTTAAGGCGTTGAGTCAACGGTCGATTGCGGATCAGGTGGGCCACCGGTCGACGTAGGCGCACCACCAGCACGCCGAAGATCACGGCGGCGAATAGCCCGGTAAACACCGCAATGCTGCTGGTGATATTGCCGCCGAACTGACGGGCGATTTGCGGGCTGGTCAGCGCGTCGCTGAGGGCGGCGAGAAAGCCGATCAGGAACAACGGCGTGGGGCAGTAGCTGCGGATGATCTGCACCGCCGGGCGCTTGTGGCCGACATTGAACATCACAATCACGCACAACAGCATCGACGTGGAAAAAATACCGCTGCTGGTGGCGTAGGCAAAACACAACGCCAGCGCACGCCCTATCGATGAGGGTAAAAAGTGGCTGACATACAGCGTCAGCGGCAGGCAGATCAGCGCGGGAATCGTGTAGGGCAGCACATACCCAAGCACCGCTTGCAGGCGCCCGCGCCGGGCGACAAATGGGCGCCGGCTCATGCGTTGGACGATAAAACGCCCCAGCAGCGTCAGCAGGGTAAAGGCGCCGATCCACACCCCTGACAACAGCAGGAAGTTCCCTGCGATGGTCCATGGCGAACGCTCGGACGTCTGGTCGACCAGCCTCCCGACTTCATCCGCCGCACGGTCGGCCCGCAGGCGCCAGGCGTCGATCAGGTTCTGGTTGAGGTCGAGTTTCTCTTGCACATCATCGATGCTGGAGCTGATCGCGCCGAGCAGGCCGCCCTCGACCAGCAATTCCGGCTTGGCCGGCGCTTCAGGTTCCGACGCGGTGGCCGCGGCTTGCAGTGCGGCACTGGGACAAAACAGCAGCGCGCCGAGCAGTAATGCAGTCTTTAGATTCAGCAAAACACCGGGCTCCTTCAGAAGGGTCTGTAAGGAACTGACGGGTTTGAGCCTTGATCGTTCCCCGTTTGCGGCATCTTTGACTTGCAGGCAACTATCAAATGCCAATCCCTGGCTTTTTCCGCAACAGCCAACACTCGACACTGCGCTCCTGATTGAAACCCACCGGAGTTGCAGCCATGCCCATTGCCTTTAACCTGAGGATCGCCGGTGGCGCCTGGGGCGGCGGGTTGATCGTGACGCATATGGGGCTGATCCACACGGCCTGGATCAGTTGGGGCCGGTGTACACAGAGCGTTCGACGCGGATAGTCGCCGGCACTGAATCAGCAGCCATACACATCCAATGTGGGAGGGGGCTTGCTCCCGATAGCGGTGGGGCAGTTGATGCAGGTGTCGACTGATCGACTGCTATCGGGAGCAAGCCCCCTCCCACATGGGTTCTATGCCGTCTGTAGGAAGGTGGAAACTTTCAGCCAAAAATCATAGTCAGCCATAAACGGGGGCCAGGCCCCCACTTTTTCACAGGAGCAATTATGGCTGCGATCCCTGACTGGGTGCCCGTAACCCCCAGCGTCGCCATCAGTCGCTTCACGGTGCTGACGGTCAATATCCACAAGGGTTTCACCGCCCTCAATCGACGCTTCATCCTGCCCGAGCTACGTGAGGCGGTGCGCAGTGTGGGCGCCGACATGGTGTTCCTGCAGGAAATTCACGGCACTCATGAGCGTCACCCCCAGCGCTTCAGCGAATGGCCGAACATGCCTCAGTATGAGTTCCTTGCCGACAGCATCTGGCCGCAGTTCGCCTACGGGCGCAATGCGGTCTACCCCCACGGCGACCACGGCAATGCCCTGCTGTCGAAATTCCAGATCGTGCACTACGACAACCTCGATATCTCCCAAAGCGGGCATGAAAACCGTGGGCTGCTGCATTGCGTGCTGCGCTTGCCGGGCACCGGGCAGGAAGTGCACGCGATCTGCATCCACCTGGGCCTGCGTGAGGTGCATCGCCAGCAACAGTTGCGCTTGCTGGAGCAGCGCATCAGCGAGATCCCGGCAGATGCACCGCTGGTGGTCGCGGGCGACTTCAACGACTGGCGCCAGAAGGCCGACCTCAGTCAAAGCGGACTGCGGGAAGTCTTCATCGAAACCCACGGCAAACTCCCGCGCACCTTCCCGGCGCGCCTGCCCTTGCTGCCACTGGACCGCATCTATGTGCGCAATGTGAAAGTGCATAACCCTCGGGTGCTGACCTCACGGCCTTGGTCGCATTTGTCCGACCATGTGCCGCTGTCGGTGGAGATCGAACTATGAACGTTGCCGTAGAACATATTTCCACTGACCAGCCGCCGGACGAAGCCAAGGCCCGTGACCTGGATTACGGCTGGCAGAGCGGCAACCAGGTTGAGTTGCTGGAGAATGGCGAGGCGTACTTTCCCAAGGTGTTCGAGGCACTGCGCGCGGCGCGGCGGGAGATCCTGCTGGAGACCTTCATTCTCTTCGAAGACAAGGTCGGCCACGAGCTGCAGGGCATTCTCATCGAGGCCGCGCAGCGCGGCGTGAACGTGGTGGTCAGCCTCGACGGTTTTGGCTGCGGCGAGTTGAGCCCGGTGTTTCTCGGTGAGCTGGCCGAGGCGGGCGTGGCGGTGCAGATGTTCGACCCTGCGCCGAAAACCCTCGGCATTCGTACCAATTGGTTCCGCCGCCTGCACCGCAAGATTGTGGTGGTGGACGCCGAGGTGGCGTTCATCGGCGGGATCAATTTTTCCGCCGATCACTTGGGTGACTATGGGCCTGAGGCCAAGCAGGACTACGCGGTTCGGGTGACCGGCCCGGCGGTGGCGGACGTGCATCATTTCGCCCTTGCCCAAAGCGGTCGCCAGGTACGCACGCGGCGCGGTTGGCGGCGGCGCCAGCAGCGACCGGCGTTGTGGTCCACCGACAAGAGCGACGGCCAGGTGCGCTTGATCTACCGCGACAACCTGCAGCACCGCGACGACATCGAAGAAGCGTATGTGTATGCATTGAGCAAGGCACAACATCGGGTGGTGATCGCCAACGCTTACTTCTTCCCCGGCTACCGCTTGCTGCGCGAAATCCGCAATGCAGCGCGCCGTGGCGTGCAGGTGCAACTGATCATGCAGGGCCAGCCCGATGTGCTGCTGGCCAAGCTGGCGGCGCGCATGCTCTACGACTATCTGCTCAAGGATGGCGTGGTGATTCACGAATACTGCCAGCGCCCGCTGCATGGCAAAGTCGCGTTGGTGGATGACGAATGGAGCACCGTCGGTTCGAGCAACCTGGACCCGTTGAGCCTGTCGCTGAACCTGGAAGCCAACGTGCTGATCCGCGACCGTGCGTTCAATCAGCAGCTGTATGAACGCCTGGAAACCCTGGCAAAAAATCATTGCCAGACGATGCCGGAAAACCGTAAGCCGCGCCTGTGGCTCTGGCGATTGACCGTGGGGTTCCTGGTGTTCCATGTGATGCGCCACTTTCCCGCGCTGACGGGTTGGTTGCCGGCGCACAAGCCCCGTTTGAAACCTTTCGAGAGCCCGTCCCATGACGTCTGAAACCAAAGGTTCGCGGTTCAAGCGCTGGAAGAAACCGCTGACCATCGCCTTCTTCCTGCTGCTGATCGTACTGTTCACCATGCTCGCCCGGCGTATCGACTGGAGCGAAGTGGTGCAGACCTTGGGCGATTTCAAACTGCGCACGCTGGTGATCGCAGGCACGCTGACGTTATGCAGTTTTCTGGTGTACGCCAGTTTCGACCTGATCGGCCGTACCTATATTCGCCAGCCCCTGGTGTGGAAGCAGATCCTGCCGGTGGGCATCATCAGCTATGCGTTCAACCTCAACCTGAGTGCGTGGGTCGGGGGCATCGCGATGCGCTATCGGCTGTATTCACGGCTGGGCGTGAGCAACAGCAATATCGCCAAGATCCTGGGCCTGAGCCTGGCCACCAACTGGTTTGGCTACATGGCGATAGCCGGAGTGATCTTCAGCAGCGGCCTGGTCACGATGCCGCCGGGGTGGAAGGTCAGTACCCTTGCATTGCAAGGCATTGGTGCGGTGTTAGTGCTGGTCAGCCTCGGGTATCTGGCGGCTTGCCAATATTCGAAAAAGCGTGCGTGGACGATTCGCGGCATGGAAATCAACCTGCCGTCGCTGCGCATGGCGTGTTTGCAATTGATGTTGGGCGCGCTGAACTGGTCGCTGATGGCTGCGGTGATTTTCACCCTGCTGCCGGCCAAGCTGGACTATCCACTGGTGCTGGGCGTGTTGCTGATCAGCGCGATTGCCGGGGTGCTCACTCACATACCGGCCGGGCTTGGGGTGCTGGAGGCAGTGTTTATTGCGCTGTTGCAGCACGAGGCGTCGCGGGGCAGTTTGCTGGCGGGGTTGATCGCTTATCGGGCGATCTACTTTATTGTGCCGCTGCTGATTGCGCTGGTGATGTACCTCGGCGTGGAAGCCAAGGCCAAGGCATTGCGGGTGAAGAAAACACCGGCTTGAAAGAGTGTGGGTTGATCAAGCGCTATCGCAGGCCAGCCGGCGATAGCGATCTAAACTATTGAGCCTGGATGATGCTCAACCGCTCACCCACCACCATCTCCGTGATCCAGTCCACCAGGATGGAGGTGTAGGCCTGCTGGGACACCGGATCGCTGAGGGAATGATCGGCCCCGTCGATGATGCGGTGAGTCAGTGAATGCGTCTGCTGGCACGCCGCGCGGTAACTCATGATGGTGGCGTGGGGCACATGGTCGTCGGTTTCCGACTCGACGATCAGCACGTCGCCGGTAAACGCCGAACACGCGTGCAAGGCGCGATTGGTCTCGGCGTGGACCAGGGTGCTGCGGTAATCCATCAAATCCATCTTGTCCAGGTCGCGCTTGGGCTTAAGCCATTCGTCGTCGCGGTACAACGCAGGCACGCGCAACGCCAGCCAGCGCACCGGACGCAAGGCGGTGAGAATCGCCGCCAGGTATCCACCGTAACTGGTGCCGACGACGGCCACCGCCGAGGTGTCGATGGCCGGGTGTGACAACAGCCGGTCGTACGCCGCCAGCAAGTCGCGCAGGTTGTCTTCGCGGGTCACGCGGGCTAACGGAATGCCAGAGCCGGCGTGACCTCGCAGGTCGAAGGTCAGGCACACGCACCCGAGGCTGGCGATGCCCTTGGCACGTTCAAGGTCGCGCTCCTGGCTCCCGCCCCAGCCGTGCACGAACAACACCCCCGGCACTTTGGATTTGGGGCTGAGGAAGGTGCCGCTCATCTGTTCGTCGTCGATATCGATCGCAATGCTTTCGCTTCTAGCCGTCATAAGATTTAACCGTCACGTACTTGAGAAGAAACCCGCTGTTTTCCGCCGGGCCGCGATACACCTCGATGGCATCAGCCGGCAACGGTTCGTCCACGTAGGTTTCCACCGAGGACACATGGATCGCGCGCAGGCCAGGGTTGTTGATAAAACTCTGCAACGCCGCGACTTCCGCACTGCTCGCCCCGCCCATACGCCAGGACTGCTCGAGCACACCGCTGCGACGCTGGCCGTCACTGTCCAGGCCTTGGGCGATGTCGTAGTTGCGCCGTGAGGCATAAAAGCCAGGGTAGGCCTCATCGGCGGCATTGTCGAAAACCTGGGCTTGCTCAATGGCTTCACGCACGTCGTCGGGTAAGTCGAGCAGCAACAGGTCGGCGTAGCCTCCCGGCACCACCAGCAGGTCGGAGCCGCCGTAGACGTCTTCGCCCTGCCCGTCTTTCGTCAGGTATTGCTCGCCGCAGTAACTGAACACGTACCCGCCGATAAAACTTTGGCCGACGCTGTGGGTGACCACATCGTGCAGGTCCTGCTCCAGCACCACGCCTTCGCTGAACAGCTTCGCAGCGTCAGGTCGCGCCAGCACAGCGTCGAATTCGTCGAGGCTGTGGATAACTTCCTGCCCGCGCCCCGCACAGGCGTGCACAGGTTTTATGCGGATTGGCCCGCTGTAGAGCAAGCGTGTGGCGGCAGGCCGTGCGTCCTCAAGGGCGAAAACGCTCAAGCCATCCAGCACGACGTTTCGCACACGCTCGCAGAACAGCGCAGACCAACCTTCCGGCGCTTTGGCCTCGGGGCCGAGCAAGCCATGACTGATGGCCTTAGTGCACATGAAGTCGTGGTCGACGTAGCCGCCCCACAAATCCTCCAGCCCTTTGATATTGAGCGTTCGAGCCTGCGCCGGGCCGACCAGGGTTTGCGTGGGCAGCAGGTACAGTGCTCGCCCCGCATGCAGGTCGGGGTCATAGCTGCCGCCGAATTTGAGCCCCAGGATCTGTGCCAGCCAGCGCGCCAGGGCGCGGTTGGTCTCGACCTCATGCAGCGGCGCGCCCTCGCGTATGGAATGCGCGACTACCAGCTTCTTGCGTTGAATCGGGGTCATGCGTCCCCCTTGGCCATCCAGCCATGTGTGTGCAGAGAAGGCTGCAGGGATCAGGCCAAGGCTGTTTCAGGGGAGAAGGTTTTCAAATCAAGCAGTTGCCGAAAAACCGATGGCAGTTGGCCTGCCTCATTCTGCACGACAGTGCTTCAGCGTCGCGGCGTTCTGCACGATTCAGACGCCAAAGCGGCTGCGGTAATCGCTGGGCGCCATGCCGGTGATCTTCTTGAAGATAGCGCGAAAGGCACTGGGGTCCTGGTAACCCACGGTCCAGGCAATATGGTCGATAGTGCCGTTGGTGAACTCAAGCATCTGCCGTGCCTTGCCCACGCGCAGGTGCTGGCAGTATTCGGTGGGTTTCAAGCCGGTGGCGTTGCGAAAACGCCGCAGGAACGTACGCTCTTCCAGGCCCGCCTCCTGAGCCATCGCCGCCACGCACACATCCACCGCACCGCTGGCCTGCAGCCAATGCTGAACCTTGAGGATGGCTGCGTCACCGTGGCCGAGAATGGGCGCGAAGTTACTGCCGCACTGGCTGGCGCTGTCACTGTGCTCGATCACCAGGAAACGCGCTGTGTCGGCCGCGACACTTGGGCCCATCAGGCGATCGACCAGGCGCAAGCCGAGCTCGGACCAGGCCATCAAACCGGCGGTGGTGATCAGGTCGCCGTCATCGACAATGGGTTTGTTCGCCTCCAGGCGTACGGCCGGGTAGCGGGCCGCGAAGGATTCGGCGGAAGACCAATGGGTGGTGGCGCTGCGCCCGTCGAGCAGTCCACTGCGCGCCAGCATGATTGAGCCCACACACACGCCGCCCAACACCGTGCCGGCCGTGTGTTGCCGGCGAAGCCATTCCAGTAGCGCAGGGGGCGCCTGGTCTTCGGTGAACTCACCCATCGACGGCGGCACCAGTACGGCCATCAACGGTTGATCGGGGCCGGGGGCACTGCTGAATACGCGCACGGGTGTGCCGCTCGCCTCCACCTGCCAATGGCTGACCCGCAGCAACGGCAATTGCGCGGACTGATGCTCGGCGGCGATGCGATTGGCCACGCCGAACAGGTCGGTCAGGCCATGCACGGCCGCCCATTGCGCGCCTTGGTAGATCAACACGCCCAGCTCAACAACGACCATTGTCAGTTTTCCCCCTGTTATTGTCGGTGCAGCCAATCCTAAGTGCAGGCGCCAGCTAACATACTGGGCCCATCAACCCATCACGAGGCAACACACATGGCCAAGCAAGCGCTCATCCTAATCGATATCCAGAACGACTACTTCCCCCAGGGCAAGTGGCCACTCGACGGCGTGGAGGCCGCGGCAGACAAAGCCGCGCAGGTGCTGCAGGCTTTCCGTCAGGCTGGCGATGCAGTGATTCATGTGCGTCATGAGTTCACGTCCGATGAAGCGCCGTTCTTCACGCCAGGCTCCGAGGGCGCGCACCTGCACAGCAAAGTGCTGAACGAGGGCAATGAGCCGGTGGTGCTCAAGCATTTCGTGAATGCGTTTCGCGAGACCAACCTGCGTGCCTTACTGGAGCAACGCAGCATCACCGAAGTGGTGGTAGTCGGCAGCATGAGCCACATGTGTATTGACGGCGTGGTACGGGCGGCGGCGGACCTGGGTTACAAGGTCACGGTGATTCATGATGCGTGTGCGACGCGGGATCTGGAATTTAATGGCACGGTGATTCCAGCGGCGCAGGTGCATGGGGCTTATATGGCGTCGCTGGCGTTTGGTTATGCGGGCGTGGTGTCGGCGGATGAATACTTGAAGGCGCAAGCGGCGTCTTGACCACCGCTTGCTCAGGGCATATCAGCGAGTCGCGATGATGAACAAGCGCGGGAATGGCAGCAGTACGGTGCCGTCAGCCAGCGCTGGGTAAGCCTGGGTGATCCGCGCTTTGTATGCCTGAAGAAAAGCGGCTTTTTCGTCATCACTCAACGGCGCCAGGAATGGACGTAGGGCTGAGGCCTTGAACCATTCCACCACGGCGCCGTGGTCCGCCAGCGGGTGCTGGTAGGTAGTGCGCCACACATCGACGGTGCTGCAATGTGTGCTCAGCAGCTCGTAGTAGTCACTCGCGGTGTGGCGCTCATTGTGTTTGACCGCGCCGATTTTGGCAGACCATGGGCCTTCGGCCGCGACTTCGCGGGCGAGACGGTGGGCGGGTTCATCAAGGTTGTCCGGGGTTTGCACCGCCAGCGTGCCGCCTTGCGTCAGGTGCTTGACCAGGTGCGGATACAGCGTGGCGTGGTCCGGCAGCCATTGCAGGGACGCGTTGGCCAGGATCACATCGAAGGCTTGCGCGGGGTTCCAGGCACCGATATCCGCCAGCTCGAAGTTCAGCGCGGGCAGGCGTTTACGGGCGTCGACCAGCATGTCGTCGGAGCTGTCCATGCCGGTGACGTGCGCGTGCGGGAAGCGCGCGGCCAGCACCTCCGTGGAGTTGCCGGGACCGCAGCCCAAGTCCACGGCATGGCGCACTTCAGCATTCGGAATGGCCGCGACCAGGTCACGGACAGGACGGGTGCGCTGCTGTTCGAACATCGTGTACTGCTGGGCTGACCAGGTCATCACGGCTTTCCTTGTTTTTGAGGGTGGGCGACAGCCTAATTCTTGTGACCTGCAATGCACAAACGCCAGTGCCTGTTCATGCCGGCGGAAAGAGCATCGTCGCCAATCAAAGGTAAGCAACCTCCAGACGCCGCCCCATCACCTCTCCACGATCAAAGGCCGCTATGGCCTGATCGATTTCCTCCTGGCACTCAGGGAAAAATTCAATCACCCACTCACGAATTCTCTCGAGTAAACCTTCGTCTCGCTTTATTTCATTTCTCAAAAACACCGCGTACCCATAGGAAAGGGTTAACACTTCATCTGACGCAAAAAAACGTAACCACTTAACCATCGCCTCCACATCACCACCAAAATTCAACATCAGATCAAGGCACCTGATGAGCTGCGCCGACGCGTTGTGCAACGTGTAATCACCCATCGTTAAGCACGCCTGACAGTGTTCGCCGGCAATCTCCTCAAGCAATGCGAAGCCACTCTCATCCAGTTCCTCGGACTCATCCAGACTAATCGCGCCATGGTTTGCCCGATTGCGCTCGGCCAGCAGAAACCTGATCGTGCCGCTCTCCACTTCAACCACGAAAAGGAAGACCGGCAGTGGCGAAATAGAAAGGTAGTTTTCAGTACTTTGCTTGAGTTTCAGGGCTCGTACCTTCTTCCTGGAGCCTTTGACTTGAACCTTGAAGAGGATCCCAGTCGCATGACCACGCTCGCTGAATACTTCAACCTCGCCGTCGATGCCATAGTCTTTATCTTTTTCCAGACGGCGATAAATCCAGCCCCTCGCCGTGATAGCCCGTTCTACCAGAGACTCAGCCAAAGTCCCTATGACGTGAGAGGCTGGACGTTTAGGTAATGCCCTCATTGCTAGCTATCCCCCTCCAAAAGTGGCTTACATCATGCGGCCCCTGCTGAGGTCTACAGCGTGGCCAGCCATGTGATCTTTACTTTCTCGCAGGCAAATAAAAAGCCCCGGATGCTTATGCACCGGGGCTTTCAGGGTAAAACTCTACATCAAGTCTCTGAGCCGTATCCTAGAACGGGATATCGTCATCAAAACTGTCGAAATCCGGAGCCGGTTGCGGAGCGGCCTGTTGTGGCGCTGGACGCGACTCACGTTGTGGCTGCTGGCTTGGCTGTGGACGCGACTGCTGTGGACGCGGTGCCGAGTTGGACATGCCGCCCTGGCCCTGTTGGTCGCCCTGTGGACGGCCGCCCAGCAGTTGCATGGTGCCTTGCATGTCGACCACGATTTCGGTGGTGTAACGCTTGATGCCGTCTTTTTCCCACTCGCGGGTTTGCAGTTTGCCTTCGATGTAGACCTGCGAACCTTTACGCAGGTATTCACCGGCGATCTCTGCAACCTTGCCGAACATCGACACACGGTGCCATTCGGTTTTCTCGACCTTCTGGCCGCTCTGCTTGTCGGTCCACTGCTCGCTGGTCGCCAGACTCAGGTTGGTCACGGCGTTACCGTTAGGCAAGTAGCGAACTTCGGGATCCTGGCCGCACGTACCGACCAATATGACTTTGTTAACCCCACGGGCCATAACGTTCTCCTAGGCTGGGCGCGCTGTCGGCACTGGGTTGACCAGTTGCTCGAGCGTCGCGCGATCCAATAATTCGGTGTCCAATTTGATGTAAATGGCCGCCTCTTCTGCGACCACAACTGCATCTGTTACCCCTACGACGGCCTTCAGGCGCTCTACCAGGCCGCTTTCACGGATCGCCTCAGGCGATAGCGGCAGACGCAGACTTGTGACGTAGGGAGGTTCGCGCATGGTAACAGCAAAGGCGAGCCAAAGTGCAGCCAGCCCGGCGCATCCGAGGAAGACAACCGACAAACCGCCATGCTGGAACATCCAGCCACCCATGATGCCGCCCAGTGCCGAACCCAGGAACTGGCTGGTGGAGTACACCCCCATGGCCGTGCCTTTGCCGCCCGCCGGTGAAACCTTACTGATCAGCGAAGGCAATGACGCCTCCAGCAGGTTGAACGCGGTGAAGAACACCACCGTGCCGATGACCAGCGCCCGTAGGCTGTCGCCGAACTGCCAGAAGAATAGCTCAGTGAGCATCAGCGTCGCGACGGCGCCGAGCAGAACTCGTTTCATTTTGCGTTTTTTCTCGCCATAGATGATGAACGGGATCATGGCGAAGAACGAAATCAGCAGCGCTGTGAGGTAGACCCACCAGTGCTGTTCCTTGGGCAGGCCGGCTTTTTCCACCAGTGCCAGGGGCAGCGCGACAAAGCTGCACATCAGCATCGCGTGCAACACGAAGATACCTAAATCCAGGCGCAACAGGTCGGGATGCTTGAGCGTCGGCAACAGTACCTTGCGGGCCACACCCGACTCACGGTGCTGCAACGTCCCGGTGGAACGCGGCACCATAAAGGCCACGATCACAATACCGAACAGCGCCATGCCGCCGGTGGCCAGGAACAGCCCGTGCAGGCCGAACGCGCGGGTCAGCAAGGGGCCGACCACCATGGCTACGGCAAATGACAGGCCGATGGTCATGCCGATCATGGCCATGGCTTTGGTGCGATGTTGTTCGCGAGTCAGGTCCGACAACAGCGCCATGACCGCCGCGGAGATCGCGCCGGCGCCTTGCAGGATACGACCGGCGATCACGCCCCAGATCGAATCTGATTGGGCTGCGAGCACACTGCCGAGGGCAAACACGATCAGCCCTAGGTAGATCACCGGGCGACGGCCAATGCGGTCGGAAATGATCCCGAACGGAATCTGAAAAATCGCCTGGGTCAGGCCATAGGCGCCAATCGCCAGGCCGATCAATGCGGGGGTCGCGCCTGCGAGATCCATTCCATAGGTCGCCAGCACCGGCAACACCATAAACATGCCCAGCATACGGAAGGCGAACACCAGGGCCAGACCGCTTGCCGCTCGGGTCTCGCCGCTACTCATGCGTTCGCTGTGGGGATCGTGCATGGAAAAACCTCGTGTGAACCGGCGGCGATTCTACCAGTCCCATCGATTGAGAGGGTATATGCGGCGCTTTGCCGCGCAGCTTTCATCTAAGGCTGCAAGCGGCCTTTTGACAGTGTATATTCATCCAGTCTTTAGCCGTATACTCCGGCATTATTTACGCCCGCCGTGCGAGGCCATCTTGGACAAGATCCTGATTCGTGGGGCTAGAACCCACAACCTGAAGAATATCGACCTGACCCTACCCCGGGACAAACTGATCGTCATCACCGGCTTGTCCGGCTCCGGCAAATCGTCCCTGGCGTTCGACACGCTGTATGCCGAAGGCCAACGTCGCTATGTGGAATCGCTGTCGGCCTACGCCCGCCAGTTCCTGTCGATGATGGAAAAACCCGACGTCGACACCATTGAAGGCCTGTCGCCGGCGATCTCCATCGAGCAGAAGTCGACTTCCCATAACCCGCGCTCCACCGTGGGCACCATTACCGAGATCTATGACTACCTGCGCCTGCTGTATGCGCGCGTAGGTATCCCGCGTTGCCCCGACCATGACATTCCCCTGGAAGCCCAGACCGTCAGCCAGATGGTGGACCTGGTGCTGGCCCAGCCGGAAGGCGCCAAGCTGATGCTGCTGGCACCGGTGATCCGTGAGCGCAAGGGCGAACACCTTTCCGTCTTCGAAGAGCTGCGTGCGCAAGGTTTTGTGCGCGCGCGGATCAACGGCAAGCTGTATGAGCTGGACGAAGCGCCGAAACTCGACAAACAGAAGAAACACTCGATTGATGTAGTCGTCGACCGCTTCAAAGTGCGCGCCGACCTGCAGCAGCGCCTGGCGGAATCTTTCGAAACCGCGTTGAAGCTGGCCGACGGCATTGCCCTGGTGGCGCCGATGGATGACGAGCCGGGCGAAGAGATCATCTTCTCCGCGCGCTTTGCCTGCCCTATCTGCGGCCACGCCATCAGCGAGCTGGAACCCAAGCTGTTTTCCTTCAACAACCCGGCTGGCGCCTGCCCGACCTGTGATGGCCTGGGGGTGAAGCAATTCTTTGACATCAAGCGCCTGGTCAACGGTGACCTGACGCTGGCGGAGGGGGCGATTCGCGGCTGGGACAGGCGCAACGTCTATTACTTCCAGATGCTCGGGTCGTTGGCGTCGCACTATAAATTCAGCCTGGAAGTGCCCTTCAACCAACTGCCGGCGGACCAGCAGAAGGTCATTCTCCACGGCAGCGGTTCACAGAATGTCGACTTCAAGTACCTGAACGACCGTGGCGATATCGTCAAACGCTCACACCCGTTCGAAGGTATCGTGCCGAACCTCGAGCGTCGCTACCGTGAGACCGAGTCGGCGAGCGTACGCGAAGAGTTGGCGAAATTCCTCAGCACCCAGCCTTGCCCGGATTGCCGCGGTACTCGCCTGCGCCGTGAAGCCCGGCATGTGTGGGTGGGCGAGAAAACCTTGCCGGCGGTGACCAACCTGCCGATTGGTGATGCCTGCGAGTACTTCGGTGTGCTCAAGCTGACCGGTCGCCGTGGGGAAATCGCCGATAAGATTCTCAAGGAAATCCGCGAACGGCTACAGTTCCTGGTCAACGTTGGCCTGGATTACCTGTCGCTGGATCGCAGTGCCGATACCTTGTCCGGCGGTGAAGCCCAGCGGATTCGCCTGGCCAGCCAGATTGGTGCCGGCCTTGTGGGCGTCTTGTACATCCTTGATGAACCGTCGATCGGCCTGCACCAGCGTGACAATGATCGCCTGCTGGGCACGTTGAAACACCTGCGGGATATCGGCAACACGGTAATTGTGGTCGAGCACGATGAAGACGCGATTCGCCTGGCGGATTACGTCGTCGACATTGGCCCGGGCGCTGGCGTGCATGGCGGCCATATTGTCGCCGAGGGCACGCCCGCTGAAGTCATGGCTCATCCGGATTCACTGACCGGCAAATACCTTTCCGGCCGTGTGAAGATCGCAGTGCCGGCAAAACGTACACCGCGCAACAAGAAGCTGGCGCTGCACCTCAAGGGCGCGCGTGGCAACAACTTACGCAACGTCGACCTGGAGATTCCACTGGGTCTGCTGACCTGCGTGACCGGTGTCTCCGGCTCGGGCAAATCGACGCTGATCAACAATACGCTGTTCCCCTTGAGTGCCACCGCCCTGAATGGCGCGACCACCCTGGAAGCGGCGGCCCATGACAGCATCAAAGGCCTGGAACACCTGGATAAGGTGGTCGATATCGATCAGAGCCCGATTGGCCGCACGCCGCGCTCCAACCCGGCGACCTACACCGGGTTGTTCACGCCTATTCGTGAGCTGTTTGCTGGCGTGCCGGAGTCCCGCTCAAGGGGTTACGGGCCTGGCAGGTTCTCGTTCAACGTCAAAGGCGGTCGCTGTGAAGCCTGCCAGGGCGATGGCTTGATCAAGGTGGAGATGCACTTCCTGCCAGACATCTACGTGCCGTGCGATGTATGCAAGAGCAAGCGCTACAACCGCGAAACCCTGGAGATCAAGTACAAGGGCAAGAGCATCCACGAAACCTTGGAAATGACCATCGAGGAAGCACGGGTGTTCTTTGATGCGGTCCCGGCGTTGGCGCGCAAGCTGCAGACACTGATGGACGTGGGTTTGTCGTATATCAAGCTGGGCCAATCGGCGACTACGCTATCGGGTGGTGAGGCGCAGCGGGTCAAGCTGTCTCGCGAGCTGTCCAAGCGCGATACCGGTAAGACCCTGTATATCCTCGATGAGCCGACCACCGGCCTGCACTTCGCGGATATCCAGCAACTGCTGGACGTGTTGCACCGCCTGCGCGACCACGGCAATACCGTGGTGGTGATCGAGCACAACCTTGATGTGATCAAGACCGCGGATTGGCTGGTCGACCTGGGCCCGGAAGGCGGCTCCAAGGGTGGCCAGATCATCGCCGTTGGCACACCGGAGCAGGTCTCCGAAATGCCGCAGTCGCACACCGGTTACTACTTGAAACCGTTGTTGGCACGCGACCGGGCCTGAGTTATTCAGGCCCAATAAAAAGCCCCTGTCACTGCAAAGTGACAGGGGCTTTTTTATAGCCGGAATCAGAACTGCGATTGCAGGTAATTCTCCAGGCCCACCAGCTTGATCAGGCCCAGCTGCTTTTCAAGCCAGTAGGTATGATCTTCTTCGGTGTCATTCAACTGCACCCGTAGAATTTCCCGAGTGACATAGTCGTTGTGCTGCTCGCAGAGCTCGATGCCCTTGCAGAGCGCGGCACGGACCTTGTACTCGAGGCGCAGGTCGGCAGCGAGCATGTCAGGTACCGTGGTGCCCACATCCAGATCATCGGGACGCATACGCGGCGTGCCTTCGAGCATGAGGATACGGCGCATCAGTGCGTCGGCGTGCTGTGCCTCTTCTTCCATCTCGTGGTTGATACGCTCGTAGAGCTCGGTAAAGCCCCAGTCTTCGTACATGCGCGAGTGGATGAAATATTGGTCACGAGCAGCCAGTTCGCCCGTCAGCAACGTGTTGAGGTAATCGATTACGTCGGGGTGACCTTGCATCGCCCTACATCTCCCTGCTTGAAAGTCTGTAGTTTGAACCATGATGACTTGAAGGTCACGGGACCAACGGCAGAAAAGTGAACATTTCCGGAGAAAAGTAGCTGAAATAACGCAAAAACCGCCCAAATGAGGGCGGTTCTGCTTATCGTTTAGAGTTAGTTAAGCGATACACCCAGTGCAGATGCGACCCCTTCTCCATAAGCAGGATCTGCCTTGAAGAAGTACTGCAACTGACGCTGAACAACGTCGCTGGAAACGCCCGCCATGGCGCCGGCAATGTTGTTGATCAGCAGGGCTTTCTGCTCATCATTCATCAGGCGGAACAACGCACCCGCGTGGCTGTAGTAATCGCTGTCTTCGCGATGATCATAACGATCCGCCGCGCCACTCAGTGCCAATGCCGGCTCGGCATACTGCGGAGCCTGCTTCGGTGCATCGGCGTAGCTATTTGGCTCGTAGTTTGGAGCCGCACCGCCATTGCTGCCGAATGCCATCGAACCATCACGCTGGTAGCTGTTAACCGGGCTGCGTGGCGCGTTCACCGGCAGGTGCTGGTGGTTGGTGCCGACACGGTAGCGGTGGGCATCAGCGTAAGCGAACACACGACCTTGCAGCATGCGGTCCGGCGACAAACCAACGCCTGGAACCATGTTGCTTGGACCGAAAGCAGCCTGCTCAACCTCAGCGAAGTAGTTAAGCGGGTTACGGTTCAGCTCCAGCTCACCGACTTCGATCAATGGGAACTCTTTCTGCGACCAGGTCTTGGTCACGTCGAAGGGGTTCTCGTAGTGAGCGCTGGCCTGGGCTTCAGTCATGATCTGGATGCACACACGCCATTTCGGGAAATCACCGCGCTCGATAGCGCCAAACAGATCGCGTTGGGCGTAATCAGGGTCGGTACCGGCCAAGCGTGCAGCGTCAGCAGGCGACAGGTTCTTGATGCCTTGCTTGGTCTTGTAGTGCCATTTGACCCAATGACGCTCGCCCTTGGCGTTGATCAGGCTGTAGGTGTGGCTACCGAAGCCGTGCATGTGACGGTAGCCGTCCGGGATACCACGGTCCGAAAACAGGATGGTGACTTGGTGCAACGCCTCAGGGGAGTGCGACCAGAAGTCCCACATCATCTGCGCACTTTTCAGGTTGCTTTGCGGCAGGCGCTTTTGGGTGTGGATGAAGTCAGGAAACTTCAATGGGTCACGAATGAAGAACACAGGGGTGTTGTTACCCACGATGTCCCAGTTGCCCTCTTCGGTATAGAACTTCAGGGCGAAACCACGAGGGTCACGCTCGGTGTCAGCCGAACCGCGCTCACCGCCCACCGTGGAAAACCGCAGGAACGTCGGCGTTTGTTTGCCGATGGACTCAAACAGCTTGGCGCTGGTGTATTGCGTGATGTCTTGTGTGACCGTGAAGGTGCCATAGGCGCCCGAACCCTTGGCATGTACACGACGCTCAGGAATGTTTTCACGGTTGAAGTGGGCAAGCTTCTCGATCAGGTGAAAATCGTCGAGCAGCAACGGGCCACGCGGGCCGGCGGAACGGGAATTCTGATTGTCCGCAACGGGAGCTCCGCTGGCGGTAGTAAGGATTTTATTCTGGCTCATGCTCAATTTCCCTCAGGTCGGACTTGGAACTGCCGGCTAATCGGCTTGGAGGGAGTATTGATCATCAATATGACGTCTACAAATTCATTAAATTGTAGTCACCGATAGAAAATAACTACCAATATCCCCAGGCCTCATAGTGCCGAGCACAGCGCAAGTAAGCTTGTACAAATCGCGCTTTTATTACGCGCACAAAAAACCGGGCACTAGGCCCGGTTCTTCGTTACAGCTTGTCGTCTTACTCGGCGCTTACAGCTTCGCCGGCAGTAGCACGATCAACCAACTCGACGTACGCCATAGGCGCGTTGTCGCCAGCGCGGAAACCGCACTTGAGGATGCGCAGGTAGCCACCCTCACGGGTAGCGTAACGCTTGCCCAGGTCGTTGAAGAGCTTACCAACGATAGCTTTCGAACGAGTACGGTCGAAAGCCAGACGGCGGTTAGCCAGGCTGTCTGTCTTGGCCAAAGTGATCAGCGGCTCAGCAACGCGACGCAGTTCTTTAGCTTTCGGCAGTGTAGTTTTGATCAGCTCGTGCTCGAACAGCGACACCGCCATGTTTTGGAACATGGCCTTGCGGTGCGAGCTGGTACGGCTCAGGTGACGACCACTTTTACGATGACGCATGGTTCATTCCTTACCAAACTCACGTTCGGTGATTACGACGATCAGGCAGTCGCCTTGTCGTCCTTCTTAAGACTTGCAGGCGGCCAGTTGTCGAGGCGCATGCCGAGGGACAGACCGCGGGAGGCCAGAACGTCCTTGATTTCAGTCAAGGATTTCTTGCCCAGGTTCGGAGTCTTCAACAGTTCTACTTCGGTACGCTGAATCAGGTCACCGATGTAGTAAATGTTTTCCGCCTTAAGGCAGTTAGCCGAACGTACAGTCAGTTCCAGATCGTCAACCGGGCGAAGCAGGATCGGATCGATCTCGTCTTCCTGCTCGATTACCACTGGTTCGCTGTCACCTTTGAGGTCGACGAACGCAGCCAACTGCTGTTGCAGGATGGTTGCAGCGCGACGGATAGCCTCTTCAGGGTCCAGAGTACCGTTGGTTTCCAGATCAATAACCAGCTTGTCCAGGTTAGTACGCTGCTCGACACGGGCGTTTTCCACCACGTATGCGATACGGCGAACCGGGCTGAACGAAGAGTCAAGCTGCAAGCGACCAATGCTGCGGCTTTCGTCTTCATCGCTCTGACGCGAGTCGGCCGGTTCATAACCACGACCACGAGCTACGGTGAGCTTCATGTTCAGGGCGCCGTTAGACGCCAGGTTAGCGATTACGTGATCGGGGTTAACGATCTCGACATCATGATCCAGCTGAATATCGGCAGCGGTAACCACCCCCGAACCCTTCTTCGACAAGGTCAGCGTAACTTCGTCACGGCCGTGCAGCTTGATAGCCAGACCTTTAAGGTTCAACAGGATTTCAATTACGTCTTCCTGTACACCTTCGATGGCGCTGTACTCGTGGAGCACACCGTCAATCTCGGCCTCGACTACTGCACAGCCGGGCATTGAGGACAACAGGATGCGGCGCAGCGCGTTGCCCAGGGTGTGGCCAAAACCACGCTCGAGAGGCTCGAGAGTAATTTTGGCGCGGGTTGGACTGACAACCTGCACATCAATGTGGCGGGGTGTCAGGAACTCATTTACCGAAATCTGCATGGATGCACCTATTTTCTAGCCCTTACTTGGAGTAGAGCTCGACAATCAGGCTTTCGTTGATGTCGGCGGACAGATCACTGCGAGCAGGAACGTTCTTGAAAACGCCCGACTTCTTCTCAGTGTCTACTTCTACCCATTCTACGCGGCCACGTTGGGCACACAGATCGAGAGCTTGGACAATGCGAAGTTGGTTTTTTGCTTTCTCGCGGACTGCGACCACGTCACCAGCACGAACCTGGTAGGACGGAACGTTTACGGTCTGACCGTTAACGCTGATCGATTTGTGCGATACCAGCTGACGGGATTCGGCACGAGTCGAACCAAAGCCCATACGGTATACAACGTTGTCCAGACGGCATTCGAGCAGTTGCAGCAGGTTTTCACCGGTTGCACCTTTCTTGCCAGCAGCTTCTTTGTAGTAGCCGCTGAACTGACGCTCGAGAACGCCGTAGATACGACGGACCTTCTGCTTTTCACGCAGTTGGGTGCCGTAATCGGACTGGCGACCGCGGCGTTGGCCGTGGATACCAGGTGCTGCTTCAATGTTGCACTTCGATTCGATCGCGCGCACGCCGCTCTTCAAGAAGAGATCGGTGCCTTCACGACGAGCGAGTTTGCATTTTGGACCAATGTAACGAGCCATTCTTTACAATCTCCTGGATTACACGCGGCGCTTCTTCGGCGGACGGCACCCGTTGTGCGGGATTGGCGTCACGTCGGTGATGCTGGCGATCTTATAGCCACAGCCGTTCAAAGCACGGACAGCAGACTCACGACCTGGACCTGGACCTTTGACGTTAACGTCGAGGTTTTTCAGGCCGTATTCCAGCGCAGCTTGACCAGCACGTTCAGCAGCTACTTGAGCAGCAAACGGGGTGGACTTGCGGGAACCGCGGAAACCCGAACCACCGGAGGTAGCCCAAGAAAGCGCGTTACCTTGACGGTCGGTGATGGTCACGATGGTGTTGTTAAAAGATGCATGGATGTGGGCGATGCCATCAACCACTGTCTTTTTAACTTTTTTACGAGGACGAGCAGCAGGTTTTGCCATGATAATTTTCCTGTCGATTCGCGTGGGCGATTACTTGCGGATCGGCTTACGCGGACCTTTACGGGTACGCGCGTTAGTCTTGGTACGCTGACCGCGCACTGGAAGACCACGACGATGACGCAGACCACGGTAGCAACCGAGGTCCATCAAACGCTTGATTTTCATGTTGATTTCGCGACGCAGGTCACCTTCAGTGGTGAACTTCGCCACTTCGCCACGCAACAGCTCAATCTGCTCGTCGCTCAGATCTTTGATCTTTGCGGCTGGGTTTACCCCAGTATCTGCGCAAATTTTCTGCGCAGTAGTGCGACCAACACCATAGATGTAGGTCAGCGAGATAACAGTGTGCTTGTTATCTGGAATGTTAACGCCTGCAATACGGGCCATTCAGTGGGACTCCAATTGACAGCTACCTACGCCCCGGAAGCCAAGAAATAGGGCGCGAGATAATATCGCTGTAATAACAAATAATCAACCCGGCAGCGCACTAGCTGCCGGGCTTCAAGCGGATCACACTCAGCCTTGGCGCTGTTTGTGACGCGGTTCCGCGCTGCAAATTACTCGAACAACACCTTCGCGGCGAATAATCTTGCAGTTACGGCACAGCTTTTTCACCGATGCACGAACTTTCATCACCAACTCCTCGAACCTTATGGGGTACTCAGCGCAACATGCCGCTGCCGTAGCCCTTCAGGTTGGCTTTCTTCATCAGGGATTCGTACTGGTGCGAAACGAGGTGCGATTGTACTTGGGACATGAAGTCCATCACAACCACGACCACGATCAGCAACGAGGTCCCGCCAAGGTAGAACGGAACGTTTGCTGCAACCACCAGGAACTGGGGAAGCAAGCACACGGCCGTCATATATAGAGCACCGAACAGGGTCAAACGAGTCAGAACGCCATCAATGTAGCGCGCAGACTGCTCACCTGGACGGATGCCCGGAATAAAGGCACCGGACTTCTTCAGGTTTTCCGCTACGTCTTTCGGATTGAACATCAACGCCGTATAGAAGAAGCAGAAGAAAATAATCCCTGCACTAAACAGCAGAATATTCAACGGCTGACCAGGAGCGATCGACTGAGAGAGGTCCTGCAGCCAGCCCATATTTTCAGACTGACCAAACCAGGTACCCAACGAAGCCGGAAACAGCAAAATGCTGCTCGCGAAAATTGCCGGAATAACACCGGCCATATTCACTTTCAGCGGCAAGTGGCTGGTCTGCGCAGCAAAGACCTTACGGCCCTGCTGACGCTTGGCGTAGTGAACAGCAATACGACGCTGGCCACGCTCAATGAACACCACAAAACCGATAATCGCTACTGCCAGCAAACCGATGGCAACCAGGGCGAAAATATTGATATCACCCTGACGCGCAGACTCGAAAGACTGCCCGATTGCTCTCGGAAGACCGGCGACGATACCTGCGAAAATCAACATCGAGATACCGTTACCAACACCACGCTCAGTAATCTGCTCACCCAGCCACATCATGAACATCGCACCAGCCACAAACGTGGATACCGCGACGAAATGGAAGCCAAAGTCACCAGTGAACGCAACACCCTGCCCGGCCAAGCCAACGGACATGCCGATAGCTTGAACCAGGGCGAGGATGACAGTGCCGTAGCGGGTGTACTGGCTAATCTTGCGACGGCCAGCTTCACCTTCCTTCTTCAACTGCTCCAGCTGCGGGCTGACGGCGGTCATCAGTTGCATGATGATCGATGCCGAGATGTACGGCATGATCCCCAGTGCAAAGATGCTCATCCGTTCCAGCGCGCCGCCGGAAAACATGTTGAACAAGCTAAGAATGGTCCCCTCATTCTGTCGAAACAGGTCTGCGAGTCGGTCCGGGTTGATACCTGGAACCGGGATGTGTGCGCCTATTCGGTAGACGATAATCGCCAGGAACAGAAAACGCAGACGAGCCCAAAGTTCAGACATACCGCCTTTGCCGAGCGCTGAGAGAGCACCTTGCTTAGCCATTTATTCCTCGAACTTGCCGCCAGCTGCTTCGATAGCCGAACGCGCACCTTTGGTGGCGCCGATTCCCTTGCCGATAGTGACAGCGCGAGTCACTTCACCGGACAGCATGATTTTCACACGCTGTACGTTGACGTTGATCACGTTGGCATCTTTCAGGGTCTGCACAGTAACGATGTCGCCTTCCACTTTAGCCAGCTCGGACAGACGCACTTCTGCGCGATCCATAGCTTTCAGGGATACGAAACCGAACTTAGGCAGGCGACGATGCAGCGGCTGTTGACCGCCTTCAAAGCCTGGAGCGATGGTGCCACCGGAGCGGGAGGTTTGACCTTTGTGGCCACGGCCACCAGTCTTACCCAAACCGCTACCGATACCACGGCCCGGACGATGCTTTTCGCGACGGGAACCCGGCGCTGGACTCAGATCATTGAGTTTCATCGATTAACCCTCTACACGCAGCATGTAGTAAGCCTTGTTGATCATCCCGCGATTCTCGGGAGTATCCTGGACTTCTACAGTGTGACCGATGCGACGCAGACCCAAACCTTTAACGCACAGTTTGTGGTTAGGGATGCGGCCGGTCATGCTTTTGATCAGCGTTACTTTAACGGTAGCCATGATCAGAAGATCTCCTTGACAGTCAGACCACGCTTGGCAGCGATGGACTCAGGAGATTGCATAGCTTTCAAACCTTTGAAAGTGGCGTGAACCACGTTTACCGGGTTAGTCGAGCCGTAGCACTTGGCCAGAACGTTCTGAACACCAGCCACTTCGAGGACAGCACGCATAGCGCCGCCAGCGATGATACCGGTACCTTCAGAAGCAGGCTGCATGTACACCTTGGAAGCGCCATGGGCGGATTTCATTGCGTACTGCAGAGTGGTGCCGTTCAGATCAACTTGGATCATGTTGCGACGAGCAGCTTCCATTGCCTTCTGGATCGCAGCAGGCACTTCACGTGACTTGCCACGGCCGAAGCCAACACGCCCTTTACCATCACCTACCACGGTCAACGCGGTGAAAGTGAAGATACGGCCGCCTTTAACGGTTTTGGCTACGCGGTTAACTTGAACCAGCTTCTCAATGTAGCCTTCGTCGCGCTTTTGGTCGTTATTTGACATAACTTAGAACTCCAGCCCAGCTTCACGAGCAGCATCAGCCAGCGCTTTCACGCGACCGTGGTACTTGAAGCCAGAGCGGTCGAAAGCCACTTGCGAGACGCCGGCGGCCTTAGCACGCGTAGCGACCAGCTGGCCAACCTTTGTGGCCGCGTCGATGTTGCCAGTGGCACCATCACGCAGTTCTTTATCCAAAGTCGAGGCGCTTGCCAGGACTTTGTTGCCGTCGGCCGAGATGACCTGGGCGTAGATGTGCTGCGACGAGCGATACACGCAGAGACGCACGACTTCGAGTTCGTGCATTTTCAGGCGTGCTTTGCGAGCGCGACGCAGTCGAGTAACTTTTTTGTCGGTCATTTGCTATGCCCTACTTCTTCTTGGCTTCTTTACGACGGACGACTTCGTCCGCGTAGCGCACACCTTTGCCTTTGTACGGCTCTGGTGGACGGAAGTCGCGGATCTCAGCGGCCACCTGACCTACCAGCTGCTTATCGATGCCCTTGATCAGGATATCGGTTTGGCTAGGGGTCTCAGCGGTGATGCCTTCCGGCAGTTCGTAATCCACTGGGTGCGAGAAGCCAAGGGCCAGGTTCAAAACCGTGCCTTTTGCTTGCGCTTTGTAACCAACACCGACCAGCTGGAGCTTACGCTCGAAGCCTTGGCTTACGCCTTGGACCATGTTGTTTACCAACGCACGCGTGGTACCGGCCATTGCGCGAGTTTGTTGATCGCCATTGCGAGCAGCGAAACGCAGCTCACCAGCTTCTTCAACGATCTCAACGGACGAATGGATGTTCAGTTCAAGAGTACCCTTGGCACCCTTCACCGAAAGCTGTTGGCCTGCGAATTTGACTTCGACACCGGCTGGCAGCTTAACGGGGTTCTTAGCGACGCGTGACATGCTTATCCCCCCTTAGAACACAGTGCAAAGAACTTCGCCGCCGACACCGGCAGCGCGCGCAGCACGATCCGTCATCACACCTTTGTTGGTGGAGACGATAGACACACCCAGACCGCCACGAACTTTCGGCAGATCTTCGGCGGACTTGTACTGACGCAGGCCTGGACGGCTAACGCGCTTCACTTCCTCGATGACCGAACGGCCTTCGAAGTACTTCAGCTCGATGGACAGCAGTGGCTTGGTTTCGCTGCTGATCTGATAACCCGCAATGTAGCCTTCGTCTTTCAGGACTTTGGCAACAGCTACCTTCAACTTGGAAGATGGCATGCTTACGACGGACTTTTCAGCCATCTGGGCATTACGGATACGAGTTAGCATGTCCGCTAACGGGTCCTGCATACTCATGGGCTAGACGCTCCTAATACAAAAAAATTAGCCTTGCGGCTACATATGTCGCCGAGAATCTCCGAGCGTAAAAAACACGGGCTCAGGCGAGCCGCGTATTTTAGACACACTACGGAAATGAAACAAGCCCCAAAAGGGGCTTGTTCCAGATTCAAGGTCACCGGCGGTCAGTATCTTGCGACTCAGACCACCCGGACGTTGAAAGTACTTACCAGCTGGCTTTAACCAGACCTGGTACGTCACCACGCATTGCCGCTTCACGCAGTTTGTTACGGCCGAGGCCGAACTTGCGGTAAACGCCGTGTGGACGACCGGTCAGGCGGCAGCGGTTACGCATGCGCGAAGCGCTTGCGTCACGTGGCTGCTTCTGCAGGGCAACTGTAGCTTCCCAACGCGCTTCTGGACTTGCGTTCAGATCAACGATGATTGCTTTCAGTGCTGCACGCTTCTTGGCGTACTTGGCAACCGTGAGCTGACGCTTCAGCTCGCGGTTTTTCATGCTCATCTTGGCCATGGTCCTACTCCAATCAGTTGCGGAACGGGAATTTGAAAGCACGCAGCAGGGCGCGACCTTCATCATCGTTCTTGGCAGTGGTGGTCAGGGTGATGTCCAGACCGCGGAGAGCATCGATCTTGTCGTAGTCGATTTCCGGGAAGATGATCTGCTCTTTCACGCCCATGCTGTAGTTACCACGACCATCGAAGGACTTGGCATTCAGGCCGCGGAAGTCGCGAACCCGAGGCAGGGAGATCGACAGCAGACGATCCAGGAATTCGTACATACGCTCACGGCGCAGAGTCACTTTGACGCCGATCGGCCAACCTTCACGGACTTTAAAGCCAGCGATGGATTTCCGAGCGTAAGTCACAACGACTTTTTGACCGGTGATCTTTTCCAGGTCAGCTACAGCGTGTTCGATGACTTTTTTGTCGCCGACCGCTTCGCCAAGACCCATGTTCAGGGTGATTTTGGTAACGCGTGGAACTTCCATCACGTTCGAAAGCTTAAGTTCTTCCTTAAGTTTCGGTGCGATTTCTTTCCAGTAAATCTCTTTTAGTCGTGCCATGGTCTTCTACCTAGCAGTGTTCAAGCATCAACCGCTTTTTGGGTCGACTTGAAGACACGAATTTTCTTGCCATCTTCTACTTTGAAACCAACGCGGTCAGCCTTGTTGGTTTCGCCGTTGAAAATGGCGACGTTAGAAGCGTCCAGTGGAGCTTCTTTTTCGACGATACCGCCTTGTACGCCCGACATCGGGTTAGGCTTGGTATGACGCTTAACCAGGTTCAGACCACCGATAACCAGACGGTTATTAGCGAGAACCTTAAGCACCTTACCGCGCTTACCTTTGTCTTTGCCGGCGATCACGATGATCTCGTCGTCACGACGAATCTTTTGCATGTCGGATCTCCTTACAGCACTTCTGGGGCGAGCGAGACGATCTTCATGAACTTCTCAGTACGAAGTTCACGGGTCACTGGCCCAAAGATACGGGTGCCGATCGGCTCTTGCTTGTTGTTCAGAAGAACAGCAGCGTTGCCATCAAAGCGGATAATGGAGCCATCAGCACGGCGTACACCGTGACGAGTGCGGACTACAACAGCAGTCATCACTTGGCCCTTTTTCACTTTACCGCGAGGAATTGCTTCCTTCACGGTAACTTTGATGATGTCACCGATACCAGCGTAACGACGATGGGAGCCACCCAGCACCTTGATGCACATAACGCGGCGAGCGCCGCTGTTATCGGCCACATCGAGCATGGATTGAGTCTGAATCATATAATTTCTCCGACCCCTAGTCCTTAGACTTCCACAGCGCGTTCGAGAACATCAACCAGCGCCCAAGACTTGGTCTTGGCCAGCGGACGAGTTTCACGAATAGTGACTTTGTCGCCGATGTGGCACTGGTTGGTTTCGTCGTGCGCGTGCAGCTTAGTCGAACGCTTAACATATTTACCGTAGATCGGGTGCTTAACGCGACGCTCGATCAAAACGGTGATGGTTTTGTCCATCTTGTCGCTGACAACACGGCCAGTCAGCGTACGGACAGTCTTTTCGGCTTCAGCCATGATCACTTACCTGCCTGCTGGTTGAGCACAGTCTTCACGCGAGCAATGTCACGCTTAACTTGCGAGAGCAGATGAGACTGCCCCAACTGGCCAGTTGCTTTCTGCATACGCAGATTGAACTGGTCGCGCAGCAGGCCGAGCAGTTGCTCGTTCAGCTGCTGTGCGGATTTTTCACGAAGTTCATTCGCTTTCATCACATCACCGTCCGTTTAACAAAGGAGGTGGCGAGCGGCAGCTTTGCAGCAGCCAGGGCGAAAGCCTCACGCGCCAGCTCTTCAGAAACACCCTCGATTTCATACAGGACTTTACCTGGCTGAATCTGGGCTACCCAGTATTCCACGTTACCCTTACCTTTACCCATCCGAACCTCGAGAGGTTTTTTGGAGATCGGCTTGTCCGGGAATACACGGATCCAGATCTTGCCGCCACGTTTTACGTGACGGGTCAGAGCACGACGCGCTGACTCGATCTGACGAGCGGTGAGACGACCACGAGCTACAGACTTCAGCGCGAACTCGCCGAAGCTGACTTTGCTACCGCGCTGAGCCAGACCACGGTTGTGGCCTGTCATCTGCTTGCGGAACTTCGTACGCTTAGGTTGCAACATTTGGCGTACCCCTTACTTAGCAGCTTTTTTACGAGGCGCTGGTGCTTGTGGTTTCAGTTCTTCTTGGCGACCACCAATTACTTCGCCTTTGAAGATCCAAACCTTTACACCGATCACACCGTAAGTGGTGTGAGCTTCGTAGTTGGCATAGTCGATGTCGGCACGCAGGGTGTGCAGTGGCACACGACCTTCGCGATACCATTCAGTACGTGCGATTTCAGCACCGCCGAGACGACCGCTCACTTGGATTTTGATGCCTTTGGCACCAATGCGCATGGCGTTCTGTACAGCGCGCTTCATAGCGCGACGGAACATTACGCGACGCTCCAGCTGCTGAGCTACGCTCTGCGCAACCAGCATACCGTCGAGCTCCGGCTTACGGATCTCTTCGATATTGATGTGCACAGGCACACCCATTTGCTTGGTCAGGTCCTGACGCAGTTTCTCAACATCTTCACCTTTCTTCCCGATAACGATACCTGGACGAGCGGTGTGGATGGTGATACGTGCAGTTTGCGCCGGACGATGGATATCGATACGGCTTACGGACGCGCTTTTTAGTTTGTCTTGGAGATACTCACGCACCTTCAGATCAGCGAACAAATAGTCCGCATAAGTCCGACCGTCTGCGTACCAGACGGAGGTGTGCTCCTTGACGATTCCCAGGCGAATGCCAATGGGATGTACTTTCTGACCCATCTCTTCGACTCCGTTACTTGTCAGCAACCTTGACAGTGATATGGCAAGACCGCTTGACGATGCGATCAGCACGGCCTTTGGCACGTGGCATGATGCGCTTCAGCGAACGCCCTTCGTTGACGAAAACGGTGCTGACCTTCAGGTCATCAACGTCTGCGCCTTCGTTATGCTCGGCGTTGGCTACGGCCGACTCCAGCACTTTCTTCATGATCTCGGCGGCTTTCTTACTGCTGAAAGCCAACAGGTTGAGCGCTTCGCCCACCTTCTTCCCGCGGATCTGGTCGGCGACCAAGCGGGCTTTCTGGGCGGAGATTCGAGCGCCCGACAACTTAGCGGCTACTTCCATTTCCTAACCCCTTAACGCTTGGCTTTCTTGTCTGCCACGTGCCCACGATAAGTGCGGGTACCGGCAAACTCGCCTAGTTTGTGGCCGACCATGTCTTCGTTCACGAGAACTGGGACGTGCAAGCGACCGTTGTGTACAGCGATGGTCAAACCGACCATTTGTGGCAGGATCATCGAACGACGCGACCAGGTCTTAACTGGTTTGCGATCGTTCTTTTCCGCCGCCACTTCGATCTTCTTCAGTAGGTGAAGATCAATAAAAGGACCTTTTTTCAGAGAACGTGGCACTGTCGTATCCCTCTATTTACTTGCGACGACGGACGATCATTTTGTCGGTACGCTTATTACCACGAGTCTTCGCGCCCTTAGTCGGGAAGCCCCATGGCGATACCGGATGACGACCACCAGAGGTACGACCTTCACCACCACCGTGTGGGTGGTCAACCGGGTTCATGGCAACACCACGAACGGTTGGGCGAACGCCACGCCAGCGTTTGGCACCAGCTTTACCCAGCGAACGCAGGCTGTGCTCGGAGTTCGAGACTTCGCCCAGGGTCGCGCGGCATTCAGCCAGCACTTTACGCATCTCACCAGAACGCAGACGCAGGGTCACGTAGACACCTTCACGAGCGATCAGCTGAGCCGAAGCACCAGCGGAACGAGCGATTTGCGCGCCTTTACCTGGCTTCAATTCGATGCCGTGTACGGTGCTACCAACTGGAATGTTGCGCAGTTGCAGAGCGTTGCCCGGCTTGATCGGTGCCAAGGCACCTGCGATCAGCTGGTCACCAGCACTCACGCCTTTAGGGGCGATGATGTAGCGACGCTCGCCATCTGCGTACAGCAGCAGTGCGATGTGAGCAGTACGGTTTGGATCGTATTCAATACGCTCGACAGTGGCGGAGATGCCATCTTTGTCGTTGCGACGGAAATCGACCAGACGATAATGCTGCTTATGGCCACCACCGATGTGACGAGTGGTAATACGACCATTGTTGTTACGACCACCAGTCTTCGATTTTTTCTCGAGCAGCGGTGCGTGAGGAGCGCCTTTATGCAGCTCCTGGTTGACCACCTTGACCACAAAACGGCGGCCAGGGGAAGTCGGTTTGCATTTAACGATTGCCATGATGCACCCCTTCCTTACTCAGCACTGCTGCTGAAATCGAGATCTTGGCCTGGCTGAAGGGAGATAACTGCCTTCTTCCAGTCATTACGCTTGCCCAGACCGCGAGCAGTGCGCTTGCTCTTACCCAGAACATTCAGGGTAGTAACACGCTCTACTTTCACGCTGAACAGGCTTTCGACGGCCTTCTTGATTTCCAGCTTGGTTGCGTCAGTTGCAACCTTGAAAACGAACTGGCCTTTCTTGTCAGCCAGAACCGTAGCCTTTTCGGAAACGTGCGGGCCAAGCAGAACTTTAAATACGCGTTCCTGGTTCATCCCAGCAGCTCCTCGAATTTCTTCACGGCCGACACGGTGATCAAAACCTTGTCGTATGCGATCAGACTAACTGGATCGGAACCTTGCACGTCACGTACATCAACGTGTGGCAGGTTGCGAGCAGCCAGGTACAGGTTCTGATCAACAGCTTCCGACACGATCAAAACGTCGGTCAGGCTCATGTTGTTCAGTTTGCCCAGCAGATCTTTGGTTTTTGGACTTTCAACAGCGAAATCCTGAACCACGACCAGACGGTCAGTACGCACGAGTTCAGCAAGGATGGAGCGCAGAGCTGCGCGGTACATCTTCTTGTTGAGCTTCTGCGAGTGATCCTGTGGACGAGCTGCGAAAGTGGTACCGCCGCCACGCCAGATTGGGCTACGGATAGTACCGGCACGAGCACGGCCAGTACCTTTCTGACGCCAAGGGCGCTTACCGCCACCACGAACGTCGGAACGGGTCTTTTGCTGCTTGCTACCTTGACGGCCGCCGGCCATGTAGGCCACGACTGCTTGGTGAACCAGCGTCTCGTTGAACTCGCCGCCAAACGTCAGTTCGGAAACTTCGATCGCTTGAGCGTCATTTACATTTAATTGCATGTCAGCTTCCCCTTAACCGCGAGCCTTGGCCGCTGGACGTACAACCAGGTTGCCGCCAGTAGCGCCAGGAACAGCACCCTTGACCAACAACAGATTGCGTTCAGCGTCGACGCGCACTACTTCGAGGGACTGCACGGTCACGCGCTCAGCGCCCATATGACCGGACATTTTTTTGCCCTTGAATACACGACCAGGAGTCTGGCACTGGCCAATAGAGCCCGGGACGCGGTGGGAAACGGAGTTACCGTGAGTGTTGTCTTGGCCACGGAAATTCCAACGCTTGATCGTACCCTGGAAGCCTTTACCTTTGGACTGACCGGTTACATCAACCAGTTGACCAGCGGCGAAGATTTCAGCGTTGATCAGATCGCCAGCCTGGTAGTCGCCGTCTTCGAGACGGAACTCCATAACAGTGCGACCAGCTGCAACGTTTGCTTTAGCGAAGTGACCTGCTTGAGCAGCAGTCACGCGCGAAGCACGACGCTCGCCGACAGTGACTTGCACTGCACGATAGCCATCGGTCTCTTCAGTTTTGAACTGGGTGACGCGATTCGGTTCGATCTCAATGACCGTGACCGGAATGGAGACACCTTCTTCGGTGAAAATACGGGTCATACCGCATTTACGACCGACTACACCAATAGTCATGTTGTAAACCTCATGAGTGTACGGGGCTTTCACCCGCTATGGCCGCCCATTTCAGAGCGTTACACGACTAAGACCCAAGTCTTAGCCGAGGCTGATCTGTACTTCCACACCGGCCGCCAGATCGAGCTTCATAAGTGCATCAACGGTTTTATCCGTTGGCTGGACGATGTCCAGTACGCGCTTATGAGTACGGATCTCGTACTGGTCACGCGCGTCTTTGTTGACGTGCGGGGAGACCAGAACGGTGAACCGCTCTTTACGGGTAGGCAGTGGAATTGGACCACGCACTTGAGCACCAGTACGTTTCGCGGTTTCCACGATTTCCTGGGTGGATTGGTCGATCAGGCGATGGTCAAAAGCCTTCAACCTGATACGGATTTGCTGATTTTGCATTGGATTTCAGACTCCGGCTGCTATTCCCAGCGAGCGCAATACGCCCGTTAAAAGGAGGCGCAATTCTATAGACGCCCCAGATAGGTGTCAACCCAATAAAAAAGGCCCCCGCTAAGCGGGGGCCTTCTCAAAAAACCGAGCTACCTCAGAAGAGATAATTACTCGATGATTTTAGCTACAACACCAGCACCAACGGTACGGCCACCTTCGCGGATAGCGAAACGCAGACCGTCTTCCATTGCGATGGTTTTGATCAGGGTGACAACCATTTTGATGTTGTCGCCTGGCATTACCATTTCAACGCCTTCCGGCAGCTCGCAGTTACCAGTCACGTCAGTAGTACGGAAGTAGAACTGTGGACGGTAGCCTTTGAAGAACGGAGTGTGGCGACCGCCTTCTTCTTTGCTCAGCACGTACACTTCAGCTTCGAACTTGGTGTGCGGCTTAACCGAACCTGGCTTGACCAGAACCTGGCCACGCTCAACGTCGTCACGCTTGGTACCACGCAGCAGAACGCCGCAGTTCTCGCCAGCACGACCTTCGTCGAGCAGCTTACGGAACATTTCAACACCGGTGCAGGTGGTGACGGTAGTGTCACGCAGACCAACGATTTCCAGCGGATCTTGAACCTTAACGATACCGCGCTCGATACGACCAGTCACAACAGTACCACGACCGGAGATCGAGAATACGTCTTCGATTGGCATCAGGAACGGCTTGTCGATAACACGGACTGGATCTGGGATGTAGCTGTCCAGAGTCTCAACCAGTTTACGAACGGACGTGGTGCCCATTTCGTTGTCGTCTTTGCCTTCCAGAGCCATACGAGCGGAACCGATGATGATCGGAGTGTCGTCGCCTGGGAAGTCGTAAGTGCTCAGCAGATCGCGCACTTCCATCTCAACCAGTTCCAGCAGCTCAGCGTCGTCTACCAGGTCAGCCTTGTTCAGGTAAACCACGATGTACGGAACGCCTACCTGACGGGACAGCAGGATGTGCTCACGGGTTTGTGGCATCGGACCATCAGCGGCCGAGCAAACCAGGATCGCACCGTCCATCTGGGCAGCACCGGTGATCATGTTCTTCACATAGTCAGCGTGACCTGGGCAGTCAACGTGAGCGTAGTGACGGATCAGCGAGTTGTATTCAACGTGCGCGGTGTTGATGGTGATACCACGAGCTTTCTCTTCTGGTGCGCTGTCGATTTTATCGAAATCAACGATTGCAGAACCGAATACTTCGGAGCAAACGCGAGTCAGAGCAGCAGTCAGAGTGGTTTTACCGTGGTCAACGTGACCGATAGTGCCAACGTTGACGTGCGGTAGGGAACGATCAAATTTTTCTTTAGCCACGACAATTAACTCCTTGCCTAAAGGACTGAATCAGCCTTGTTTTTTGGATACAGTTTCAGCGATGTGCGCCGGAGCTGTGTTGTATTTTTTGAATTCCATAGAGTAGCTTGCGCGACCCTGGGACATGGAGCGAACGTCGGTCGCATAACCGAACATCTCACCCAACGGAACCTCGGCGCGAATCACTTTGCCGGAAACCGTGTCTTCCATACCCAAGATCATGCCGCGACGACGGTTAAGGTCGCCCATGACATCACCCATATAGTCTTCAGGTGTAACAACTTCTACCGCCATGATTGGCTCAAGCAACTCACCACCGCCCTTTTGGGCCAGTTGCTTGGTTGCCATGGAAGCAGCCACCTTAAACGCCATCTCGTTGGAGTCGACGTCGTGGTAAGAACCGTCAAAAACGGTTGCTTTCAGGCCGATCAGCGGATAGCCGGCAACAACACCGTTCTTCATCTGCTCTTCGATACCCTTCTGGATAGCAGGGATGTATTCCTTAGGAACAACACCACCTACTACTTCGTTCACGAATTGCAGACCTTCCTGACCTTCGTCAGCAGGAGCAAAACGGATCCAGCAGTGACCGAACTGACCACGACCGCCGGACTGACGAACGAACTTGCCTTCGATTTCACAGTTCTTCGTGATGCGCTCACGATAGGAAACCTGAGGCTTACCGATGTTGGCTTCGACGTTGAACTCACGGCGCATCCGGTCAACCAGGATGTCCAGGTGCAACTCGCCCATGCCGGAGATGATCGTTTGACCAGTCTCTTCATCAGTTTTGACGCGGAAAGATGGATCTTCCTGAGCAAGCTTGCCCAGAGCGATACCCATTTTTTCCTGGTCATCCTTGGTCTTAGGCTCTACGGCAACCGAAATAACCGGCTCCGGGAAGTCCATGCGAACCAGGATGATTGGCTTGTCAGCGTTGCACAAAGTTTCACCAGTGGTGACGTCCTTCATGCCAATCAAGGCCGCGATGTCACCAGCGCGTACTTCCTTGATTTCTTCACGGGCGTTTGCGTGCATTTGCACCATACGACCCACGCGCTCTTTCTTGCCTTTAACCGAGTTGATCACGCCGTCGCCGGAGTTCAACACGCCCGAGTAAACACGGACGAAGGTCAAGGTACCCACGAATGGGTCAGTGGCAATTTTAAATGCCAGAGCGGAGAACGGTTCTGCGTCGTCTGCATGACGCTCCAGTTCGATAGTCTCGTCATCCGGGTCAGTACCCTTGATGGCAGGAATATCAACAGGTGCTGGCAGATAGTCGATCACAGCATCGAGAACCAGGGGAACACCCTTGTTCTTGAACGAGGAACCGCAAACAGCCAAGACGATCTCACCAGCAATAGTACGCTGACGCAGAGCAGCCTTGATTTCCACGTTGGTGAGTTCTTCACCTTCGAGGTACTTGTTCATCAGCTCTTCGTTGGCTTCAGCCGCAGCTTCAACCATGTTGTTGCGCCACTCGTCAGCCAGTTCCTGCAACTCTGCAGGGATAGGCTTGCGAACAGGAACCATACCTTTGTCAGCGTCGTTCCAGTAAACCGCTTCCATGGTCAGCAGATCGATCTGGCCTTGGAAGTTGTCTTCGGAACCGATAGCCAACTGGATTGGCACCGGGGTGTGACCCAGACGCTGCTTGATCTGACCGATCACGCGCAGGAAGTTGGCACCAGCACGGTCCATCTTGTTTACGTAAACAAGACGTGGAACGCCGTATTTGTTGGCTTGACGCCATACGGTTTCCGACTGAGGCTCAACACCCGAGGTGCCGCAGAACACAACGACAGCGCCGTCGAGTACGCGCAGGGAACGCTCAACTTCAATGGTGAAGTCTACGTGGCCCGGGGTATCGATTACGTTGAAACGGTGCTCGTCTTTGTACTGTTTCTCGGAACCCTTCCAGAAGGCGGTAATAGCAGCAGAAGTAATGGTAATACCACGCTCCTGCTCCTGAACCATCCAGTCTGTGGTCGCGGCGCCGTCATGCACCTCGCCCATTTTGTGACTTTTGCCGGTGTAAAACAGTACGCGCTCAGTGGTGGTGGTTTTACCAGCATCCACGTGAGCAACGATACCGATGTTACGGTAGCGGCTAATCGGAGTAGTACGAGCCATAAAGCCCTCGCAAAATTAGTGAAGCTAAGATTAGAAGCGGTAGTGCGAGAAAGCTTTGTTAGCTTCAGCCATACGGTGCACGTCTTCACGCTTCTTAACAGCAGCACCTTTACCTTCAGCAGCGTCCAACAACTCGCCGGCCAAACGCAGAGCCATAGACTTCTCGCCACGCTTACGGGCGAAGTCTACCAACCAGCGCATTGCCAGGGCGTTACGACGGGACGGACGAACTTCAACCGGAACCTGGTAAGTAGCACCGCCTACACGGCGCGACTTCACTTCGACCAGCGGAGCGATGGCGTCGAGAGCTTTCTCGAAGATTTCCAGGGGGTCGCTGTTCTTGCGTTCTTTAACCTTTTCCAGCGCGCCATAAACGATACGCTCGGCAACGGCTTTCTTGCCGCTTTCCATCACGTGGTTCATGAACTTGGCCAGAATTTGGCTTCCGTATTTTGGATCGTCAAGCACTTCGCGCTTGGCTGCTACGCGTCTTCTTGGCATGGATAAGCCCTCAAACGGTCTTCAGGTTCGCTCGGAATCGGTGCCCTTTCGGGACGCCTCCGACCTTACTCTTATCGACTCAGAAAATAAGATGATTCAGTTTTGCAAAAAGCCGCTACTACTTAGGCTTCTTGGTACCGTACTTCGAACGACCCTGGTTACGACCTTTAACGCCGGAAGTATCCAAGGAGCCGCGTACGGTGTGGTAACGAACACCTGGCAAGTCTTTTACACGACCGCCGCGGATCAGTACCACGCTGTGCTCTTGCAGGTTGTGACCTTCACCACCGATGTACGAGGAAACCTCGAAACCGTTGGTCAGGCGCACACGGCATACTTTACGCAGTGCCGAGTTAGGTTTTTTCGGCGTAGTGGTATACACGCGAGTGCATACGCCACGACGTTGCGGGCAGTTCTGCAGCGCAGGCACGTCGGATTTCTCGACGATACGCTTACGCGGCTGACGTACCAGCTGGTTGATAGTTGCCATCTACTAGCTCCACTGTTGTCTTGCGACGCTATTGTCTTGCAAGAAAAGCAAAATGGCAGGAACGAATTCCCGCCAAATTTAGGGGTACAAGAGTCTAAAGAGGATCTTGCCCCCAGTCAAGGCAAGGCCCCGACCTCCCCTCTCGTCGAACCGGGGCAAATTTGCCTCGTTCCGACGAATGGGGCTGCCAGGGCCCGGACTTATCTAGTGCAGAACTCAGTTACCGCTTGAGTTCAGCGCTTCGGTCAGTGCAGCTTCCACTTCACTGGCGCTTACGCGCAACGGCTTGTCAGCATCACGGCGGCGCTTGCGCTCGCTGTGGTAAGCCAAACCGGTACCTGCCGGGATCAGACGACCCACGACCACGTTTTCTTTCAGGCCGCGCAGGTAATCGCGCTTGCCGGTTACCGCTGCTTCGGTCAGTACGCGAGTGGTCTCCTGGAAGGAGGCCGCCGAGATGAACGACTCAGTGGACAACGACGCCTTGGTGATACCCAGCAACACACGAGTGAACTTGGAGACAAACTTGTCTTCCGCGCCCAGACGTTCGTTCTCTACCAGTACGTGAGTCAGTTCCATCTGGTCGCCCTTGATGAAACTGGAATCGCCGGATTCAGCGATTTCAACTTTACGCAGCATCTGACGCAGGATGGTCTCGATGTGCTTATCGTTGATCTTCACGCCTTGCAGGCGGTAAACGTCCTGGATCTCGTTAACGATGTACTTGGCCAGCGCGCTCACACCCAGCAGACGCAGGATGTCGTGTGGATCGCTTGGGCCGTCGGAGATAACTTCGCCGCGGTTTACCTGTTCGCCTTCGAACACGTTCAGGTGACGCCACTTCGGAATCAGCTCTTCGTACGGATCGCTACCGTCGTTCGGGGTAATAACCAGACGGCGCTTGCCTTTGGTCTCTTTACCGAACGCGATGGTGCCGCTGACTTCAGCCAGAATCGACGCTTCTTTCGGACGACGAGCTTCGAACAAGTCGGCAACACGCGGCAGACCACCGGTAATGTCGCGGGTTTTCGAAGTTTCTTGCGGGATACGCGCGATAACATCACCGATCGCGATCTTCGCACCATCCGCCACACCGACCAAGGCGTTGGCTGGCAGGAAGTACTGAGCGATTACGTCAGTGCCTGGCAGCAACAGATCCTTGCCGTTGTCGTCGACCATCTTCACGGCAGGACGGATGTCTTTACCGGCAGCTGGACGATCTTTGGCGTCGAGTACTTCAATGTTGGTCATACCGGTCAATTCGTCAGTCTGACGCTTGATCGTGATGCCTTCTTCCATGCCCACGTAGGTCACGGTACCTTTCATTTCGGTAACGATTGGGTGAGTGTGCGGGTCCCACTTAGCCACGATTGCGCCAGCGTCGACCTTGTCACCTTCTTTAACCGAAATCACAGCACCGTACGGCAGTTTGTAGCGCTCACGCTCACGACCGTAGTCATCAGCGATCGCCAGCTCACCGGAACGGGACACAGCAACCAGGTGGCCATCCACTCGCTCAACGTGTTTCAGGTTGTGTAGACGGACGGTACCGCCATTCTTCACCTGAACGCTGTCGGCTGCAGAGGTCCGGCTTGCCGCACCACCGATGTGGAACGTACGCATGGTCAGCTGGGTACCCGGCTCACCGATGGACTGGGCAGCGATAACGCCGACCGCTTCACCGATGTTCACTTGGTGACCACGAGCCAAGTCACGACCGTAGCACTTGGCGCAAATGCCGTAGCGGGTTTCGCAGCTGATCGGCGAGCGAACGATCACTTCGTCGATGCTGTTGAGTTCGATGAACTCGACCCACTTCTCGTCTACCAGGGTGCCGGCAGGAACAATAATTTCCTCGGTACCTGGCTTGAATACGTCACGGGCGATTACTCGACCCAGTACGCGCTCACCCAACGGTTCTACAACGTCGCCGCCTTCGATGTGCGGAGTCATCAGCAGACCGTGCTCGGTACCGCAGTCGACTTCAGTCACAACCAAGTCTTGTGCAACGTCTACCAGACGGCGAGTCAGGTAACCGGAGTTAGCGGTTTTCAACGCGGTATCCGCCAGACCTTTACGAGCACCGTGAGTCGAGATGAAGTACTGAAGTACGCTCAAACCTTCACGGAAGTTCGCAGTGATCGGCGTTTCGATGATAGAACCGTCCGGCTTGGCCATCAGGCCACGCATACCGGCGAGCTGACGGATCTGCGCAGCAGAACCCCGTGCGCCCGAGTCGGCCATCATGTACATCGAGTTGAACGACTCTTGATCGACTTCTACACCATGACGGTCGATAACCTTTTCTTTCGAAAGGTTAGCCATCATCGCCTTCGACACTTCGTCGTTGGCCTTGGACCAAAGGTCGATCACCTTGTTGTACTTCTCGCCCTGGGTTACCAAGCCGGATGCGTACTGGCTTTCGATCTCTTTCACTTCATCGGTAGCAGCACCGATGATCTGGGCTTTTTCATCCGGGATAACGAAGTCGTTAACACCGATCGAAACGCCGGAAATGGTCGAATAAGCAAAACCTGTGTACATCAACTGGTCAGCGAAGATCACGGTCTCTTTCAAACCAACCACGCGGTAGCACTGGTTGATCAGCTTGGAGATCGCCTTTTTCTTCATCGGCAAGTTAACAACGTCGTACGACAGACCTTTTGGCACAACTTGATACAACAGCGCACGGCCGACAGTGGTGTCGACGATACGGGTGTTGGTCACGCTGCCGCCATCACGGTCATTGACGGTTTCGTTGATCCGCACTTTGACCTTGGCGTGCAGTGCGGCTTCGCCGGCACGGAACACACGGTCAACTTCCTGCAGATCAGCGAATACACGACCTTCGCCCTTGGCGTTGATCGCTTCACGCGTCATGTAGTACAGACCCAATACAACGTCCTGCGACGGAACGATGATTGGCTCACCGTTGGCTGGCGACAGAATGTTGTTGGTCGACATCATCAACGCACGCGCTTCCAACTGGGCTTCCAGTGTCAGCGGTACGTGCACGGCCATTTGGTCGCCGTCGAAGTCGGCGTTGTACGCAGCACAGACCAGAGGGTGCAGCTGGATAGCCTTACCTTCGATCAGTACCGGCTCAAACGCCTGGATACCCAGACGGTGAAGGGTCGGTGCACGGTTGAGGAGAACCGGGTGTTCGCGAATCACTTCAGCGAGAACGTCCCAAACCTCTGGCAGTTCGCGCTCGACCATTTTCTTGGCCGCTTTGATGGTGGTCGCGAGACCGCGCATTTCCAGCTTGCCGAAGATGAATGGCTTGAACAGCTCAAGTGCCATCTTCTTAGGCAGACCGCACTGGTGCAGACGCAGGGTCGGGCCTACGGTAATTACCGAACGACCGGAGTAGTCAACACGCTTACCGAGCAAGTTCTGACGGAAACGACCTTGCTTACCCTTGATCATGTCAGCCAGGGATTTCAGAGGACGCTTGTTGGAACCGGTGATAGCGCGGCCACGACGACCGTTGTCGAGCAAGGCATCGACAGCTTCCTGCAACATACGCTTTTCGTTGCGCACGATGATGTCCGGAGCGGACAGATCAAGCAGGCGCTTCAAGCGGTTGTTACGGTTGATCACGCGGCGGTACAGGTCGTTAAGGTCGGACGTCGCAAAACGACCACCGTCCAACGGTACCAGCGGACGCAGGTCTGGCGGCAGAACCGGCAAAACGGTCAGCACCATCCACTCTGGCAAGTTGCCGGAACCCTGGAAGGCTTCCATCAACTTCAGACGCTTGGACAGCTTCTTGATCTTGGTTTCCGAGTTGGTTTGCGGAATTTCTTCGCGCAGGCGGCCAATCTCGTGCTCCAGGTCGATAGCGTGCAGCAGTTCGCGGACAGCTTCGGCACCCATGCGGGCATCGAAATCGTCGCCAAACTCTTCCAGCGCTTCGAAGTACTGCTCGTCGTTCAGCAGCTGACCTTTTTCAAGGGTGGTCATGCCTGGATCGATAACGACATAGCTCTCGAAATAGAGAACGCGCTCGATATCACGCAGGGTCATGTCCATCAGCAAGCCGATACGGGACGGCAGCGATTTCAGGAACCAGATGTGGGCAACCGGCGAAGCCAGTTCGATGTGCGCCATGCGCTCACGACGAACCTTGGCCAGTGCAACTTCAACACCGCACTTCTCGCAGATAACGCCACGGTGCTTCAAGCGCTTGTACTTACCGCACAGGCACTCGTAATCCTTTACCGGGCCAAAGATCTTGGCGCAGAACAGGCCGTCACGCTCAGGTTTGAACGTACGGTAGTTGATGGTTTCCGGCTTTTTAACTTCACCGAACGACCACGAACGGATCATCTCAGGCGATGCCAATCCAATACGGATGGCGTCGAACTCTTCGACTTGACCCTGGTTTTTCAGCAAATTCAGTAGGTCTTTCAAGGCCTTTCCTCCTGGCGGAGCAGAGAGCGGGCTAAACAGCCCCGCTCTCGATTCGCGTCACGTGTTATTCGGTTTCCAGATCGATATCGATGCCGAGGGAACGAATTTCTTTGATCAACACGTTGAAAGACTCGGGCATGCCCGGCTCCATACGGTGATCGCCGTCCACGATGTTTTTGTACATCTTGGTCCGACCGTTCACATCGTCCGACTTCACTGTGAGCATTTCTTGCAGAGTGTAAGCAGCACCGTATGCTTCCAGTGCCCAGACCTCCATCTCCCCGAAACGCTGACCACCGAACTGAGCCTTACCACCCAGCGGCTGCTGGGTAACCAGGCTGTACGAACCGGTAGAACGAGCGTGCATCTTGTCGTCTACCAAGTGGTTCAGCTTCAGCATGTACATGTAGCCAACAGTAACCGGGCGCTCAAACTTGTTACCGGTACGGCCGTCGAACAGCTGCATCTGGCCGCTTTCTGGCAGATCTGCCAGTTTCAGCATGGCCTTGATTTCGCTTTCCTTGGCACCGTCGAACACCGGGGTAGCCATTGGAACGCCGCCGCGCAGGTTCTTCGCCAGATCCAGGATTTCCTGGTCGGAGAAGGTATCCAGCTCTTCTTTGCGGCCGCCGATCTCGTTGTAGATCTCGTGCAGGAACTTGCGCAGGTCAGCGACCTTGCGCTGCTCTTCGATCATACGGTTGATCTTCTCGCCCAAACCTTTAGCCGCGAGGCCCAGGTGGGTTTCAAGGATCTGACCAACGTTCATACGCGAAGGTACGCCCAATGGGTTGAGGACGACGTCGACCGGGGTGCCATTGGCATCGTGCGGCATGTCTTCAACCGGCATGATCACGGAGACCACACCCTTGTTACCGTGACGACCGGCCATCTTGTCGCCCGGCTGGATGCGGCGACGGATTGCCAGGTAAACCTTGACGATTTTCAGCACGCCTGGAGCTAGGTCATCGCCCTGCTGCAGTTTGCGCTTCTTATCTTCGAACTTGTCGTCCAGCAGACGGCGGCGATCAACGATGTAGGCCTGGGCCTTCTCGAGCTGCTCGTTCAGAGCATCTTCAGCCATGCGCAGTTTGAACCACTGGCCGTGCTCAAGACCGTCGAGGATTTCGTCGGTGATGTCCTGACCTTTTTTCAGGCCTGCGCCGCCTTCGGCCTTGTGGCCTACCAGCGCGGAACGCAGACGTTCGAAGGTCGCGCCTTCAACGATACGGAACTCTTCGTTCAGGTCCTTGCGGATCTCGTCGAGTTGAGTCTTCTCGATGGACAGCGCACGAGCATCACGCTCAACACCGTCACGAGTGAAGACCTGTACGTCGATGACAGTGCCCTTGGTACCGGTAGGTACGCGCAGGGAGGTGTCTTTAACGTCGCTGGCTTTTTCACCGAAGATGGCACGCAGCAGTTTTTCTTCCGGCGTCAGTTGGGTCTCGCCTTTCGGAGTGACCTTACCAACCAGGATGTCGCCTGCGCCTACTTCAGCACCTACGTAAACGATACCGGCTTCGTCCAGCTTGTTCAGTGCAGCTTCACCCACGTTCGGGATGTCTGCAGTGATTTCTTCTGGCCCAAGCTTGGTGTCACGTGCCACACAGGTCAGTTCCTGAATGTGGATCGTGGTGAAACGGTCTTCTTGAACAACACGCTCGGACAGGCAGATGGAGTCTTCGAAGTTGAAGCCGTTCCATGCCATGAACGCGATGCGCATGTTCTGACCCAGTGCCAATTCACCCATGTCGGTGGACGGGCCGTCAGCCATGATGTCGCTGCGCTGAACGCGATCACCCTTACGTACCAGCGGACGCTGGTTGATGCAGGTGTTCTGGTTCGAGCGGGTGTATTTGGTCAGGTTGTAGATGTCGACACCGGCTTCGCCAGTTTCAACTTCGTCATCGGCAACACGAACCACGATACGGCTCGCATCAACGGAGTCGATCACGCCGCCACGACGAGCCACGACGCAAACGCCGGAGTCACGGGCTACGTTACGCTCCATGCCGGTACCTACCAGCGGCTTGTCAGCACGCAGGGTGGGTACAGCTTGACGCTGCATGTTGGAACCCATCAACGCACGGTTGGCGTCATCGTGCTCCAGGAACGGGATCAGCGACGCAGCAACCGAAACTACCTGCTTCGGCGATACGTCCATCAAGGTGACGTCTTCCGGCGCCTTGACGGTGAACTCGTTCAAGTGACGAACAGCTACCAGCTCGTCGATCAGGACTTTCTTGTCGTTCATCGTGGCCGAAGCCTGAGCGATCACGTGATCAGCTTCTTCGATGGCGGACAGGAATACGATCTCGTCGGTGACCAGAGCGTCTTTCACCACACGGTACGGGCTCTCGAGGAAGCCATACTGGTTGGTGCGCGCATAAGCGGCCAGGGAGTTGATCAGACCGATGTTCGGACCTTCCGGCGTTTCGATCGGGCATACACGACCATAGTGCGTCGGGTGTACGTCACGAACTTCAAAGCCTGCACGTTCACGCGTCAGACCGCCCGGGCCCAGTGCGGAAACACGGCGCTTGTGGGTGATCTCGGAGAGCGGGTTGTTCTGGTCCATGAACTGCGAGAGCTGGCTGGAACCGAAGAACTCTTTCACCGCCGCAGCCACTGGCTTGGCGTTGATCAGGTCTTGCGGCATCAGGCCTTCGCTTTCAGCCATCGACAGACGCTCTTTGACCGCACGCTCAACACGTACCAGGCCAACGCGGAACTGGTTCTCGGCCATTTCGCCTACGCAGCGAACACGACGGTTACCCAGGTGGTCGATGTCATCGACAATGCCTTTGCCGTTACGGATGTCGACCAGAGTCTTCAGGACCGCAACGATGTCTTCCTTGCACAGCACGCCTGAACCTTCGATTTCGGTACGACCGATACGACGGTTGAACTTCATCCGGCCGACCGCAGACAGGTCATAACGCTCAGGGCTGAAGAACAGGTTGTTGAACAGGGTTTCGGCAGCGTCTTTGGTTGGTGGCTCGCCAGGACGCATCATGCGATAGATCTCGACCAGCGCTTCCAATTGGTTGCTGGTGGAGTCGATCTTCAATGTGTCGGAGATGAACGGACCGCAGTCGATATCGTTGGTATACAGGGTCTCGATGCGAACGACCTGAGCCTTGGCGATTTTTGCCAGGATCTCGGTGTTCAGCTCGGTGTTGCACTCAGCCAGGATTTCGCCTGTGGCCGGGTGAACAATAACCTTAGCGGTGGTGCGACCCAGGACGTAGTCCAGAGGCACATCCAGCGACTTGATACCGGCTTTTTCGATCTGGTTGATGTGGCGCGCAGTAATACGACGGCCAGCCTCAACAATGACCTTGCCCTTTTCATCCTGGATGTCCAGTACGGCAATTTCACCACGCAGACGCGAAGCAATCAGCTCCAGGCTGAGGGTTTCATCCTTCAGGCTGAATACGTTGGTGGTGTAGAAAGCGTCCAGCACTTGCTCAGTGGTATAGCCGAGCGCACGCAGCAGTACCGAGGCCGGCAGCTTGCGACGACGGTCAATACGCACGAACACGCAGTCTTTCGGGTCGAACTCGAAGTCCAACCACGAACCGCGGTACGGAATGATCCGCGCGGAGTACAGGAGTTTGCCGGAGCTGTGCGTCTTGCCGCGGTCGTGGTCGAAGAACACGCCCGGGGAACGGTGCAGCTGGGAAACGATAACACGCTCGGTACCGTTGATAACGAAGGTACCGTTCTCAGTCATCAATGGGATTTCGCCCATGTAGACTTCTTGCTCTTTGATGTCCTTGATCGCTTTGTTCGACGATTCTTTGTCGAAAATGATCAGGCGGACTTTTACCCGCAAAGGTACGGCGTACGTGACACCGCGCAACACGCATTCTTTGACATCAAATGCCGGTTCGCCCAGGCGATAACCGACGTACTCCAGCGCAGCATTGCCGGAGTAGCTGATGATCGGGAAAACGGATTTGAAGGCCGCATGCAGGCCCACGTCGCGGAACTGATCTTTGGTCGCTCCCGCCTGCAAGAATTCACGATACGAATCCAGCTGGATAGCCAGAAGGTACGGGACATCCATGACGTCCGGCAACTTGCTAAAGTCCTTGCGGATACGTTTTTTCTCAGTATATGAGTAAGCCATCAGCGTTCCCCAGCTTGGTCACCTGCTTGTTTGGCCCTCCCGACGGGAGCAGCCAGAAAATCTCGCAAACCCCATGGTTTGCACCACCGCATCGGGTGGCTACAGCACGTTAATGGCGGCGACCGAGTCGACAGCCAAGAACGGAAAAAGGCCGGTGGCAAGAGCCACCAGCCATCAGCCTTCAGCTTAACGCTTGGGCTGGAGACGCAAGGTCGATGCTTACTTCAGCTCGACTTTAGCGCCTGCTTCTTCCAGAACAGCTTTGGCTTTGTCAGCGGCGTCTTTCGACACTGCTTCCAGAACCTGGGCTGGAGCGCCGTCAACTACAGCCTTGGCTTCTTTCAGGCCCAGACCGGTCAGTTCACGTACTGCCTTGATCACGTTTACTTTCTTCTCGCCAGCTTCCAGCAGCATGACGTTGAATTCGGTTTGCTCTTCAGCAGCGACAGCAGCAACAGCTGGGCCAGCGGAAGCAGCGGCAGCGGAAACGCCGAATTTTTCTTCGAAAGCTTTGATCAGCTCAACAACCTGCAGAACCGACATTTCAGCTACGGCGTTGAGGATATCGTCTTGGGAGATAGACATTGCTGTATTTCCTGAATTGGGGGACGGCCTACGCGGCCATCGAAATAAACAAAAATACGCGAGAGAAGTTGTTCAGCCTTAGGCTGCGGCAGCTTCTTTTTGCTCGCGAACTGCGGCCAGAGTACGAGCCAACTTGCTGGTAGCGCCTTGAATCACGCTCATCAGCTGAGAAATAGCTTCGTTACGGGTCGGCAGTGTTGCCAGTACGTCGATTTGGTTAGCTGCGAGGAACTTGCCCTCGAACGCAGCTGCCTTGATCTCGAACTTATCCTGACCCTTGGCGAATTCCTTGAACAAACGGGCAGCAGCGCCAGGATGGTCGGTGGAGAACGCAATCAGGGTCGGGCCGGTGAACACGTCGTTGAGGACACTGTATTCAGTGTCAGCAACAGCGCGCTTGAGCAGGGTGTTACGTACAACACGTACGTATACGCCAGCTTCACGAGCCTCTTTACGGAGTCCGGTCATAGCGCTTACTGTCACACCACGGGCATCAGCCACGACAGCGGACAGAGCAGCTTTGGCAGCCTCGTTGACTTCAGCGACGATGGCCTTCTTGTCTTCGAGATTAATTGCCACGGGTTTAACTCCTGCTTGTTACCGTTTCATCTGGCCGGAGCCGGATGTCGTTTTGGTGTCTGATTCGGTAAGGAACCGGGAGCACCATCTGCGTAGGCTTGAGGTTTAAGACTTACGTCGCCTACGGTCTTGGATAGCCCCCGCCAGGCAGGGACCCCAATTTTTTCAATTGACGCGATTTCTCGCGTCAACCTGTGTCTTATACGTCCAGCGAGCCTTGGTCGATGACCAGACCTGGGCCCATAGTGGTACTCAGGGTAACGCGCTTGACGTAGATACCTTTCGAGGAAGCCGGCTTGATACGCTTCAGATCAGCGATCAGGGCTTCAACGTTTTCCTTCAGCTTGACGGCGTCGAAGCCGACTTTGCCAACGGAGGTGTGGATGATGCCGTTTTTGTCGGTGCGATAACGAACCTGACCAGCCTTGGCGTTTTTAACCGCGGTGGCTACGTCTGGGGTTACGGTGCCGACTTTAGGGTTAGGCATCAGACCACGTGGACCGAGGATCTGACCCAACTGACCCACAACGCGCATTGCATCCGGGGAAGCAATAACTACGTCATAGTTCAGGTCGCCGCCTTTCATTTCGGCAGCCAGGTCGTCCATGCCAACGCGGTCAGCGCCAGCGGCCAGAGCAGCTTCAGCTGCCGGGCCTTGGGTGAAGACAGCTACACGTACAGTCTTGCCAGTACCGTGTGGCAGCACAGTTGCGCTACGAACGACCTGGTCGGATTTACGTGGGTCAACACCCAGGTTTACAGCAACGTCAACGGACTCGCTGAACTTGACAGTCGACAGCTCGGTCAGCAGGGCAGCAGCGTCTACAAAGTTGTAGGCCTTGCCTGCTTCGATTTTGCCGGCGATAGCCTTTTGGCGCTTGGTCAGCTTAGCCATTACACACCCTCCACGTTAAGGCCCATGCTACGAGCAGAACCGGCGATGGTACGCACGGCTGCATCCATATCAGCTGCAGTCAGATCCGCGTTTTTGGTTTTCGCGATTTCTTCCAGCTGAGCACGAGTCACGGTGCCAACCTTAACGGTGTTCGGACGAGCGGAACCGCTAGTCAGACCAGCAGCTTTCTTCAACAGAACCGAAGCCGGGGTCGACTTGGTTTCGAAAGTGAAGCTACGGTCGCTGTATACAGTGATGATCACTGGAGTTGGCAGACCTGGCTCAAGACCCTGAGTACGGGCGTTGAAGGCCTTGCAGAACTCCATGATGTTCACGCCGTGCTGACCCAGAGCTGGACCGACGGGTGGGCTAGGGTTGGCCTGAGCGGCCTTCACTTGCAGCTTGATGTAAGCGGTAATCTTCTTGGCCATGAGGCACTCCAATTACGGGTTCAAACGCCTCGAAAGGCTCCCCGGTTACTTGCGCGTTTATCCCAGTGACGACAAAACCCCACAGCCTAGGGCTGCGGGGTTGGGATGCTTGCTCAGCTAGACCTTCTCGACCTGACTGAACTCCAACTCTACCGGGGTAGAGCGACCGAAAATGAGCACTGCCACTTGGATCCGGCTCTTTTCGTAGTTAACTTCTTCGACAGTACCGTTGAAATCAGCAAACGGACCATCTGTGACACGAACAACCTCACCCGGCTCGAAGAGCGTCTTCGGCTTAGGCTTGTCGCTACCATCAGCAACACGACGCAGAATTGCTTCCGCCTCTTTGTCGGTGATCGGAGCAGGCTTATCAGCGGTACCGCCAATGAAACCCATAACACGAGGAGTGTCCTTGACCAAGTGCCAAGTACCTTCGTTCATGTCCATCTGTACTAGCACGTAGCCAGGGAAGAACTTACGTTCACTTTTACGCTTCTGGCCATTCCGCATTTCAACCACTTCTTCAGTGGGAACCAGAATTTCGCCGAAGCCATCTTCCATGCCTGCCAGCTTTACGCGCTCCAGCAAAGAGCGCATAACATGCTTCTCGTAACCCGAGTAAGCATGCACAACGTACCAACGCTTAGCCACGGGACACCCTTAGCCAACAATCAAGGAAACAAGCCAGCCGAGCAGGGAATCAAGCCCCCACAACAGCAACGCCATAACCAGAACAACAGCCACAACAATCAACGTGGTCTGCGTGGTTTCTTGGCGAGTCGGCCAAACGACTTTACGGATTTCGGTGCGAGCTTCCTTTACCAGGACCGCAAAAGACTTGCCTTTAGCAGTCTGCAGGCCCACAAAGGCAGCTACAGCAGCAAGGGCAAGCAAAGCGAGCACACGGTACAGGATCGGCGAAGCAGAATAGTACTGATTGCCAACAACGCCTACGACCACCAAGGCGACTACAGCGAGCCACTTGACCAGATCGAAACGAGAGCTTTGAGCTTCAGCCTTAGGAGTCATCTATGAAGATCCTGTGAAAAGAAAGCCAGATACACCACGTGAATCTGGCAGGTCAGGAGGGAATCGAACCCCCAACCTACGGTTTTGGAGACCGTCGCTCTGCCAATTGAGCTACTGACCTAAAACAAAATCAGGCCGACCATTATGCAGGCCTGAAAAAGACTTTACAACAACCACACCCTATAGACTTGAAATCACCTAGCAACAAAGCCAAGCACAACACCATCAAGCCGAGGCAGCTGTTAAAACAAAGGCAGATATTTTCATATCTGCCTTGTTATATGGAGCTCTTGAGCGGATTTGAACCGCTGACCTCACCCTTACCAAGGGTGTGCTCTACCAACTGAGCTACAAGAGCAAAACACCGTGCACAACCTGCAAACTTGGAGCGGGTAGCGGGAATCGAACCCGCATCATCAGCTTGGAAGGCTGAGGTTCTACCACTAAACTATACCCGCGGAGCTTGCAGCTCACGCTAAAATGGTGGAGGGGGAAGGATTCGAACCTTCGAAGTCGTAGACGTCAGATTTACAGTCTGATCCCTTTGGCCGCTCGGGAACCCCTCCTAAGCGAGCCGGCATTTTACATTACGCCGACCTTCTGTCAAGCATTTTCTCATTTAAAAATATGAGGTTAGCTGCATTGACCTTAGCTTCACGCTGTCGACCTTAAAGGTCTTCACTGCGAAGCGGGCGCCATTCTATGCAAACTATTCGAGAGTTGCAACGCCTTCGCACAACATTATTTTATGTTTTAACTCATTGAATTCCTTAGCAAGGTTTTCAAAGGGCAGATCGTCAGCCAGGCGTCGACTTTCAGGGGCCACACGCAGCCAGTAGCCAGATGCGTCCGCAGTATTCAGCAGCTGAACCTTGACCTTTATATCCAAGCTTAGGAGCCGCTGCTCAACAGACTGCGCTTGACGCTGGTCCGCAAACCCACCGATATACAGGCAAGTATTTTGCGCTTCAGATGCTTTTGCGCGCTCTCTACGCACCACAGCATCGGAGGACTCACTGAGCAGTCGAATATCCTGCTGCGAGCCCTTGTAAAGGCTCAGAGGCGTGACATCTTTAGCGCGCAAAGGGGCTTCTTGCTGATGCCAAATGTAATAGAAGGCATTGAGAACAAGTAAAAGCAAAAATAGCCAACGCATAATCACCTCAGGACAAAGGACAAGCCATCGCCAAACCGACAAATACCAGATCGGGCACGAGCTCCGCCTGCGGCACTGCATCCACCACCAAATCAGCATCCCCCCCAGTCAGAAATACGGTGAAGTCATCGCCCCAGTAGCTTCGCGCCAACTCTAACTGAGTCAGTACAAACCCTCTCAGCATCAGCGTACAACCGCGCTCCACGGCCTCCACAGTCGTACGACCGGGAGAAAGACGCTCCAGCGCCCTTTCCGCGGCGTCGTCGTCATACCGAATCTTGCGCGTATGCGTTCGCAGTTGGTTGCGCATGAGGGGCATACCTGGGCAAATGAAGCCACCCAAGTGCTCACCATCCGCCGCAATAAAATCTGCTGTGGCAGCCGTACCAAAATCAAGTACCAGGCAAGCGCCGCGCGCCAGCTTGAATCCACCCAGCATCGCCAGCCAACGATCGAGCCCCAGACGCTCGAAATCTTCGTAGCCGTTGCGTACTCCGGCCATTTCTCGTGCCGGGGCAGCGCAGGAAACGGTAACCCCAAAAGCCTCGTGCAAGGCCTCGACCAGCTTACTTGTTTCTTCCAGGGCCCGAACGCTGACCAATCGGCAGCGCGTCAGCAGCAATCGAGGCAGCGCTGACAGATTTTCAATCAATGCCAGATCAGAACGAACAACCCCCTCCGCAGAGGCACTTGCGGAACCCGAATCAAGCACACGCCACTTGATAAAGCTATTCCCACAGTCGAGCTCAAGAATCATCACGCAACCTCAGGCTTAACTCACCACCACTGTATATTTTCTCAACGCCCTCAACACTCAAACGCAACGCCCCCTGACGGTCTACACCCAGTACAACCCCATCGACCTGGTTGACACCCGCAATGAGAGACACCTGCCGCCCCTGCCAAGCGTGACTCTGCTCCCACTCCTCTTGAAGCGCGACAAAACCACCCTCCCGATGTCGGTCAAGGTAGCGCTGCAGCTGTACACCCAATTGCGCCACCAGAGCATTGCGATCAACAGAAGAGCCTGTCTCAAGCAGCACCGAAGTCCATTGCTGATCCACCTCGTCAGCCCTCTGCATGTTCACATTTATGCCTATTCCGAGGACAACGTGACAGATATCAGCCGGGTCTCCTATCAACTCCAGCAAAATCCCGGCGATCTTCTTCTGCCCTACCAGCACATCGTTTGGCCATTTCAGTGCCGCCCCACGCACGCCTGACTCGCGTAAAGCCTGCATCACCGCCAAGCCCACAACGAGACTTAGGCCCTCCAATTGCCGAAGGCCAGACTCAATGCGCAACACAAGGCTGTAATAAACATTTTGTGCGAACGGACTGACCCACTTTCGCCCTCTTCTGCCTCTTCCCGCGGTTTGCTGCTCGGCAAGCACCAGGAACGGCGCCGCACATCCAGCATCGACAAGGCGCAAAGCTTCGGCATTCGTGGAGTCAATGGAATCAGAGATATGAACGGGCCATGCCAAGACGGGCGCATTCATCGCGATACCTTCAGCACTCAAGAACACCAGCGGCGACGCCAACTGATATCCCTTGCCACGAACCTTATGAATGGACAGATTCAATTCAGCCTCAAGGTGCTGGAGCTGCTTCCAGACAGCACTACGGCTAACGCCCAGGGCAGCACCCAGTGCTTCTCCGGAGTGGAATCGTCCATCTTTCAGAAGTTTTAACAACGTCAGCATGCAAGTATCGCCTCACAAAGAGGCACGCATGATAGCCATGCGCAGGGTCATTGCATAGAAACGCCGGACTTTAGGACTGAAAGCAACCGTAGCGCACCTCTATGCATTTTCGACCGCCCAAAACAAAACCCCATCTGCTTTCGCAAATGGGGTTTCGGAATTTAATCTTGACGATGACCTACTCTCA
>NZ_LKEG01000016.1 GCF_001645105.1 Pseudomonas marginalis
GAGAGAGCATTGGTTCCAAAGAGACATGGGCGCAACGACCAATGTCCTTGTGGAAGCGGCTCAAAATACAAGAGGTGCTGCCTATAAAAGCGCTCATTGGCTGCCTAAAGCACGCGGAGCGCGCCGGCCCTCTGGGGCCAAAGGCCTGAGAATGAAAGCCCATAGGGCCAAAACCTGGTGCAGTCAGGGATTGGTCACGCCAGTCAGCCCCCAAAAGGGGGCAAGCCCGGTAGGGATGTGAATAGCCATCGACTACGAAACAGGATGGTCATCAACACCTGATGCAATAAAGATCGTTTCGCCCGCTCTCATCAACATGCTCGACATACAGTCTCCGGATCCTTTAGTCATAGGCCGATCATAGGAGGCACGCCTTTATTGCAGCAGGTTCGGGGATAGATGATGCTGAGCACTAGAAAGTCGAAGGTATTGGCGGAGGCTCGCACGTCCATTATCACGCTGGAAGGTCGCGAGCACATAACGCGAATTCACGGTTGTCATCACCCAAAACCTGCCTTCACGCTCGACTTTCAAAACGTCCGACGTCCTGATCAGGTGGCCATCGCCAAACCGCCCATACTGGTCTTTACGCTTGTGGCCAAACACCACACCGATGCCTGCTCGTGACCTGATCGAAACACCGCAGAGGTAGGCGGTCACTGGCAAGTCAAAACCTTGCTCCTGGGCTTTTATAATTCGTTTGAGATCAAAATCTGTGTGGCGTTTTCCGTGAAAATTTACATCAATAGTGTCGAGCATCTTTGCGCTCCAATGGGCAGTCCATATGGCGTTATCAGGAATTTCACACGCAACCAGAGACGCTGGTATCGTGGGGGACTCTTGGTAAGTTTCAGGCTGATCGAATCATGGTTTGGAGAAAAATTGGCCGGCAGTTTTGTAGTGACTGGATTTGAAAACCTGGGCGGTGTGAGTTGTGGTAAACAGCCCCACCGTCCACCTCGATCAGGCTGACTTCAAAGTCGCAATTATCATCACCAACAGTCACCTTAACGACGCGTTCCATACCCCAGCCATCGCAGTTATTCATCCAAGGGGG
>NZ_LKEG01000017.1 GCF_001645105.1 Pseudomonas marginalis
GAGAGAGCATTGGTTCCAAAGAGACATGGGCGCAACGACCAATGTCCTTGTGGAAGCGGCTCAAAATACAAGAGGTGCTGCCTGTAAAAGCGCTCATTGGCTGCCTAAAGCACGCGGAGCGCGCCGGCCCTCTGGGGCCAAAGGCCTGAGGATGAAAGCCCATAGGGCCAAAACCTGGTGCAGTCAGGGATTGGTCACGCCAGTCAGCCCCCAAAGGGGGCAACCCCAAAACGGTAGGGATGTGAATAGCCATCGACTACGAAACAGGGCGGTCATCAACACCTGATGCAATAAAGATCGTTTCGCCCGCTCTCATCAACATGCTCGACATACAATCTCCGGATCCTTTAGTCATAGGCCGATCATAGGATGCACGCCTTTATTGCAGCAGGTTCGGGGATAGATGATGCTGAGCACTAGAAAGTCGAAGGTATTGGCGGAGGCTTGCACGTCCATTATCCCGCTGGAAAGTTGCTAGTACATAACGCGAATTCACGGTTGTCATCACCCAAAATCGCCCTTCACGTTCGACCTTCAGCACGTCAGAAGTCCTGATCAGGTGACCATCGCCAAACCGACCGTACTGGTCTTTGCGCTTGTGGCCAAAAACAACACCGATACCTGCGCGCGACCTAATCGAAACACCGCAGAGATAAGCGGTAACCGGCACATCAAAGCCTTGCTCCTGGGCTTTAATGATTCGTTTGAGATCGAAATCTGTATGGCGCTTTCCGTGGAAATTTACATCTATCGTGTCGAGCATCACTGCCCTCCGGCTGCGTTCTGTATGGAGATATCAGGAATTGCACACGCAACCAGGCGCGTTGGTATCGTGCAAGATTGTTGGTAATTTTCAGACTGATCGAATCATGGTTTCGAGAAAAATTGGCCGGCAGTTCTGCAGTGACTGAATTTGAAAACCTGGTCGGTGTGAGTTGTGGTAAACAGCCCCACTGTCCACCTCGATCAGGCTGACCTCAAAGTCGCAATTATCATCACCAACAGTCACCTTAACGACGCGTTCCATACCCCAGCCATCGCAGTTATTCATCCAAGGGGG
>NZ_LKEG01000018.1 GCF_001645105.1 Pseudomonas marginalis
TGAACTGGTCAAGTAATCTTGGACACTGATTACGGTTCACGCCGCCAACCTTTCCTTCACGACCGGCGACCTGTAGTCGTTATAGCTGTGAGGCCTGCTGATGTTGTAGCGCGAGATATAGCGCTGCACATCTGCCCGGGCCTCATGCTCCAGTTTGTAGCCCGTTTCAGGCACCCACTCGGACTTCAAACTACCAAAGAAACGCTCCATCGGGGCATTGTCCCAGCACTCGCCTTTACGGCTCATACTTTGCCTAAACCCATGCTTCACAAGCGCGTTTCGGAATTTATGGCTGGTGTACTGGCAACCCTGGTCAGAATGAAACAACACATCCTGGGGATGGCCGCGCAGCTCAACCGCCATGCGTAGCGCTTCGCAGGTCAGGTTGGCATCAGAAATCATCGAGAACGACCAGCCTACGATCCTGCGAGCGTACAGATCCAGAACGGCGGCGAAGTACATCCACCGCTTGCCGACCTTGATGTAGGTCACGTCGCCACACCACACCTGATTAACCGCCGTCACATCAAATTTTCGCTTGAGCACGTGCGGCGCCACCAAGGCCTCCACGCCCGGCGACTTGTACTTATGGCGCCTGCGCTGACGACTAGCGATGCCAGCTTCGCGCATCAAACTGCGAGCCATATAACGTCCGATACGATGCCCTTTGGCTTGTAGCTCCTTGGACAAAGTACGTGCGCCGGCCGACTCTCTGGACGCCTTGTGGTGCCTGACCAGCGCGGCTTTGAGCTTGTCCCGTTCAGGATTTGCTCTGCCTTGGCGCTGGCGCCAGGCGTAGAAGCTACTGCGGTTGACCCCAAACGCCTGGCAACACCTTTTAACGCCGTACTGCTCGTCCAGCTCATTGATCAGCGTGAATGATCCTTGGCGTCCAAAAGCAGGAGAGCACTGGCCTTTTTTAGGATTTCGATATCCAGGTCTTTCTCTCTGAGCAGAGCTTTGAGTCTCTGGATTTCTCGTTGATCAGCGGTAATCGCCTTGGCGCCCACCGGAGTCGAGCCCAAGCGTTCTTTTTGCACTTGATCAACCCAGCGGCGCAGGGCTGTGGGGCCGATATCCAGGCTGGCACAGACTTCGGTAACCGGCTGACCTTCATCCAACACCATGCTGGCAGCCTTGAGCTTGAACTCACTCGAATAAGATTTACGCATATCCAAACACCTCAGATTTGAGCGCTATCATAGCGCCCGATTGAAGTGTCCAAAATCATTAGGCCAGTTCA
>NZ_LKEG01000019.1 GCF_001645105.1 Pseudomonas marginalis
ATGTACGGGACAACCACATGGGTTACAAAAAAGTACCTTTACATAGGTAACACTTTTATCGACACGTACCCGTTCTTTGCCTCTCTAGCATAGACCCGGCCTAGGATTACCGGACCGAATATCACCTCCCACACATCATCACTGATCATCTCCATTCCAATGGTCTGATGCTTAAGCACATTGGCTATATAAATCCGCAGACCTGCTCGATTAATGATTCCATTACTATCAGCCAGGTAACACTCCACGTGGCTCGCATACCCCATTTCAGGCAACTTTTCCGGGTAAGTCCGAGTCGAGGGTGAATAGCAGGAAGCAGGCGTTTTCTGGTCAAGCGCCTCGTGCCCCCGCTCATAATTGTAGTGCTGCATAAAGCGGTCAAACTGTCTCTGCTGAGCCTCCCAAGGAATCGCGGGCGGTTGAGGCAAGGTACTTTTCAGCGTTCGGTGCATGCGTTCGTGACGCCCATTCTGGTCCGGACGGCCAGGCTCAATTCGCTCAGGAATAATCCCTAGTCGCAGCCACCATATCGACAGCTGCGACAGCCCGGCACGGCCGGTACTGGCAAATGGCACACCATTGTCAGTCCGAATACGCTCCGGCAACCCGTACTCGCGGAAAACTCGCTCAAAGGTCTGTTGGGTCTCCTTCAGATTGGTGCTGGACATACTCTGGCAGGCCAGTAAAAAACGGCTGGCGTGATCCATGATCGTCAGTGGATAGCACCAAACTCCGGCGCCCGTCAGAAACTGGCCCTTGTAGTCCGCGCTAAAGAGCTGATTAGGTGTTTCTGCTTTGCTCAAAGGTTTGGGATAGACCGCGACACGCCGTCTTACACGCTGCGGCGTAATTAAGTCGGCTGCTTTAAGGATGTTGTAGATGGTCGTTTTTGACGGCGGATCCTGATCGGGAAAGCGCTTGAGCAAGTCATTTTGGATCTTCTTAGGCCCTGGGGTTGTTTCTCCGATAGACCGAAGCTCGATGATTGCCTGCCTAACAGCGACAGGCACCACGTAGCTCTGGTTGTGCCGGCAACGGCTGCGTTCCTCAAGCCCACTAGGCCCTTCAGCTTTGTATCGCTCGACCCATTTATAGCCAGTCTTTCGACTGATCTCGTAGTCACTGCACAGCTTGCTGAAGGTGTGTTTGTCCGCCAGATAGGCAGCGATGAACATCACTTTTCGATCCATAGGTTTCAGCTCTCTCCAGGGCATGGTCAGATCCTCGCGAAATCGACCCTGCTAGTTAAAAACTGTTACCTATGTGCGTGAACTGATTTGTAACCCATGTGGGTGAGTCATACCG
>NZ_LKEG01000020.1:0-12669 GCF_001645105.1 Pseudomonas marginalis
GGCACACCGAGCGTGAGCGAGGTGCCGAGTGTTGGGGCAAGAGCCTTTTGGTTACTTTTGGGCTCCTTTCAAAAGTGACCCGCCGTAAGGGCGGAACCCCTACCAGCCGTGACCTAAACAACGGATCTGCCCACAGTTCAAACCGCCACCCCCCGCCCCGCCCGCTCAAGCCCCCGCCACAACCAAACCGGCAACACATCCGAATCCAAACTGTCTATCAAGTTCTTCAACCCCAACCCCAACTCCGTATCCCCCTCGATCACCAACCGCCGCCGAAAGAACAACGTATCCGGATCTTCCTGCCGGCTGGCCAGCAGCAAAAACTCCCGCCAATTCCCACTGATGGTCACCTGGGCCTGCGCCTGCGAGGCAATCCGCAATCCCTCCCGCCCCAAGGTCAGGTACCAGCACAACCCCAAATCAGGAATACGCAAACACATCCAGCGTCCCCGCAACAAATCAAAACCGCCATCACGCAAAGGCTCGGCCAAACAGCGGTTGAGACCCTGCTGCAAGGCCAGACGCTGCACTGCAAACGGCACACGCCGTATCAACGGCAACAACCGGTCAGCCCCCTTGAGCAACCATTGCTTGCGACTCAACACAACCCCACCTCCTCAACCCGCAACATGCCGGCCTGGCCATGCCAGTAACCATTGCAGCCATCCACAAACAGCGGCGGCGTGGCGCCCTGGCGTACCTGGTCGAAGGCGCGCACCACGTCGCTCATGCCCTCGGCCCGAGGGCTCAGGCGCAGCAGATCAGCCCCACACGACACCAAGCCAGGGTAGTCGGCCAGCAAGTTAGTGACATCGGCCGACAGGGTCTGAATCCCGTTCAAGGTGAACAACGCCTGCCCTTCCTGACTGGTCAAAGCCATGCCGTCCGGGTAGTTGATGCAGCAGAACTGGCAGTCATCCTTCGGCCGGTTTTCTGCACGCGCGGTGAAGCAGCGGGCTGAGTACGCCAGGGGCAGATGGCCGTAGGCGAAGATCTCGACTTCGGGCAACGGCCGCCCCAATTCACGCACCTGTTCCAGCACGTCGGCGATCAGGCCGTGGGAACATTCCACCGGCGGCACCCAGCGTTGCATGCCCGCGTCGAGCAATTGCACCAAGGCATGGCCGTTGTAGAGGTTGAGCGCCGGGCCGCCGACGAAGGGCAATTTGCGTTCGATCAGCAACTGCACCGCGCCCATGTCGTTGGCTTCGACCAGCAACTCGCCGTTGTCGCACAGGCGGCGCAGGCTCGACAGTTCCGAGGCGGCTTCGATCAAAGTCAGGCTCGACAGCACGATCTGCGCCGAGCTGCAGGCCTGCAATTCACGGCCCAAACCCAACCATTGATCCAGGTTCAACGCGCGGCGTTTGGAGCACACGGTTTCGCCCAGGTAGATCACGTCCAGGGGCAAGCTGGCCATGTCCGCGTAGAAGCGCCCCAGGTGTTCCTTATCCCAATAAAACAGCACCGGTCCGAGGCTGAGTTTCATCTGTGTGTCCTCACTGCCAAGCACGATGGTAAGCACCCAGGGTCGTCTGGCTGCCTTCGGAGAGTCCGGCCAGCACCTGGCGCCATTGGTCCTTGACCACAAAGTTGGCGGGGCTGCTGCGGTGGGCGTCGAGGGCGGCGCGCCAGACGCGGGTGACTTGTTCCACATAGGCCGGGCTGCGTTGCCGGCCTTCGATCTTCACCGCCGCCACACCGATGGCGCTGAGTTCGGGTAGCAGGTCGAGGGTGTCGAGGCTGGTGGGTTCTTCCAGCGCATGGAAGCGCTTGCCGCCCACCAGGAACCGGCCTTTGCACAGGGTCGGGTAGCCGGCGGGTTCGTTGGGGGTGTAGCGGTCGATCAGCACTTCGCTCAGGCGTGCGCTGAGGCCGTCGGCGTCGTCGCTCCAGCGTACCGCCTTGGCCGGTGAACACACGCCGCACAGGTTGGGCGACTCGCCGGTGATGTAGGACGACAAGTGGCAACGCCCTTCGGCCATGATGCACAGGCTGCCAAACCCGAACACTTCGATGGGTACGCTGCTGGTGGCCGCCACCTGCTTGACCTGGGCCAGGGACAGCACCCGTGGCAGCACCGCGCGGCGGATGCCGTAGCGTTCAGCGTAGAACTGCAACGCCGCCGCATGGGTGGCCGAGCCCTGCACCGACAAGTGCAGGGCTAACTGTGGATGACGCTCGGCGGCATAGCCGAGCACGCCGGGGTCACCGGCGATCAGCGCGTCGACGCCATGGTCGGCGGCGCGGTCCACCGCGCGTTGCCAACGCGGCCAGATCTTCGGTTGCGGGTAGGTATTCACCGCCACGTACAGCTTGCGCTGGTGCTGGCGGATATGGGCGACGGCGGCGTCAAACTGCTTGTCGTCCATGTTCAACCCGGCGAAATGCCGGGCATTGGTGTCATCGCGAAACCCTACGTACACCGCATCGGCGCCTTGGCGCACGGCGGCTTTCAGCGCAGGCAGGTTACCTGCCGGGCAGACCAGTTGCATGGTGGCTCCTCAGTGGAAATCGGCAAAGGACAGGAACGGCACCGCCGCGCCTTTAAGCACCTGTTGCTCGCGCTCGACGATCACCAGGCCATCGGCCCAACAAGCCGCGACGAGCATCGCCGAGCTTTGCTGGGGGTGCAGGACCGCACGCAATTGCCCATCGCTGCCAGGGCTCAAACGTGCGCGCAAATACTGGCGGCGCTTGTTGGGTTTGAGCCATTCAAAACCGGCCGGCACACTGATCGGTGCCGGCAACACCTGCTCGACGCCCTGGGCCCGCAGCAGGAACGGGCGCACCACCACCAAGCTGGTCACCAGCGCGGCGGTGGGATTGCCCGGCAGGCCGATCCAAGGTTTGCCGGCCACTTGGCCGAACGCCAAGGGTTTGCCGGGCTGGATCGCCAGACGCCAGAAATCCACGTTGCCGAGTTCCTGAATGGCCTGTTTGAGGTGGTCCTCCTCCCCCACCGACACGCCGCCGGTGGTCAGCAGCAGGTCGCATTCGGAGGACGCCAGCGCCAGTGCATCGCGACTGGCTGCCAGGGCGTCGGCCATCACGCCGTAGTCGTGCACCTCCACGCCCCAACCACGCAGCAACGCCGCGACGAGGTAACGGTTGCTGTTGTAGATTTGCCCAGGCGCCAGTGACTCACCCGGTTCACGCAATTCGTCGCCGCTGCTGAGCAGGCACACCCGCAGCGCTCGATAGACCTTCACCCGCGGGATGCCCGCCGCCGCCAGCAGACCGATTTCCTGGGCGCGCAGGCGCTTGCCCGCCCCCAACACGCACTGCCCGCGTTGCAGCTCCTCGCCGCGCTTGCGCACGTGGTCACCCAGCCGCAGTGGTGGGCACCAGATGCGCTGGCCATACACGCGGCAGCGTTCCTGGGGGATCACGCTGTCGGCACCGACGGGCAGCGGCGCACCGGTGAAGATCCGCAGGGTTTGCCCAGCTTGCAACGGCACCTCGCTACTGTGCCCAGCAGCGATGCGCCCGGCCACTTCCAGGTAACCGCCCTGCTCCGGCACGTCAAACGCGCGCAGGGCGTAGCCGTCCATGGCGCTGTTGTCCCAACCCGGCAGGTCAAGGGGCGAGAACACGTCCTCGGCGATCACCCGTCCGAGGGCCTGGGCCAGGGGAATGACTTCGGTGGACGGTGGCGGTGGCGCCTGGGCGAGCAATTGCGCGATGGCCTCCTCCACCGGCAGCAGGTCGCCGCTGTCACACACGCTCATGACCGCGCCTCACACGCGCCAAGCGGTTGATCGCTCTGGGGCTTGAGGTGCGGCGCGAAGTTGCATGGGCCGGTGCGACTGTCCAACTGGCCAAGCAGAATCTGGTCCCAGGCTGTGCGACAGGCGCCCGGAGAGCCGGGCATGCAGCACACCAATACACCGTTGCTGATGCCGGCCAGGGCACGGGATTGCAGGGTCGACATGCCGATTTCCGCCAGGGACACCTGGCGGAACAGCTCGCCGAAACCGTCCACAGACTTGTCCAGCAACGGCATCACGGCCTGGGGCGTGTTGTCCCGAGCGGTAAAACCGGTGCCGCCGGTCATCAGGACCACTTGCACCTGAGGGTCGGCGATCCACTGCGAGACACGCGCGCGGATCTGGTAGATGTCGTCCAGCACAATGCTGCGGTCGATCAACACGTGGCCGGCACGTTGCAGGCGGTCCACCAGGGTTTGCCCGGAGGTGTCGGTGTCATAGGTGCGTGTGTCGCTGATGGTCAGTACCGCGATATTCAGCGAGACAAAACTGCGTTGGGTCAGATGGGCCATGATCAAGGCTCCAGGCGTGAAGAAAGTTGCACTCAGCCTGCGCCGCAATGGGCGCAGGGCCTATTCCTCGGAGGAGGTATGCCGTTAGGGGGCCAGGCGCGTGCACTGCCAGTGGCCGTCGTGCAGACGGTAGTCGAGACGGTCATGCAGGCGGTCGGGGCGGCCCTGCCAGAACTCGATGCGCCGGGGTTGCAGGCAATAGCCGCCCCAGTTGTCGGGCCGTGGCGGCTGGCGCCCGGCGAAGCGTTGCGTGACCTCACGCAAGCGGCTTTCCAGCTCGCTGCGATGGGCCAGGGGCTGGCTCTGTGGTGAAGCCCAGGCGCCCAACTGACTGGCGACCGGGCGCGCGTCGAAATAGTCATCCGACAGCTGCGCCCCCGCCTGCACCACCGGGCCCTCAATGCGCACCTGACGCTCCAGGCCCGGCCAGAAAAACGTCATGGCCGCATGGGGATTACTCGCCAGTTCCTGGCCCTTGGCGCTGTGGTAATGGCCAAAAAAGATAAAACCCTCGGCGCTGAATCCCTTGAGCAACAGGATGCGGCAATGGGCATGCCCTTGGCTGTCCACCGTGGCCAAGGCCATGCTATTGGCCTCGGCCGGCGGCACTTCCGTCTTGCGCGCCTGGCCCAGCCACTGGCCGAACAGCACCAACGGATCCGCCTGCGCGTTCTCGTCACGCAAGCCATAGAGGGTGTAGTTACGGCGCAATTGCGCAAGGGACAGGGGCATGACGCGATCCTCCAGAAAGTTCGCCACAGTGTGGGAACTACTGCTGCGTTATCCCTTGACCGCGATCAACAACCGCCCGCGGCATGACGCCGCAGGGCGATGGGTATTGTGTCTGTCGAACTCGGTTAAACAAGGGGGCTTGCTCCCGATCGCAGTGGAACAGTCACCGATGCATCAACTGACACACCGCCATCGGGAGCAAGCCCCCTCCCACAGTTTGATCGCCATGCTTCAGGTGGATATCCGCTGGCTTTTGATCTTAGACGCCCCGTCAAACACGCTGGCCGAACGCAGGCTTGAATCCGTGGGTAACCCGGCGAGTTGATCAACGCAACATCCACTTCGCCAGAATCACGATCACTACCATGTGCCCCAGGATGCTGCGGCGGATCCACAGCGCTCTCCGGGGGCTCAAGCACTTGTGCGACAGCCAGTATGCGAGCAACAGGTAATGCCCGATGATGCTCAGGGCCAGCAGGACTTTCAGACTCAACATCAACCCGAAGCGGCTGTTCCAGGCGATGCCCCAGTAGTGCCACGCCAGGCCGAGACCCGCGCCGTACAGCACGATCACCACCAGGTGCAGTACCCGCCGCGAACGCCGGGCGATGGCCTGCTCGGAGGTGAACTGCGCCGACCAGGCCAGTTCCTCGCGGGCGCTGTGCCAGATCACCACGTCGAAAAACAGCGTGCCGATAAACGCGATGGCCGCCAGCAGATGCACAATCAACAACCAGGCATACAGCATGTGTGTCTCCTAACCCGGATGCCCGTCGACCCGCGCCTGCCATAGCATCGGCCCGTAGCGCCACAGGTACAGGCCCAGCCCAACAGTCCAGCACAGGCCCGCCAACCACAAGGCCGCCAACGGCCAGGCCAACACCAGCACGACGCGGCACACACAGGCCAGGTTCAGCAGCGCAAAGGCCAGGGTCATCCCGCCCGGCGGCTGCAAAGGCCGGCCGGTATGGCCGAGGCTGACCCGCGCGATCATCGCCAGGATCAACCCGGCCATGGCGCCGATGGTCAGCGCATGCACCGCCAGGCTGGGATTGAGCGGCGCGCCAAAATGCCACAGCGCCATGCCCAGGCACGCCACGGCCAGCCAGGCATACGCCAGGTGCAACGACCACAGCAGCGGCACGCGCCACAGGCCGCGGTCATGCCAGCGCGCCAGGCGCAGCAGATGCCCCAGGCCCAGCGCGGCAAACAATGCGCCGCTCCAGGGGGTTGGAAACAGGGCCAAACCGCTGGCGTAGAGCAGCGCCACCAGGATCGAGCCGCCGAGCAGCAAGCGGTCCAGCCAGGGCCAAGGCTTGACGGGGTCGACCCGGCCCAGGCCGCGCTGGGTGAAGAACGGAATCACGCGGCCACCGATCAGCCCCATCATGGCGGCCACCAGCCACAGCCCCGTCAGCACCGACAGCCGCTGCCCGCCTTCGTCATGGCGCCACAGCCCATACAGCGACAACCCATCCGCCACGGCCAGCAACACCAGCACCAGCACAATCGGGTAGTTACGCGTCTGCCGGACCTTCCACAGTGTCCAGCCCATCACCCCGGCCACGGCCAGCGGGAAGCTCAGTTCCAGCAGCGCCAGCAGCGGCCACGGCACGTTGAGCAGCCAGCCCAGGCGCGCGGCCAGCCACAAGGCCGCCAACAGGGCCAACGGCATGCCGCTGAGGCCGGGGCGACCGGTCCAGGTTTGCACCGCCGTCAGCAGGAACCCGGCGATGATTGCCAGGCCGAAGCCGAACAACAACTCATGCCGGTGCCACGCCAGCCACCCCCCGGCGGGCTGCCAGGTGCCGGTGGCGCCGCTGAGGGCCAGTAGCCAGAGGGGAATCGCCAGCGCCGCCAGCAGGCAGGCGCCGAGGAAAAACGGCCGAAAGGCCAGGCGAAACAGCGGTGTTATCGACATCGCTTTGCGCCGATCCATTACGTGCATGCCAAGGCTCCTCAATTTATCACTGCGCTGATCTTGCGCTTACGCGCGCGCGTTGCCCTTGTCGCAGATCAAGTCGCGGCCCGTGCCGTAGGCGTACCCTCACCGGCATCATCCCCGTTTAACCTGCGCCATGGAGCCATGATGAAAAACGCCTGCGTCCCGCTTGCCTGGTTTGTGATCCTGGGTTCCATGCTGGCAGCGGCCAGCGGCCTGTCACTGGTGCTGATATGAACGCCGCGCTGCCACCGCTCAAGGATGTGCACCGCGTGTTGCATCGCGTGCACCATCAGATCCTGCGCAGCCACCACCTGTTCGAGCCCATGGACGAGGCGCAATTGAGTGAGCTGATGAGCAGCAGCCAGTTGCTCAGCGTCGACAAGGGTGAGCCGCTGTTCCGCCAGGGCGAGCCCGCCGATGCGTTCTATTTCGTGATTGCCGGTGCGGTGAAGATCTACCGCCTGACCCCGGACGGCCAGGAGAAGGTGTTTGAAGTAATCGGCGAGCGCCAGACCTTCGCCGAAGCGATGATGCTGATGGACACTCCCAATTATGTGGCGTGCGCCGAAGCGGTGTGCCCGACCCAGCTGTATCGCCTGTCCAACGCCACGTATATGCGCCTGCTGCACAGCAACAGCCGCCTGACGTTCGCCCTGCTGGGCAAGCTGTGTGTACGCCTGCACCAGCGGGTCAACGAGATCGACACGTTGTCGCTGAAAAACGCCACCCACCGTGTGGTGCGCTACCTGCTGACCCAGTTGATGCACTTGCCGGCAGGCGAAACCCACTTCGAACTGCCGATGGCCAAGCAACTGATCGCCGGGCACTTGTCGATCCAACCGGAGACGTTTTCGCGGATTATCCGGCGCTTGATCGACGAAAACATCATCACCCAGGACGCGCGCCAGATCGCCATTCTCGACCGGCAACGCCTGGAACAATTCGAGTGAAAACCTGCCTGTATTGCCAACACCGCAATGCCATGGAGCGCGACAGCTGCGAAGGCTGCGCCATGCCGTTGCCCGAAGCCGAGGCACGCGCCCTGGCGCGACGGTTAAGCCGCTTCCAATGGTTTTGCCTGGGCCTCACGCTGTTTTGCATCGCGATGTTCTTCTGGCTCCCCCGGGATATCTACTGACGTTCAGTGAGCTGCCGGTACAGCTGGGGCAAGCGCTGGGGCAACTGCTCCGGCTGGCGGATCAGGGTGAAGCCATGGGCACCGAACAGGTACGGCAGGTAGTCGCCGGCCTGTTTGTCGATGGTGATGCAGAACGGGATCAAGCCCTGGCGCCGCGCCTCTATCACCGCTTGGCGCGTGTCTTCCACGCCATAGCGGCCCTCGTACAGGTCCAAGTCATTGGGCTTGCCATCGGTGAGTAACAACAGCAGTTTGCGCCGTTGCTTGCAGGTACCCAGCAACCGGGTGGCCTGGCGAATCGCGGCGCCCATGCGTGTGTAGTAACCCGGTTTAAGCCCCTGGATCGCACCGCGAATGCGGTCGTCGTAGGGCTGGTCGAACGACTTGAGCACCTGCAAACGCACCTGGTGCCGACGCAGGGACGAAAACCCGTACAGCGCAAAACGATCGCCGGCGCCTGCCAGGCTTTCGCCGAACAACAGCAGGCTGTCGCGAATCACGTCGATGACTTTTTGCGTGTCGTTCAAGTGCGCGTCGGTGGACATCGACAGGTCCGCCAGCAGCAGGCACGCCAGGTCGCGGTGGCTGTGACGTTGCTCCATGAACAGGCCGCGTTCGGCACAGGCGCCGTGCTGGCGCTCCACATGAAAATCCAGCCAGGCCTGCAGGTCGAGTTCGCTGCCCTGGGGTTGCTGGCGCAGCCACTGGCGGTCGGTGCGCAGGTGCTGGAATTGCCGACGCAGGCGCTGGGCCTGAGCGTGCAGCCGCGCGGGCAAGGGTTGCGGCGCATCGAGGCGCGGATGCATCGGCTGCAGGTTGACGAAGTCGTCCAGCAGGCGTTGTTGGCGATAGTCCCATTCGGGCAACTTGATGCCTTGGCCAAGGGGGATGTCGTCGACGTCGGCCGGTGGCAGGTCCAAGTGCAGCTTCAAGCCGCCGCTCTTGCGCACACGCTGGCGTGACAGGCTCAGTTGGTCGAGGTCTTCGGCGACGCGGGCAGCGTCAGGGTCTTGGCTGTCGTCGGTCCAGCGGTCGAGGTCGACGTGTTCGGTCCAACTGAACAGGTTTTCCAGCCGCACCACCAGCAGGCCGCCGTCACGGCTGTTGTCGTCCAGCCGGGTCGCGCGTTTGGGCGCGCCGTGTTGCTCGCCGGGCGTTGTCGACAGGTCGTCGCCTTCGTCGTCCAGGTCTGCGCTTTGTGGCGCGTCCAGGTGCAGCGGCGGGTACAGCCACAACGGCAACGGCCACGGGGCGCGCTCGCTGCGCGGTAGGTTGCGCACGCTGCCAGGTTCGCGCAGGGCCTTGCGCAAGGCTTTCTCCAGGGCCGCTTCGTCGGGGCGCAGGCTGGCGGGGTCGGGGCGCAGTGCGATATGGGCGTGCACCAGGCGCCGGTAGCTGGGCAGCAGGACCGGGTAACGTTGCAACAGCAGCCAGGTCCAGCGCTGGTTGTCCCGCACCCAATGGGTCATGGGGCCCGACTGCGCGGCGAGCAGCGCCAGCCAGCGGTACAGTTCCTGGTTGAGTGCAGCCTCGGGAAATACCGCCAGGCTGGCCGGCAAACGCAAACGGCTGCCGTCACAGGAGGCCAGTGGCGCATGCCTGCAGGTGCCGGCGATGCGCATCAGCAGGTTGCGGCGCAGCAACACATCGCGCTCGCCGGCCGCCTCCAGGGCGATGCCACCGGCACCGCCGAGGGCACGAAACAGCAGCTCCAGGCTGCGCTGGCGGTCGGCTAACTGCACCTGCGCCTCGGGGAAGTCCACGCGGGCGCGCCGTGTAATGAAGCGGTGCCAGGCGCTGCCGACCCACTCTTCGAGTTCCAGGGTAAAGGCCATGGGGTTGCTCCAAACGTAAAACGGCCCGCTGTACCAGCCGGGCCGCCCTCTTGGGGATTGACGATCAATACACAATGGGCGCCGGCGCACCGGCCACACTGCGACGTTGCCGGAAGCTGTACAGGTAGCAGAGCAGCCCGAGCAGGAACACCACACCGCTGGCCAACCGTGCCCAGAACAATGCGGTCAGGTGTTCCACCGTGGCCATGAACGGCAGCGCCGCTCCGTCCACGGGCCAGCGTTGCAACCACACCTGCACCACGCCGGCGGCGGTGAGGAACAGGGTAATCATCACCATCGACAACACCATCAGCCAGAAGCCCCAGATTTCGATGGTCTGCGAGCGCGCATCCGGTGCTTCACCGAGGCCGCGCAGGCGAGGCATGGCGTAGCTGATCAAGGTCATCACGATCATCGCGTAGGCGCCGAAAAACGCCAGGTGACCATGCGCCGCCGTGAGCTGAGTGCCGTGGGTGTAAAAGTTGACCGGTGCCAGGGTGTGCAGGAAGCCCCACACCCCGGCGCCGAAGAACGCCGTCACCGTGGTGCCCTTGGCCCACAGCGTGGCCGCGCGGTTGGGATGCTGGCGCCGCCGCCGTTTGACCATGGTGAAGGCGAACATCACCATTGCCAGGAACGGCAAGGGCTCCAAGGCGGAGAAGATCGAACCGACCCATAGCCACACCTGCGGCGCACCGATCCAGAAGAAGTGGTGCCCGGTACCGATGATGCCGGTGATCAAGGCCATGGCGATGATCACGTACAGCCACTTCTCCACGACTTCGCGGTCGACGCCGGTGACCTTGATCAGCACGAACGCCAGCATCGAGCCCATGATCAATTCCCACACGCCTTCCACCCAAAGGTGCACCACCCACCACCAGTAAAACTTGTCGCGCGCCAGGTTGCTGGGGTTATAGAACGAGAACAGGAAAAACACCGCCAGGCCGATCAGCCCGGTCATCATCACCATGCTCACGGTGGTCTTGCGGCCCTTGAGCAGGGTCATGCCGATGTTGTAGAGAAAGCCCAGGCACACCACCACGATGCCCATTTTGGTGATGGTGGGTTGCTCAAGGAATTCACGGCCCATGGTCGGCAGCAGTTCGTTATGCGTCAGCTTGGCCAGCGCCGCATACGGCACCAGCAGGTAACCGAGGATGGTCAACACCCCCGCCACGGCGAACACCCAGAACAACAGGATCGCCAGTTTCGGGCTGTGCAACTCGCGATCCGCCTCCTCGGGCACCAGGTAGTAGGCGGCGCCCATGAAGCCGAACAGCAGCCACACGATCAGCAGGTTGGTATGGACCATCCGCGCCACGTTGAAGGGGATCAGCGGGAACAGAAAGTCACCCACCACGTATTGCAGGCCCATGATCAGGCCAAACAGCACCTGGCCAACAAACAGCATCAAGGCAAACACAAAATAGGGTTTGGCCACAGCCTGGGATTGGAACTTCAGATAGGGATTGGCGCTGCGCATGGCTCAGCCCTCCTTGTTCGGTGGCCAGTTGTTGGTGTCGATCTTCGAGCTCCATTTGAGGAACTCGGACAGATCATTCACTTCCTGGTCATCGAGGTTGAATTGCGGCATGGCCCGCCGCCCTGGCACACCGAGGGGTTGCATCTTCATCCAGGCGTGCAGGAACGGTTTGAACCCCTCTTCCCCGCCCCGGCGCTGGAACACATTGCCCAGCTCCGGCGCAAAGTACGCGCCCTCGCCCAACAGGGTGTGGCAGCCGACGCAGTTATTGCGCTCCCACACACCCTTGCCCCGCACCACCGATTCGGTGAGTTGGTCGGCGTTGCTGCGGGAGGGAAAGGTTTGTTCGGTGTGGTAGGTCAGGGCCAGGAAAATCAGGAAGAAGAACACGCTTCCTCCGAAGTAGATATTCCTGGCCATGCCCTTGGTGAAGGTCTCTGACATGGTCGTCTTCCTCATGGCTTGGCGGGGGTCATGATAGGAAGGTGAGGTGGGAAAAGTGCTTGATGGCGATCAAGAAGATTGAGTACAAAGGCTCTTGCCCCAACACTCGGCACTAAGATCAAAATCAGGCTGATATCTACCTGATGTATGGAGATCAAACTGTGGGAGGGGGCTTGCTCCCGATGACGGTGCGTCAGTCGCCATGTCTGCCAGCAGTGCCGCCGCCTTCGAAGCCTCGCTGAAGCTCGACATCTCCCACAGGGGGATGGGGGTGTTTGGTAGAGCTGTAGCCGAACACTTTCTGCCTGCTGACTCAGGTCTACTGTGGGAGGGGGCTTGCTCCCGATGGCGGTGGGTCTGCCAGCCCATCNAGTGCCGCCGCCTTCGAAGCCTCGCTGAAGCTCGACATCTCCCACAGGGAATGGGGGTGTTAGGTAGAGCTTTAGCCGAACACTTTCTGCCNATCTACTGTGGGAGGGGGCTCCCGATGGCGGTGGGTCTGCCAGCCCATCTGCCAGCAGTGCCAACGCCTTCGAAGCCTCGCTGAAGCTCGACATCTCCCACAGGGAATGGGGGTGTTAGGTAGAGCTTTAGCCGAACACTTTCTGCCNGTCTACTGTGGGAGGGGGCTTGCTCCCGATGACGGTGCGTCAGTCGCCATGTCTACCAGCAGTGCCACCGCCTTCGAAGCCTCGCTGAAGCTCGACATCTCCCACAGGGGATTGGGGTGTTTGGTAGAGCTGTAGCCGAACACTTTCTGCCTGCTGACTCAGATCTACTGTGGGAGGGGGCTTGCTCCCGATGGCG
>NZ_LKEG01000020.1:12683-13104 GCF_001645105.1 Pseudomonas marginalis
GCCAGCAGTGNNNNAACGCTTTCGAAGCCTCGCTGAAGCTCGACATCTCCCACAGGGGAATGGAGGTGTTTGGTAGAGCTTTAGCCGAACACTTTCTGCCTGCTGACTCAGGTCTACTGTGGGAGGGGGCTTGCTCCCGATGGCGGTGGGTCTGCCAGCCCATCNCCCCTCCCACATTTAACCGAGATCGACAGTAAGCAACCGGTCGGCTACCAGGCCGCCGTGCTCTTGTTTTGATCTTGATCTGAGGCGCCCCGTCAAACACGCTGGCCGAACGCAGGCTTTGGAGCGTGGGTAAGCCGGCAGGACGCCGGGTTAGCCATGACCTAAACAACGGATATGTACCCAACCCCCGCAACAAACAACACCAACAAAACCGCCCACCCCAACACCATCCCCCGCCACCCCCAAGGCCCCCGCC
>NZ_LKEG01000021.1:0-44010 GCF_001645105.1 Pseudomonas marginalis
CAACACCTCTTTTTCTCCGCTTTCGACCGAGAGGATCGAAACGTTAATAGAGCCAAACAACACTGCTCTACCAACTCCTTCTGAGCTTCGATGAACTGAAGAAACTCGCTGTCGAATTCTGCGTAACTCTTTGTTTACCAAGGAGTTTTCCGTTTCGACTGCGCCGGAAGTGGGGCGAATTATAGNACGTCAACCCTTAATTTGCTTTTTCTATCAAAGGACCTGAAAACCGCCAACATGGCCCCTTAAAGGGTGTCGGAAAGGATAATTGAGCACTATATTGCTCAACAGCAAACACTTAAGCATCATAGCGCCCACGCTTCTATCAATATGACCTCGGACAAACACTTCCAATGACCACCTCCCCCCGCAGCCTGGCCTCGACATTGTTCCCCGTCGGCCTGCTGTTGATCGCCATGGCTTCCATCCAGTCCGGCGCCTCGCTGGCCAAGAGCATGTTTCCTATCGTCGGCGCACAAGGCACCACAGCCCTGCGTCTGATTTTCGCCAGCGTTATCATGCTGCTTCTCCTACGTCCTTGGCGCGCCAAGCTGACGGCCAAATCCCTGCGCACCGTCATCGTTTATGGGATGGCACTGGGTGGCATGAACTTCCTCTTCTATATGTCCTTGCGCAGCGTGCCTCTGGGTATTGCGGTCGCCCTCGAATTTACCGGGCCGCTTGCCGTAGCCATCTATGCCTCTCGACGCGCAGTAGACTTCCTGTGGATTGTCCTCGCAATTATCGGCCTTCTCCTACTCATCCCCATGGGGGAAGCCAGCAGTGGCATCGACTTGCTCGGTGCTGGTTACGCGTTGGGGGCTGGTATCTGCTGGGCGCTCTACATTCTATATGGGCAGAAAGCCGGTAATGACAACGGCGTCCAGACCGCCGCTCTTGGCGTGATGATCGCCGCATTGTTCGTCGCGCCTATCGGCATCGTCCATGCGGGCAGCGCATTGCTGACGCCTGCACTGATCCCGGTCGCGATCGGCGTCGCCATTCTGTCCACGGCTCTGCCTTACACGTTGGAAATGGTGGCACTGACGCGCCTCCCCGCCCGCACCTTCGGCACGCTGATGAGCATCGAACCCGCTTTCGGAGCTGTTTCCGGCCTGCTATTCCTACATGAGCACTTATCCATCGCGCAGTGGCTGGCAATCACCTGCATCATTCTGGCCTCCGTAGGTGCCACAGTGACGATGCGCAGCGAGTCAAAGCCGTTGGTTCCAGCGGATTGAATTCTGTTTGAATGTAGCTCTGGCATTTAGCACGCATTTAGGCCATGTTTAAGCCGCAAACGAATGTCATTCATGGAGAATTTCGACAAGGACAGCGCGAACGCTACACCCGAGAGCGAGTAGAGCCTGCCTCTAACATTGCGAGGCGGCTATTAAGGATAGGAATGAAGCGAATTTTGATACTGTTAATGGTCATGGCCATTGCTGGCTGCGCCGCGACCACCAAGACAGAAGTAAAACGTGGCAAAAAAGGGCTGCATATCAACTGTTCCGGCCTGTCCTCTTCCTGGGACCAGTGCTACACCAGTGCAACCAACTCCTGCGGCGCCAAGGGTTACCGGGTAATCGCAAAGTCCGGTGACAACTCCGAGGAACCAGGGGATTACCCCTTCGGCCTCAACCCTGCCGGCTACACCAGCCGCAGCATGATCGTCATCTGCAAGTAATCGCTCGAGCAGTCTCCCTGACTGCTCCTATTAAACGCCAGATACACATTCGGCCCTTCATTGACGTCAATCCATGCGGTATCGGCGACAGCCGGCCCCAGGCGAGGGCGTCGACTCTATGGCCGAAGCCCTCGCCCAGGCTCCTGAACTGCAGCCGATCAGATAGCGGAGGTGCGTACCTGCAACCACTCCAGCGCGGCGCCGCTGAGCAACGGGCTCAAACGCTCACGCACGTGCGCGTGGTAAGCGTTGAACCACTCACGCTCATCCGCCGTCAGAAGCGACGGTTCCAGGCAGCGGGTATCGATCGGACACAAGGTCAGGGTTTCAAACTTGAGAAACTCACCGAACTCGGTCTCGCCCGCTTCGCGGTTCAGCACCAGGTTCTCGATGCGCACGCCCCAACGGCCCGGACGGTAAGTGCCCGGCTCGATGGAGGTGATCATCCCCGGCTGCATGGCCGTTTGCGGCGCGGTGGCGGCCTGATAGGCAATCACTTGCGGACCTTCATGCACATTGAGGAAATACCCTACGCCATGCCCGGTACCGTGGCCATAGTCCACGCCTTCAGCCCAGATCGGCGCGCGGGCAATGGCGTCCAGCAGCGGCGACAGAATTCCCTTCGGGAAATGTGCACGGGACAAGGCGATCACGCCCTTGAGTACGCGGGTGCAATCACGCTTCTGCTCGTCACTCGGCGTACCGATAGGCACCATCCGCGTGATATCCGTGGTGCCGCCCAGGTACTGGCCACCTGAATCGATCAGCAACAGGCCATCACCTTCGATCAGCGCATGTTCTTCTTCAGTGGCGTGATAATGCGGCATCGCGCCATTGGCGTTATACGCGGCGATGGTGTTGAAACTCAGCGACACATAACCGGGGCGACGGGTGCGCGCCGCAGTCAGGTGTTCGTCAATGGTCAGCTCGGTGATGCGCTCGCGGCCCAGTGCACTGTCCAGCCAAGCGAAAAATTCGCACAGCGCCGCGCCATCCTGCTCCATGGCTTGGCGGATATGCTCCGCGTCGGCCAGGCTCTTGCGGGACTTGGCCAATGTGGTCGGGTTGAGTCCTTCGACCAGCTTGACGCCCGCATCGAGGTTTTCCAGCAAGCCCGCGGTGACGCGAGCCGGGTCGACCTGCAAACTGGCGCCTGCCGGTACCGCGCGCAATGCGCCAGCCACTTCGCTGTAGTCGCGCAGCGTCACGCCATCTTGCTCCAGCACGCCCCGCAGTTGCGCATCGACTTTGCTCAGCGCCACAAACAGCGTGGCCTGCTGTTGATTGATCAAGGCAAAGGACACAAACACCGGGTTAAACGAAACGTCTCCGCCGCGCAGGTTGAACAGCCAGGCGATGTCATCCAGGGTGGCGATGAAGTGCCAATCGGCGCCCTTCTCTTTCAAGGCGGCGCGCAGTGAGGCGAGTTTTTCACCACGGCTGACGGTGGCTTGCGGTGGCAGGTGCGGATAAATCGGTTGGTTCGGCAACGCCGGGCGGTCCCGCCAGACTTCATCCAGAAGATCGATATCAGTACGCAAGCGCGCACCACGCTCCGCCAACTTGCCGCCTAGAGTGCGCGCCGAGGCCACGGCCATCACCGCACCGTCGACCGCAACGACACCCCCTTCCGGCGTTTGCTCGGCCAGCCATTCCAGCGGACCGGGTTGACCCGGCTGCAGCTTGACCAATTCGATGCCGCTGCCCTTGAGCTCCTTGCTCGCCTGTTCCCAGTAGCGGCTATCGGCCCACACACCGGCGAAGTCCGCGGTGACAATCAATGTCCCCACCGAACCATGAAAGCCCGACAACCATTGCCGCCCCTGCCAGTAACCCGGCAAGTATTCGGACAAGTGCGGGTCGGCCGACGGCACCAGCAGGGCGTGAATGCCCTCGCGGCTCATCATTTCACGGGTATGCGCCAGGCGCTGGGGTACCGTTCCATGGGTCAAGGGCTGCGTACTCATTGTGTCTCCTGCTAACCACGAATAATTATTATGTGTTGCGATAAATGAATCAGACCGCCCAGAACGCCGGTGCACTGGCAAGGGTCGCTTTGATCAACTGCACAGCCTGATCGATATCCTGCTCGGTGGTAAACCGGCCCAGGCTCAAGCGAATGGTACGGCCGGCGCTGCGTGCATCATGGCCCAAGGCAAGCAACACATGGGACGGCGTATTGCTCGCCGAATTGCAGGCGGACGTCGCGGAAAACGCGATCCCCGCACTCAACGCAGCGGCATTGAATTCGCCTTCACTGAAGGTGAGGCTCAGGGTGTGTGGAATACGTTGTGTAGCGCTGCCATTGAGGCGCACGCCGGCAATCGATTCCAACTGATCCAGCAGGCGCTGGCGCAAGGCAACGATCACGGCTTTTTCTTCAGCGAACGACGCCGCCGCCAAGGCGAACGCGGTGCCCATGCCGGCAATCTGATGAGTCGCCAACGTGCCGGAGCGCAGGCCGCCTTCGTGACCGCCGCCGTGAATCTGCGCCAGGACTTTCTGCTGCGCCCGTGGCCCGACATACAACGCGCCGATACCCTTGGGGCCATACAGCTTGTGCGCCGAAAACGACATCAGATCCACCGGCCACTGCGCCAGGTCGATCGCCACCTTGCCCGCGCCCTGCGCCGCATCCACATGCAGCAACGCGCCGTGTTCACGCACGCGAGCGCCAATGGCCGGGATGTCGTTGAGGGTGCCAAGCTCGTTATTCACCAGCATCAGCGAGACCAGGAAGGTGTCCTCGCGCAGCGCTTCGCTGACCGCCTCGACGCTGATCAACCCATCGGCATCCGGCACCAGGTAGGTCACGGCTACGCCAGCTTCCTGCAGTTGCCGCGCGGTATCCAGGGTGGCTTTGTGTTCGATCTGGCTGGTGATGATATGCCCACCCGCCACGCCCCGCGCCTGGGCCACGCCCTTGATCGCAAGGTTGTTGGATTCCGTGGCGCCGGAGGTCCAGACGATTTGTTCAGGTTGGGCACCGACCAGCTCGGCCACCTGGCGACGCGCCTGTTCAACCGTTTGCCGGGCTGCTTGGCCGAACGCATGGGAACTGGACGCGGGGTTACCGAAATTGGCATTGAAGCCCAGGCATTCGACCATCACCTGGATGACCCGCTCATCCACCGGTGTGGTGGCGGCGTAGTCGAAATACAGCGGACGTTTATTCATGACGTTAGAAACTCGCAGAGCAGGTTCCCGAGAGCAGCGTCTCAGGGGCACGGACCGGGACAGAGGTCGTCAGGTTTAACCGATCGAATGCCATTAAAGAAGGACCACTTTATGTAAATGTGCGTAGGAACGCTCCTGAAATTCAGCTTAACAGGCTGAAGTCGCCCAATGGCAAACAAAAAGCCCGAGGTTTCTTAAGGGAAACCTCGGGCTTTTTGTCGCCAGGCGCAAACTCAACTCGGACGACCGTGCAAGGTCACGCTGCGCTCGGCATTCATTTCACCTTGGCGATCAAAGCCGAAGGGTTTCTGTGGCTGGCCGGTCAGTGCAGCGCGCTGCTGTTGGTATTCATCAAACGACAAACCACGGCGGCTCAATGCTTCCAGGGCCAACTGTTTGGTTTCTTCCGCCGTGTAGGGACGCAATTCAGGTGAAGGATGATTCGCACATCCGGCAAGGACGGAGCTGACAATCAATAAGGAAACAGCGAGGAATCGGTTCATGGCGGTAGCCCTGCAAAGGAGGTTTCGAGTCAATGAACACAGGCTACTCCCGCCCCTGCACGGTGAAAAATCACCTCCCGTGATAGTTGCTATCAACCGCTTAAACACCTTCGATGGTTCCACCTTTATATTTCTTTATGATCTATAAATATGGAAATACGTTCATTTACGGAATAAAACTAACCCTCTATAAATGTCGCTACACAGCGACGGCACTGTTGCCCACGCAACTGTTGCTCACCCAACAGTCATTCAACAAATCACCAGGCAGCCAACAGCAGCAGTTTTCAGCAGTGAGCCTGCAACCCACGCCAATCAAGGCCTGCACCCGTTGGTACAGCTCTTGCTCAACAGGTTGCAACCCACCTGCTATGAACCACTGTTGAAAAAGGAACTGTTCATGACACGTCCACTGAATGTCGTTGCCCTCTCCGGCGGAACCTGGCGTCCGTCCCGCACCCTGGTGCTGACCCAGGCTGTGCTGGCTGAACTGGCCACGTTGCTGCCGATCCAGACCACCCTGATCGAATTGGGCGACATCGCCCGGCCGCTGGGCGGTGCACTGTCGCGCGATGAACTGCCCGCTGAAGTCGAAGCGCAACTGTTGGCAATCGAACAGGCCGACCTGCTGATCGTCGCCGCACCGGTCTATCGCGGGTCCTACCCAGGCTTGCTCAAGCATTTGTTCGACCTGATCGGCCTCAATGCGCTGATCAACACACCGGTATTGCTCGCAGCCACGGGCGGCAGCGAACGCCACGCACTGGTCCTCGATCATCAGTTACGACCGCTGTTCAGCTTCTTCCAGGCGCTGACCCTGCCGATCGGCGTCTACGCCACCGAGGCTGACTTCACCGACTACCAGATAACCAGCGAACTCTTAAAAGCCCGTATTCAACTGGCGGCAGAACGTGCAGCGCCTTTGTTCGCTGCGCACTCCCCCTCTCTGCTGAAAATTGCATAAGGATTTGTCATGGATGTTTTCTGGTTTCTGCCCACTCACGGCGACGGTCATTACCTGGGCACGACCCAAGGAGCACGGCCAGTCACGCTCAATTACCTCAAGCAAGTCGCCCAGGCCGCTGACAGCCTGGGTTACTACGGCGTATTGATTCCGACCGGGCGCTCGTGCGAAGACTCCTGGGTGATCGCCTCGGCGCTGGTGCCGCTGACCGAACGCCTGCGTTACCTGGTGGCGATTCGTCCGGGCATCATCTCGCCCACGGTCTCGGCGCGCATGGCGGCGACCCTTGATCGCCTGTCCAACGGTCGTCTGCTGATCAACGTGGTTACCGGCGGTGACCCTGACGAAAACCGTGGCGATGGCAGCTTCCTCGATCACAGTGAACGCTACGAAGTCTCCGACGAATTCCTACAGATATGGCGCCGCGTGTTGCAGGGCGAATCGGTGGATTTCGAAGGCAAACACCTGCGTGTACAGAATGCCAAGGCGCTTTACCCCCCGGTGCAGAAGCCTTATCCACCGCTGTATTTCGGCGGGTCGTCCGACGCCGCCCACGATCTCGCCGCCGAGCAGGTCGATGTATACCTGACCTGGGGCGAACCGCCCGCCGCCGTTGCGGAAAAACTCGCGGATGTCCGCGAGCGCGCCGCACGCCGCGGGCGCACCGTGAAGTTCGGCATCCGCCTGCATGTGATCGTGCGCGAGACCGAAGAAGAGGCTTGGAAAGCCGCCGACAAGCTGATCGAGCACATCAGCGACGACACCATCGCCGCCGCGCAAAAATCCTTCTCGCGTTTTGATTCCGAAGGCCAGCGCCGCATGGCCGCCCTGCACGACGGGCGCCGCGACAACTTGGAAATCGCCCCCAACCTGTGGGCCGGCGTCGGCCTGGTGCGCGGCGGTGCCGGTACCGCGTTGGTCGGCAACCCGCAACAAGTCGCCGAGCGCATCAAGGAATACGCCGACCTGGGCATCGAAAGCTTCATTTTCTCCGGCTACCCGCACCTGGAAGAGGCTTATCGCTTTGCCGAGTTGGTGTTCCCACTGCTACCGGAACCCTATGCCAGCCTTGCTGGGCGCGGTATTACCAACCTCACTGGCCCGTTCGGCGAAATGATCGCCAACGATGTGTTGCCAACAACAAAGGCCTGAATGCAATGAGATCGGCCAAATCATTGAGGAACACCGCGTGACAGCCACCCCCCACAGCGTCCTGCCGTCTCCTTTGCAGACCGCCAAACTGCTGGCCGCTGAATTCGCCCTCACCGCCGTCGAGCGTGACGAGCGCGGTGGCACGCCCAAAACCGAGCGTGACGCCTTGCGCCAGAGCGGCCTGCTGGCCCTGAGTATTCCCACCCAATACGGCGGGCTCGGCGCACGCTGGAGCGACACCTTGGGCATCGTGCGCGAGTTCGCCAAGGTCGACAGTTCCATCGCGCATGTCTTCGGTTTTCACCACCTGATGCTCGCCACCGTGCGCCTGTTTTCGCGCCCGGACCAATGGCAACCCTGGTTCGAACAGACCGCACGCAAAAACTGGTTCTGGGGCAACGCCCTCAACCCACTGGACACGCGCACGGTGGTCAAGGATTTCGGCGGCTGGCGCGAGTTCTCCGGCAAAAAGAGCTTCTGCTCCGGCGCCAGTGACTCGGAAATGCTGATCGCCTCGGCGGTGGATGAAACCGCCGGCGGCAAGCTGCTGATCGCGGCCATCCCCAGCGGTCGCAGCGGCATCACTTTGCACAACGACTGGAACAATATTGGCCAGCGCCAGACCGACAGCGGCAGCGCCAGCTTCGAGCGGGTACGCGTCGAAGAATCGGAACTGCTGCTCGACCCAGGCCCGCTGAGCACACCTTTCGCCTGCCTGCGCCCGTTGATCGCGCAGTTGACGTTCACGCATATGTTCCTCGGTATTGCCGAAGGCGCTTTCGAAGAAGCGCGCGACTACACGCTCACCGAGACCCGCTCGTGGCATAAGTCCAGCGCCGAAGACGTGCGCCAGGACCCTTACGTGCTGCACCACTACGGCGAATTCTGGGTCGCCCTGGAAGGTGTGCGCCTGTTGGTGGAACGCGCTGCCGAGTTGCTCGACCACGCCTGGGCGAAGGGCCCGAACCTCAGCGAAAGCGAGCGCGGCCAACTGGCTATCGCCATCGCCACCGCCAAAGTTGCCGCGACCCGCCAAGGCCTGGACCTGTGCAGCCGTCTGTTCGAAGTCACTGGCGCGCGCGCAACCCATGCATCGCTGCGCCTGGACCGTCATTGGCGCAACCTGCGCACGCAAACCCTGCACGACCCGGTGGACTACAAGCTCCATGAACTGGGGGATTGGGCGTTGAACCAATCCCTGCCGATTCCGACGTTCTATTCCTAAGAGAGGTGCCCATGCAGCTTTTGACCCTACCGCCCTCGCCCGCCCTCGCGACGTCGATCCGCGCCACGGCCCAGGTCTTCGAAGACCCCAAATCCCAGGCGCTGCTCGACCACATCCAGCAAGTGGCGCCCAGCGAAGCCAGCGTGCTGATCATCGGCGAGACCGGGACCGGTAAAGAGCTGGTGGCACGGCATATTCACAACCTCAGCGCGCGACGCAACCGGCCGTTCGTGGCGGTGAACTGCGGGGCGTTCTCCGAATCGTTGGTGGAAGCCGAACTGTTCGGCCATGAAAAAGGCGCCTTCACCGGCGCCCTCAGCGCCAAGGCCGGCTGGTTCGAAGAGGCCGACGGCGGCACCTTGTTCCTGGACGAGATCGGCGATTTGCCGATGGCGATCCAAGTCAAGCTGCTGCGCGTCCTACAGGAACGCGAAGTCGTGCGCCTGGGTTCGCGCAAGAGCATTGCGATTGATGTGCGTGTGCTTGCCGCCACCAACGTGCAACTGGAAAAAGCCATCAACGCCGGGCATTTCCGTGAGGACCTCTACTACCGCCTCGACGTGGTCAGCCTGGAACTCAGCCCGTTGCGCGAGCGGCCCGGCGATATCCTGCCGCTGACCCGGCACTTCATCGACGCCTACAGCCAGCGCCTGGGCTACGGCCCGATCACCATCAGCCGCGAGGCCGAGCACAAGCTCAAAAGCTACAGCTGGCCAGGCAATATCCGCGAGCTGGAAAACGTGATCCACCACACGCTGCTGATCTGCCGCAACGGCGTGATCGAACGCGACGATTTGCGCCTGTCGAACATGCGCATCGAGCGCCAGGACGACAGCCAGCACGGCACCGACAACAGCGCCGAAGCCTTGCTGGCGCGCGCGTTCCAAAAGCTCTTCGAGGAACAGGCCGGCGCCCTGCATGAAAAAGTCGAGGATGCCCTGCTACGCGCTGCTTATCGTTTCAGCCATTACAACCAAGTGCACACCGCCAACCTGCTGGGCTTGAGCCGCAACGTCACGCGCACGCGCCTGATCAAGATCGGCGAGCTGGCGGTGAACAAGCGCCGCCCCGGCGAAAACGTGCAGGGCGAACGCATGTTGCATCTATCCATTTAGGCGGCAATGCAGCGCGTTGTCATGGCTGCGCTCGAAACTGCGCAGCACCTGGAACGAACCAAAGGTCACGGCCGTGGCCTGGTGGGCGCGAATCAACGTCCAGAAATCTTCCTCGCCATGCTCAAAGCATTTGAAGGCCGCCTCGCCGTCCTCGCGCGAGCGCCATTGCAAGTAATTGAGCACCCGGCGCCCGTCGTCGCTGACCTGCACACTCGCATTGATAAAGCCGCCATGGCCCTGGGCCAAGCGCTCGCTTTGGGTGGACAGGGCCGCCACCAGCGCCCTTTGTTGCCGGGGCTCGATCTGAAATTCGATCAATTGAGTGAAGCTGCGATTTTTCTCTGATACCTGCATGAACACTCCCCTTTCTCTGTAGGCAGAATCTTGCGATTCGATGCCACGCAGGGTAAAACCTCTAGTTAAGTCAAGGTCAAGCGTTGTTTGGGAGTTTTTCATGCTTAACAAGGAACTCACCGTCGGCCAACTCGCCGCCCGCAGTGGTGTGGCCGTCACGGCGTTGCATTTCTACGAGACCAAGGGGCTGATCAAGAGTAATCGCAATGCCGGTAACCAACGGCGTTATCCACGGGATGTGTTGCGGCGCGTGGTGGTGATCAAGATCGCCCAGCGCCTGGGGATTCCGCTGGCAACGATTGGCGAAGCGTTGCAGGCGTTGCCGGAGGGGCGCACACCTAACGCCCGGGATTGGGAACGCTTATCGGCGCTATGGCGGGAAGACCTGGATGAGCGCATCAACAAGCTGACGCTGCTGCGCGACACACTCAATGGCTGTATTGGCTGTGGGTGCTTGTCGATGGAGGCGTGTCCGTTGCGCAATCAAGGCGACAAGCTCGGTGAGTGCGGTCCGGGCGCCCAACTGCTGGAGCCCACTCCACACCGCTGACCCGTTCCCAGTGCTTGGAGAGCACCGCGTCGGTTGCCTATAGGCCGCGCAATACGTGGCCTATAGTGAAAAAGCTGTCGCTCCACCACCGTCAAGGAGAACGATAGCGAGCCATGGAGAGGTTCAAGCAAAGCTGAGATCGGCTGAACACCACACACATTAACGGTGGGAGCGACGCACCGCCGCTCCCACAGGTGGCCTCCATTAGTGGAAAGATCGAGTCGTCACTCACCGCGCCTACACACTTCATGAACACCCCCTCCACGCTTTCGCCCTTGCCCCGAACGCCGCGTGATTCCAGGATGCAAGCACTCACCACAAGGAGCCATTCCATGTTCGCCGGATTCCAGAAAGACCAGTGCCACGTCAACGGCGTCAGCATCAGTTACCGCACAGGCGGTACAGGTCCCGGCCTGCTGCTGTTGCATGGGCACCCACAAACCCACGTCATCTGGCACAAAGTCGCCGAGCAACTGGCTGAACACTTCACGGTAGTGGCTGCCGACCTGCGCGGCTATGGCGACAGCAGCAAGCCGCCCGCCAATGACGATCACTCCAACTATTCGAAACGGGAAATGGCCCGCGACAGCGTGGAGCTGATGAAGGCCCTTGGCTTCGAACAGTTCTCGGTGCTGGCCCACGACCGTGGCGCACGCGTGGCCCATCGCGTGGCCCTGGACCATGCGGCCGCCGTGCAACGTATGGTGCTGTTGGACATCGCCCCCACCCTCTCGATGTATGCGCAAACCGACGAAGCCTTTGCCCGCGCCTACTGGCACTGGTTCTTCCTGATCCGCCCGGCGCCGCTGCCGGAGGCCTTGATCGAGAGCAACCCGCAGTTGTACCTGCGCAGCGTAATGGGCAGCCGCAGTGCCGGGCTCAAGCCGTTCACCGATGAAGCCTTCGCCGAATACCTGCGCTGCCTGAAACTGCCGGGCACCGCCACCGGTATCTGCGAAGACTACCGTGCCGCTGCCGGTATCGACCTTGAGCACGACCAGGCGGACATCGACGCCGGCCATCACCTGAACCTGCCGCTGCTGGTGATGTGGGGCGCCGAAGGCACCGTCGGCCGCTGTTTCGAGCCGCTCAAGGAATGGCAGAAAGTTGCCACTGATGTGCGCGGCAAGGCCTTGCCGGCCGGCCATTACATCGCTGAAGAAGTCCCAGAGTTGTTGCTGGGCGAAGTCCTGAGCTTCCTGCGCTGAGCCGTGGCCAGCGCAATGCTATTCTGGCGGCTCATGCCGCCACGCTTGTGTCTGATGACGAATAAGAAAGGTACCGTGCCCCTACCCGAAGACCTGCGGGTGTTCCTGACCGTGATCCGCAAGGCCGGCTTCGCTGCGGCAGCTGATGAGCTTGGGTTATCGCCTGCGTATGTCAGCAAGCGCATCCAGATCCTTGAAACCACCCTGGCCACCCGCCTGCTGCACCGCACCAGCCGGCGCATCGCCCTGACCGAAGACGGTGAACGGGTGCAGCGCTGGGCCGTGCGCATCCTGGAAGATTTCCAGCAACTTTCCGATGAACTCAGCGACGCGCATGACAGCCCGCGTGGCCGCCTGCATATCTGCAGCACGTTCGGCTTTGGCCGCAACCATGTGGCGCCGGCCCTGTCGTTGCTGGCCGAGCAGTACCCGGACCTGGAGATCCGCCTGGACCTGCTCGACCGTGTGGTCGATATCGTCAGCGAAGGTTTCGACCTGGAGATCCGCGTGGGCGACGACATCCCCGGCCAGCACATCGGCCGTCGACTGGTGAGCAACCGTCGCGTGCTATGCGCCGCCCCGGCGTATCTGCAACGACGCGGCACACCGCACCAATTGAGCGACCTGGAGCAGCACGACTGCCTGGTCCTCAAGGAGCGCGACAACGCGTTTGGCATCTGGAACCTGGAACACGACGGCGCCCAGGAAAGCGTGCGCGTGCGGGGGCCGCTGTCGTCGAACAATGGCGAAATTGTGTTGCAGTGGGCGTTGGATGGGCGCGGGGTGTTATTGCGTTCGATGTGGGATGTAAAGCCGCTGCTGGAGCAAGGCAAGCTGGTGCAGGTGCTGCACGGTTATACCCAGAGCGCCAACGTGTGGGCGGTGTACCCGACTCGCTTGGCGTATTCCGGGAAGCTGCGCGCCTGCGTGGAGTTTTTGCAGGCACACTTCAAGGGGCTCTCAATCTGAGGTCACAAACCCAATCAAAAATGTGGGAGGGGGCTTGCCCCCGATTGCAGGGTGTCAGTCACTCAAAAGTTAACTGACCCACCGCCATCGGGGGCAAGCCCCCTCCCACATTTGGATTTAAGTGTGTCAGTTGAGCCAGGGATTGGCTTGCAGGTGGCGTTGTTCGAACGTTTTGATTTGCTCGCTGCGTTGTAACGTACTGCCGATTGCATCCAGGCCAAGCAACAACGCCGTCTTGCGCAGGGTATCGATCTGAAACGGGATCACCTGGCCATCCGCCAAATGGATCTGCTGGGCTTCAAGGTCGATACTGATCTGCGCCTGTTCCGCCTGGCTGACAGTCTTGCCCAACGACTGCAACACCGCCTCGTCCAGTCTGATCAACAACACCCCGTTACGCTGGCAATTGTCATAGAAGATCCCGGCAAAGCTGCTGCCGATCAAAGCGCGGATGCCCAGTTGCTTCAGCCCCCATACCGCGTGCTCACGGCTGGAGCCGCAACCGAAGTTCGGCCCTACCACCATGAAACGTGCGCCCTGCCAGGCCGGCTGGTTCAGTACGAACTCGGGGTTGGGCTCGCCGGACGGTAAGAAGCGCAGGTCGAAGAACAGCCCCCGATCCAGGCCATTGCGGTCAATGCCCTTGAGGAACTGCTTGGGCATGATCACATCGGTGTCGATATTGGCCGCCAGCATCGGCGCGGCTTTGCCGGTGACCAGAGTGAAGGGTTGCAAGCTCATGGGCGCGCTCCAAAGTGGCGGACATCGGTGAGGCGGCCGGTAATGGCGGCAGCGGCAACCATCGCCGGGCTCATCAGGTGGGTGCGTGCGCCCGCACCCTGGCGGCCTTCGAAGTTGCGGTTGGTGCTGGAGGCGCAGCGATCGCCGGGGGCCAGCACATCGTCGTTCATCGCCAGGCACATCGAGCAGCCGGACTGGCGCCATTCAAAGCCCGCGTCGATAAAAATCGCTGCCAACCCTTCGGCTTCGGCCTGGTCACGCACTTCGGTGGAGCCCGGCACGATCATCGCCCGTACGTGCTCGGCCACCTGCTTGCCGCGCACCACGCGGGCGGCGTCGCGCAGGTCTTCGATGCGGGCGTTGGTGCAGGAGCCGATAAACGCATGGCTGATGACGATATCGCTCAACGGCATGCCGGCTTCCAGGCCCATGTAGCGGAGGGCGCGGCGCATGTCCTGGCGCAGGATCAGGTCGCTGACCTCCTGCGGGTCGGGCACGCGGGCGCCGATGGGGGCGACTTGGTCGGGGCTGGTGCCCCAGGTGACCATGGGTTCCAGGGTGGCGACGTCGAGTTGCACCTCTTGGTCGAAGACCGCGTTGGCATCCGAGTGCAGCAAGCGCCAGCCCACCAGCGCCTGCTCCCACAGCGCGCCGTGTGGCGCGCGCGGCTTGCCCTTGAGGTAGGCGAAGACTTTTTCGTCCGGCGCCATGAACGCGCCGCGCGCCCCGGCTTCCACCGCCATGTTGCAGAGGGTCATGCGCGCCTCGACGCTCAGCGCATCGACAGTGGCGCCGCAAAACTCAATGGCATAACCGGTGGCACCCGAGGCGCCGATCTTGCCGATCAGCGCCATGATCACGTCCTTGGACGTCAGGCCTGGCGCCAGGTCGCCGTATACGCTCACGCGCATGGTTTTCAGGCGCTTGTAGACCAGGGTCTGGGAAGCCAGCAGGTGTTCGATTTCCGAGGTACCGATGCCAAAACCGAAGGCCCCCAGGGCCCCGTACGTGGTGGTGTGGCTGTCGCCGGCGGCAATCACCATGCCCGGCAGGATAAAGCCCTGTTCCGGGGCGACCACGTGTTCGATGCCTTGGCGCTTGTCGAGGATGTCCAGCAGTTCGATGCCGAAGTCGCGGCAATTCTCCGCCAGGTAAGACACTTGCCGCGCGCCGCCGGCATCCGGCATCGCCGCTATGCGCTTGGGCGTAGTCGGGTTCACATGGTCGACCACCGCCAGCGCCGTGCCCGGGCGCCAAACGTTGCGCCCGGCCTCACGCAGGCCGCTGAAGGCCTGGGGGCTGGTGTACTCGTTGATCACCTGGCGATCTATATAAAGCAGGACATGGCCCTGGTCATCCAGGGCACACACCGTGTGGGAATCGATGTGTTTGTCGTAGAGGGTTCTGGCAGTCATTTTCCTGGGCTCACTTTTGTAGGCGCTCGCTCAACGGCATGCGCCCATCCTACGCAGCCGCCCCGCCCCATCAATGCCGCCAGGGTGATGGCTTGGAACATGTTTCGTGTTCGATCGAGGCGTTAAAGCGCCCTGAATGTGAACCTGAAACATTTTCTTTCATATACGCCTTAGGGATTTCTCATTCTCATCCGTCTTAACTTAGATACAGCCTGTCGCGTCAGCAAAAGCTACGACTGGCCTTTTTCGGGCCTTCACTGCCCCCCTCCGATCAAGACCCTCATTCACATGTCGAAGAAGTCGCGCTCCAAACTCTGGTTTCTCGTGCATAGCTGGCTGGCATTGCCCATCTGGTTCTTTGTACTGATCGTCTGCGTCACCGGCACCCTGGCGGTGGTCAGCCAGGAGATCGTCTGGCTGGCCAACCCGGATATCCGTGCGAGCAAACCGTCGGATGACGCCGAACCGCTGAGCTTTGACCAGGTGATCGCCGCGATCAAGCGTGACGAGCCCCAGGTGATCGTCCGCTCGATCATCCGCCCCGACGAATCGCACTTTGCACTCAGCGTCGGCCTGAGCTACCCCGACGGGCGTTCGGTCGAGGCTTACGCCAACCCCTACACCGGCGCGATCCAGGGCATCAGCCCGGCATTCAACTTCCAGCAATTCACGCGCGCACTGCACGGCTGGTGGCTGGTGCCGTTTACCAACGGCTATAGCTGGGGCTGGTACCTGGTGTCCTTCCTCGGCTTGCCGTTGTTGGCGTCACTGGTCACCGGGCTGGTGGTGTACAAGCGGTTCTGGAAAGGTTTTTTCCGGCCGACCCTGCGTATCCGCCACGGAGCGCGGATCTTCTGGGGCGACTTCCACCGCCTGAGCGGCATCTGGTCGATCTGGTTTATCGCGGTTATCTCGATTACCGGCACCTGGTTCCTGATCCAGGCATTCCTGGGGGACAACCAGATCTCCATCTCCAGCGAGCCGATTGTCCCGGTGATAGCCCGCGAGAAAGTGCCGACTTCCGCCCCTGGCGTACCGGCGCCCATGATCCCGCTCGACGACGCCATCAAGATCGCGACCCAACGCATTCCGGGCCTGGACGCAACGTTCGCGTTCCTGCCGCTCAACGCTTACAGCCATCTGCAGATTGGCGGGCGCGGTTGGTACCCGCTGATGTTCCAGACCGCGCAACTGAACCCCTATAACGGTGAAATCGCCGTCTCGCACCTGCTCTCCGACCGCACCACCCTGGAGTTCGTCACCGAATCCATGCGCCCCCTGCACACCGGCGACTTCGGTGGCCTGTGGATCAAGCTGATCTGGGCATTTTTTGGCCTGGTACTGAGCATGATGGTGTTGAGTGGCCTGCTGATCTGGACCAAGCGCACCGCCCTGGCAACGCTCAATGCGCTCAAGCGTGAAGCCAAGGCCCAACACAAGCCCGTGGCCATCCCGGCCATGCAGGCTGAAACCTCGGAGGCCCACCGATGAGCAAGGTCGCTGCTGTACCGCCTTCGCCGTTGCGCGCCTTCTGGCTGAAATGGCGCTTCCATATCAATGTGCTGCTGTTGCTGGTGCCCCTGGGCTTCATGCCCAAGTACTTCGCCGATGCGGCGCTGTTTCGCGGCGATGCCGGTATCGGCGAGCGCGTGGCCGGCGAGGTGCAGGTCGGGCCCTGGAGCCTGACCCTCGCGGAATTTCGCAATGAAGGCCCGAGCCCCGACCCGGCCGGCCCGATGAAGTTTTTCAACGCATCCCTGTGCGACACCTGCGCCAACCAGGTCAAGGCCACCTACCTGCGTATCGGCAAACCGCGCAGCCTGCGGGCCGCCGGGGTGATCTTCTTCGGCACGCCGTACCGCATGGGCGCCGCCCTGCCGATTCCGGAACGCACGCCAGCCGACGCTGAAGTCTGGATCACCATGGAAGGCTGGGACGGCAGCATGCACCAGGGTTCCATCCCGTTGAGCCAGGCCTCGCCTGCCACTATTGCCTGGCTGAACAAGCAAGGAGTTAAACCATGACTTTGATGCGCCTGACCCGCGCCTGCGGCGTGCTGTTGCTGAGCGCCGGTTTCAGTACCGTCGCCCTGAGCCACAACCCGATGTGCGAGTGCAAGGAAATCCCCGGCGAGCAGATCCAGTGCAAGGGAGGCTTCTCCGACGGCAGCGGCGCGCCCGGCGTGACCCTGGATGTGATCGGCTACGACGAAACCATCCTGCTGCCCGGCAAGCTTGGCGAGGACTCCACGCTGACCTTCAAGAAGCCGTCCGCCGAGTTCTATGTGTTGTTTGATGCAGGCCCCGGCCACGTGGTGGAAATCGACCAAGCGGATATCCAGCCACAATGAGTACCACACAGGTTGTACGCCCCGCCGGTGCCGGTCACGAAACCCTCTACGTGCTGTTGTTGTGCCTGATCATCCTGGCGGTGGCGGGTTCGGTGATCGCGCTGCACGGTGAGTCCCAGGAAGTGGCGGCCGTCCCCAGCCATCAATTGGACGCCCGTCGCGACCTGAGCGCCGCCGAGCAAGGCATCTACGCCGACCTGCGGGTGACCCTGGATGAGATCCAGCTGTTGCAGCAAGAGCAAAGCGCGCTGCCCAGCCCGGCGCAATTGGCCGAAGAAGGCTTCGCGCCGTTTGCCCAGGACGCCAGCTCGGTCAGCCGTGGTGATCATCGATGGCAATTGCTAGCCCCCTCGGCCTACCTGGGCTTGAGCCAGGCGCCGGGTACCAGCGGCTCGCTGCTGATGCGCGTGCACGGTGCCGAGCCGGATATCTGGCTCAACCGCCAAGCCAACCTCGCCGCCCCTTCCGACCTCTCTGACCAGGCGCTGATCGCAGCCGGCTGGCAGCAGGTGGTCGCGCAATTCGATGCCGGCGTCACTCGCCAGCACCGCCACTGAACGAGAAGACCGATTGCCCATGTCTACTTCATCCCCACTGTTGCGCCTGTTGCTGGTTGGCCTGTTCAGCCTGATGCTCGCCCCGCTCGCCAATGCCGAAGCGAGTAAACGCCTGCGCATCGGCATCACCCTGCACCCTTATTACAGCTACGTGGCCAATATCGTCGGCGACAAAGCCGAGGTGGTGCCGCTGATTCCGGCCGGTTTCAACCCGCATGCCTACGAGCCACGCGCCGAAGACATCAAGCGCATCGGCACCCTGGACGTCATCGTGCTCAACGGCGTCGGCCATGATGATTTCGCCGACCGCATGATCGCCACCAGCGAACGCCCGGACATCCCGGTGATCGAGGCCAACGCCAACGTGCCACTGCTGGCCGCTACCGGCAACGCCGCACGCGGTGCGGGCAAGGTGGTCAACCCGCATACCTTCCTGTCGATCAGCGCGTCGATTGCCCAGGTCAACAACATCGCCCGCGAACTGGGCAAGCTCGACCCGGACAACGCCAAGGCCTACACCCAGAACGCCCGCGCCTACGGCAAGCGCCTGCGCCAGATGCGCGCCGATGCCCTGGCCAAGTTGACCAGCGCCCCCAACCCGGACCTGCGCGTGGCCACCGTACACGCCGCCTACGACTACCTGCTGCGCGAATTCGGCCTGGAAGTCACCGCCGTGGTCGAACCGGCCCACGGCATCGAGCCCAGCCCCAGCCAGTTGAAGAAAACCATCGATGAACTGCGGGCCCTGGACGTGAAGGTGATCTTCTCGGAGATGGACTTCCCGTCCACCTACGTCGACACCATCCAGCGTGAATCCGGGGTCAAGCTGTACCCGCTGTCGCATATTTCCTACGGCGAATACAGCGCCGAGAAGTACGAAGTGGAAATGACCGGCAACCTGAATACCGTGGTGCGGGCGATTCAGGAGTCGGGCGCATGACGGCGGCGGAACAACTGAAGGCGGTCAGCGTCGGCCCGACGATTGAGTTCGATAAGGTCTCCCTGACCTTGGGTCGCACCGCGATCCTGAATGACGTGAGTTTCCAGGTACAGCCGGGCAGCATTCATGCGCTGGTCGGGCCGAACGGCGGCGGGAAAAGCTCGCTGATCAAGACACTGCTGGGGCAAACCCCGCATCAGGGCACGCTGAGCCTGCACTGGCCGACCACGCCCGGCACCATCGGTTATGTGCCCCAGGCCTTGGAGTTCGATCGGGGGCTGCCAATGACCGTCGATGACTTCATGGCTGCCATGTGCCAGCGACGCCCGGCGTTTCTCGGCCTGTCCAAGCAGTACGCCGGTGCTATTGGCGAGGCGCTGGAGCGAGTCGGCATGCAGGACAAACGCAAGCGCCGCATGGGGGCGTTATCTGGCGGTGAGCGCCAGCGCGTGTTGCTGGCCCAGGGGCTGATCCCGGCGCCGCAACTGCTGGTGCTGGATGAACCAATGTCGGCCCTCGACGAAGCCGGTATCCAGGTGTTCGAACGCCTGCTCAATGACTGGCGCCTGGCCGGGATCACCGTGCTGTGGATTGAGCACGACCTGGAAGCCGTGGGCCGCCTGGCCGACCGCGTCACCGGTCTCAACCGCCGTGTGCTGTTCGACGCCACGCCCAAGGAGGCGCTGACCCCGGACCGCCTGCTGACCCTGTTCTCCACCCACCCTCGGAGCCCGGCGCAATGAGTTATGAAGCCTTTCGCTTGATGGTCCAGGGCTGGGCCTCTTCCGGTTACCTGCCGGAGGCGCTGGCCTACGGTTTTGTGGTCAACGCCCTGCTCGCCGGTCTGCTGATCGGCCCGGTGCTGGGCGGCCTGGGCACGCTGGTGGTGGTCAAGCGCTTCGCGTTTTTCTCCGAAGCGGTCGGCCACGCCGCGCTGACCGGCGTCGCCGTGGGCATTCTGCTCGGCGAACCCTACACCGGGCCCTACGGCAGCCTGTTCGGCTACTGCCTGTTGTTCGGCATCCTGCTCAACTACCTGCGCAACCGCACGGGCCTGGCGCCGGATACCTTGATCGGCGTGTTCCTGTCGGTGTCGCTGGCATTGGGGGCGAGCCTGTTGCTGATCCTGGCCGGCAAGATCAACGTGCATATCCTGGAAAACGTGCTGTTTGGCTCAGTGCTGACGGTCAATGGCAACGATCTGGCGGTGCTGGCAATTGTCGGCGCGCTGGTGATGGCCCTGGCGTTGCCCTTGTACAACCGCATCATGCTCGCCAGCTTCAACCCGCAACTGGCGGCAGTGCGCGGCGTGGCGGTCAAGACCCTGGATTACCTGTTCGTGATCCTGGTGACGCTGATCACCGTGGCGGCGGTCAAGGTCATCGGCGCGATCCTGGTAGGCGCGCTGTTGGTGATTCCGGCCGCCGCGGCGCGCCTGTTGAGCCAGTCGCTCAAAGGCTTCTTCTGGGTGTCGGTGGTGATCGCCACCGTCAGCACCCTGTGCGGCATCCTGCTGCCGATCATCTTCGACCTGCCGATCCCCTCCGGTGCCGCCATCATTCTGGTCGCCGGTATTGCCTTCGCCCTGGCCGCCATCGCGCGCGGCACCGTGCCCAGCCTCAAAGGGAACCTTGGATAATGCGCTCCGTTCTTCACCCCCTGGCCCTGGCCATCGCCTGCTTATTCACTACGCCATTGATGGCGGCCGAAGCCGCCAAACCCGCTGCCCACGCGGCAAAACCGGTCAAAGTGCTGGCCTCGCTGCCGATCACCTACGGCCTCGCTGACGTGCTGCTCAAAGGCACCGACGTGCAATTGGAGCGAGCCGCTCCGGCCAACTTGCCCGGTTCGCGCCAGGTGTCCTACTTCACCGGCCGCGGCGCGCAGGCCCTGAGCACGTTGGCGCTGGACGCCGACGCCGCCATCGGCCTGCGCTCGCTGTGGGCCGATGACCCGCTGTACCCGGTGGCGCGACGCAGCAATATCCGCATCGTTGAAGTCGACGCCGCCCGCCCGGTGGACGGCGGTTTGCCGGGCATCGCGGTGCAGCCAGGCGTCACCGATGGCCTGAACAGCCAGCCGTGGCAGTCGAGCAACAATATGGGCCGCATGGCCGATGTGCTGGCCGCCGACCTGAGCCGCCTGGCGCCCACCGCCAAGTCGAAGATCGACGCCAACCTCGCCGCCCTCAAGCAACGCCTGCTCAAGCTCACCGCCGACAGCGAAGCGCGACTGGCCAAGGCGGATAACCTGAGCGTGGTCAGCTTGAGTGATCACTTCGCGTACCTGGTCAGCGGTTTAAACCTGGAAGTGCTCAGCGCCGACGCACGGCCTGACGCTGACTGGACGCCCGAGGCGTTGCAGGCACTCAGTGCCGAGTTGAAGGACAACGACGTCGCGGTGGTGCTGCATCATCGCCAGCCGAATGAGGCGGTCAAGGCCGCGGTTGCAGCCGGCGGTTCGCAGTTGCTGGTGCTGAATGTCGACGGTGCGGAGCCGGTGACAGAGCTGGAAACCAATGTGGACCAGGTGATCAAGGCGCTCACACCCTGACATCTGAATAAGATTGTTGTAGTGAGCGGGCTTGCCCCGCGCTGGGTGGCGAAGCCGCCCCAACCTAGCCACCTTCAGTGTGTCAGGTGCACCGCGGTGTCGGGTTTTGGGGCGGCTTCGCCACCCAGCGGGGGCAAGCCCGCTCACTACATGTCTCAGACCACATCCACGCCGACGTGGATGGCATCGTGCCGCCAGAACTCCAGGTCGCAGTCGATCAAACGCTGGTGCTGGTCATAGTTGACCCGGGCGATCCGCAAGCCTGGGCTGCCCACCGACACGCGTAACGCGGCGGCGGCTTCGACCGGCAGTGACGTCGGCACGATTTCAAAGCGTACGCGCCCGTAGTGCAGGTCGTACTTGCGCGCATACAGTTCGGTCATCGACTGATTCAAATCGCAGTCCAGAATCCCCGGAAAATACTGCGGGTTCAGGTAGTGCTCCACATACAACACCAAGCGCCCATCAATCCGCCGGCCCCGACAAATCTGGATCACGCTGGACAGCGCCGGCAGCTGCAACCACGCACACACCGCCGCCGACGCCGGTTGCAGCCGTGCAGAGATCACTTCGGTGGACGCCACGCGCCCTTGGTCGCTGACCATCGCGTGAAAATGGCTGCGCTGCATCAGGTTGTAGGCCAGTCGCGGCGGCGAGACAAACCAGCCGCGCCGCTCCTCGCGATAGATCTGGCCTTGGGCCTCCAGTTGTAACAAGGCTTCCCGCACTGTGATCCGAGTGGTACCAAACAACTCGCTGAGCTTGCGCTCGGCGGGCAGTTTGCTGGCAGGCGGCAACAGGCCGTGGTCAATCTGCTCTTGCAGCGCCAGGCCGATGGAGGTCACCGCCTTGATTGCCTCATCTCGCATCAACGTTACCTATCTGGACTAGACCAGCACCGATGAGGTGCACAAACCGCTCCGTAATCGGGCTTGCCTTACTGCATGCCAGCCTAGGCATTACAGATGACCGACAGATGACAGTCCGTGTACATCTTCCACAGCACACCCTGCAATACATCGGCCAAGTCCAATCCCTACGGGCACTTGGGCATGGTCTACGCTAAGTCAGCGCGCAGCGACATCAGCGCTTTGAAAACGACATCGACATGAAACTGTCATCCATCGCGTCTAGATTGGCTCAGGTATTGCTCTGACCTAGACCAACAACACCGTCGAAACAAACGCCGCGTTGAAAACGCCCAAAGGAGCTTCGGATGAAACAGCTTTTCCTGGCATCACTGTTAGGCTCGACCATTGCCATGTGCACCGCCGCCATGGCCGCTGATACCGATCTAAAAACCCTGGAAGCTGCCGCTAAGGCAGAAGGCGCTGTAAACAGCGTCGGCATGCCCGATGACTGGGCCAACTGGAAAGGCACCTGGGAAGACCTGGCGTCGAAGTACGGCCTCAAGCACATCGACACCGACATGAGCTCGGCCCAGGAAATCGCCAAGTTCAAGGCGGAGAAAGACAACGCCAGCGCCGACATCGGCGACGTCGGCGCGGCGTTCGGTCCAATCGCGGTGAAGCAGGAAGTCACCCAGCCGTACAAACCGTCCACCTGGGCCCAGGTGCCGGATTGGGCTAAAGACAAAGACGGTCACTGGGCATTGGCCTACACCGGCACCATCGCGTTTATCGTCAACAAGAAGCTGCTGCACGGCTCTGAAGTACCTACAAGCTGGGCTGACCTGCAGAGCGGCAAGTACAAGGTCTCCATTGGTGACGTAAGCACCGCGGCGCAAGCGGCCAACGGTGTACTGGCAGCCGCCATCGCCAATAAAGGCGACGAAAAGAACATCGCCCCCGGCCTGCAATTCTTCACCAAGATCGCCCAGCAAGGCCGTCTCTCGCTGTCCAACCCGACCATCGCCACCATGGAGAAAGGCGAAGTCGAAGTGGGCGTGGTCTGGGACTTCAACGGTCTGAGCTACAAGGCCAAGATGGCCAACCCGGATGACTACGTGGTGTTGATCCCATCGGACGGCTCGGTTAAATCCGGCTACACCACCATCATCAACAAATACGCCAAGCACCCGAACGCCGCCAAGCTGACCCGCGAGTACATCTTCAGCGATGCCGGCCAGCTCAACCTGGCGAAAGGCAATGCACGTCCGATCCGCGCTGAAACCGACCTGAAACTGCCGGCCGACATCGCCAAGAACCTGATCCCGGGCGAGCAGTACACCAAGGCCAACCCGCAGCCGATCAAGGATGCCGATGCGTGGGAAGCGACGTCCAAGAAGCTGCCGCAGCTGTGGAACGAGCAGGTCATCGTAGAAATGAAGTAAACCTGCCACCCACATTGGAGCTCCACTGGAGATCCAATGTGGGAGGGGGCAAGCCCCCTCCCACACTTGAACCCAGATGCACCAGGAATATTGAGTCAAGTCCATCGTTGCGGAGCGCCAGCCCCCATGAAGCACAATGTCATCCTAGTCGTGCTCGACGGCCTGAACTTCGAGGTTGCCCGACACGCCATGGGGCACTTGCAGGCCTATGTCGGCGCAGGACGCGCAGCCCTCTACAAACTGGAATGTGAACTGCCCGCCCTGTCCCGCCCGCTGTATGAGTGCATCTTGACCGGCGTGCCTCCCATCCAGAGCGGCATCGTCCACAACAACGTCTCGCGCCTGTCCAACCAGCGCAGCATTTTCCATTACGCCACCGACGCCGGCCTTACCACGGCAGCGGCGGCCTACCATTGGGTCAGCGAGTTGTATAACCGCACGCCCTTTCTCGCCGCCCGCGACCGTCACACCGACGACACGGAGCTGGCGATCCAGCACGGGCATTTCTACTGGAATGACCACTACCCGGATTCCCACCTGTTTGCCGACGCCGAAAGCCTGCGCCTCAAGCACGCGCCGAACTTCCTGGTGGTGCACCCGATGAACATCGACGACGCCGGCCACAAGCACGGCCTCGATACGGCGCAATACCGCAACAGCGCACGCTCGGCCGACATCATCCTGGCCGATTACCTGCAAGCCTGGCTCGACGCCGGTTACCAAGTGCTGGTGACTGCCGACCACGGCATGAACAACGACCGCTCCCACAATGGCCTGCTGCCGGAAGAGCGCGAAGTGCCGCTGTTTGTGCTCGGCGATGCCTTCAGCCTGGACACCCACGCTACGCCCAAACAGACCGAGCTGTGCGGCACCATCTGCGAACTGCTGGGCGCGCCCCACGACAAACCTGTGTGCCAGGAGCTGTTGAAATGATCCGTGGTAAATGGCTGGCACTGCTGTGCCTGGTGCCTTTCGCACTGTTCTTTATCGTGTTCGAAATCGCCCCGTTGGTGTGGGTACTGATCAACAGCCTGCAGACCGAGGAAGCCGGCTGGGGCCTGGAAAACTTCACGCGGATCTTCAGCTCGAAGTTCTACCTGCAAGCGATCCAGTTCAGCCTCGAGATCAGTTTCTACTCGAGTGTCTTCGGCATCATCATCGCCACCCTGGGCAGTTACTCCCTGCGTCGGGTGGATTCGCCGCTGCGCAATTTCGTCACCGCCTTCGCCAACATGACCAGCAACTTTGCCGGTGTGCCCCTGGCCTTTGCGTTCATCATCCTGCTGGGGTTCAACGGCAGCATCACCCTCATGCTCAAGCAGGCGGGGATCATCCAGGACTTCAACCTCTACTCCAAGACCGGGTTGATCATCCTTTACACCTACTTCCAGATTCCATTGGGCGTGCTGCTGCTGTACCCGGCCTTCGACGCGCTGCGCGAAGACTGGCGTGAGTCGGCGTCCCTGCTGGGCGCCAACGGCTGGCAGTTCTGGCGGCATATCGGCCTGCCGGTGCTCACCCCCGCCCTGCTCGGTACCTTCGTGATCCTGCTGGCCAATGCCCTCGGCGCCTATGCCACCGTCTACGCCTTGACCACCGGCAACTTCAACGTGTTGCCGATCCGCATTGCCGGGCTGGTGTCCGGTGATGTGTCGCTCGACCCGAACCTGGCCAGCGCCCTGGCCGTGGTGCTGGTGGCGTTGATGACCGTGGTCACCGTGGTCCATCAACTGCTGCTCAAGAGGAGCTACCATGTCTCGCGCTGAAGCCGGCCCGGCCTCCCTCTACCACCGCGTGGTGGTGTACCTGCTGTTTGCGATCCTGGTGTTGCCGCTGATCGGCACCTTTGTCTATTCCATTGCCAGCAGTTGGTCGGCGACGATCCTGCCCGCCGGTTTCACCGTGAAATGGTACGTGCAGCTGTGGAGCGACCCGCGCTTCCTGATGGCCTTCGGGCAGTCATTGCTGGTGTGCGTGGGCGCGCTGATCCTCTCGGTAGTGTTGATTTTGCCGCTGCTGTTCGTGGTGCATTACCACTTCCCCCGGCTCGACGCGCTGATGAACATCCTCATCCTGCTGCCCTTCGCGGTGCCGCCGGTGGTGTCGTCGGTGGGCTTGCTGCAACTGTATGGCTCCGGGCCGATGGCGATGGTCGGCACGCCGTGGATCCTGATCGGCTGTTACTTCACCGTCGCACTGCCGTTCATGTACCGGGCGATCACTAACAACCTGCAGGCGATCAACCTGCGCGACCTGATGGACGCCTCGCAACTGCTCGGTGCCAGTACCTGGCAGGCGGCGATCCTGGTGGTGCTGCCGAACCTGCGCAAAGGCCTGATGGTGGCGCTGTTGCTGTCGTTCTCGTTCCTGTTCGGCGAGTTCGTGTTCGCCAACATCCTGGTGGGTACCCGCTACGAAACCCTGCAGGTGTACCTGAACAACATGCGCAACAGCAGCGGCCACTTCACCAGCGCCGTCGTGATTTCCTATTTCTTCTTTGTGCTGGTGCTGACCTGGGCCGCCAATATCTTGAACAAGGACAAAAGCCAATGAGCTTCGTCAGCGTCCAACACCTGCAAAAAGGTTACGCCGGCACCCCGGTGTTCAGTGACATCAACTGCGAGATCGCCAAGGGCGAATTCGTCACCTTGCTCGGCCCGTCCGGTTGCGGCAAGTCCACGCTGCTGCGCTGCATCGCCGGGCTGACCTCGGTCGACAGCGGGCAAATCCTGCTCGACGGCCAGGACATCGTCCCGCTGAGCCCGCAGAAACGCCATATCGGCATGGTGTTCCAGAGTTATGCGCTGTTTCCCAACATGACCGTGGAACAGAACGTCGCCTTTGGCCTGCGCATGCAAAAGGTCAACGCCGACGACAGCCACAAGCGCGTGCAGGAAGTGCTGCAACTGGTCGAACTCAAGGACCTCGCCGGCCGCTACCCGCACCAGATGTCCGGCGGCCAGTGCCAGCGCGTGGCCCTGGCCCGCTCCCTGGTGACCCGCCCGCGCCTGTTGCTGCTGGATGAGCCGCTGTCGGCGCTGGATGCACGGATCCGCAAGCACCTGCGCGAACAGATCCGCCAGATCCAGCGCGAACTGGGCCTGACCACCATCTTCGTGACCCACGATCAGGAAGAAGCCCTGACCATGTCCGACCGGATCTTCCTGATGAACCAAGGCAAGATCGTGCAAAGCGGCGATGCCGAGACCCTCTACACCGCACCGGTGGATGTATTCGCCGCCGGGTTTATCGGCAACTACAACCTGCTGGACGCCGACAAGGCCACGCAACTGCTGCAACGCCCGATCAACAGCCGTATCGCCATTCGCCCGGAGGCCATCGAGCTGAGCCGCAATGGCGAACTCGACGCCCTGGTGCGCAGCCACAGCCTGTTGGGCAACGTCATTCGCTACCGCATCGAAGCGCGCGGCGTGGAACTGGTGGTCGACGTGCTCAACCGCTCGGCCGACGACCTGCACAAGGACGGACAACGCCTGGCACTTTCCATCGACCCCAGTGCCCTGTGTGAAGTAGCCTGATGCAACGTTTTATTTGAGAGAGCATGACGGATGGCATTGGTAATTTTTGATCTGGACGACACCCTCATCCACGGCGACTGCGCCACCCTGTGGAGCGAGCAGATGGGCCGGCTGGGCTGGGTCGATCCCGAGTCGTTCATGCGCAAGAACCACGAATTGATGGATGCCTACAGCCGGGGCGAGCTGAAGATGGAAGACTTCATGGACTTCAGCCTGGAGCCGATGATCGGCCGCACACCGGCAGAAATCGAGCACTTGGTGGAGCCGTGGGTCGAGGATGTGATCGAGCCGTTGATCTACAGCGACGCCACCCAGACCATCGCCCGCCACCGTGCGAATGGCGACCGGATTCTGGTGATCTCCGCCTCGGGCACGCACTTGGTCACGCCGATTGCGGCGCGGATCGGCATCGATGAAGTGCTGGGGATTGAACTGGACGTCAGCCATGGCGTGTACAGCGGGCGTACCGTGGGTGTCCTGACGTATCGTGAAGGCAAGATCACGCGGTTGCTGGAATGGCTGGAGCAAGAAGGGGAAACGTTGGAGGGCGCGTATTTCTATTCGGACTCGCGCAATGATTTGCCGTTGCTGAGTAAGGTGGAGTTTGCGCAAGTCGTTAACCCTGACCCGGTGCTACGCGCCCACGCCGAACAGGCTGGCTGGCCAATCCACCATTGGATCTGACTCTCTTGAAGTGAAATGCAATCAAATGTGGGAGGGGGCAAGCCCCCTCCCACATTGCTCACCGCATCCCCATTCAGCTCAGGCTTTCGTCAATCACCAACACCAGCTTCCCGGAAATCTGATTCGTCGCCAGCGCTTCAAACGCCGCCTCAGCGTCCTGGATCGAGAAGGTCTTGGCCAATTGCGGGCTCAAGCGGCCCTCAACAAACAACGGCCACACGTGTTGGCTCAAATCATTGAACAGGTCCGCCTTGAACGAGTCGTCACGACTGCGCAGGGTCGAACCCAACAATTGAATGCGCTTGCCCAGCACCTGGGCCAAGTCCAACTGCGCGTCACGACCGCCCATCAAGCCGATCAATACCCAACGCCCATCCAGGGCCAGCAGCTTGAGGTCCAGCGCCGCATAGTTGCCGCCCACCGGGTCAAGAATCACATCGAACGGCCCGAAATCCCGTAGCCCTTCGATCCCATCGGTCCGTACCACGCCGCCCTGGGCGCCGAGTTCCTCACAATAGGCCAGGCGCTCCGCCGAGCCGACACTGACCCAGCACGGGCTGCCAAATGCCTTGCACAACTGGATCGCCGCGGAACCCACGCCGCTGGCGCCAGCGTGCAACAGCACTTTTTCACCGGGTTTGAGGCCCGCCAGCTGGAACAGATTGAGCCACGCCGTGCTGTACACCTCAGGCAACGCGGCCGCTTCGATCAGCGACAGGCCTTCCGGTACCGGCAATACGTGGCGCGCATCCACCACCACTTCTTCGGCCATGCCGCCACCGGCGAGCAACGCGCAGACGCGGTCGCCGACTTGCCAGGATGAGCCTGCGCCCACTTCACTGATCACTCCGGAACACTCAAGGCCCAACACGTGACTGGCGCCCGGTGGCGGTGGATAGAGCCCCGCACGCTGTAATAAATCGGCGCGATTGAGGCCCGCTGCCGCCACACGAATGCGAACTTGCCCTACATCGCAGGTAGGACTGGGTTCTTCCAACCACTCCACATGACCGTCAACGCCTTGCAATGCTTTCACAGTGCCTCCATAGTGAGTCTGGACTGAGCCCGTAGCTGTATCGCCGGGCTTTTTGCATTATGCGACCGGACCATATGGAACCGGCTCCCTCAAAGACGGCCTAATATGCGTTATCAATTGCCCCCGCGTCGAATCAGCATGAAGCATTTGTTCCCCAGCACCGCCCTCGCTCTTTTCATTGGTCTCGGCTTCGCGTCGATGTCGACCAATACGTTCGCAGCCAACAGCTGGGACAACCTTCAGCCGGATCGCGATGAGGTGATTGCAAGCCTTAACGTCGTCGAACTGCTCAAGCGTCATCACTACAGCAAGCCGCCGCTGGACGACGCTCGCTCGGTGATCATCTATGACAGCTACCTCAAGCTGCTGGATCCGTCGCGCAGCTACTTCCTGGCCAGCGATATCGCTGAGTTCGACAAGTGGAAAACCCAGTTCGACGACTTCCTCAAGAGCGGCGACCTGCAGCCCGGCTTCACCATCTACAAGCGTTACCTGGACCGTGTCAAAGCGCGTCTGGACTTCGCCTTGGCCGAGCTGAACAAGGGTGTCGACAAACTCGACTTCACCCAGAAGGAATCCCTTCTGGTGGACCGCAAGGACGCCCCTTGGCTGACCAGCACCGCCGCACTTGACGACCTGTGGCGCAAACGCGTCAAGGACGAAGTGCTGCGTTTGAAGATCGCCGGCAAAGACCCCAAGGCTATCCAGGAGCTGTTGACCAAGCGCTATAAGAATCAGCTGGCGCGTCTGGACCAGACCCGTGCCGAAGATATCTTCCAGGCTTACATCAACACCTTCGCGATGTCCTACGATCCGCACACCAATTATCTGTCGCCAGATAACGCGGAAAATTTCGATATCAATATGAGTCTGTCGCTGGAAGGCATCGGTGCCGTCCTGCAAAGCGACAATGACCAGGTCAAGATCGTGCGCCTGGTGCCGGCGGGGCCGGCGGACAAGACCAAGCAAGTGGCGCCTGCCGACAAGATCATCGGTGTGGCCCAAGCCGACAAAGAGATGGTTGATGTCGTCGGCTGGCGCCTGGACGAAGTGGTCAAGCTGATCCGTGGGCCGAAAGGCAGCGTGGTGCGCCTGGAAGTGATTCCGCACACCAATGCACCGAACGACCAGACCAGCAAGATCGTGTCCATCACCCGTGAAGCGGTGAAGCTCGAAGACCAGGCCGTGCAGAAGAAAGTCCTCAACCTCAAGCAGGATGGCAAGGACTACAAGCTGGGCGTGATCGAGATTCCGGCCTTCTACCTGGACTTCAAGGCGTTCCGTGCCGGTGATCCGGACTACAAGTCCACCACCCGCGACGTCAAGAAAATCCTCACCGAGCTGCAGAAGGAAAAAGTCGACGGCGTGGTCATCGACCTGCGTAACAACGGCGGTGGTTCCCTTCAGGAAGCCACCGAGCTGACCAGCCTGTTTATCGACAAAGGCCCGACGGTGTTGGTACGCAACGCTGACGGCCGCGTGGATGTGCTGGAAGACGAGAACCCGGGCGCCTTCTACAAAGGCCCGATGGCATTGCTGGTCAACCGCCTCTCGGCTTCGGCTTCGGAGATTTTCGCCGGTGCCATGCAGGACTACCACCGCGCCTTGATCATCGGCGGCCAGACCTTCGGTAAAGGCACCGTGCAGACCATTCAGCCGCTGAACCATGGCGAACTGAAGCTGACGCTGGCCAAGTTCTACCGGGTTTCCGGGCAGAGCACCCAGCATCAGGGCGTACTGCCGGACATCGATTTCCCGTCGATTATCGACACCAAGGAAATCGGCGAAAGCGCCCTGCCGGAAGCCATGCCGTGGGACACCATCCGCCCTGCGATCAAGCCGGCGTCGGATCCGTTCAAGCCGTTCCTGGCGCAGTTGAAAGCTGATCACGACACCCGCTCCGCCAAGGACGCCGAGTTCGTGTTTATCCGCGACAAACTGGCCCTGGCCAAGAAGCTGATGGAAGAAAAAACCGTCAGCCTCAACGAAGTCGACCGCCGCGCGCAGCACAGCGACATCGAAAACAAGCAACTTGCACTGGAAAACATCCGCCGCAAGGCCAAGGGTGAAGATCCACTCAAGGAGCTGAAGAAAGAAGATGAAGATGCGTTGCCGACCGAGGCCGACAAGACCAAGCCGGAAGACGACGCCTACCTGGCCGAGACTGGCCGGATCCTGCTGGACTACCTGAAAATCACCAAGCAGGTGGCCAAGCAGTAAATGATGGCGATTTAATGTGGTCGCTCCTCGGAGTGTCATCATATAGACATCATTCTGTCGTGAAATGAAGGACCGCTGGCTTCTCGCCTGCGGTCCTTTTTTTTCGATCGAGATCGCCATGACCATGACCGAACAGCTGAATGCACTGGGCTCTATCTTGGCTCAAGGCAGTTTGCACAGCCTGTTCCAACCGATCATCTGCCTCTCCGAACGACGAATCCTTGGCTACGAAGCCCTCAGCCGCGGCCCCTCCAACAGCCCCCTGCACTCCCCCGTCGCCCTCTTCTCGGTGGCCAGCCATGCGGGACGTCTCAGCGAACTGGAAATAGCTTGCCGCGAAAGCGCCTGCCGACGCTTCAGCGAACAGAAGCTGCCGGGCAAGCTGTTCCTGAACATTTCGCCGGAATCCTTGATGGAAACGGCGCACCAGCCGGGACGCACGCTGCAACTGCTGCGCGACTATGGCATTCCACCCAGCCAGGTCGTGATCGAGCTCACCGAGCAGACACCCACTGACGACTTCGACCTGCTGCAAACCGCCCTGCATCACTACCGCGACATGGGCTTTGCCATCGCCCTCGATGACCTGGGCGCCGGCTATTCCAGCCTGCGGCTGTGGTCGGAGTTACGCCCGGATTACGTGAAGATCGACCGGCACTTCATCGACGGCATTCATCAGGATGCGCTCAAGCGCGAGTTTGTCGGCTCCATCCTGCAGATCGCCAAGGCTTCGCGTGCCCAGGTGATCGCCGAAGGCATCGAGTTGCCGGAGGAGTTGGCGGTGCTGACGGAGATGGGCGTGGACCTGGTCCAGGGCTACCTGCTCTGCCGCCCGCAGGAACACCCACCACAAGAAGCACGCAAGATGCTGCCCAAGCCCGACACAGCCAACATTACCCTCACGGAAGAAGGCAGCGACCTCAGCGCCTTGCTCAGCGAACACCCGGCGGTGGACCAGGACACCGCCACCGCCCAAGTGCTCGAAGCGTTTCGTCGACAGGCCAACCTCAACTCCCTGGCCGTGCTGGACGGACGCGGGCAGCCGATCGGTATCGTCCATCGGCACTTATTGTCGGATGCGCTGCTCAAGCCGTTCGCCACCGACCTGTTTGCGCGCAAGCCCATCAGCCGCCTGATGAGCACCGACTTCCTGGCGGTGGAGTTGAGCCAGTCGCTGCAACAAGTCAGCCGCCTGCTCACCAGCCGCGCGCGGCAACGTATCGAAGAAGATTTCATCATCACGCTCAATGGCGACTACCTGGGCCTGGGCCGGGTGATCGACGTGCTCAAGCTGATCACCGAGCTGAAGATCCAGCAGGCGCGCTACGCTAACCCGCTGACCCTGCTGCCGGGCAACGTGCCGATCCAGCAGTGCCTCACACGCCTGCTGCAACAACAACGGGAGTCGGTGATCTGCTACGTGGATATCGACAGTTTCAAGCCGTTCAATGACATCTACGGCTACGGGCGTGGGGATGAGGTGTTGCTGTGCCTGGCGCAGTGCCTGAATGACCGCGTCGATCCCACCCGTGACTTTGTCGGGCATATCGGTGGCGATGACTTTTTGTTGGTGCTGGGTCCGCAGGATTGGCGCAAGCGGCTCAATCAATTGCTGGATGACTTTCACACCCAATGCCGGCGCTTCTACCGCGCCGAACACCTCGACGCCGGCTGTTTCGTGGCGTTGAACCGCCAGGGTGTGCGCCAGGAGTTTGCGCTGCTGTCGCTGTCCATCGGCGTGGTGCATTTATATCCACAGGCCTGTGGACAACTCGATGCCAGCCAGTTGGCGGAACTGGCCTCGCAAGCCAAGCACCATGCCAAGGACGTGGCCGGTTACAGTATCCATGTGATCGACAGCATGGACGCCCTGCCCCAGGCGCTTTAGGCCTCGGCGGATTCCGGGTATTCGTATTCGAATACCCGCACCACTTCCGATGCATGCCAGGAGGCAGCGGCCACGCCATCGGAGGGTCCGCTGAAACGGCCAAGCCGCTCCACACATTCAAAAAAACCGGTACGCGGCAAGCGGCTGGCGCCCTGGCTGATCACCAGCGAGCTGCGCAACGGTTGCTCGGCCTTGGCATCCAGCGCCGCCAGGTGTTCCAGGGCCGCGGCCAGGGTTTGCATGGCCGGCGTAGGAAATTGCAGGCGTTCCAGCAAGGCGCGGTACGTCAGCAGATGGCGCTGGCGACGCGCCTGGTCCAGTTCGTTGAGTAACCCATCCCAATGTTGACGGCTGATACGTAGGCTCAAGATTCATCCCTCCAACCTGCAACGCCCAATTCCCAGGCCAGGCTGCGGCGGATCGCGGCATCCGGCTGGCGTTCACCACTTTCAATCAATCCAAGATATGACGGGCTGATGCCCACGGTGCGGGCCAGGGTCTCGATAGCCAGGCCCTTGGCTTCGCGCAGGCCGCGCAGGTCTGCGAGCGGGCGCAGATCCTGTCCGGGGGCGGCTTGGGCAGTCGATATAGAAGGAGGTAGCGTAGGTTGTTGCTGACCGGCAGCTTTTAGCAGCGCCTGGTACTGATCCCATGGCAACACCGCGTATTCGGGTTCGCCATTCCGTGAAATTATCTGAATATCCATGACTGCCCCGTAGGATAACAACACTTACTAAGTAAGCTCTTTCCTTAGGAGTGTAATCCCAACAGCCACAAAGGTCGCAGGGGGATAGCCCGTGTCATCAGTTTTTTTGCGGGTTTTCCTTGGACAGCAGCGCAGGCGTCGCAGGCAGGCGCTCAACCACGGCGAGCTTTTCCGGACGCTGGGCGTCACGCCAGGCGCGAAAGGCGCTCAGTTCGCCTTCCAGGGTCTTCATGACCCACGCCAACACAGCGATGTCGTCGAGCATGCCGAACATGGGGATAAAGTCCGGGATCGCATCGATCGGGCTCAGGAAATACATCAACCCCGCCACTACCGAGATCAGCGCTTTGGGACTGATCGCCCGGTATTCGCCGCGCCAGTAGGCCAGGCACAACGCCTGAAGCAACTTGAGGTCATCCTTGAGCTTGCCCAGGCGATTGCCCTGGCTCGAGCCTTTGGCGGCGACCGCGAACAACAGCGTCGGCAGACGGCCGCGCCCCAGAAGACGTGCGGCCATGGGCAGGAAACGGGTGAAATTGAAGGGTGGTTTCATTTGTCACTCCAGTTCCAGGCGACATGAAAGGTTATCCACACAAATTGTGGATAACCTTGTGAACAGAGCCCATTTTCCGGGCTGAAAGCCACGGATTACATGGCTTTCAGTCAGATCGGGCGTTTTTTGCGCACTGAAGAAAAACCCAAGATTTCATTGACTTGGCGTTGATGTGCGGATAGCCGTGCTCAGGTTTTATATCAGACTGTTGCCCGCTACAGACGTTCGTTCGGATCTGCAGAGGCTTCAATGTGGGAGGGGGCTTGCTCCCGATAGCAAGAGATCAGCCACTGCATAAGGTGACTGTCCACCGCCATCGGGGGCAAGCCCCCTCCCACAAACAACAACGCCCCGTCGAGACGGGGCGTTGTGTGTTCAGGCGCCGATTACTTCTTGGCGGCTGGTGCTGCAGGAGCTTCAGCCTTGGCTGGGTCCTTGATGGCCAGCAGTTCCAGGTCGAATACCAGCACGGAGTTGGCTGGAATCGCTGGGCTCGGGCTCTGTGCGCCGTAGGCCAGGTCGGAAGGAATGTACAACTCGACCTTCTCGCCGACGTGCATCAGTTGCAGGCCTTCGACCCAACCCGGGATCACGCCGCTGACCGGCAGGTCAATCGGGCTACCGCGATCTACGGAGCTGTCAAAGGTAGTGCCGTTGGTGAGCTTACCGGTGTAGTGCACAGTCACCACGTCAGTCGGCTTAGGCTGAGGGCCATCGGCTTTCTTGGTGATCTTGTACTGCAGACCGGAAGCGGTGGTGACGACGCCGTCTTTCTTGGCGTTGTCTTCGAGGAATTTCTTGCCGGCGGCTGCCGACTCTTCGCTCATCTTGGTCATGCGTTCTTCAGCACGCTTTTGCAAAGCGGCAAACGCTTCAACCAGCTCGTCATCTTTGAGCTTCTGTTCTTTCTTGCCGACGGCATCTTCGATGCCTTGGGCTACTGCTTTGGAATCCAGGTCATCCATGCCTTCTTGGGCAAGGCTCTTGCCCATGTTCAGGCCGATGCCGTAGGAAGCTTTCTGCGCCGGGGTTTTCAGCTCTACGCTGGTCTGCGAATCACAACCCGCAAGTACCAGGCTAACCAGGGCCACCGCCGCCGCCAACCGATGCTGTTTCATGCTATTTCCTTGTTCATGCGCCAAAAGGGCAATCGAATAAAGTCGCGAGCTTATCAGGCGGCCACGACCAATGGCTACCGGCATCTGAGCAGGAAACTTCTGATAAGTTCACGTGTTTAAAAGCATTTTCATTCATGATGGGGTCCCGCGAAGGATCGTGGGACCGCCGACTACCAGGCTCATGGCCACTTGCCGCACTTGTGGCGTAGTGGCATAACAACGCGACCCGTCGACAAGACCGAGACAAGGATAGCCATCTTGCGCATTTTTTCCCGTGTTTTACTCCTGATACTCGCCGCACTCGGCCTGATTCTGGCCGTGGTGCTCTATTACACCCTCAACCCCAAGCTACCGGACTACGTGCCTGTGGAGCAGGTGCACTACCAGGACCAATGGAGTGCCGCCGACCGCCAGACCTATTACTTCACGCCCCAGGGCACTCAAGTAAAAGGCCTGCACTACGACTGGTTCACCGCCCTGGAACTGCCGTTTTCCGAACAACGCTTCGCCACGCCGGAGTATCTGGCGCGCTTCGGTTTCCTGGTCGACCCCAAGCAGGTGCCCACCGCGCAAAACCCCGGCAACCTGCCTGTGGGGTTCGCCCGGCATAAAAACGCCGACAGCAACGTCGACTACTTGGATATCACCTGCGCCGCCTGCCATACCGGCGAATTGCATTTCAAAGGCCAGGCCCTGCGCATTGACGGCGGCTCGGCCCAGCATGTGCTGCCCTCCAGCGTCCCCACCCTGCGCGGCGGCAGTTTCGGCCAGGCCCTGGTCGCCAGCCTCGCCGCCACCTATTACAACCCGTGGAAGTTCGAACGCTTCGCACGCCAGGTGCTGGGCGACCGCTACGACGCAGAGCACAAGCAACTGCGCCAGGACTTCAAGCAGTCACTGAACAAGTTCCTCAAGGTGGCCTGGAACGACACCCACCGCGGCCTCTACCCCACCGAAGAAGGCCCCGGCCGCACGGACGCCTTTGGCCGTATCGCCAACGCCAGCTTTGGCGATGCCATTTCCCCGGACAATTATCGCGTCGCCAATGCGCCGGTGGACTACCCGCAATTGTGGGATATCTGGACCTTCGACTGGGTGCAATGGAACGGTTCGGCGCAGCAGCCCATGGCGCGCAATATCGGTGAAGCCCTGGGCGTGGGCGCGACCCTGACCTTTTTCGACGCTGCCGGCCAGCCGCTCCAGGGCGATGCACGCTACCCGTCGAGCGTACGCGTGCGCGACCTCAACCTGATTGAAGAAACCTTGCAGCGCCTCAAGCCGCCGACCTGGCCCGAGGACTTGTTCGGCGCTATCGATAAGCCGCTCGCCGCCCAAGGCCGTGCACTCTTCGCCGAAAACTGCGCCGGCTGCCACGTCCCCAGCGTCACCCAGGAAAACGGCCGCCCGGTGCAACAGCTGAAAATGCTGCCGGTGGACTACATCGGCACCGACCCCGGCACCGCCAGCAACATCGCCGACCAGCGCTATGACCTCAGCGCCCTGCAATGGGACCCGGCGGAACTGGCCACACTCAACGTCGAACTGCACCCCACGCCGACCGAGCCGCTGGACCTGAAAAAGATGTCCGTGGCCAAGGGCCTCGCCTACGTCACGGCCTTCGTCGAAGCGCATGCCTACCGCGCCGCCGGCGTGACCCCGGCCGAGCGCCCGCGCCTGGACGGTTACGGCCTGCCCATCGGCGTGCGCGAGCTGCGCGCCTACAAAGCGCGGCCACTGGCCGGCGTGTGGGCGACACCGCCGTTCCTGCATAACGGCTCGGTGCCGACGATCTACCAGTTGCTCTCGCCTCAGGACGAGCGCAGCGCCACCTTCTATAAAGGCACTTTCAACTACGACCCGCGCCATCTCGGCTTCGAGACCGCGGCATTCAAGAACGCCTTTCTGTTCGATACCAAAATCACCGGCAACCACAACAGCGGCCACGAATTCCGTGCAGGCGCTCGTGGCAATGGCGTCATCGGCCGTGGCCTGCTACCGCAGGAACGCTGGGCGCTGCTGGAATACCTCAAAGTGCTGGGCGGCCCGTTGGAGCAACAACTGCCATGATGATTCGATCCCGATACGACCAACCTTCCCTGCTCGCCCGTCTCTGGCTGCGCATCGGCAGGTTTCTCGGCAAGACCTTACTGTGGCTGGTTGGCCTCGGCCTGCTCGGTTGGCTGGGCGCCAGCGCCTGGTACGCCTGGCAGCACAGCGGCCCGGTGTCGCCGAACGAGCAGATCCCGCCCGGCGAAGCGGCGATGACCCAAGGCATCATCCAAACGGCCGTGCGCATCGTCGACCAGCATCGCGAAGGCACGCGCTACCTGCGTGATGCCCACGCCAAGGCCCATGGCTGCGTGAAGGCCGAAGTCAGCGTGCCGGCCGATCTGGACCCGACGCTGCGCCAGGGCGTGTTTGCCGAGCCGGGCAAGACCTGGCAGGCGCTGATGCGCCTGTCCAACGGCAACGCCTACCCGCAGTTCGACAGCATCCGTGATGCGCGCGGCATGGCGCTCAAGCTGCTGGACGTGCCGGGCAAGCAACTGCTGGCCGACCAGCAGACACGCACGGAACAGGACTTCGTGATGTTCAGCCACCCGAACTTCTTTGTCAGCGATGTGGCGGAATACGCGCAGAACATCGGTGCGCAGGCGGACGGCAAAAAAGTCCTGGCGTTTTTCCCCAAGGCTGACCCGCGCAGTTGGCAGGTGCGTCATTTGTTTATCGCCCTGGCCACGCTGGCGCCAGCGCCGGCCAGCCCGACGCAGACCACCTACTTTTCAGTCTCGCCCTACAAGTTCGGCAGCGCCAACGCCAAGTTCCGCGTCGCACCCGACCCGCAGAGCTGCCCGGAATATCAACTGCCCAAACAGAACCAGGACCTGCCGAATTTCCTGCGTAGCGCGTTGAGCCAGCAGTTGTCCACCGATCGCAAGCCTGCGTGTTTCGTGTTGCAGATCCAGCGGCAGAACCCGCAGAAATTCATGCCGATCGAAGACACCAGCATCGAATGGAAGGAGAGCGATGCGCCGTATGAAACCGTGGCTAAGGTGCGTATCCCGGCGCAGGATTTCGACACGCCCGAGCAGAACCTGGCGTGCGACAACCAGTCGTTCAACCCTTGGTTCGGCATTGCGGACCACCGCCCCATCGGCGGCATCAACCGCTTGCGCAAAGCCGTGTATGAAGCGGTCAGCGATTACCGCCACAGCCGTAACGCCCCGTAAAGAGTGCATAACAATGGGCCCGACGGCGTAAGGATTGCGTCGGGTCTATTGAGCCGTTTTCACCCCGCCACTACCGTGAATACCTACCCATCACCCGTAGGAAATCACCGTGGAAAACTCAACCCTCGGCATGCTCGTACTCACCCTTATTGCGGTGTTCGGCACCGCGTCTTTTTGCTTTGAACACCTGGCAACACGCCAGACCAAGAAGAAAAAGACGGCTCAGCCTTGACCCTCAGTCAACGCGCCCCCGCCTCAGCGGTCTGAGCCAGCAACCATTGACGAAAACTGCGCACCGCCAACGGCGGGTTGCGGTGGTGGGGTTGCATAAAATGCAGGCGGCCGCGGCTATGCATGGTGTGGGGCAAGGCCATTTGCAGGCGCCCGGAACCAAGGTCACTTTCCAGCAAGCTCTTCCAGCCCAGCGCGACGCCGTGCCCCATCACCGCCGATTGCATCAACAGTTGATAGCTGTTGGTACGCAAGGCATGGCGCGGGGTGTAGTAGTCGGCGCCGACGTCAGCGAACCAGTCGGTCCAGGTCAGCCAGTCGTGATAGTGGTCTTCCACGATCAGCAAGGTGTGGGCATGCAGCAGATGGTGCGCATCGCGAATCGGGCCGTGGCGCTCGATGTAGCCAGGGCTGCACACGGTGATGACCTGTTCGCTGTCGAACACCGGCGACAGTTCCAGGCCGTGGGGCGCCGGGAGTTCGTCCAGGTGATAGAACAAGCCCAGGTCATATTCACTCACATCCAGGCGGCCGGGGTTATCGCTGCACAGGATGCGGATATCCAGGTCCGGGTGTTCGCGCTGGAAGTCCGGCAATAAACCGGCCAGCCAGATAGAGCTGATGGTGGGCGTGCTGGCCAGGGTCAACTGGCGATCGGCGCCGCGACGGCGCAGCTCGGCGGACTCACGGTCCAGTTCGCGCAACAGGCGCTGGATGGTGCGGAAGTAACGCACCCCGGCAGGGGTCAGGCTCAGGCCCTGGGCCAGCCGATAAAACAGCGGCCGGGCCAGGTCCTCCTCGAGTCGCTTGACCTGGCGGCTGACCGCGCTCTGGGTCAGGTTCAGTTCATGGGCGGCCTGGGTGAAGCTCAAATGACGGGCCGCCGCTTCGAAGGTTTGCAGGCAGTTGAGCGGGGGAAGATCGACGTTTCGGCGCGACATGAGCAATTCCATTGGCAATTACGGGCCTGGGTTTGCCCAGGCCCGCAGAGATCACGTTGGCAGGCATCCTGCCAGTTGCTCGCTCAGAGCGCGACCCTGGCCACACGTTTACTCCATTGCCGGCGGTGTTCCAGTTGGCCGTTTTCCCAGGCTGTCTGTTCCGCTTCGAGGTAGAACCACTCGGCATCGGCGTGCACGCTCAAGCGGCTTTCCACTTCCACCGTCCACTGGTCACGGCCGACACGGTAGTGCCATTCAATATCGGCACGGGTCGACAGCGGGTCCCAGGGCAAGGTGTGATATTGCTCGGTGCAACGTTGGTCCACCCATAGGCCATGGTCGGTAAAGCGCATCGCGCCCAGGTCATCTTCGATCTTCACGCAAACTTCGCCACTGCCGACGTCTTCGATCAAGGTGCGTTTCGGCGCGGCGGCGCGCAGCACCTCCAGGTTCGCCGGGGTCGACGATTGTGGCGCTTCAAACGGGCACTCCACCGCGTCGCCGGTGAACACCGGCAACTGCAGGCTGTGCAGGGTCGGCAGCAAGGTCAGCGTGGTCAGTTCGCGGCTCGGCCACAGCAGAGGAAAACTCGCGGTGCTCAGCGCCAGGCGCAAACGGTAGCCGGCGGGCAGGCGCATGCCGATGTGGTCGAGGTTCAGGTGCACGTCCATCGCTTCACCCGGCACGACAGGTGTTACCTGGGAAAGGTCCTCGCGAAGCGTGAGATTAAGCACGCCGTAGCTGATCTGCGTGACCTGGCCGTCCGGCGCCACGGCATTCAGGCGCGCGACCAATTGCCCGCAGGCGGTGTCGCTGGCCAGGCGCAGCGTGAGGCGCGCATCGCCGAGCAGGGCCAGGGGCTCGGTCAGCGGTTGGGAATCGAAGCACAGCGAGTGGGCGTCATCGCGGCGCTGGTCCGTCGGGCCATCGGGGCCAAACCAGATGGCACAGTATTCGCCCTGATGCAGGCCGGTGGTCAGCGGCGAGCAGATACTGCGCGGCGTGACCAAGGGCTGCGCGCCGGCACTCAGGCCGTGCTCGCCGAGGCTGAAATCGGTCCATTGCACCTGCGGATCCGGCCAGCCCGACGTCTGCACCCAGATCCCCGGCCGCTCAGCATAACTGCCCTTCGGCGGCAGAATATCCTGTAGGTAAAAGGTGCAAGATGCGTCATCCATCACCCCGTTATCGATGCCCTTTAACCAGTGATCCCACCAGCGTTTGGCTTCTTGCAGAAAGCCGATGGCCGGATTGGGCACGGCGAAATGCGGGTATTTGTGAATCCATGGGCCGATCATGGCTTTCTTCGGCCCTGGCAGGTTTTCCATCAGGCGCGAAACGGTATTGCGGTAGGCATCCCCCCAACCGCCCACCGCGTAGACGGCGGCTTTGATCTGCGAGTAGTCCTCGCACACCGAGCCGTGGCGCCAGTAGTCATCACGGGTCTGGTGGTGCAGCCAGGTTTCGGCGAGCAGCGGCATGGCCTCCAGGCGTTGGTGCCAGAGGGTTTTCCAGTCGTCGCCAACCAGCAGAGGATCGGGCACCGCCGCGCTGAAGTTGAGCATGGTGGCGGCCCAGCCGAAGTTCTCCATCAACAGGTTGCCGCCCTTGTAATGGATGTCGTCGGCGAAGCGGTCATCGGTGGAGCAGAGGGTAATGATTGCCTTCAGCGCCTCGGGCTGGCGCGCCGCGACTTGCAGGCCGTTGAAACCGCCCCAGGAGATACCCATCATACCGACGTTGCCGTCGCACCAAGGCTGGCGGCACAGCCAATCGATCACGTCGAGGGCGTCCTCCTGCTCCTGCAGCAGGTACTCATCGGCCATCAGCCCTTGGGACTCGCCATTGCCGCGCATATCGACGCGCACGCACACATAGCCCTGCCCCGCCATCCACGGGTGGGTCAGCGCATCGCGCACGGCGGTGCCATCGCGTTTGCGGTACGGCAGGTACTCCAGAATCGCCGGGAAGGTTTGCGGGCCGGCGACTTCCGGCAGCCAGATGCGTGCGGCCAATTGCGTGCCGTCCTTCAAGGGGATCAGGCAGTGCTCGATTTCACGGACCTTGTAGGCAAACTCGGTAACGATTTCCATCGGTAACTCCAAACGCGTTTATTGCAAACAAACGGCTCCCCCGCGCCCGGAGGGGAGCGTAGGGGAGACACACAGGTTGTCGGGCTTAGCGGGCGAATGCCGCGACGGGGCTGGCGCCACGCAGCTCGGGCTCGGTGGTCGGCCTGAGGTTTTTCACATCGAGCAGCGCCGGGTTCTTCAGCCAGAAGATCAGCGAGGTACTGGCCAGCAACACCAGGATCATCCCGGGCAAGCCACCGAGGTTGGAAAGCATCTTCACGCCATCGACGCCGACAAACGCGACCATCACCCACGATACCGAGCCGATGATCAGGCCCCAGACGATCTTCAGCAGCGGGTTGCCGTCCAGGTCGGAATCGGCGGTCACGCCTTTGCTGCACAGGTTGGCGATCACATCGGTGCTGGAGTCTGCCGCGGTGACGAACGAGATAAACGCCACGAACAGCAGGAACGCAATCATCAAGCCGCTGGCCGGCAATTGCTGGAACATCTGGTACAGCACGTGCTCCACGCCCTGCTCGTTCAACACACGGTTGAGGCTGCCATCACCCAGCGCGTCGAAGTAGAGGCTGGTGCCGGAGAAGATGCAGATCCACACCGCCGTGAACAACGCCGGGTAGAGCATGTTGATGTGGATGAATTCGCGCACGGTGTAGCCGCGGCCGATCTTGCCGAGGAACAGCGCACTCACCGGGGCCCAGGCAAACCACACCGACCAATAGAACACGGTCCAGCTGTGCGGCCAGGTGTCGCCACTGGCGGCGCCGGTGAACAGGCTGCGGCTGAAGAAGGTGTCGAGGTACACGCCGAGGGACTCGACGCCCAAGCTGAACATGTAAAGGGTCGGCCCGCACAGCAGCACGAACAGCCCCAAGGCGAGCATGATCCAGGTGTTGAACGACGACAACATCACAATACCGCGCTGCAAGCCGCTGGCGGCCGAGGCGACAAAGGTGATGACGATGATCGTGATGATGATGGCCAGGCGCAATGGGGTGGTTTCACCGCCGATGTATTGGGCCATGCCACCGGCCAAGGTCAGCGCGCCAGTGCCCAGGGACGAGGCCATGCCGGCCACCAGCGCGAACATCGCCAGGGTGTCGATCAGCCCGGCATAGCGCTTGACTCGCGCTGCGCCCAACAGCGGCTCGAGCATGGCGCCGATGGAGAAGTTGCTGCGGCGGTTATAGAACACCAGCGCAAACACCAGCGACGGCACCAGGTAGATGGCGTACGGAGTGATGGTCCAGTGCAGGAACATCGTCGACATGGCAAAGCTCTTGGCCGCCGAGCTGCCCGCTTCGATCGGCAGGCTGGTGGGTGGGCCGTACAGGTGGTAGAGCGGTTCGGCGGTGGTCCAGAACAGCACACCCACTGCCAGCGTGGTGCAGAGCGCCACCATGAACCAGCGCCATTTGCTCAGCAAAGGCTGGGCGTCTTCACCGCCGATACGCACTTTGCCCAGCGCGGAGAAGTAGACGATAGCGGTCAGCACCACCATGGCAAACGAGCCGGCGCTGAACAGCCATGAGAAGTTTTTCAGGATCAGGTTGTTGAGCTGTTTGCTGACCGCAAGGAATGCAGTCAGGTCGACGTAGCTGGCGATCACCGCCGCCAGCAGGATCAGGAAAGTTGGCCAGAACACCAACGGACGCAGTGGATATTTCATGTAGAACCATTCCCCTTGCAGACTATTTTTTGTGTTAGAGAGCGGGCACCGCAGCATCCTGCTGCAGTGAGTCGCCTGGAAGTCTTTCGCGTGGCTATAGATAAACGTTTAACCGGCCAAGGGCGCAATCAACCAATGTGCATAGGGGTATTCCCCCACGTCATGACGCACCCGCACAGTTCAGGGCGAATAGGCAGTGCACAATGGCAAGGCATCAGGAGGATAAATCGCGGACGAAAAAAAGCCCGCTCAATGAGCGGGCTTCTTGTGGTGACCTGGCGTTCAGCGTTCCAGGTAACCGAATATGGCGCAGCGGACGGGACTCGAACCCGCGACCCCCGGCGTGACA
>NZ_LKEG01000021.1:44019-66375 GCF_001645105.1 Pseudomonas marginalis
GCGCATCATACACCAAAAAATCGTAATGTCTTGATTTAAATGTACTTTATTTAAAAAAAGTTTACCGCGCGATTTTTTCCATATCCCGGACAGCAAAAAGCCCGCTCATTGAGCGGGCTTTCTGTGGTGACCTGGCGTTCAGCGTTCCAGGTAACCGAATATGGCGCAGCGGACGGGACTCGAACCCGCGACCCCCGGCGTGACANCGCGCATTCTACGGAGCGACCCAGGGTCTGGCAAGCACTTTCTTAAATCTTTTTTTTGATAGCTTCCAATGGCTTAGGCAGGGTTGGCCTGGGGCGTGATCAAGAGAATAATGCCCCCCTTTGTATAAAGGAGAGACTCACCCCATGTGGTTCAAGAACCTGCTTATCTATCGCCTGACCCAAGATCTGCCTGTTGATGCCGAGGCGTTGGAAGCGGCCATGGCCACCAAACTGGCGCGCCCTTGTGCAAGCCAAGAGTTGACCACTTACGGTTTCGTCGCACCTTTTGGTAAAGGTGAAGACGCTCCCCTGGTTCACGTCAGCGGTGACTTCCTGCTGATCGCCGCGCGCAAGGAAGAACGCATCCTGCCGGGCAGCGTGGTGCGTGACGCACTCAAAGAGAAAGTCGAAGAGATCGAGGCCGAGCAAATGCGTAAGGTCTATAAGAAGGAACGCGACCAGATCAAGGATGAAATCGTCCAGGCCTTCCTGCCGCGCGCCTTTATCCGTCGTTCGTCGACCTTCGCCGCCATCGCGCCGAAACAAGGCCTGATCCTGGTCAACTCCGCCAGCCCGAAACGCGCCGAAGACCTGCTGTCGACCCTGCGTGAAGTGATCGGCACCCTGCCGGTTCGCCCACTGACGGTGAAAACCGCGCCGACAGCGATCATGACCGACTGGGTCACCACCCAGAAACCGGCCGATGACTTCTTCGTCCTCGACGAATGCGAACTGCGCGACACCCACGAAGACGGCGGCATCGTGCGTTGCAAGCGCCAGGACCTGACCAGCGAAGAAATCCAGCTGCACCTGACCACCGGCAAAGTCGTGACCCAACTGTCCCTGGCCTGGCAGGACAAGCTGTCCTTCATGCTCGACGACAAGATGACCGTCAAGCGTCTGAAGTTCGAAGACCTGCTGCAAGACCAGGCGGAACAGGACGGCGGTGAAGAAGCCCTGGGCCAACTGGACGCGAGCTTTACCCTGATGATGCTGACGTTCGGCGACTTCCTGCCGGCGTTGGTTGAAGCACTGGGCGGTGAAGAGACGCCGCAGGGCATCTAAACCATGTGAAAATCAAAATGTGGGAGGGGGCTTGCTCCCGATTGCGGTGAATCAGCCATGAATAGGCTGACTGACACACCGCAATCGGGAGCAAGCCCCCTCCCCCATTTGATCGCATTGGCCACTCAAAAATCGAACAATAAAGGACACCCCCATGCGTGCACTCGCCGCCTTGAGCCGCTTCGTCGGCAACACCTTCGCCTACTGGGTGTTGATTTTCGCCGTCGTCGCCTTCCTCGAACCCGGTTGGTTCATCGGCCTCAAAAGCGCCATCGTCCCGTTGCTGGGCCTGGTGATGTTCGGCATGGGGCTGACCCTCAAACTCGATGACTTCGCCGAAGTCGCCCGCCATCCATGGCGCGTGGCGCTGGGCGTGGTCGCACATTTTGTGATCATGCCGGGCGTGGCCTGGTTGCTGTGCCAGGCCTTTCACCTGCCGCCGGAAATTGCCGTCGGTGTGATCCTGGTCGGTTGCTGCCCAAGCGGCACCTCGTCCAACGTGATGACCTGGCTGGCCCGGGGCGACCTGGCGCTGTCAGTGGCCATCGCCGCCGTCACCACCCTCCTCGCCCCGTTGCTCACCCCGGCGTTGATCTGGCTGCTGGCCTCGGCCTGGCTGCCGGTGTCGTTCATGGAGTTGTTCTGGTCGATCCTGCAAGTGGTGCTGCTGCCGATCGTGCTCGGCGTACTGGCACAACGCGTGCTCGGTGATCGGGTTCGCCACGCGGTAGACGTGCTGCCACTGGTGTCGGTGGTGAGCATCGTGATCATCGTCGCGGCGGTAGTCGCCGCCAGCCAGGCGAAGATCGCCGAGTCGGGCCTGTTGATCATGGCCGTGGTGATGCTGCACAACAGCTTCGGTTACCTGCTGGGTTACTTCACCGGCCGCGTGTTCAAGCTGCCGTTGGCGCAGCGTAAGTCGCTGGCACTGGAAGTGGGCATGCAGAACTCCGGGTTGGGCGCCGCGCTGGCCAGCGCGCACTTTTCACCGCTGGCGGCGGTGCCGAGTGCGTTGTTCAGCGTCTGGCACAATATTTCCGGGGCGTTGCTGTCGACTTACTTCCGTCGCATGAGCGAAAAGGAAGACCGTCGGGCCCTGGAGAACACGCCGCAAACTTGATCAGCCGAGCACTTTTCGGCACTCTACCGGGCTTCGCGGGGACGACCCCGCGACGCTCTCAAGCGCCTAATCCGGGGACGACCCCACCTAATATTAGGAGGTCATCATGTCCTGGATCATTCTGTTTTTTGCCGGTCTGTTTGAAGTCGGCTGGGCCGTCGGCCTGAAGTACACCGACGGTTTCAGCAAGCCGCTGCCCACCGCCCTGACGATTGCCGCCATGGCCGTCAGCCTCGGCCTGCTCGGGCTGGCCATGAAGGAACTGCCACTCGGCACCGCCTATGCCATCTGGACCGGCGTGGGCGCGGTAGGCACCGTGATTGCCGGGATTATCCTGTTTGGCGAGTCTATGGCGTTGTTTCGGCTGGCCAGTGTGGCGTTGATCATTTGTGGGCTGATTGGGCTCAAGATCAGCACCTGAGCCACTCTTGCCATCGGGGGCAAGCCCCCTCCCACCTTTTGAATGTATTCACAGATCAAAATGTGGGAGGTGGCTTGCCCCCGATGAGGCCGGTATAGCCAAAACCAACACTACCTGACACTCCCCCGCAACCCACCGACCAACTCCTGCAACCTGGCAGGTGTCGGCCCATCCACCGGCTCACCCGCCACCAACACCACCCGCGACCAGATGCGATGGAAGAAGCCCTTCTTCGGATCGCGGCTGAAGAAACTTCCCCACAACCCCTGCAACGCCATCGGAATGACCGGCACCGCCGTCTCTTCCAGAATCCGCGTTACGCCACCGCGAAACTCGTTCATCTCGCCATCGGCGGTCAATTTGCCCTCCGGGAAGATGCACACCAACTCCCCTTCCTTCAGATACTGCGCGATACGCGTGAAGGCTTTTTCGTAGATCTGGATGTCTTCGTTGCGCCCCGCAATCGGAATCGCCCCAGCGGTGCGGAAGATGAAGTTAAGCACCGGCAAACGATAGATCTTGTAGTACGTCACAAAGCGAATCGGCCGACGCACCGCGCCGCCAATCAGCAATGCATCGACAAACGACACATGGTTGCACACCAGCAACGCCGCGCCTTCGTCCGGGATCGCCTGCAGGTTGCGATGCTCCACGCGGTACATGGAGTGGCTGAGCAGCCAGATCATGAAACGCATGGTGAACTCGGGGACGATCTTGAAGATGTAGGTGTTGACCGCGATGTTGAGCAGCGACACCACCAGGAACAATTCCGGGATCGACAGCTTGGCCACGCTCAGCAACAGGATCGACACGATGGCCGAGACCACCATGAACAGCGCATTGAGAATGTTGTTGGCGGCGATCACGCGCGCACGTTCGTTCTCGGCGGTACGCGACTGGATCAGCGCATACAACGGCACGATATAGAAACCGCCGAACACACCGAGGCCGAGGATATCGAACAACACCCACCAGGCCTGACCATAGCTGAGCACGGCGAGCCAGTCGTTGGCCTGCACGTTCTGCGGGAAACCGCCGGAGTGCCACCACAGCAACAGACCGAACACGGTCAGGCCGAATGAACCGAACGGTACCAGGCCGATTTCGACCTTACGGCCGGAGAGTTTTTCGCAGAGCATCGAACCCAGCGCGATACCCACCGAGAACACGGTAAGGATCAGCGTCACCACCGTCTCGTCGCCGTACAACCACTCTTTGGCGTACGCCGGGATCTGGGTCAGGTAGATCGCGCCGACAAACCAGAACCACGAGTTGCCGACGATGGAGCGCGAAACGGCGGGCGTCTGCCCCAGGCCCAGGCGCAGGGTGGCCCAGGATTCGCTGAAGATATTCCAGTTCAGGCGCAGTTGCGGGGTCGACGCCGCCGCGCGCGGAATACTGCGACTGGCCAGGTAACCCAACACCGCCACGCCGACAATCGCCACGGACACCACCGGTGCGTAATGAGTGGACGACATCATGATCCCGGCGCCGATGGTGCCGGCCAGGATCGCCAGGAACGTGCCCATTTCCACCAGGCCGTTGCCACCGACCAGCTCATCGTCGTGCAACGCCTGGGGCATGATCGAGTACTTCACCGGGCCGAACAGTGCCGAGTGCGTGCCCATGGCAAACAGCGCCAGCAGCATCAGTTCCAGGTGGTTGGTCAGGAAGCCCGTCGCGCCGACGGCCATGATCACAATCTCGCCGATCTTGATCGCGCGGATCAACGCATCCTTGTTGAATTTCTCGCCAAACTGCCCGGCCAGGGCCGAGAACAGGAAGAACGGCAGGATGAACAGTAACGCACAGAGGTTGACCCAGATCGAGCGTTCACCGTCGAGGGTGAGCTTGTAGAGAATGGCGAGGATCAGTGATTGCTTGAAGATGTTGTCGTTGAAAGCCCCCAGCAACTGGGTGATGAAGAACGGCAGGAAACGCCGTGTGCGCAGCAAAGTGAATTGCGAGGGGTGGCTCATCGTCCGTGTTCCTGCGTGGCCTATTTTTTTGTAAAAGCATTCAGGCCACGACTTTACCTAATCCTGCTTACTTATTCGCTAGTCCCGCAATGCACGGTGAAACAAAAAGCTCACCTTTATAGGCGCCCTGCACGGTGCGCTTGGCGACGATCAGCCACATCAGCGTCAACGCCACCACCAGCACGCTGCCGAACACACTGAAAAACGCCAGGTGCAACAGGCTCGCCAGTTTGAGCGTGGCCAGGGCATACACCCCGAGTGGGAAGGTAAACCCCCACCAGCCGAGGTTGAACGGGATACCGGCGCGCAGGTAACGCAGGGTGATCAATACCGCGATCAGCATCCACCACAGGCCAAAGCCCCACAGCGTAATGCCCGCCACCAGCCCGAGGCCGTTGGCTATTTCACCGACACCCGGCAGGCCATTGGCCGCGAAGATCGCCGGCCCATCGCCCCCCAGCAGTAACATGCCCAGCGCCCCCGTGCCGATGGGACCCAGCGCCAACCAGCTCGACGCGGCCATATTGGCGTGAGGCAGTTTATGCAAGGCCATGCGCAGCATCAGGATGGTCAGGATGCTGAACGCCACCGGCAGGGAAAACGCCCACAGCACGTAGCTGGTCACCAGCATCACCAGCTGCGAATGCGCGTCCGCCAAGTGCGGTGCCAGCAGCCCACCGCTGGCGGCGGCGACTTCGGCGGCGACCACGGGCAGCAGCCAGACGGCGGTCATCTGGTCGATGCTGTGTTCCTGGCGGGTGAACATCATGAACGGGATGAGCACGCCGCAGGCCACGGCCATGGCCACGTCCAACCACCACAGCGCCTCGGCCAGCGGTATCACGTCGGCGCCCCAGCGCGGCAGGCCGAATAACAGCAAGCCGTTGAGGATCGTCGCGAGCCCCATGGGGATAGTGCCGAAGAACATCGACACGGTGGAGTGCCCGAAAATCCGCCGCGCCTCGTGGAAAAACATCACCCAACGGGCTGCGTACAACCCGCTGAACAGCACAAACAGGCCGAGGGTGAAAAACCACAGCGCTTCGGCGATGGCGTGCACGCCTGGCAGAGGGGCCGGCAGCTGCGCCAGGGCCAGCGCCAGCACGCCGGTGCCCATGGTGGCGGCAAACCAGTTCGGTGTGAACTGGCGGATCACTTCCCGTGGACGGGTGAGGTGACTGAAAGGCTTATAGCTGAGGGTATTCGAGCAGGTCATGATGGCAATCCTCTTCCTCGCATGAGGTTGAGACCATGGTAGAACCGTATCGAATATCTATATAACGGGTAATATCTCTATCTGTTATCTACTTTGCCAATATAGCGTCAAACACTGCCTTCGCATTCGATCACCAGAATGCGCGCCTGCCCTTGGGGATGGGCCACATGCTCGGTGCCGACACTGGCATAGAAGATGTCTCCGACTTCTAACTCCGCCACCCGTTCGAAGCCATTGTCGCGGTAATGCATGTGCACCCGGCCATCCAGCACCACGAACACTTCTTCGCCGTCATTGATATGCCAGCGATAGGGCTGGTCGGTCCAGTGCAGGCGCGTGGTGATGCCATTCATAGTGGCGATGTCCAGCGCTTCCCAGGCACGGCTGCCGGTGAAGTCCTTGCTGCGGATGATCTTCATGCTTGAATCTCGATCAGGACAATACGGGGCACCGATTATTACCCATCAGCCGCCTGTCGTCGCCCTGACCCGCGCCGAATCCTGCAGCAGCAATGCGATCAACGCACCGAGGGACAACAGGATCAGGACTGCACCGTAGCCGTCGGTGGTCGCGATCAGGCCAAAGCTGCGAATCAGGTTCCCCGCCAACAATGAGGGCAGGCAGAACGCCAGGTAGCTCAGCACATAGAACGCCGACATCAAGCCCGCCCGCTCATGGGGTAACGCCAGCGGCACCACACTGCGCAAGGCGCCGAGGAAACCCGCGCCAAAGCCACTGCCGGCGATCAGGGTGGCGATGAAGAACAATGGCAGGCTGGCGCTGTGCACCGCCGTGAGGATCAGCGTTACACCGATGGCCAGCAACCCGGCGCCGAGCCGTAATACCTTATCGGCCGGGCGATTGCGCAGGGTAAAAATCATCAGCGCGCCGCTCAGGGTCAACACTGCCACCAGGCCGCCACCGATCAGGTTGGAGGTCGACCCGGTGGCCGCCCGCACCAGCGACGGCGCAAGGGACAGGTAGAACCCGCCCATCGCCCACACCGCCACATCCACCGGCAACGACAGCCACAACGCCCGGCGCGCCTGGGGCGGTACGTGCAAGGTCGGACGCAGCGACGCCAGAGCACCGGGGATACGGCCCACGGTTTCCGGCAGGCGCCATACATAGAGGGCCTGCAACAGCATCAAGGCCAGCAACGTCCAATAGATCAACTGGGTCGGCAATGGCGCGAACTCCACCAACAAACTGCTGCCCATCGCCCCGCACGCCATACCCAAAAGCGGTGCCACGCTGTTGACCAGCGGGCCTTGCTGGCGATCAGTGTCGAGCAGTGCCGCGCCCAACACGGCGGTGGCCATGCCGGTGGCAAACCCTTGCAAGGTCCGCGCGGCAATCAGCCAGGCCACGCTGTCTTCGTGGATAAACAGCAGCATCGCCAGCATATCCAGGACCAGTGCGGCAAAAATCACCGGCTTGCGCCCCAGGTGATCCGACAATGAACCGACGGTCAAGAGCGCCGCCAGCAGGCTCAAGGCGTAGACACCGAAAATCAGCGTGAGCATGCCCGCCGAAAAATGCAGGCCTTCCTGATACAGGTGGTACAACGGCGTCGGCGCGCTGGAAGCGGCCAGGAAGGTCAGCAAGGTGATCGCGAGGAACACCAGGCTGGAACGATGGGAAACAGGACTGGACATGCGCACGCTCCGCTAAAGCTAATATTTTGCTTTTGCAGAGTGTGCTACCCGTCAGCGCTTAAAGCAAATTCTTTGTGTTAAGGTCACAAACATGGCGATAAAAGAAGGCCTTCGCCCGGGGGGCCGCAGTGCCCGGGTACAAGAATCCGTCCATTCGGCGGTGCGTGAACTGCTGGAAACCCATGAGCGTTCCAGCGTCACCGTGCCGATGATTGCCGCGCGCGCAGGCGTCACGCCGTCGACCATCTACCGACGCTGGGGCGACCTCTCCGTGCTGCTCGCGGACGTGGCCCTGGCACGCATGCGACCCGACAGCGAGCCGGCCAACACCGGCAGCCTGCGCGGTGATTTGCAGGCCTGGGCCGAGCAATACCTGGATGAAATGAGTTCGGAGCCGGGGCGCAACATGATGCGCGACCTGCAGTGCATGATCACGCCGGGGTACTGCGTGAGCATCTTGAGTGGGCAGTTGCAGGCGATTGTCGATCGCTATCCGGACCCGGCGCCACCGAGCGTGGACCATTTGATCAACCTGATCGCAGCACCCACAGTGTTTCGCATTCTGTTCTCGACCGAGCCGCTGACGGTGGAAGCGCTGCATGGGCTGATCGAACTGGCACTCAATTCCTGACGTTACGCCAATACACATGTGGGAGGGGGCTCGCTCCCGATAGCAGTGGATCAGTCAGTGCATGAGTGACTGACAGATCGCTATCGGGGGCAAGCCCCCTCCCACATTTTTGACCGCGTACATCCGTTGAGTCAGGTACGCATCCCGCGCCCGCTCACCAGCAGCTTCGCACAGCCGATGTACAGCACCACGGTCGCCACCAACATGAACGTGATCGCCACGCTGATCTTGATGTCCGACACGCCCAGGATGCCGTAGCGGAAGGCGTTGACCATGTGCAACACCGGGTTGGCCAGCGACACGGTCTGCCAGAACGGTGGCAGCAGGGTGATGGAGTAGAACACCCCGCCCAGGTAGGTCAACGGCGTCAGCACGAACGTCGGGATGATCGAAATATCATCGAAGTTGCGTGCAAACACGGCGTTGATGAAGCCCAGCAACGAGAAGATCGTCGCCGTCAGCACCACCACCAGAATGGTGACCCCGAGGTGATGCACCTGCAGGTGCGTGAAGAACAGCGACAGCAGGGTCACGATCACGCCGACCATCAAACCACGCAGCACGCCACCCAAGGTGTACCCGATCAGGATGGTGTGAGGCGAGACCGGCGACACCATCAGTTCTTCGATGGAGCGCTGGAACTTGCTGCCGAAGAAGCTGGAGACCACGTTGCCGTAGGAGTTGGTGATCACCGACATCATGATCAGGCCCGGCACGATGTACTCCATGTAGGTGAAGCCACCCATGTCGCCGATCTGCCGGCCGATCAGGTTACCGAAGATCACGAAGTACAAGACCATGGTGATCGCGGGCGGCAGCAGGGTCTGCGGCCAGATCCGGGTAAAGCGTTTCACTTCGCGGTAAACGATGGTTTGCAGCGCGACGAGGTTGGGTTGCAGTTCGGAACTCATACCGCCACCTTCGCCAGATTTTTCTCCACCAGGGACACGAACAACTCCTCAAGGCGATTGGTTTTATTACGCAAGCTCAGCACTTCGATGTTCTGGGTCGCCAACTGCGTGAACAACGCGGTGATGCCCATGGCTTTGTCCACCTGCACTTCCAGGGTGTGGCTGTCGACAAGACGGCTCGGGTAGCCGAGCAATTGCGGCGCCACCGACAGGTTGTTCTTCAGGTCGAGCAAAAAGGTTTCCACATGCAACTGGCCCAGCAGGTTACGCATGCTGGTGTTCTCGACGATGGTGCCGTGGTCGATGATGCCGATGTTGCGGCACAGCTGCTCAGCCTCTTCCAGGTAATGGGTGGTGAGGATGATGGTGATGCCCTTCTCGTTCAACTCGGTGAGGAAGGTCCACATCGAACGGCGCAGCTCGATGTCCACGCCGGCGGTGGGCTCATCGAGGATCAACAGGCGCGGCTCGTGCACCAGTGCGCGGGCGATCATCAGGCGGCGTTTCATGCCGCCGGACAACGAACGCGAAGGCACATCGCGCTTGTCCCACAGGCCCAACTGGGTCAGGTACTGCTCGGCGCGTTCCTTGGCGACTTTCGCCGGGATGCCGTAGTAGCCCGCCTGGGTCACAACAATATCGAAGGTCTTTTCAAACTGGTTGAAGTTGAATTCCTGGGGCACCACGCCGATCGAACGCTTGAGCGCCGCCGGGGATTTGTCCAGGTCATGGCCGAAGATATTCACCGTGCCGCTGGTCTTGTTGACCAGCGTGGAGAGGATACCGATGGTGGTGGACTTGCCGGCGCCGTTAGGGCCGAGCAAGGCGAAGAAGTCACCTTCGGCAACGTCCAGATCGATACCACTCAGGGCCTGGAAACCGTTGCCGTAGGTTTTGGTTAGCTGCCGGATGGACAGAGCGGAACTCATATCGGATTACGCACCAAAAGAAGGGAATAGAAAGAGTAGATGAGGGCGCAGCCCAGGTAGTTCAACGGCGGCGCATGACGGGCATGGTGCTTGCCCGCGCCGCACAAGTACAGTCACCCGTATTAATAGTGGGTATTAAGTCAACGCAGTCATCACCGCTTTGCGGTAGGCCGGCCGTTGTTGCAGGCGCTGGTACCAGGCCTCTAGATGGGGCATTGCAGGCCGTTCGATAGGCATTTCAAACCAGGCGTAGATGAAGCTGCCCAAGGGGATATCGCCCATGCCGATCTCTTCACCCGACAGATACGGCTGTGTGGCAAGTGCCTGGTCAACCGTCTTGAGCACATCGATACAGGCCTGGCGACCGGCGTGGATGCTGTCCCAGTTCTGTTTTTCCGCGGGGGTGCGCAGCACGCCCCAGAACACGGTCTTGAACGGTTCAGCGAAGGTCGAGGTGGTCCAGTCCATCCACTTTTCCGCGCTGGCGCGGGCCTTCAGGTCACCGTGATACCAGCTCGAAGCCTGCTTGGCGCAGAGGTAGCGCACGATGGTGTTGGACTCCCACAGCACAAAGTCGCCGTCCTCGATCATGGGCACCCGACCGTTGGGGTTCAACGCCCGGTAATGCGGCGTGTCGACCACACCAAAAGCCCCGCCCGCATCAATTGCTTCATAGTCCAGGCCGAGTTCCTCGGCGCACCACAGTGCTTTCCTGACGTTTGATGAATTTTTACGACCCCAGATTTTCAGCATGACCGCGCCTTTATTGTTGATGAACATGGCTGGATGAACGCAGCAGCATACGCCGGTTCACGCGCGGCTTAAATCGCTCTGCAGATCACCCAGCAGGGTCGGCATGTCCTCGGCAAACAGGTGCGGGTAACACTGCCGGATATGGGCGAAGAAAAACGCCTCGGGCACGTCAGGAAATTGCCCGTGGTCGATGACGTATTCCATCGAACGCTGGCCCTGGCGGTTGAACGCGTGGAAGACACTGTCGTTGATCCCGTCGAACGCCAGCGGCGGTACATCGAACACATCGCACAGTTGCTGGTTGAACGCGGGCGTGGCCTTGACCCAACGATCATGCAGGTACAGTTCGGTGTAGCCGTGCATGGCGAACACATCACTCTTGAGCAAGGCGAGCAGGCGCGGCGTCGATAAATGATTGCGCACGTCCGCCAGGCCGATGCGCGCCGGGATACCGCAGTGGCGGGCGCATGCGGCAAGCAAGGTGGCCTTGGGCACACAATAGCTTTCGCCGGTGGCCAGGGCGAAGCTGGCGTTCAAGGTGTCGGGATCACGGCTGAAGGTGTAGGGGTTGTAGCGAATCGCCTCACGCACGGCATAGTAAAGGCTGACTGCCTGGTCACTTGCAGCCGCGCGGGTTCCGCGATGTTTTTCGGCGAACTCCACCACCGCAGGGTGGTCACTATCGATGAAGCGGCTGGGACTCAGGTACGTATCCATGAGCGTGATCTCCGGGGGAAGCCTGGAGTTTAACGACAGGTCTGCCACAGAGATAACGACGATTCGGCCAAATGTCGGCGCCTGCTGCCAGGTGCTCCCAGTACAACTTGTAACACCCTGATCACCCCGCTTGCTCGGATGCCGACTAAGCTCCCTGGTGGTTTCGCCCCTGGTTTCACGGAGGATTGAATATGCTGTTGTTGTGGATACTGGTTCTGGTGGTCGGCATTGCCTACCTCGCGCACCGCCGCGTCGCCCCCCTGCCCGCCCTGGGCGTGGTGGCTGTCTATCTGCTGGCGATGGGTGCCTGGAGCCACGCACCGGGTTGGCTGCTGCTGATCTTCTGGGTGTTGATTGCCGTTGTCGCCGCGCCGCTGCTGCTCCCCGACCTGCGCCGCCAATACTTCACCAAGCCGCTGTTCAGTTGGTTCCAGAAAGTCCTGCCACCGATGTCCGAGACCGAGCGCGACGCCATCGACGCCGGCACCGTGTGGTGGGACGGCGAGCTGTTCAGTGGTCGCCCCGATTGGGACAAGTTGCTGGCCTACCCCAAGGTCCAACTGACCGAAGAAGAACAGGCGTTTATCGACGGCCCGACCGAAGAACTCTGTGCCATGGTCAGCGACTGGGAAATCGGCCAGGCCATGGACCTGCCGCCCGCAGCCTGGGAACACATCAAGACTCACGGTTTCTTCGCCCTGATCATTCCCAAGGAATATGGCGGCAAGGGCTTCTCCGCCTATGCCCACTCCCAGGTCGCGATGAAGCTCGCCACCCGCAGCGGCGACCTGGCCTCGACCGTGATGGTGCCCAACTCCCTCGGCCCGGCCGAGCTGCTGCTGCACTACGGCACCGACGAACAGCGTAACCATTACCTGCCGCGCCTGGCCCGTGGCGATGACATCCCCTGCTTTGCCCTCACCGGCCCGCTGGCCGGCTCCGATGCCGGCGCCATGCCCGACACCGGCGTGATCTGCAAAGGTGAATGGGAAGGCAAGGAAACCCTCGGCCTGCGCCTGAACTGGGAAAAACGCTACATCACCCTCGGCCCGGTCGCGACCCTGCTGGGCCTGGCCTTCAAGGCCCATGACCCGGACCACCTGCTGGGCGAAGAGGAAGACCTGGGCATCAGCCTGGCGCTGATCCCGACCGACACCCCGGGTGTAGAAATCGGCCGTCGCCACCTGCCCCTGGGCGCCGCGTTCATGAACGGTCCCAATTCCGGCAAGGATGTGTTCATTCCCCTGGAATTCCTGATCGGCGGCCAGGAAATGCTCGGCAAGGGCTGGATGATGCTGATGAACTGCCTCTCCGTGGGCCGTTCGATTTCCCTGCCTGCGGTTGGCACCGGCGCGGCCAAGTTCACCAGCCTGGTGACCGGCCAATACGCCCAGGTGCGCGAGCAATTCAATGTGCCTCTGTCGGCCTTCGAGGGTATCCAGGAAGCGCTTGCGCGTATTGGCGGCAACGCCTGGCTGATGGACAGTGCGCGCATGCTCACTGCCAATGCCGTGGACCTGGGGGAAAAACCCTCGGTGCTGTCTGCGATCCTCAAGTACCACCTGACCGAGCGCGGTCGCGAGTGCATCAGCCACGCCATGGACGTGCACGGCGGCAAGGGCATCATCATGGGCCCGAACAACTACCTGGGTCGCAGCTGGCAAGGCGCGCCGATCTTCATCACCGTTGAAGGCGCGAATATCCTCTCGCGCAACCTGATGATCTTCGGCCAGGGCGCGATCCGTTGCCATCCGTTCGTGCTCAAGGAAATGGCCCTGGCCGGTCGCGAAGACCATGATCAGGCGCTGAAGGAATTCGATGGCCTGTTGATGCAACACATCGGCTTCGCCGTGAGCAACGCCGCCAGCACCTTGGTGCTGAACCTCGGCGTGGGTCATTTCGAGAAGGCGCCGGGCAACCGTTTGAGCCAGGGTTATTTCCGCGCACTCAACCGTCAGGCTGCCGCGTTTGCGCTGCTGGCCGACTTGAGCATGATGCTGCTGGGTGGCGAGTTGAAGCGCCGCGAACGCCTGTCGGCACGCTTGGGTGATGTGCTGAGCCATATGTACCTGGCCTCGGCGGCACTCAAGCGTTATCACGACCTAAATTCACCGGACCACCTGGAACCGCTGTTCGCCTGGGCCATGGAAGAAAGCCTCGGCGAATCGGAACGTGCCCTGGATGAACTGCTCAGCAACTTCCCGAACAAGGTACTGGGCTGCCTGCTGCGGGTCATCGTGTTCCCGTTCGGGCGTCGCCATACCGGGCCGTCCGATGCGCTGGATGCCGAAGTGGCGGCGGTGATCGGCCGCGCCAAAGGCGATCCGACCCTGGAAGAGTTGCTGGCCGGCTGCTACCGCCCGCAGTCCGTGGAGGACCCGGTGGGCGCCCTGCAACATGCCTACGACCTGCTCGGCGCCAGCCATCCGCTGCAGAAGAAACTGCACAGCGCGCTCAAAAGCGGCCAGGTCAAACCGACGGCCGGGGAACACGCCATCGATGCGGCCCTGCACGCCGGCGTGCTGCAACCCGCCGAAGCGCAAACCCTGCGTGACGCTGAAGCAGCGCGGCGCAAGGTGATCGACGTGGATGATTTCAGCAAGGAAGAGCTGACCCAGGCTGAGGGTAAAGTCCGCTGATACAGGCGGTCATATAAATACGGGCGCGAGAGGCATATACTCTCGCGCCCGTTTTTGCTTTAGAGGACTTATCTCGTGTCCAACGTCGTTGCCGATCATCTCGTCTTGCTCGACCATTTGCGCAGCATCCTGGTTGCCGTCGGCGAAGCCGAACAGGTGCCCGAGGAAAGCCATTCGCTGTTCCTGGAGCGTTTCGACGAATTGCGCGCCCTGCTGCCGATCGACCCGATCGAAAGCCAGTACCTGGGCCAGGACCTGATGAGCCAGGTCATCCTGCGCTACCCGCAAATTGCCCACCTGGTGCCGCGCGACCTGCTGTGGTTCTTTGGCGGTGACTGCCTGCACTTCATGCCCGATGAAGAACTGGACCTGTACCAGGCCCTGGAAGAGCGTCGCTTCGAAGCCGAACAGAACGACGAACCGTTCGACTGGAACCAGGAAAAACAGCTGCTGGCCATGCCGGACGACCAGAGCAAGCACTGATCAGCAGAACATCACGTCGCGGCTATCTGCAGTGAGCGGGCTTGCCCCGCGCTGGGCTGCGTAGCAGCCCCATTGCCAACACCTAGTCAGATCTCAGTTGCCTGTTCTAGGGCCGCTTCGAACCCCGGCGCGGGCCGTGCAACGATTCGACAAGCCCGCTCACCCCACGCAGTGTCGGTTCGCGCGCCATACACGCCACCAGATAATCGATAAACACCCGCAACTTCGGCGGCAAATACCGCGTGGGTGAATGCAGCAACCACGCCTCGCCATGGTAAGACGCAATAAAGTCCCACGCCGGCAACACCTGCACCAACCGCCCCTCCTCCAATGCATGCCGCGCCGTAAAGTACGGCAAGCTGCCAATCCCCACATGCTGCAACACCGCATCCAGCCGCACACCGGTGTGGTTCGCCGCATACCGCCCGCGCACTGAGACCGTCACAGCCTTGCCGGCCTGGCGAAATTTCCAGCGGGAATCCCCCGGCGTTTCTCCCAGATAGATGCAACTGTGCTCCAGCAAATCATGGGGGTGGCTCGGCGTACCGTGCTCCGCCAAATACTGCGGCGTCGCACACAACAGATGCTCGATGGGCAACAACTGCCGACCGACCAAACCCGGCGGCGGGCTGTCAGTGATGCGGATGCTGAGGTCGACATTGTCATCAATCATGTCCACCTGCCGATCCTCCAGAATCAGCTGCACGTCCACCTTGGGATAACGCCGCAGGAACTCCGGCATATGCGGGTGCACCACGAATCGCCCCACCGCCTTGGGCACGCTGACCCGCACCAGCCCTTCGGCTTCAGGGTTGAACTGGCCGCTGATCTCCATCACCGAACGCGCGGCGTTGACCATCTCCTGGCAACGCTTGAACACCTCTTCCCCGCCCTCGCTCAGGCGCAACTTGCGCGTGGTGCGCTGCAGCAACCGTGTCGCCAGGGCCTTCTCCAGGCGCGAGATACTGCGACTCACCGATGAAGGCGACGCGCCCATCTGCCGAGCGGCCTCGGAGAAGCTGCCGGCTTCCACCACGTTGACGAAAATCGCCATTTCGCCCAACAGCGACAACGGTAGATTGATGCTCATGGTGCACAGGTCCATTGATAGTTGAGTGGATTATCACCGATGTACGCACTATTTATACTGCCCGCAGAACCCTGATGCGGATGTAGATCATGACCGAGCGCCTGTTTTTCACCCACGACCACCTGACTGCCGAGCTGGAAGTGCTGAGTTGCACACACCATGAGGGCCAGTTTGCGGTCATCCTGCAGTCGACGATTTTTCACCCACAGGGCGGTGGGCAACCTTTCGATACTGGTTGGCTCGGTGAGAGTTCAGTGCTGCGCGTGACCCAGGAAGCCGATCGCGTGGTGCACTACGTCGACCGCCCGCTGGAGCTTGGCCCAATCACAGCCCGGGTCGATGAACAACGCCGTGCGTTGCACAGCCGATTGCATTCTGCCGGGCATTTGATCGGCAACGTGGGCGAAACCTTGGGCTGGATGCCGATCAAAGCCCATCACTGGCCCGGCGAAGGCAAGATCACCTTCATCCGTGGCGAAGCCGCGCAGGCGATGGAGGCCGAGACGATCCAGCAGCAGGTCAACCAATGGATCGCCGCAGACTACCCGCGCCACATGAACCTGGAAGACGGCACCCGCCAAGTGGGCTTCGGCGAACTCCCCGCGTACGCCTGCGGCGGAACTCATGTGCAAACATTGGGCGAGCTGGGCCGCGTCAGCATCCTCGCGATGTCGGAGAAAAAGGGTGCGCTGTCGGTGCGCTACGAGATCGACTGAGACGACACCTTATCTGTGTGTGATGAGCGAGCCCTCCCAGGGAAAGGCTGATGCGCTGCCAGGCGTGTGCCTCCCTTGTCGTCGGTAACTTCCGAGCCACAGCCCGATGGAACATTCAAGCAGACCTTGTATCGGGTGCCACAGTAAGCGGTAAAAACGCCGTTCGTAATGAACGGCGTTTTCGCATGAAAAGTAGGATATTTCCTTCATTCAGATCTCCCACCCCTTTCCTTCAGAGTGGTAGTGTGTGGAAATATTTCTGATAGTTCGATCAGAAACACCCTACTCACCACCTGCAAAGGAATGCCTCCAGCAATGCACTTTCCACTCAAGCAACTGGCCGCGGCCACCCTGTTCGCGGCGAGCCTCTCAGCCATCACCAGCCCCGCTTTCGCCAACATCACCGCAGAGCAAAGCACGGCAATCATCAAGCGTTTCAACGAAACGTCCGTCACCGACTTTCGGGGTTTCCTCGGTACCCTGGCCAAGGGCGATCTGGGCAAAACCAGCGATGTGGGCCCAGCGATCAGTGCCTTCCTTGATAACAAATCCTTGAGCGCCGACCAGCAGAACGAAATCAATCGCCTGCTGGGCATCTACACCCGAGTGAAATACGGCAAGGCCGCCACTGAGACGCTGCGCGAGCTGGTGGAAATCCCGACCTTTAACGTGGACGGTCTACCACAGTACAAAAACCCGGAATTCATCAAGATCGCCAGCAAGATTCAGGACTTGGCCAAGGCCTTTAACCTGAACTTCCGCAATATCGATAACCGCGTGTACGAAATCTCCCTGGAAGGCAGCGGCGACGAAGTCGTCGGCATCCACGCCCACGCCGATGTGGTGCCAGTGACACCGGAGAATTGGGTGCTGAAGGACGGCACCCAACTCGACCCGTTCAAAGTCACGCTGATCGGCGACCGCATGTACGGCCGGGGCACCGAGGATGACAAGAACGGCATCGTGGTGGCCATGTATGCCATGAAGGTGATCAAGGAAGAGAAGCTGCCGCTGGCGCGCAACTTCAAGCTGCTGGTGGACACCACCGAGGAAACCTCCGGCGACGCCATTCCCTATTACTTCGAAAAGAACCCGACACCGCAGTACAACCTGGCACTGGACGGCGGCTACCCGGTGGTGATTGCCGAGAAAGGCTACGGCACGGTGATGGCGACGTTCCCGCGGCGCAAGAGTGAAGGCAAAGGCGCGGAAATCATCTCGATGACCGGTGGCATGGCGACCAACCAGATTCCGTCGGCATCCGTTGCCACGTTCGTAAGCGACAAGCCTGCGGAATTGGCCGCCAGCCTGCAAAAGGCCGGGACTGAATATGCCAAAGGCAACGGCGGTGATTTTGAAGTCGCCGCCAAGGTCGACGGCAAGCACGTCAAACTGACGGTCACCGGCGTGTCTGCTCACTCGTCCGAGCCGGAATCCGGAGTCAACCCGGTATCGCGCATGCTGGAACTGATCCACAGCCTCGACGGCAAGATCGCCCTCAAGCACAACCACATCACCGATGCGGCACGGTATGCGTCCGACAACTGGGGGCTGGATTACCTGGGCGGCAAATTGGGCGTGGGCTTTTCCGATGCGTTCATGGGCCCGCTGACCACCTCGCTGACGTTTGTCGGCCTGGATGACAAAGCGTTCAAGCTGGCGGTGAACCTGCGCGTGCCGAAGGGAAAATCCCCGGAAAAGCTCAAGGCCGAGATTGCCGACAAACTGAGCGCCTGGGACAAGAAAACCAAGGTCAAGGTGGACTTCACCTACTCGGTCGCCGAGCCGATGTACCGCAACCCGGAAGGTGAATGGGTCAAAGCCCTATTGGCGGTGGCCAGCGAAAACCTGGGCATGGAACACAAGTTCGGCACTTCGGCCGGTGCGACCTCCGTGCATGAATTGCCCAACGGCGTGCAATTCGGCCTGGCGCGCCCGGAAGTGAAATACACCGGGCACACCGACAACGAGTTCAAGACCGTCGACCAGTTCTTGCTGGACCTGCAGATCGTTACCGAAATGATGGGCCGCATCGGGCAATTGCCGAAGCTCTGAGCCCCCTCGGATCCGCCGTCCTGGCGGGTCCATCGCGTTGGCTGCCTGGCTGCGCACACACAAAAACGCCGCCCGTGACCGAGCGGCGTTTTTGCATGGGTAAGACGCTCGTAGGAAATATCTCATTTTGTTTTGAGCAGCTCTCCTTCTACCTCACGGTGTTAGCTTCGGCAGGCAACCTCAACTGCCTACGAAGATAGGAGTGCCACAACAATGAAGTCATCACTTAAGCACCTGCTCATCGCTGCCCTGCTAGTCCCCCTTGCAGCATTCACCCTGCCCGTACAGGCCAATATTTCCCCGCAACAAAGCCGCGCCATCCTCACGCACTTCAGTGAGACATCGCCCACTGACTTCCGTGAGTTCCTGAGACAGCTGGGCGTGAGTGCCCCCCCCCATGAGCAGCGACCTCGGCGCGGCAATCAGCGGTTTCCTTGACGGCAAGGCACTTTCCACCGCGCAGCAAAACCAGATTCATCGCCTGCTTGGCCTCTATGCCCGATTGAAGTACGGCGACGCCGCCATGGGCACCCTGCGCGAACTGGTGGCCATTCCGACCTTTCGTGTGGAGGGTGTTGCCCAGCACGATAACCCCGAATTCATCAAGATGGGCAACACACTCAAGACGTTGGCAGAATCATTCAACCTCTCCTTTCGCAACATCGACAACCGCGTTTTCGAGGTCTCGCTCAACGGCGCCGGCGATGAAATCGTGGGCATTCACGCGCATGCCGACGTCGTGCCTGCCAACCCGCAAGACTGGGTATTGGAAGACGGCACCCGGCTCGACCCCTTCAAGGTCTCCCAGGTCGGCAACCGCTTGTATGGCCGAGGCACGGAGGACGACAAGAACGGCATCGTGGTGGCGCTCTACGCCATGAAGGTCATCCAGGAGGAGCGGCTACCGCTGGCGAGAAACTTCAAGCTGCTGGTTGATACCACTGAGGAAATCGCCGGCGATGCAATCGCCTACTACTTTGAACGCAACCCGACGCCCCACTACAACGTGGCTCTGGATGGCGGTTATCCGGTGGTCATTGCCGAAAAAGGCTATGGCACTGTCACCGCGAACTTTGCCCGACGTACTGCACAGGGCGACGGCGCCGAAATCATCTCCATGACCGGAGGCCTCGCCGCCAACCAGATCCCGCCGACCTCGGTTGCCATACTGGTGGGGGAAAATCCGATTGACTTGGCAGCCCGCCTGCAAAAGGCGGGTAACGAATATGCGAGGCGCAATGGCGATAATTTCAACATAATCGCCCAAGTCGTCGGCAAGGAAGTCCAACTGACCGTTACCGGCGTGTCTGCGCATTCATCAGAACCCGAATCCGGTGTGAACCCCGTCGCCAGGATGTTGGGCTTCATCCACAGCCTGGACGGGAACATCGCACTCAAGCAAAACCATATTTCCGATGCCGCGCGCTACGCTGCCGACAACTGGGGGCTGGATTATCTGGGAGGCAAACTGGGTATTGGCTTTTCGGATGCATTCATGGGGCCTCTGACTACATCACTGACCTTTATCGGCATGGATGAAAAGACCTTCACGCTGATGGTCAACCTACGCGTACCAAAGGGAAAACGCTTGGACGTGCTGAAAGCCGAGATTGCCGACAAGTTGGGCGCCTGGAGCACGAAGAACGCCATTGCAATGGACTTGGACTACTTAATGACCGAACCGATGCTCCGCGACCCTGAGGGTGAGTGGGTCAAGGCGTTGCTGGACGTCGCCAGCGAAAACCTCGACATGCAGCGAAAATTCGGCGCCTCTGCCGGCTCAACTTCCGTGCATGACCTGCCCAATGGCGTGCAGTTCGGCCTGGCCAGGCTCGACGTTAAGTACACCGGCCACACCAATAAAGAGTTCAAGACCGTCGACCAGTTCTTGCTGGACCTGCAGATCGTTACTGAAATGATGGGGCGTATCGGGCAGTTGCCGAAGCTCTGATAGCCGAATGAGCCCGTCGCGATGGCGGGCTTTTTTCGTCCGGCATAAATCCCACGCAAACAAAAACGCCGATCATCACTGATCGGCGTTTTCGTTGAATATGGAGCGGGAAACGAGACTCGAACTCGCGACCCCGACCTTGGCAAGGTCGTGCTCTACCAACTGAGCTATTCCCGCAAATGGCGTCCCCTAGGGGACTCGAACCCCTGTTACCGCCGTGAAAGGGCGGTGTCCTAGGCCACTAGACGAAGGGGACACACAACTGAAACACATGGTGTGTATTTCAGTGTCCAGAGATTAAATCCGAAGATTATGCCCTGGTTTCACTCAGTACCACCCGAAGGCAATACCGCTTAAATTTGGAGCGGGAAACGAGACTCGAACTCGCGACCCCGACCTTGGCAAGGTCGTGCTCTACCAACTGAGCTATTCCCGCATATTGGCGTCCCCTAGGGGACTCGAACCCCTGTTACCGCCGTGAAAGGGCGGTGTCCTAGGCCACTAGACGAAGGGGACACACGTACAACATTCACTCCCTACCGCGTTTCGCTGTGTGCTTTACGCTGTAAGTGGCGCGCATTCTATGGATGGATTGAAAGGTCGTCAACCCCCAAGGATAAATTTATTTAAATCAATGACTTCGCCCTGCTTTCCGGGCTTATGGGAGGATTGTGCCCGCCCAGGCTTTGGCGCCTATATTCTGGCGTCCGACAAGGCGCTATAGTTCGCTCCGACAAATGATGGCAATGTGCATCCATGTAACGGACGCCTATCTATAGAGAAGCAAACTACCTGGGCAACTGGTCGATCAGCCCTATCCGCCGGATGGCCCAGTCACTACACTCCACTGTAAACCCTATAAAGAGGTCACACCGGTGACACCACTCATGATCACCCTGCTGGTAATAGCCGGGATCGTAATACTGATCGCCATTGGCTATATGAACCACGTGGTGGAAAACAACAAGCTGGAAAAGAAGCGCACCGAGATCGAGCTTAACGATCGCCTGCGCCGTTGCGGTGAAATCACCGAGACCTTCCCCGGCCAGTTGATGTCCCCGGCGCTCAAGTTGTTGCTTACCCGACTGGAACTCAACGTCAACCAGCGCCTGTTGAACCTCAACAAGACCAGCGCCCCCATCAAGGCCCGCATCGCCGAACTCAACACGCTGGTGGCTCAGGGCGAATCGATCCCGGTGAACAACCCACCCGCGCCGATCCAGACCGAAGCCAAGGCCAAGGACGTGCGCTTCCTGCTCGAAGCCCTGCATGGCCAGGTCACCCGCGCCGCACAAGATGGTTTCCTGCCGGCCAACGAAGCCAAGCACTGGATCAAGGAAATCCGCCATATCCTGGTGTTGCTGCATATCGAGTTCTTCAACAACCTCGGCCAGCACGCCCTGCAACAAGGCCAGCCAGGCCAGGCGCGCCTGGCATTCGAACGTGGCGTGCAGTACCTGCGCAAACAGCCTGAACCGGTCATCTACAGCGCACAGCTGCAACAGCTGGAAGGCCAACTGGCCCGCGCCAACTCCACGGTACTGACCAACAGCAAGCCGGCCGAAGACGAAGTCAACGAACTGACCGAAGGCCTCAAAGTGGTCGACGCCGACGCCGAGTGGAAGAAGAAAGTCATCTACGACTGATGCGCCTCTCCTTATACATAGGTATTTACACAACCCTCTAGCAACCAACGCTAACCACGATGCGAAGCGAGCCGCTCTTGATCGTGATCTTGATCTTGATCTTGATCTCGCTTTTGATCTCAGGCGCCCCGTCAAACACGCTGGCCGGAATTCGACAGGGATTTGGGGGG
>NZ_LKEG01000022.1:0-50054 GCF_001645105.1 Pseudomonas marginalis
AAAGGCATGACCTTACTCTTGCCGCCCCCGGAATACTTTTAAAAAGCGGAGGACACGACAACTACCCTGACACCGGGGGTTAGCTTTGGGGGGCTCCTACAGCGCGTTCAGCCTTTGAGCTTCTCGGCAATCCAGATGGTATGCCGCGTGCCCTTGTTGCCGTGGGCAAACACTTGCACTTCTTCGGCCTTGAATCCGGCTTTGCGCAGTTTGTCGCTGAACAGTTTATCGGCGCTGGCCGACCACACGGCCAGTACGCCTTTGGGGCGCAGGGCTTTGGCGCATGCCGCCAGGCCGCCGGCGGAGTAGAGCCAGCTGTTGGCTTTTTGGGTGAGGCCTTCGGGGCCGTTGTCCACATCCAGCATGATTGCGTCAAAGCCCTGGGGCTCGGCTTGCAGCACCTTGGCCACGTCTTCCAGGCGGATCACCGTGCGTGGGTCCAGCAACGGGCGGCCGGATTTTTCTCCCAGCGGCCCGCGGTTCCATTCCACGACGCCGGGCACCAGCTCGGCGACGACTACTTCGGCGGTCTTGCCTAAATGCTTGAGTGCCGAGGCCAGGGTAAACCCCATGCCCAAGCCACCAATCAACACCCGCGAACCGGGGCGGCCGGCGACTTTGCGGCAGGGGATTTCCGCCAGTGCGTCTTCGGAGCCGTGCATGCGCGTGTTCATCAATTGGCCGCCGTCACCGCCCTGGATCTTGATGACGAAATCTTCACCGTATTCGAACAGGCACAAGGCACCGCCGTTGTCGGGGATCGGGGTGGTGTCCAGCAGAACGAAACGTTTCATGGAAATCTCATTGGGAAGGGCATTCTTGCGCGGTTGGGAGTAGCCTTACGACATTCCGGTCAGGCCATGGAGCCATCGATGAAGTGCAGCATTCTAACGGTCATTGTGTTGAGCGCGCTCGCCTTGGGTGCGGCGCAGGCTCAGGAGTTGCAAACCGTACCGGTCGCGCCAGCCCCAACGCCAGGCGCACCGGGCACCCCGACGCCGACGCTGTACCCGCAAGTGACCCCGCCTGCCGTGCCCAAGACGAACGGTTCGCCACCCTTGGTGCCCATCGTGCTGCCAACGCCGCCGAAGGACCAGACCGTGCCCGGCCTGCAGCAAAACGACAGCAAACCGAAGACGCCCGGCGGTTAAAACTGTTGCGAGAGTAATTGGCCGTCGGCCATGCGCAGGCGTTTGGACAGGGCAATAGCGATCGCGCGGATGATCTTGGCGGCCACCCTGGGCGCTTCGTTGAGCATCTTTTCCAGAGCGTCCTTACCCAGGTTCAACAGCACACAATCACTCGCCGCCACGCAACTGGCCGAGCGTCGTTCGCCGTCGAGTACCGCCATTTCGCCAAAAGCCCGGCCACTGCGCAGGGTGGCGATCGTCAGGCGCTGGCCATCGTGGTGGGTTTTCTGCACCGCCACCTGGCCGCTGTGGAGGATGCACATGAACGTGCCGGCATCGCCCTCGAGAAAAATCACCTCGTCACGGGCAATGCTGCTGATATTGAAGTAGCCGGCGGCGATGTGAAAATCCTCCGGCAACAGCGGGTCGAACAGGCCGCAGTCCATGAGCATGTCACGGATCTCGGTATTCATATGTGTCGGTAGTGCCATGGCTGCAATCTTGGTCCATCAATCATGTAGGGCGGTCCTGTGTTCAGACAGAACTGCCCGGCTAAGTTCCTTAAACCAGCCCCAGCGCCTTGAACACAAATCCATATTCGAGCGCTACGTCACGTAATCCCTGGTAACGACCGCTCATGCCACCGTGGCCGGCGCCCAGTTCGGTCTTGAGCAACAGCAGGTTGTCGTCGGTCTTGGTGTCACGCAACTTGGCGACCCACTTGGCGGCTTCCCAATATTGCACGCGGCTGTCGTTGTAGCCGGCGATCACCAGCATGTGCGGGTAGGCCTGGGGGCTGACATTTTCGTACGGCGCGTAGGCCTTGATGCGTGCATACACCTCGGGCTCCTGCGGGTTACCCCACTCGTCGTACTCGGTGATGGTCAGGGGCAGTTCCGGGTCGAGCATGGTGTTGAGCACATCGACGAACGGCACTTCGGCAATCGCCGCCTGGAACAGCGCCGGGCGCTGGTTGAGTACCGCGCCGATCAGCAGGCCGCCGGCACTGCCGCCGCTGATCGCCAGTTGCGTGGAGGTGGTCAGGCCCTGGGCGATCAGGTGTTCGGCGCAGGCGATAAAGTCGCTGAAGGTGTTCTGCTTGTGTTCCTGCTTGCCCGCGCGGTACCAGGCTTCGCCCAGCTCGCCACCGCCGCGCACATGTGCAATGGCGAAGGCCACGCCACGGTCCAGCAGGCTCAAGCGTGCATGGGAGAACCACGGGTCGAGGCTTGAACCGTAGGCGCCGTAGCCGTACAGGTACAAAGGCACAGGTTTGCCGAGGTGGTCGCGCTTGACCACCAGGCTGATCGGCACTTGGGTGCCATCCGCCGAGGTGGCCCACAGGCGTTGGCTCACATAGTCATCGGCGTTGAACACGCCCAGTACCGGCGTTTCCTTGAGCACCTGCTGCGCACCGCTGGCCAGTTCCAGTTGGCGGACCTGGGCCGGTCGGTTCAACGCTTCGTAGCGCAGACGGATCTTGTTGCTGGAAAACTCCAGGCTGTTCTGTACGTAGAGGCTGTAGGCGGCGTCAGGCAATTCCACGCGATAGGCCGGCAGGCCTTCCGGGTGTACTTCGATCACCGGCAGGCCACCCATGCGCAGGCTCAGGGTCATGGCGCTGGTATTCAGGCTCACGCCGTCGAGCATCACCTCGTCGCTGTGGGGGATGAGGTTTTGCCACTCATCCTCGGTCGGCACGTCGCCGATGTCGGTTGCCACGAACAGTGCGTAGTTGATGCCCTCCCGGTTGCTGCGGATAAACCAGGTCCACGCGCCATTCAGCTGGCCGTGGTCGACATCGTATTCGTGGTCCTCGACCCGCGGCGCCAGGCAGGTGAAGTCCAGGTGCGGCTGGTTGGCGTCCAGCGCCCAGACCTCGCTGGTGGTCTTGCTGCCCAGCGACAGCAGCAACTGGCGCTCGGAGCTGGAACGGTAGCAATGCAGGAAAAATCGGCCGTCCGGCTCATGGAACACTTCCTGCGCGGCCGTGCCATCCAGGCGGTAGCGATACAGTTTGTGCGGACGGTGGGTGTCGTCCAGTTCGCCGAAGAACAGCGTCAGGCTGTCGTTGGCCCAGGTCATGCTGCCGTCGCAGCCCTGGAATTCCAGTTCGCTGACCTTGCCGGTCGCCAATTCCTTCACGTACAGGGTGTAGATCTCTTCACCGCTGGTGTCGAGGCTGTAGGCCAAGCGCTGGTGGTCGGGGCTGATGCTGAACGCGCCGAGGGAGAAGAAACCGCCATTGGCCAGCACGTTCGGGTCCAGCAACAACTCCTCGCTGCTGTCATCCACCTGGTTGCTGTCGTCGGCCGGGCGACGGCAGCGGTAGTGACGGGCGTACTCGTCACCGGCGGTGGTGCGGGTGTAGTAGAGATACGGGCCCCACGGCGAGGGCAGGGACAGATCGGTTTCGAGAATGCGGCCCTTGATCTCCTCGAACAGGGTTTCGCGCAGCGCCTGCTGGTCGGCGAGCAGGGCTTCCTGCCAGGCGTTTTCGGCCTTGAGGTAGTCGAGCACCTCAGCGCTGTCACGCTCCTGCAGCCAGGCGTACGGATCTGGGCCTGGGGCCTTGCGGGCAATCGGGGGGAGCGATATAGGCATGGATTATTCTCTATCTGGCGGACGGTGGCAGGCATTGCAGCCGCGACACGCAAAAGCCGTTATCATAGCCGCCTGTTTGCCTACCTTGCCATGGACACCATGACCGAGAACGACTATCTGACCGCTTGGGGCCTTTACGCCTTCGCCGCTTTGGGCTGCCTGTTGGTGTGGTGGCGCATGACCCGCTGGATCTGGCGCTGGCTGCGCGAGCCGCTGCAATTGCTGATGGCGGTGCTGTTGTTCAGCCCGACCATCGTCGACCCGGTCAAGACTCAGTTCGCCCCGGCCGTGGCCATCACCGCCCTGGACCTGGTGCTCAAGGTCGGCAACAACGCCTGGCGGGCCATCTCCGATCTGTTCATGTACACCATGATCGCCTTTGGCGTGTACATCGTATTTGTGCTGATCCGCTGGCCCATCGAGCGCGCCGCCAACGCCCGCCGTGAGCGCAAGGCCGCCGCCGATGCGGCCCTGGCCGCCGAACCGGATGAAGATGAAGACGACGTGCCTTTCCGCCGTCCTGCACCTGTGAGCGGTATGCGCGTAGAACCGCGCCTTTAACGTCGTCCGCCCTGCAGCGAGAGCCCTGGCATGTGTGAATTATTGGGCATGAGTGCCAACGTCCCCACCGACATCGTGTTCAGCTTTACCGGGCTGATGCAACGCGGTGGGCGCACCGGCCCCCACCGTGACGGTTGGGGCATCGCGTTTTACGAGGGCCGTGGCCTGCGTCTGTTCCAGGACCCGGCTGCCAGCAGTGAATCCGAAGTCGCGCTGCTGGTGCAGCGTTACCCTATCAAAAGTGAAGTGGTGATTGGCCATATCCGCCAGGCGAATGTCGGCAAGGTCAGCCTGGCCAATACCCACCCGTTCGTGCGCGAACTGTGGGGCCGCAACTGGTGCTTCGCACACAACGGCCAGCTGGCGGACTTCAAGCCCCGCGCCACCTTTTACCGCCCGGTGGGCGACACCGACAGCGAAGCGGCCTTCTGCGACCTCCTTAACCGCGTGCGCGAGGCCTTCCCTGAACCGGTGGACCTTGAACAGGTGCTGCCGGACCTGATCGCCGCCTGCTCCGAATACCGCAGCAAAGGCGTGTTCAACTGCCTGCTCAGTGATGGCGACTGGCTGTTTTGCTACTGTTCGACCAAATTGGCGCAGATCACCCGCCGCGCACCCTTCGGCCCTGCACGCCTGAAAGATGTCGACGTGATCGTCGATTTTCAGGCCGAAACCACGCCTAATGATGTGGTGACGGTGATCGCCACCGAGCCTTTGACCGACAACGAAAACTGGACCCGCTACGAACCGGGCCAATGGAGCCTGTGGCGACGCGGTGAATGCGTCAGCCAGGGCATCACCGAGTAAGGATATCGCCCATGTTGCTCAGTTATCTGCGATTGGTGCTGTTTGCCATTGGCCTGTTGGTCGGCGTGCAAGTGCCCGGGTTTATCAACGACTACGCCAAGCGCGTCGAAGCCCACTTGATCGAGGCCCAGACCGGCCTCAGCGGGTTTGAAACCACCGCACGGCAGTTCTTCAACGGTGACTTGAAGGCGTTGGTGGCGCACTACCGTGCCAGTGACGACCCGGTGTTCCAGAGCGACGCCAACAGCCTCGGCGCGATGCTTGACCGCCAGGTGGCGTTGGACAAGCAATTCCAGGCCATGCAAGGCCCGTGGTACATCCGCGCCCTGCAAGTGGCGGTGGCGGCCGACCCCGATATTCGCCAGGAAACCTGGAAGGGCTACAGCTATCAGATTCTGCTGACCCCCGAAGCCATGGGCTGGGGATTGGGCGGGGCGATGCTGTTGTCGTTCGGCATCGAGTGCCTGTTCCGCCTGATCGATTGGGTGGTACTGGGCGGCAAGCGCCTGCGCCAGAGCCGGCCGATCGAAGAGCGAGACCTCAAGGGCCTCTAAAGGTTCAACTCGGGGCAAATGTGGGAGGGGGCTTGCCCCCGATAGGGGAGTGTCAGTCAATAGATCAGTGATTGAACCACCGCCATCGGGGGCAAGCCCCCTCCCACAGTTTTATCCAGTGTCTTCAGTGAGGTTGTGTACTCAGCACCATCCGCTCTGCACCGACCTCCTCGGCATACCGCGTCACCACCTTCTGGCACAACCCCACAATCTCCTCCACCAATTCCACCCCCACGCGCCACGACACCACCACCTGCAAATTCGGCAGTTTCTGCGCCATCGGCAACATCACCAACTCCCCGCGCGCCAGTTCTTCGCGCACCAGCACCGGCGGCAGCGCGCCAATGCCAAAACCATCGCGCAACAACCGCGTAATCGCCGACACCGAATTCACACAGTTCATCCGTGGCGCGGCCACGCCGTTGGCCTGCATCAGGCTGATAACGTCCTGGTGCGGGTGGGAGTTTTTCGAATACGTGATGATGCGCTCCTGGGCCAGTTCGGCCAGGGAGGCGTAGTCACGGTTGTAGATCGACTGGCTGGCGACGATCCACGCCATGGGGTGGCTGGCCAGTTCCAGGCTGCGCACGGTTTCGAGGCGCAGCAGGTCGGTTTGCAGGATCAGGTCGAGGAAGCCTTTTTGCAGCTGATCGCTGAGGTTAAGCGCGGTATCGGCGACCAATTCGATTTCCACCAACGGGAAATGGTCCATCAGTTCCGCCACCAGTGGGCTGAGCCAGGTGTGGATCACCGTGTCCATGGCGCCGATCCGAATGCGCCCGACCTTACTGCTGGTGGTCTCCAGGGACTGCTTCAAGCCCTGCATGGTCACCATCATCTGCTCGGCGTAGTCGAGCACCTTCAAGCCTTCCGGGGTCAGGCTCACGCCACGCGAATCGCGCAGAAACAGCTTCACCCCCAGCTCGCTTTCCAGCACCGCGATGCGGCTGGAGATCGACGCCTGGGTGGTGAACAACTTCTCGGCGGTCAGGCGGAAACTCTTGAGCTTGGCCACCCAGACGAAGGTTTCGAGGAACTTCAAATTCATGGGATCAACTTTTTCTTATGCATGGATCGGTTTTTATTAGTTGGACGCCGTACCGGGCCAGCGCCAAAAATCGAGCCATTCCACGATAAGCGCCGTTGGGGTGTCAGGACAAGTTGCGAGTTCTGTGTAAAAAATCCCACACTACAAAAAAATAAAGCCTACAGGAGCGACAGACCGTGAGCCGACTTTTACTGAATTGCGACATCGGCGAAAGCTTTGGTAACTGGACCATGGGTCTGGACGCCGAGGTCATGCCGTTCATTGATTGCGCCAACGTGGCCTGTGGCTTTCACGCCGGCGACCCGAGCATCATGCGCAAGACCGTCAGCCTGGCGCTCAAGCATGGCGTGCAAGTCGGCGCGCACCCGGCGTATCAGGACCTGCAAGGTTTCGGTCGCCGCTCCATGGCCTACACCCCCCAGGAAATCCAGGACCTGTTGCACTATCAGATAGGTGCGCTCGACGGTATTTGCCGGGCCCAAGGTGGGTGTGTCAGCTACGTCAAACCCCACGGCGCGATGTACAACGACATGATGGCCAACCCGGCCCAATTGCGCGCGGTGATCCAGGCCGTGGCGGCCTACGGCGAACTGCCGCTGATGCTGCTCGCCACCCGCGACAACAGCGCGGCCCAGGCCCTGGGCGACGAATACGGTGTAACCCTGTGGTTCGAAGCCTTCGCCGACCGCGCCTACGACAACAAGGGGCACCTGGTCTCGCGTCAACTACCCGGTGCCGTGCACCACGATTCCGACACCATCGTGCAGCAAGCCCTGACCATTTCCCGCGGCGAAGCGCTGATCGCCAGCGACGGCAGCCCACTGGTGCTGCAGGCCAATACGCTGTGCGTACACGGTGACAACGCCAGCTCGGTCGCGGCGGTGCAGCGCATCCGCGAGGCATTGAAGCCAGCATGAAGCCACGGATTGAAGTGGTGGCCATCGACTGCCTGATGGTGCGCCTGTTTGATGCAATCGCCGAAACCAACATGCCGTGGATGCTGGCGGCGACCCAACGCTTGCGCAGCGGTTTTGGCGCCGCCTTGGTCGACTTGGTGCCGTCCTACACCACCTTGATGGTGCATTACGACCTCAGCGCAGTGAGTCCGGCCCAGGCACGGGAGCTGATCGACCTGGCCCTCACCGACCTGCAGCCGCAGGCCCAGGGCAGCGGCCAGTGTCATGTGCTGCCGGTGTGGTACGACCTGAGCGTCGGCCCGGAATTGACCTTGCTCAGCCAGCGCAGCGGCCTGGCCATCGACGACGTGATTCGCCGTCACAGTGCCCACGAATACCAGGTGTTTGCCCTCGGCTTCGCCCCCGGCTTTGCCTTTATGGGCCTGGTGGATGAAATTCTTGCCACCCCGCGCCTCAACACCCCTCGCAAACGCGTGGCGGCCGGCAGCGTCGGCATCGCCGAACGGCAAACCGCCGCCTACCCGGTGGTGTCGCCAGGTGGCTGGAACCTGATCGGGCGCACGCCGGCCAAACTCTTCGACCGCGAGCGTGAGGGCTACAGCCTGATGCAACCGGGCGACACCGTGCGCTTTGAGGCGGTCGACCGCGCTGAATTCCTCACATTGGGTGGCGACGACACGCCGTTGGAGGCGCAGGCATGAGCTGCTTGATCATCGAGGCCAGCACGCCGCTGTGCCTGTTGCAGGACGCCGGTCGCTTTGGTGTGCGCCATTTGGGCGTGACCCAGGGCGGGGCGCTGGATTGGGTGTCGATGTCCTGGGCCAACTGGCTGCTGGGCAACGCGCTGGACGCGCCAGTGGTGGAAATCACCTTGGGCGGCTTTACCGTGCAGGCCGAGGAGTATTGCCTGCTGGCCCTGGCCGGTGCTGACCTGGGCGCCTATATCGACGAACGCGCCATCAGCCCCGGCCGCAGTTTTATCCTGCAAAAGGGCCAACGCCTGCGTTTCACCCAGCCGTTCAGCGGCGCGCGTGCCTACCTGGCGGCGCCCGGCGGGTTTGATGCGCCGGAGGTGCTCGGCAGTTGCGCCACCGTTGTGCGTGAGGAATTGGGCGGGCTGGACGGTTTCGGCAAGGCGCTGGCCGAAGGCGGGCGTTTGGCTTATTCCGGTACCGGCGGTGCGATGAAAGTGCTGAGCGCGCAGACGTTGCCGGCCAAGGCGCCCCTGGACGTGATCGTCGGCGCACAGATCGGCCAGTTCAGCGGCCAGAGCCTGTTCGATGCGTTCAACACCGAATGGGTCCTCGACAGCCGCGCCGACCGCATGGGCATGCGCTTGCTGGGCACGCCGTTGCAGTACCAAGGGCCTTCGCTGATTTCCGAGGGGATTCCGTTGGGCGCGATCCAGGTGCCGCCGGATGGGCAGCCGATTGTGTTGCTCAATGACCGGCAGACCATTGGCGGCTATCCGCGCCTGGGGGCGTTGACGCCGTTGTCGCTGGCACGGCTGGCGCAGTGCTTGCCGGGGGAGAAGGTCAGGTTGACGCCAGTGGTGCAGGAGACGGCGCATCGGCAGCACATCGAGTATTTGCGCCGATTTGCATAACACCGCATTTAAAATGTGGGAGGGGGCTTGCCCCCTCCCACATTAGATTTCCTGCATTATTGCGGGCGGCGTTTATTTGGAGAGAAAGCGCATCCCTTCTTCCAGCCCGCGCAATGTCAGCGGATACATCTGATCCTCCACCAACTCCCGCACAATCCCCGTCGACGCCGTATACCCCCACGTGTCCTTCGGGTACGGGTTAATCCAGATCAGCTTCTTGTACTTGGCCATGAAGCGCTGCATCCACACATACCCCGGCTCTTCGTTCCAGTGCTCGACACTGCCGCCCGCCTGGGTGATTTCATACGGCGCCATCGACGCATCGCCGATAAAGATCACTTTGTAGTCGGCGCCGTACTTGTGCAGCAGGTCCTGGGTCGAGGTGCGTTCCGAGGTGCGGCGCTGGTTGTTCTTCCACACCGACTCGTACACAAAGTTATGGAAGTAGAAGTACTCCAGGTGCTTGAACTCGGTCTTGCACGCCGAGAACAGCTCTTCGCAGATCTTCACGTGGGCATCCATCGAGCCGCCGATATCGAACAGCAACAGCAGCTTGATGGTGTTGCGCCGCTCCGGGCGCATCTGGATATTCAGCAAACCGGCGTCGCGGGCGGTGTGGTCGATGGTGCCGTCGATATCCAGCTCTTCCGCCGCACCCTGGCGCGCAAACTTGCGCAGGCGGCGCAGGGCGATCTTGATATTGCGCGTGCCCAGTTCGACCTGATCGTCGAGGTTCTTGTACTCGCGCTGGTCCCAGACCTTCACGGCCTTGCCCTGGCGCTTGCCGGCATCGCCGACGCGGATGCCTTCCGGGTTGTAACCCCCGGAGCCAAACGGGCTGGTGCCGCCAGTGCCAATCCACTTGTTACCGCCGGCGTGACGTTCCTTCTGTTCTTCCAGGCGTTTCTTGAATTCCTCGATCAGCTTGTCCAGGCCGCCGAGGGACTGGATCTGCGCGCGCTCCTCATCGGTCAGCGAGCGTTCGAACTCTTTGCGCAGCCAGTCCTCGGGAATCAGCGCCTGCAAGTGGTCGTCGAGTTTTTCCAGGCCGTTGAAGTAGGCGCCGAAGGCCCGGTCGAACTTGTCGTAGTGCCGCTCGTCCTTGACCAGGATCGCCCGGGACAAGTAGTAGAACTCGTCCATGTCGGCGAAGGTCACGCGTTGCTTGAGCGCGTTGATCAAGTCGAGCAGCTCGCGCACCGACACCGGCACCTTGGCGGCCCGCATTTCATTGAACAGGTTGAGCAACATCAGCGATTACCGCGACGGCTCATGAACGCCAGACGCTCCAGCAACTGCACGTCTTGCTCGTTCTTCACCAAGGCACCGGCCAGCGGCGGGATGGCCTTGGTCGGGTCGCGCTCGCGCAGCACGGCTTCGCCGATATTGTCGGCCATCAGCAGCTTGAGCCAGTCGACCAGTTCGGAAGTGGAGGGCTTTTTCTTCAGGCCCGGCACCTTGCGTACGTCGAAGAACACGTCGAGGGCTTCGCTGACCAGGTCTTTCTTGATGTCGGGGTAGTGCACATCCACGATCTTTTGCAGGGTGGCGCGGTCGGGGAAGGCGATATAGTGGAAAAAGCAGCGGCGCAGGAACGCGTCCGGCAGCTCTTTTTCGTTGTTAGAGGTAATGATGATGATCGGGCGTTTCTTGGCCTTGATGGTCTCGTCGATTTCGTAGACGTAGAACTCCATCTTGTCGAGTTCTTGCAGCAGGTCATTGGGGAACTCGATGTCGGCCTTGTCGATTTCATCGATCAGCAGGATCACCCGCTCCTCGGACTCGAAGGCTTCCCAGAGCTTGCCCTTCTTCAGGTAATTGCGCACGTCGTGCACCTTGTCCACGCCCAGCTGCGAGTCGCGCAGGCGGCTGACCGCGTCGTACTCGTACAGGCCCTGATGCGCCTTGGTGGTGGACTTGATGTGCCAGGTGATCAGCCTGGCGCCGAAGGATTCGGCCAGTTGCTCGGCGAGCATGGTCTTGCCGGTGCCGGGCTCGCCCTTGACCAGCAGTGGCCGCTCCAGGGTGATGGCGGCGTTGACGGCCAGTTTCAGGTCATCGGTGGCAACGTAGGCCTGGGTGCCTTCGAACTTCATCAGTCATTCCTCGAATTCATCAATGCCCGGACTATACCGCGCGGCCCCGGCGACTGTGAACGCAGGCGGATTATTCAGTCTCTGAATGACCGGTCACCTTCAATCCGCCGAGGGCTTGGGTTGTTCATAACGCGCATTGAAGGCCTGGATAAACCCGTTGCGCAAAATCGCCAAAAACGCCGAGAACGCGCTGACATTTTGCTGATGCACGCTGCCACTGAGCTCCACGCGGGTGGCGAACTGGTTCTTGCTCTGGTTTTTCAGCACGGTCTCACTGGCGCCGACCACGGCCTCCCAGATGGAGCGGAAGATGTTCTTGTCTTTGTTTTCCACGTCTTGTTTCCAGTCGAACACTTCTACATCCCGCAGCAACGGCTTGATGTAGCCGGTCAACTGGCCTTTTTCGGCTTGGGCTTCAATGACCACGTCGCCCGTGCCGGCCTTGAAATCGAACTTGCCGTAGGCCGAGGCGAAGTCATTCATGCGCTTTAACTGCAAGTCTTTGGCGCGGAAACGGAATTCGAACTCTTCGAAGTCGCTCAATGGGTCAAAGGTGGCGGTGGCCTCCAGCGGCGCCTGGCCTTGCAGCAACGCCTTGCCTTCAAAGCGCGCGTCACGCTTGCCTTTGACGTCGACCACATTGGTCAGGTTGAAGAAGCTCGCGTTGACGTCCGTGGCGTTGATGTTGACCTGGGGCTTGGAACTGAAGTTATGAAAGGCGATCTTGCCCTCTTCGATACGCACCTCGTTCAAGGTGATCGGCAGCAGTTTGCTCAGCTGTTCCTGCCAGTCGGTGCCTTTACCGGTCTGGGACGCCTGTTTGTTGGCCCCGCCGTCGACGAAGTTGATCTCCGGTCTTACAAAGTGCCCCTCGGCCACCACCGCATGGTCGTACCACAGCGAATGCCAGCTCACGGCGAACTCGATCAGCGGCGCCTTGACGAACGGGACGGGCACCTTGCCGTCCACTTTGACGATTTGCAGGCCGTTGATCCGGTAGGCGCCGCGCCATAGGGCCAGGTCCACATCGGCCACCTGGCCGCGGTAATCGCCCATGTCGGCGAGCTTTTCATTCAGGTAATTGCGCACCAGGTAGGGCAGCGCAATGTTCACGGCAACCAGCACCACCACCAGCCCGGCGACGGTCCATAGCGGCCAACTGTAGCGACGTTTCATGGGGAGGGTCCTCTGTCCGTATAGGGCATGGACTGCCGGGAGCGCCGCAACGTTCCGCCGACTGGACGCCTCCGAGCCTGAGGCATACCCTTGGGGCCTTCCGGAAATCGAGCAATAGGACCCGTTATGAGCCGTATCTTTGCAGACAACGCGCACTCCATCGGTAACACGCCCCTGGTGCAGATCAACCGCATCGCACCGCGCGGCGTGACCATCCTGGCCAAGATCGAAGGGCGCAACCCGGGCTACTCGGTGAAGTGCCGCATTGGCGCAAACATGATCTGGGATGCCGAAAGCACCGGCAAACTCAAGCCCGGCATGACCATTGTCGAACCCACTTCCGGCAACACCGGCATCGGCCTGGCGTTTGTCGCTGCCGCCCGTGGCTACAAGCTGCTGTTGACCATGCCGGCGTCCATGAGCATCGAGCGGCGCAAGGTCCTCAAGGCCCTCGGCGCCGAGCTGGTGCTGACCGAGCCGGCCAAGGGCATGCCCGGTGCCATCGCCAAGGCCGCTGAAATTGTGGCTGGCGACCCGGCGATCTACTTTATGCCGGGCCAGTTCGAAAACCCGGCCAACCCGGCGATCCACGAGAAAACCACCGGCCCGGAAATCTGGAACGACACCGATGGCGCCGTGGACGTGCTGGTCGCGGGCGTGGGGACGGGCGGTACCATTACCGGCGTATCGCGCTATATCAAGAACATCGCGGGCAAGCCGATCCTGTCGGTGGCCGTCGAGCCGGTTGTCTCGCCGGTGATCACCCAGGCGCTGGCGGGCGGAGAGNCCAGCCCGCACAAGATCCAGGGCATTGGCGCCGGTTTCGTGCCGAAGAACCTGGACTTGTCGATAATCGACCGCGTTGAATTGGTGACCGACGACGAATCCAAGGCCATGGCCCTGCGCCTGATGCAGGAAGAGGGGATTTTGTGCGGTATTTCCTGCGGCGCCGCCATGGCCGTGGCGGTGCGCCTGGCCGAGAAGCCGGAAATGCAAGGCAAGACCATCGTGGTGATCCTGCCGGACTCCGGTGAGCGCTACCTGTCCAGCATGCTGTTCAGCGATTTGTTTACCGAACAAGAAAACCAGGCTTGATGCATGTCCTGTGGTGATTAGGCTGACTGTGGTGAGTGGGCCTGTTGTGGTGAGTGGGCTTGTTGTGGTGAGCGGGCTTGCCCCGCGCTGGGCTGCGAAGCAGCCCTTACACCCGTCACCGCGTTTATCGCTGGAGAAATGCGGTGGCCTTATTGGGGCCGCTTCGCAGCCCAGCGCGGGCGGTGCGACGATTCGACAAGCCCGCTCACTACAACAAAGCCGCTCACCACAGTCATCGGTTGATGTGAATCAGCGTTGCTAAGCTAGGCCTTCTGCATAATGGCCCAACTGTTTATCATGGCCGGCTGCTACGTCTGCTGTTGGCCAGGCGATTATTTCCAGGAGTTGCTGCATGACCTTTTCTTTGGCCGCCAAGCTGTCGGTACTGGCGTTGTTTATCGGCAGCACGCTGTATGTGCACCTGCGCGGCAAGGCGCGTTTGCCGATGTTGCGCCAGTTCGTCAACCATTCGGCGCTGTTCGCCCCGTATAACGCCTTGATGTACCTGTTTTCGGCCGTGCCGTCCAAGCCGTACTTGGACCGCAGCAAGTTCCCGGAACTGGATGTGCTCAAGGACAACTGGGAAGTGATCCGCGAAGAGGCCATGCACCTGTTCGACGAGGGTTACATCCGCGCGGCGGAAAAGAACAACGATGCCGGCTTCGGTTCGTTCTTCAAGAAGGGCTGGAAGCGTTTCTACCTCAAGTGGTACGACAAACCCCTGCCATCGGCCGAGGCCCTGTGCCCGAAAACCGTCGCGCTGGTGAGCAGCATTCCCAACGTCAAGGGCGCGATGTTCGCGCTGTTGCCGGGCGGCAGCCACCTGAACCCGCATCGCGATCCGTTTGCCGGTTCCCTGCGGTACCACCTGGGCCTGTCCACGCCGAACTCCGACGACTGTCGCATTTTCGTCGACGGCCAGGTGTACGCCTGGCGCGACGGTGAGGACGTGATGTTCGACGAGACCTACGTGCACTGGGTCAAGAACGAAACCGAGCAGACCCGTGTGATTCTGTTCTGTGACATTGAACGGCCGCTGAGCAATCGCGTGATGACCCGTATCAACCGTTGGGTCAGCAAGCAATTGGGCCGCGCGACGGCACCGCAGAACCTGGATGACGAGCGCGTTGGCGGGATCAACCAGGCGTACGCCTGGAGCAAGACCTTCAGCGACAAGTTCAGTGGTGTGGTCAAGCAGTGGAAGCGCAAGCACCCGAAGGCCTACCGCATTGCGCGGCCGGTGCTGGCTGTAGTTGTCTTGGTACTGCTGTGGAAGTGGCTGTTCGGCTGATCTGAAAGGTTAAACGCGGTCAAAATGTGGGAGGGGGCTTGCCCCCTCCCACATTGGTTTTGCGGTGCTCTTAAGATGCGATCAGTTGGCGCAGCACATAGTGCAGAATCCCGCCCGCCTTGAAGTACTCCACTTCATTCAGCGTATCGATCCGGCACAGCACCTCGACTTTCTCGCTGCTGCCATCCTCCCGTGTAATCACCAGCGTCAGGTTCATGCGCGGGGTGATCTCTACGTCGGTCAGGCCGAGAATGTCGATCCTCTCCTTGCCGGTCAGCTTGAGCGACGTGCGGTTCTGATCCAGCTTGAATTGCAACGGCAGCACGCCCATGCCTACCAGGTTGGAGCGGTGAATCCGCTCGAAACTCTCGGCAATCACCGCCTTGACGCCCAGCAAGTTGGTGCCCTTGGCCGCCCAGTCACGGCTGGAACCGGTGCCGTATTCCTGGCCGGCAATCACCACCAGCGGCGTGCCCGAAGCCTGGTATTTCATCGCCGCATCGTAGATCGGCATTTTCTCCCCGGTGGGGATGTACAGCGTATTACCACCTTCTTCGCCGCCGAGCATTTCATTGCGGATACGGATATTGGCAAAGGTGCCGCGCATCATCACTTCATGGTTACCACGGCGCGAGCCGTAGGAGTTGAAGTCGCGTGGCTCCACGCCTTGCTCGCGCAGGTAGCGGCCGGCGGGGCTGTCGGTCTTGATATTGCCGGCGGGGGAGATGTGGTCGGTGGTGACCGAATCGCCCAGCAGGGCCAGCACGTTGGCGCCTCGGACGTCCTTGATGACTGGCAAGGGACCTGCGATGTCATCGAAGAACGGCGGGTGCTGGATGTAGGTGGAGTCCTTCTGCCACACGTAGGTGGCGGCTTGCGGCACTTCAATGGCTTGCCACTGTTCGTCACCGGCAAACACCTCGGCGTATTCCTTGTGGAACATGCCGGTGCTGACTTGGGCCACCGCGTCGGCGATCTCTTTGCTGCTAGGCCAGATGTCCTTGAGGTAAACCGGGTTGCCGTCCTGATCGTTACCCAGCGGCTCGCTGCTGATATCGATGCGTACGGTGCCCGCCAGAGCGTAAGCCACCACCAGCGGCGGAGAAGCCAGCCAGTTGGTTTTCACCAGCGGGTGCACGCGGCCTTCGAAGTTGCGGTTGCCGGACAGCACCGACGCCACGGCAAGGTCGGCTTTCTGGATGGCCTTTTCGATCGGCTCGGGCAACGGCCCTGAGTTGCCGATACAGGTGGTGCAGCCATAACCCACGAGGTCGAAGCCAAGTTTGTCCAGGTACTGGGTGAGGCCCGCTGCCTTGTAGTAGTCGGTGACCACTTTGGAGCCGGGTGCCAATGAGGTTTTCACCCAGGGCTTGCGGGTCAGGCCCTTTTCCACGGCCTTTTTCGCCACCAGCCCGGCCGCCATCATCACGCTGGGGTTGGAGGTGTTGGTGCAGGAGGTGATCGCGGCGATCACCACCGCGCCGTTTTTCAGGCGATAGGTCTGGCCGTCGTATTCGTAGTCGGTTTCGCCCACCAGGTCGGCATTGCCCACGGCAACCCCGCCGCCGCCTTCGCTTTCGAGGCGACCTTCCTCCTTGTTGGCGGGTTTGAATTGCAGGTCGAGAAAGTCGCTGAACGCTTGGCCGACATTCGGCAGGGACACACGGTCCTGCGGGCGTTTCGGCCCGGCCAGGCTGGCTTCGACACTGCCCATGTCGAGGGCCAGGCTGTCGGTGAACACCGGTTCTTGGCCGGCGTTGCGCCACAGGCCTTGGGCCTTGGTGTAAGCCTCTACCAACTTCACGGTTTCTGCCGGACGGCCGGACAGGCGCAGGTAGTCCAACGTCACTTCATCCACTGGGAAAAAGCCGCAGGTGGCGCCATATTCCGGGGCCATGTTGGCGATGGTGGCACGGTCGGCCAGCGGCAGGTCCGCGAGGCCGTCGCCGTAGAATTCGACGAACTTACCCACCACGCCTTTTTTACGCAGCATCTGGGTCACGGTCAGCACCAGGTCGGTGGCGGTGATGCCTTCTTTCAATTTGCCGGTGAGCTTGAAGCCGATCACTTCCGGGATCAGCATCGACACCGGCTGGCCGAGCATCGCCGCCTCCGCCTCGATACCGCCCACGCCCCAGCCGAGTACGCCGAGGCCGTTGATCATGGTGGTGTGGGAGTCGGTGCCGACCAAGGTGTCCGGGAAGGCATAGGTGCGGCCGTCTTCGTCTTTGGTCCAGACCGTGCGGCCGAGGTATTCGAGGTTGACCTGGTGGCAAATGCCGGTGCCCGGCGGCACCACGCTGAAGTTGTCGAAGGCGCTCTGGCCCCAGCGCAGGAAGGCGTAGCGTTCGCCGTTGCGCTGCATCTCGATGTCGACGTTTTGCTCGAAGGCATCGGCGTTGCCGAATTTGTCGACCATCACCGAGTGGTCGATCACCAAGTCCACGGGGGAGAGCGGGTTGATGCGCTGCGGGTCGCCCCCGGCCTTGGCCACGGCGGCGCGCATGGCGGCCAGGTCGACCACGGCGGGAACGCCGGTAAAGTCTTGCATCAATACCCGGGCCGGGCGGTACTGGATCTCGCGGTCGGACTGGCGCTCTTTGAGCCAGGCGGCGATGGCCTTGAGGTCGGCGCCGGTGACGGTCTTGTTGTCTTCCCAGCGCAGCAGGTTTTCCAGCAGCACCTTGAGGGACATCGGCAGTTTATCCAGGTCACCCAGGCTCTTGGCGGCTTCGGGCAAGCTGAAGTAGTGATAGGTCTTGTCGTCGATTTGCAGGGTTTTAAGGGTTCTCAGGCTATCAAGGGATGACATTACATGACTCCTTATGGTCCGCACGGCTACGGACCTGACGGGACGAGCAGAGCTTTCAAACTAGCCCTGTTTTCAGTAGCTGGCTAATTACTGGACTCTATGGACAGAACCAAGGTTCCGAACTCAGCTATCATGCGCGCGTTTTCATGACAGGCTTTGCGATAGCGCAAGCCAGTTGCCAGGAGATTCAATGAACACCCTTTTTATGCACTGCCGCCCAGGTTTTGAAGGCGAAGTCTGTTCCGAGATCGCGGAGCACGCCGCGCGCCTGAACGTTTCCGGCTACGCCAAGGCCAAGACCGGCAGCGCCTGCGCCGAATTTGTCTGCACCGAAGAAGACGGCGCCCAGCGCCTGATGCACGGCCAGCGTTTTGCCGAGCTGATCTTCCCGCGGCAATGGGCGCGCGGGGTATTCATCGACCTGCCGGAAACCGACCGCATCAGCGTGATCCTCGCCCACCTGCGCGAATTCCCGGTGTGCGGCAGCCTGTGGCTGGAGATGGTGGACACCAACGATGGCAAGGAACTGTCGAACTTCTGCAAGAAGTTCGAAGTGCACCTGCGCAAAGCCTTGCTGAACGCCGGCAAGTTGGTCGATGACCCGAGCAAGCCGCGCCTGCTGCTGACCTTCAAGAGCGGCCGCGAAGTGTTCATGGGGCTGGCCGAGTCGAACAACTCGGCCATGTGGCCGATGGGCATCCCGCGCCTGAAATTCCCACGGGATGCGCCCAGCCGTTCTACCCTCAAGCTGGAAGAGGCCTGGCACCACTTCATTCCCCGCGACCAGTGGGACGAGCGCCTGCACGGCGACATGACCGGCGTCGACCTCGGCGCAGCGCCGGGGGGTTGGACCTGGCAACTGGTCAACCGTGGCATGCTGGTAACCGCCATCGACAACGGCCCCATGGCCGAAAGCCTGATGGACACCGGCCTGGTCCAACACTTGATGGCCGACGGCTTCACCTTCGTGCCCAAGCAGCCGGTGGACTGGATGGTCTGCGATATCGTCGAGAAACCGGCGCGTAACGCCGCGCTGCTGGAAACCTGGATCGGCGAGGGGCATTGCCGCGAGGCGGTGGTGAACCTCAAGTTGCCGATGAAACAGCGTTACGCCGAAGTGAAACGCTTGCTGGAGCGTATCGAAGAGGGCTTCAAGGCGCGTGGTATTCGTGTGGAGATTGGCTGCAAGCAGCTGTATCACGACCGTGAGGAAGTGACTTGCCATTTGCGTCGGCTGGAAACAGCAAAGAAAACCAAGGCCCGCTGAGTCTAGGGCGATCACCGCTCAAATGTGGGCGCTGGCTGGCCTGCGATAGCGGTATAACGGTCGATATCTATGTTGAATGTGCCCCCGTCATCGCGGGCAAGCCCGCTCCCACAGTAGAGCGGGTCTGTTTCAGGAGTGAAGTATGAGTCATCCAGAAGAAATGCCTGTAGACGGCACCCTCGACGCCACCGGCCTCAACTGCCCGGAACCGGTCATGATGCTGCACCAGCACATCCGCGACCTGCCGCCCGGTGGTTTGCTCAAGGTGATCGCGACCGACCCGTCCACGCGCCGCGATATTCCCAAGTTCTGCGTGTTCCTGGACCACGAACTGGTGGATCAGCAGGAGCAGGCCGGTACGTACCTGTACTGGATCCGCAAGAACTCCGTTTAACCCAACGCCTTGTCTGCGCGAATGCGCCGGCGTGCACTGCGCGCCAGGCGCACCAGCAACATCCCCGCCGCGCAGCTCAGGCCTACGATCAGCCCTTGCCATAAACCGCTCGGGCCGCTGGGTTCGCCCAGCCAGTCGGTCAGGCCCAAGGCATAACCCACCGGCAGGCCCACGCCCCAATACGCGAACAAGGTCAGCACCATGGTCACGCGCGTGTCCTGGTAGCCACGCAATGCGCCCGCCGCCGTGACCTGGATCGAGTCGGAGAACTGGAACAGCGCTGAGAACACGATCAACATCGACGCCAAGTGAATCACCACCGGGTCCGGGGTGTAGATCGCCGCAATCTGCTCGCGAAACACCAGCATCAGGCTGCAAGACAAGCAGGCATACGCCAGCGCAGTGCCCATGCCGACACCGGCGGCGAAACGCGCTTCACGCGGTTCGCCACGGCCCAGGGCCTGGCCGACGCGCACGGTGACGGCCATGCTCAAGGAGTAGGGGATCATGAACACCAGCGAGCTGACGTTCAGGGCGATCTGATGGCCGGACACCACCGTGGCCCCCAGGCTACCGAGCAGCAAGGCGATTACCGCGAAAATGCTCGATTCGGCAAAAATCGCGATGCCAATCGGTAGGCCAATCCCCAGTACACGCTTGATCACCGCCCATTGCGGCCAGTCGAAGCGCTTGAACAATTCGCTGCTCTGGTAGGCCGGGCCCCAGCGGGTCCAGCCGGCCAGGCCGAGCATCATCACCCACATCGCAATGGCCGTGGCCCAGCCACACCCCACGCCACCCATGGCTGGCAGGCCGAGGTGACCGTAGATGAAGATGTAGTTCAGCGGAATGTTCAGCGCCAGGCCACACAGGCCCATCACCATGCTCGGCCGTGTGCGGCCCAGGCCGTCGCTGAAACAGCGCAACACGTAATACAGCGCAATGGCCGGCATACCGGCGGCAATGCCATGCAGGTAGCCCATGGACGGCGCGATCAGGTCGGGCTCGACCTTCATCGCACGCAGGATCGGTTCGGCGCAGAGCAACAGCAGCGCGCCCGTAATACCGACCACCACGGCCAGCCACAAGGACTGTCGCACCAGCGGCCCGATCTCGCTGAACTGGCCAGCACCGTAGCGCTGGGCGACTTTCGGCGTAGTGGCCAGCAGCGTGCCGGTCATCAGCAGGTACACCGGGATCCAGATCGAATTGCCCAGGCCTACGGCCGCCAGGTCCTGGGGGCTGACGCGCCCGGCCATGACCGCATCGACAAAGCTCATCGCCGTAGTGGCCAGCTGGCCGATGATGATCGGCAAGGCGAGCGTCAACAGGCCGCGCACTTCCCGGCTGATGCGGGCGGGGCGGGTGAGGGTGGCGGTGGCAGTGTTCACGTACAGGTGTCCAGTAGAAGGCAGCGCAAGGACGGCGGATTCTACGCCTTGACGCATCGGTCAGGAAAAAACCTGTGTTAGCGATTTGTAAGCGAGGGCTGCGATCCCTGTACACTGCGGGTCCGCCAAAGGAGCCTGCCATGCTGATTGTTGCCGACGAAAATATTCCGCTGCTCGATGCATTTTTCCAAGGATTTGGCGAGATTCGCCGCGTGCCCGGCCGTTCCCTCGACCGCGCTACGGTCGAGCAGGCTGATGTGTTGCTGGTGCGCTCGGTGACCAACGTCAACCGTGCATTGCTGGAGGGCAGCAAGGTTCGCTTCGTCGGCACCTGCACCATTGGCACCGACCATCTGGACCTCGATTACTTCAAGCAGGCCGGCATCCAGTGGTCCAGCGCCCCCGGCTGCAACGCGCGTGGCGTGGTGGACTATGTGCTGGGCAGCCTGCAGACCCTGGCCGAGATCGAAGGCGCCGATCTCAACCAGCGTACTTACGGTGTGGTGGGCGCGGGTGAAGTGGGCGGGCGGCTGGTCAAGGTGCTCAAGGGCCTGGGCTGGAATGTGCTGGTGTGCGACCCGCCACGGCAGATCGCCGAGGACGGCGACTACGTCAGCCTGGCGCAGATCATCGAGCAATGCGACGTGATCAGCCTGCACACGCCGCTGACCAAGTCCGGCAACGGTTCAACCTGGCACCTGTTCGACCGCCAGCGCCTCGAGCAGCTCAAGCCCGGCACCTGGCTGATCAACGCCAGCCGTGGCCCGGTGGTGGACAACGCCGCGCTGCGTGAGGTGTTGCTGGCGCGTGAAGACCTGCAAGCGGTGCTGGACGTGTGGGAAGGCGAACCCGAAGTGGACGTCGACCTGGCTGATTTGTGCGTGCTGGCCACGCCGCATATCGCCGGCTACAGCCTTGAGGGCCGACAGCGCGGCACGGCGCAGATCTATCAGGCGTTCTGTGCGCACCTGGGTCAGGCGCCGAGCATCCTGTTGAGTGATCTGCTGCCGCCACCGTGGTTGGCCGAGGTGCACTTGAATGCATCGACTGACCCGGCCTGGGCATTGGCGACCCTGTGCCGCAGCGTGTACGACCCGCGTCGCGATGATGCGGATTTCCGTCGTAGCCTTGTGGGAACGGTGGAAGAGCAGCGCAAGGCGTTTGACCTGCTGCGCAAGCATTATCCCGCACGCCGCGAGATCGAGGGTTTGAAGGTGCGGATCAATGGGGAGTCGACGGCCCTGGCCAGTATCGTGTCCGCATTGGGCGCACAGGCAATTTAAACGCCAATAAAAAACCCGGCCACCTGGGCCGGGTTTGAAAGAGCGTGGCGTTTCAGCCTTGCTGGGCAGGCTTGACCAATTTTTCTTCCAGTTCGCTGCAGGCTTGCTGGATCATCTCTTCGGTGATCTGCACTTCACGGCCCTGAGCGTCGATGTACGAGCAAGGCAACTGCTGCGGTTGGCGGATCACTTCAATCTTGGCATCGCTGCTATTTTGCAAGGTCATGGCCTGTCTCCTCATCAGGTTGTGTACCCACTTTAAGACCCCCGCGTGACCACGCTGTTACAACTCCCTGCGGGATCACCGGTTCGAACACCCAGTCCACCAGAAACCGATACAAATTTCCAGCCAGGGGTTAGACCGATAGCCTCTAGGGATCAGCGTCGGCGGGCATAATTAACCTGACTCATTGCTATTTGCCCAAGTTCCCCCAATGTTGGGTGTAGATACTTATCTCCCCTGCGCAGGTGATGCCCTCCATGTTCTCAGTCCGTCAACGCCGTGCGATCCGCCTGGCCAGCCGCTTCATTGCGCCTTACCGCTGGCACGCACTCGGCGCCCTGTTGGCGCTCATCGTTACCGCCGGTATTACTTTGTCCATGGGGCAGGGCATCCGCCTGCTGGTGGACCAGGGTTTCATGACCCAGTCGCCGCACCTGCTCAACCAGTCCATCGGCCTATTCATGGTGCTGGTGCTGGGCTTGGCGGTGGGCACGTTTGCGCGGTTTTACCTGGTGTCGTGGATCGGCGAGCGGGTGGTGGCCGATATCCGTCGGCAAGTGTTCAACCATCTTATTTACCTGCACCCGGGCTTCTACGAGAACAACCGCAGTTCGGAAATCCAGTCGCGGCTGACCACCGACACCACCTTGCTGCAATCGGTGATCGGCTCGTCGCTGTCGCTGTTCCTGCGCAATGCGTTGATGGTCATCGGTGGCATCGTGCTGCTGTTTGTCACCAACCCCAAGCTCACCAGTATCGTGGTGGTGGCGCTGCCGCTGGTGCTGGCGCCGATCCTGATTTTCGGCCGGCGCGTGCGCAGCCTGTCGCGCCAAAGCCAGGACCGCATCGCCGACGTGGGCAGTTATGTGTCCGAGACCCTCGGTCAGATCAAGACCGTGCAGGCGTACAACCACCAGGTGCAGGACGAACAACGCTTCGCCGTAACGGTGGAAGACGCCTTTACCACTGCGCGCAAACGCATCACCCAGCGTGCCTGGTTGATTACCCTGGTGATCATGCTGGTGCTGGGCGCCGTGGGGGTGATGCTGTGGGTGGGTGGCATGGACGTCATCAGCGGGCGGATTTCCGGCGGTGAGCTGGCGGCGTTTGTGTTCTACAGCCTGATCGTCGGCAGCGCGGTCGGCACCCTGAGCGAAGTGCTCGGCGAACTGCAACGCGCTGCCGGTGCCGCCGAGCGCATTGGCGAGTTGTTGCAGTCGAGCAATGACATCCAGGCGCCCGCCGACGGCTCCGTCCAACTGCCGGAGCGGGTCAGCGGCCGCATGGAACTGCAAGACCTGCGCTTTTCCTACCCTTCACGTCCCGACAGCTACGCCATCGACGGCTTGAATTTGACCATCAACCCCGGGGAAACCCTGGCGCTTGTAGGCCCATCCGGCGCCGGTAAATCGACCATTTTCGACCTGCTGCTGCGCTTCTACGACCCCCAGCAAGGCCGCATCCTGCTCGAAGGCCACCCGCTGACCGAACTCGACCCCATGGACCTGCGCCGCCACTTCGCCTTGGTCTCCCAGAGCCCGGCGCTGTTTTTCGGCAGCGTCGAAGAGAACATCCGCTACGGCAACCCGACGGCCACCACCGAACAGGTCGAAGCCGCCGCGCGCATTGCTCATGCTCATGACTTCATCCTGCAAATGCCCGACGGCTACCAGACCCACCTCGGCGACGGCGGCATGGGCCTCTCCGGCGGCCAACGTCAGCGCTTGGCCATCGCCCGTGCGCTGCTGGTGGACGCGCCGATCCTGCTGCTCGACGAAGCCACCAGCGCCCTCGATGCCCAGAGTGAACACCTGATCCAGCAAGCACTGCCGCAATTGATGCAGGGTCGCACCACGCTGGTGATCGCCCATCGATTGGCCACGGTGAAGAACGCTGACCGCATTGCGGTGATGGACCAGGGCAAGCTGGTGGCGGTGGGTACGCATCAACAGTTGATTGCGAGCAATCCGCTGTATGCGCGGTTGGCGGCGTTGCAGTTCAGTGATGGTGCTGATGAAAGCGAGGACTAGGCGTCTGATGTAGTGAGCGGGCTTGCCCCGCGCTGGGCTGCGTAGCAGCCCTAACACGGACGATGCGGTTTATCAGTCACCTACATGCGGCCACTGGATTGGGAGTGCTCCGCCCTCCAGCGCGGGGCAAGCCCGCTCACCACAAAAATCCAGGGTCACCCCCGTTTTGCAAGCCCGCTCGACATCCGGCAGGAATCGCCAACAGTGTGGCAGCCTCTGCCTAGACCTTACTGATCATCAAAATACCGCTCATGCCAATCCACCAACGGCTGGGGTGAGTTGAGCTTCTGCCCGTAGATCACCGAATAAGACAGCACGTTCTGCACATACTGGCGGGTTTCGTCGAACGGGATGCTTTCCACCCATACGTCGAAACTCAGGTGATCCGCGCCGCGCAGCCACTGGCGCACACGGCCGGGGCCGGCGTTGTAGGCGGCGGAGGCGAGCACGCGGTTGCCGTTGAACTGGCTGTGCACCTGGCTCAGGTAGGCGGCGCCGAGCTGGATGTTTTTGTCCGGGTCCAGCACCTGGGCCGGGGAGGCCAGGGGGATACTGAACTTGCGCGCGGTTTCCTTGGCGGTGCCGGGCATCAGTTGCATCAGGCCGCTGGCGCCCACGCCGGAGCGGGCGTCGTCCATGAAGGCGCTTTCCTGGCGGGTGATCGCGAATATCCAGCTGGAGTGCAGGCCGCGCACCTTGGCTTCCCGCACCAGGGTGTCGCGGTGGGCCATCGGGAAGCGGATGTCCAGGTCGTCCCAGTATTGCGCCTGGCTGATGGTGCGGATGGCGGGGAAGTACCACTTCATGTCGTAGGCCAGCTTGGCCTGGGCGACCATCTCGTCGCGGTTGAAGTGACGGCTGACGTGGTACCACTCACGGCGGCCATCCACGATCTGGCCACGCGCGTAGAACTCCAGCGCACGCCGTACGCCGGGGGTGTTGCGTACTTTGTTGACCAGCGCCTGGCTCATCAGCAGGGGCTTGTTCTTTAGTTGGTACGGCGCCTTTGAGCGATCCGCCGCGAGGAAACCATAGAAGTCGCGTTCTTGCGCCAGGTGCTTGTACAGGACCAGCGCTTGCGGGTTCTTAGGCTCGGCCAGTTCGAGACTGCGGGCTTGCCAGTAGCGCCAGCGGTTGGTGGTGGCCAGGTCTTGTGGGAGCTTGCGGGTCAGTTGGTAGGCATCTTCCCAGCGCGCCAGGCGCAACAACAGGCGCAGGCGCCATTCCGAGACGGTGTTATCGCGCAATTCGGGGTCGTACTTGGTCATCACCTCGAGGGCGCGCGGGTCGTAGCGCTTGGCCAGGGTCAGGCCGATTTCGCGGGCGATCGACACTTTTTCGTCACGCGAGAAGTGCATGCTGCTGGCGTAGCCATCGAGCAGGGCCATGGCCTTGTCCGGATCCTGGCGTGCCAGGCGGCGCAAGCCCAGGCCCACGGCGTCGGACATGGCCTCGGTCGCCGGCAGGAAACGTGACGGGTCGCTGAGCATGTCCGGCTTTTGCGCCACGTCGACCATCAAGCGACCTTGGGCGCCGAGGGTGGACAGGGTTTTCACCAGGCTGTTGGCCAGCGCGTAGTTGCGCGCTTCGGCGGCGAGTTTGGCGCGATCCCAGATTTTCTGTTCGGTGAGTTGGCCGTCAGCCGCCCATTGGCCGAAGGTGACATCGCAGGCCGCCGGTTGGGACTTGCCGGTCATCCAGAGTTTTTCGGCGGTCTTGTAGCCTTCGGCTTTCAGATTGTGCGTGAGCTGGAACTGGCCGTGCAGGCAGTCCAGTTCGACGAAATTGAGTTTGGCGTCGTAGTACTTTTCAAAGGTCTGCCAGTCGCCGCGTTCGGCCAGCCAGCGCAACCAGCGCAGTTTCATCCAGTTGGCCTGGGGCAGGTCGCCGTTTTTGGCAAGGAACTGCTCGATTTCCTGGTTGCTCGCGGTTTTCAGGCGGGCGGTCAGTTCGTCGTAGGCCAGGTACGGCGTCAGCGGGTAGTCGGCCAGGGCCTGGCTGTATTGCATGTACGGGCCGGTATCGCCCTTGGCCAGGGCCCGTTTGGCTTCATCGTAATATTGACGTTGGGTGGTGAGGTCCACGGCCTGGGCGGATTGAACGGCGGTGGCGGAAAGAAGCAGACAAGATAAAAAGTTGAAAAGGCGACTGCGCATGAGACGTCCGTGCAGAGAAATCACGACTAGCACCGGCACCGCCGACACTGATTGCCCCTAGCTTAGCCTTTTGCCCGCAGCCGTTGAAAGCTTTGCCGGGCGGTTCGTTCAAGTTCGTTGGAAATGTCCTACAGAACGTGTCGGCAGCGAAAATGCCGGCCGCATCCCACCGTCAACTCAGGTAGAATGCGCGCCCAGTTTTTGGAGAAGCGTATGACCCTGCTCAAATTCAGCGATGTGTCCCTTGCTTTCGGCGCTATGCCGTTGTTGGACAAGGTGTCCTGGCAGATCGCCCGTGGTGAGCGGGTGTGCATCATCGGCCGCAATGGCACCGGCAAGTCCAGCATGATGAAGCTGGTCAAGGGCGACCAGAAGCCCGATGAAGGCTCCGTATGGCGCGCTCCGGGCCTCAAGATTGGCGAATTGCCGCAAGAATTGCCGGTGGCCGACGGACGGACTGTGTTCGACGTGGTTGCCGAAGGCCTGGATGGCGTGGGCGAGTTGCTCGCGCAATACCATCACCTGGCGCAGAACTGTGTCACCGAAGAAGACCTGGACAAGCTGATGCACGTCCAGCAAGACCTCGAAGCCCGTGATGGCTGGCGCCTGCAGCAACTGGTCGACAGCACCTTGAGCCGCCTGCAACTGCCGGCCGACAAGACCCTCGCCGAATTGTCCGGCGGCTGGCGTCGCCGTGTGCTGCTGGCCCAGGCGCTGGTCTCCGAACCCGACCTGCTGTTGCTCGACGAACCCACCAACCACTTGGACATCGGCGCCATCGCCTGGCTGGAAGAAGCCATCAAGGATTTCCAGGGCGCCGTGCTGTTTATCACGCACGACCGTGCTTTCCTGCAGAGCTTGGCCACGCGCATCCTCGAACTGGACCGCGGCGGCCTGATCGACTGGAACGGCGACTACGCCAGCTTCCTGGTGCATAAAGAGGCCGCACTGTCCGCTGAAGAGACCGCCAACGCGTTGTTCGACAAGAAACTGGCTCAGGAAGAAGTCTGGATCCGCCAAGGCATCAAGGCGCGCCGCACCCGTAACGAAGGCCGTGTACGTGCACTGAAAGCCCTGCGCGTTGAGCGCAGCGAGCGTCGTGAGCGCACCGGCAAGGCCAACATCCAGCTGGACACCGCCGACAAGTCGGGCAAGCAGGTGATGGTCCTCGAGAACGTGAGCTTCGCGCACCCGGGCGGCCCGTTCCTGATCAAGGACTTCTCGATGGTCCTGGCGCGCGGCGACCGTATCGGTCTGCTCGGCGCCAACGGTACCGGCAAGACCACCTTGCTCAAGCTGATGCTCAATGGTCTGCAGCCGACCAGCGGCACCGTGGAAGAGGGCACGCGCATCGACGTGGCCTACTTCGACCAACTGCGCCACCAGTTGGACCTGGAGAAAACCGTGATCGACAACGTCGCCGAAGGCCGCGACTTTATCGACATCGACGGCCAGAGCCGCCACGTGCTCAGCTACCTGGGCGACTTCCTGTTCAGCCCTCAACGTGCGCGTACGCCGGTTAAAGCCTTGTCCGGTGGTGAGCGTGCGCGCCTGCTGCTTGCCAAGCTGTTCAGCAAACCGGCCAACCTGCTGGTACTCGACGAACCGACCAACGACCTCGATGTGGAAACCCTCGAGCTGTTGGAAGAAGTGCTGCTGACCTTCAACGGCACCGTGCTGATGGTCAGTCACGACCGGGCATTCCTCGACAACGTGGTCACCAGCACCCTGGTCTTCGAAGGTGAAGGCAAGGTGCGTGAATACGTCGGCGGTTACCAGGACTGGCTGCGCCAGGGCGGCTCGCCGCGTTTGCTGGGCGTGACTGAGAGCAAGTCCGGCAAGGCCGATCTGACCTCCGCTGTGGTTGCCCCCGTGGAAGCTGCTGCTCCGGTCCAGGAAGCTGCACCAGCGACCAAGAAGAAACTCAGCTACAAGCTGCAGCGTGAGCTGGAGGCCTTGCCGGGCGATATCGACGCCAAGGAACAGCAGATCGCTGCGGTCGAAGCGGAAATGGCTGACGCAGGTTTCTACCTGCGCCCGGCGGCCGAAACTGCCAAGGTGATTGCCTCCCTGGAGACGTTGAACCACGAGCTGGAAGTGTTGGTTGAGCGTTGGGCCGAGCTGGATGCCTGATTGATTGCAGTGCATTAAAAAACCCGGTGTTCATTGGCATGAACACCGGGTTTTTCATATGAAATGCAGTCCAAAATGGGGGAGGGGGCTTGCTCCCGATAACAGTGTGTCAGTTGATGCATCGGGTGACTGAAACACCGTTATCGGGAGCAAGCCCCCACCCACATTTGATCTTCAAGGGGCTTACGAGGATTTGACCAGCTTCACCGCCAGCACGTCGCACGGCGCACCGTGCAATACATCATTGGCGGTAGAGCCCAGTAGCAGCGCCAAGCCGTGACGGCCATGGCTGCCGACCACGATCAGGTCGCAAGCCTCTTCCTTGGCCAAGTGGTGGATTTCCTGGCGCGGTTGGCCGTATGTCAGGTGGCAGTCGTCCTTTTTCAAGTGCGGGTATTTCAGAATCAAACGGTCGAGGCGCTCTTTGGCCTGGTCGAATTGTTGTTGCTGCAACTGGGAAAGGTCCATCGGCACGTCACCACCAAAGGCCATGGCCATGGGCTCGACGATATGCACCAGCGACAGTTTGGCACCATTGGCGATTGCAGATTCCTGCGCGCGCTTGATCACTGGATCGCACTCTTCGGTCAGATCGACAGCGACCAGAATATGTTGGTAGGGCATGAGGCGTTCCTCCAGGGGACTGCAATAAGTTCAGTATGGCTGCTTTCAAGCGGATCGGGTTGCGTCAGGTCAAATCCGCTCATCTAGAAATTCGGGAGTACACATATGACGGTCTGGATAGTGGTGTCAATCCTTGTGGTGGTTCTGAGCCCTCTGGCATGGCTGCGCCCGTCGCGCCATCAGAGCGGGCGCATGGCCCTGCGGATGGAAGCGCGCCGCATCGGCCTGGCCATGCAGTTGGCCCCTCAGGAGTGGCCGCACTGGCTCAAGCAGGAGCCGCCGAGCCCTTGCGCGCAGTACTGCCGGCCACGGCGTGGCAGCACCCCGGCGATCTGGAGTTACTGGCAGTTGGAGCCGGGGGTGTGGGTCAATCAGTGGCGCGAAGTGTGCGTCGATGAGAAGTTGTTGCCGCATTTTGCAACGCTGCCGGCCAACGTCTACAAAGTCGAGGCTGACAAGCAAATGATCGCCTTGTATTGGGGCGAGAAGGGCGAGGCCAGTGTGTTGAAAGATATCGATGCGTTGCTCAAGGCGCTCGCTTAACGGCCACGCAATAAAAAGCCCGACATCATCATCGGGCTGGAGTTGGCCAGGCAGGCCGGTAAATCGAGGGTTCCCGCGTCGGATGTTCATCCAGGCGCGTTAGGGTTGTCGCTAGCCTAGCGGCAGATCCCGTTCTGTACAGCCTTTTTACTCATATTTTCTGTTATTGATTTCGTGAATATTTGAATATTGACGGGGCGAGTGCTTGCCGTTGGGGTTCTGAAATGACTGGAAAGTCGCGTTTTTCCTAGCCTTTCGAGCGATTGACAATTGCCCGGAATTGGATGAAGGTGGCGTACCCAAATCAAACGGGCGTATGAATTGAGCGTTTGTCTGTCAGACGACTCATACAGAATCCCGACTATCGCATTGGCGGGTGTGCCTGGCGGAATGGCATGAGCATTGACGCAACTGTCAGTGTCCAACCAGAGGCCAGCGTCCAATGTGTACTGTTCAGCTTCCATATCGTGGAGATCAGTTGATGATTTACGAAGGTAAAGCCATCACGGTTAAGGCTCTTGAAAGTGGCATCGTCGAACTGAAATTCGACCTCAAGGGTGAGTCCGTCAACAAGTTCAACCGTCTAACCCTGAACGAACTGCGTCAGGCCGTAGACACCATCAAGGCTGATGCATCGATCAAAGGCGTGATCGTCTCCAGCGGCAAGGACGTGTTCATCGTCGGCGCTGACATCACCGAATTCGTCGACAACTTCAAGCTGCCCGATGCCGAGCTGGTGGCTGGCAACCTCGAAGCCAACAAGATTTTCAGCGATTTCGAAGACCTCAACGTACCGACCGTCGCCGCGATCAACGGCATCGCGTTGGGCGGCGGCCTGGAAATGTGCCTGGCGGCAGACTTCCGCGTCATGTCGGCCACGGCCAAGATCGGCCTGCCTGAAGTCAAGTTGGGCATCTACCCAGGGTTTGGCGGCACCGTGCGCCTGCCGCGCCTGATCGGTGCCGACAACGCCATCGAGTGGATCGCCGCCGGCAAGGAAAACCGTGCCGAAGACGCGCTGAAAGTCGGTGCCGTCGATGCTGTGGTTGCCCCGGACAAACTCGCCGAAGCCGCACTGAACCTGATCAAAGGCGCCATCAGCGGCGAATTTGACTACAAGGCCAAGCGTCAGCCGAAGCTGGAAAAACTCAAGCTCAACGCCATCGAACAAATGATGTCGTTCGAAACCGCCAAGGGTTTCGTGGCTGGCCAGGCCGGGCCGAACTACCCGGCGCCGGTTGAAGCGATCAAGACCATCCAGAAAGCCGCGAACTTCGGTCGCGACAAAGCCCTGGAAGTGGAAGCGGCAGGTTTCGTCAAACTGGCGAAAACCTCGGCGGCCCAGAGCCTGATCGGCCTGTTCCTGAACGATCAGGAGCTGAAGAAAAAGGCCAAGGCCTACGACGAGATCGCCCGCGACGTGAAACAGGCTGCCGTACTCGGCGCCGGTATCATGGGCGGCGGTATCGCCTATCAGTCGGCGTCCAAGGGCACGCCGATCCTGATGAAAGACATCAACGAGCACGGTATCGAGCAAGGCCTGGCAGAAGCCGCCAAGCTGCTGGTGGGTCGTGTGGATAAAGGTCGCATGACCGCAGCGAAGATGGCTGAAGTGCTTAACGGCATTCGTCCTACGCTGTCCTACGGTGATTTCGGGCATGTCGACCTGGTGGTTGAAGCCGTAGTCGAGAACCCGAAGGTCAAGCAGGCCGTGCTGGCCGAAGTCGAAGCCCAGGTCAAAGACGACACTATCCTGGCCTCCAACACCTCGACCATTTCCATCTCGCTGCTGGCCAAGGCCCTCAAGCGTCCGGAAAACTTCGTCGGCATGCACTTCTTCAACCCGGTGCACATGATGCCGCTGGTCGAAGTGATCCGTGGCGAGAAGTCCAGTGAGCTAGCCGTGGCCACCACCGTTGCCTACGCCAAGAAAATGGGCAAGAACCCGATCGTGGTCAATGACTGCCCGGGCTTCCTGGTCAATCGCGTGCTGTTCCCGTACTTCGGCGGCTTCGCCAAGCTGGTCAGCGCCGGTGTGGACTTCGTGCGCATCGACAAGGTCATGGAAAAATTCGGCTGGCCGATGGGCCCGGCGTACCTGATGGACGTGGTCGGCATCGACACCGGCCACCACGGCCGCGACGTGATGGCTGAAGGCTTCCCGGACCGCATGAAAGACGACCGCCGTTCGGCGATCGACGCGCTGTACGAGGCCAAGCGCCTGGGCCAGAAGAACGGCAAGGGTTTCTACGCCTACGAGGCCGACAAGAAGGGCAAGCAGAAGAAAGTGGCCGACCCGTCGGTGCACGAAGTGCTGGCTCCGGTCATCTACGAACAGCGTGAGGTGTCCGACGAAGACATCATCAACTGGATGATGATCGCCCTGTGCCTGGAAACCGTGCGTTGCCTGGAAGACGGCATCGTCGAGACCGCCGCCGAAGCCGATATGGGCCTGGTGTACGGTATTGGTTTCCCTCCATTCCGTGGTGGTGCGCTGCGTTACATCGATTCGATCGGTGTGGCTGAGTTCGTTGCCCTGGCTGACAAATACGCTGATTTGGGCCCGCTGTACCACCCGACCGCGAAGCTGCGTGAAATGGCCAAGAATGGCCAGAGCTTCTTCGGTTAAGCGCCCAGACGACTAGAGCGAGAATATTTATGAGCTTGAATCCAAGAGACGTGGTGATTGTCGACTTCGGTCGCACACCGATGGGCCGCTCCAAGGGCGGCATGCACCGCAACACCCGTGCCGAAGACATGTCGGCACACCTGATCAGCAAGTTGCTGGAGCGCAACGTCAAGGTCGACCCGAACGAAGTCGAAGACGTGATCTGGGGCTGCGTCAACCAGACCCTGGAGCAGGGCTGGAACATCGCGCGCATGGCGTCGCTGATGACTCAGATCCCGCACACCGCCGCCGGCCAGACCGTGAGCCGCCTGTGCGGTTCGTCGATGAGCGCGCTGCACACTGCCGCCCAGGCAATCATGACCGGCAACGGTGATGTGTTCGTGGTCGGCGGTGTGGAGCACATGGGCCACGTCAGCATGATGCACGGCGTCGATCCTAACCCGCACATGTCGCTGTACGCGGCAAAAGCCTCGGGCATGATGGGCCTGACCGCGGAAATGCTCGGCAAAATGCACGGCATTACCCGTGAAGCCCAGGATGCGTTCGGCCTGCGCTCGCACCAACTCGCCCACAAGGCGACCGTGGAAGGCAAGTTCAAGGATGAAATCATCCCGATGAACGGTTATGACGAGAACGGTTTCCTCAAACTGTTCGATTACGACGAAACCATTCGTCCGGATACCACCCTGGAAAGCCTGGCGGCTCTTAAGCCGGCGTTCAATCCAAAGGGCGGCACCGTGACCGCCGGTACTTCGTCGCAAATCACCGACGGTGCCTCGTGCATGATCGTGATGTCGGCGCAGCGTGCCCAGGACCTGGGTATCCAACCGCTGGCCGTGATCCGTTCGATGGCAGTGGCGGGTGTGGACCCGGCGATCATGGGCTATGGTCCAGTACCGGCCACACAAAAAGCCTTGAAGCGCGCGGGCCTGACCATCTCGGATATCGACTTCTTCGAGCTCAATGAAGCTTTCGCCGCACAGGCCCTGCCCGTGCTGAAAGATTTGAAAGTGCTCGACAAGATGAATGAGAAGGTTAACCTGCACGGCGGCGCGATTGCCCTGGGCCACCCATTTGGTTGCTCCGGTGCGCGTATCTCCGGCACTTTGCTTAACGTGATGAAGCAAAATGGCGGCAACCTCGGGGTAGCCACCATGTGCATTGGTCTCGGCCAAGGCATTTCCACCGTCTTCGAACGCATCTAAGCGTTGGGTTGACGGAAGCCGGGGCCCAGTGCCCCGGTTTTTGTTTTTTGGCGGTTTTGTATTTTTTTTTTAACAAATTTTGTAAGAGGGCCAGAGCATGAAAGTCGAACCAGGGCTCTACCAGCATTATAAAGGTCCGCAGTACCGCGTTTTCAGTGTGGCGCGGCACTCCGAGACCGAAGAAGAAGTGGTGTTCTACCAAGCACTGTATGGCGATTACGGCTTTTGGGTGCGCCCATTGAGCATGTTCCTGGAGACCGTCGAAGTTGACGGCGAACAGGTCCCACGCTTTGCTTTGGTGCAGGCCGAACCCAGTCTTTTTTCAGGGCAATAACGGCAGGCCGCGCAGAATACTGCGCTTGACCTCACCTTGTTGCCACTATATATAGCGTTGCCGCGTCAGGCGCCAACTGCCTTTCACTTCTCGAATTCAGGAATTTTCCGATCCATGGGCAAATCGCTGGTCATTGTGGAATCCCCGGCTAAGGCCAAGACCATCAACAAGTACTTGGGCAACGAGTACGTGGTGAAGTCGAGTATCGGCCATATCCGAGACCTGCCCACCAGCGGTTCGGCTAGCGCCAGCAAGGAGCCTGCCGCCAAGCGCGGCAAGGCCGCCGCGGGCGAAGGTCCGGTACTCACGCCTAAAGAGAAAGCGCGCAAGCAGCTGGTCTCACGCATGGGTGTGGACCCGGATCATGGCTGGAAGGCCAAGTACGAAATCCTTCCGGGCAAGGAAAAGGTCATCGAAGAGCTGCGCCGGCTCGCCAAAGATGCCGACACCATCTATCTCGCAACGGACTTGGACCGCGAAGGGGAAGCCATTGCCTGGCACCTGCGGGAAGCCATTGGCGGCGACGACAGCCGCTACAAGCGTGTGGTGTTCAACGAAATCACCAAGAAAGCCATCCAGGAAGCCTTCTCCAAGCCGGGCGAACTGGACATCGACCGTGTCAACGCACAGCAAGCGCGTCGCTTCCTCGACCGCGTCGTGGGTTACATGGTCTCGCCACTGTTGTGGGCCAAGATCGCCCGTGGCCTGTCCGCCGGCCGTGTGCAATCGGTCGCGGTAAAGCTGGTGGTGGAGCGTGAGCGCGAGATCCGTGCGTTCAACCCCGAAGAGTATTGGGAAGTCCACGCCGACCTCGGCACCGCCAAGGGCGCCAATGTGCGCTTTGAAGTGGCCCGCGAGAAAGGTGAGGCCTTCAAGCCGCTGAACGAAGCCCAGGCCATGGCTGCGCTGGAAAAGCTCAAGGCGTCCAGCTACAGCATCTTCAAGCGTGAAGACAAACCCACCAGCAGCAAGCCATCGGCACCGTTCATCACCTCCACCCTGCAACAGGCCGCGAGCAACCGCCTGGGCTTCGGGGTGAAGAAAACCATGATGATGGCCCAGCGTCTGTACGAAGCCGGCTACATCACCTATATGCGTACCGACTCCACCAACCTGTCGGTGGACGCGGTCGCGATGGCGCGTACTTACATTGAAAGCGAGTTCGGCAAGAAATACCTGCCGGAGAAGCCGAACGTCTACAGCAGCAAGGAAGGCGCACAGGAGGCTCACGAAGCGATTCGTCCTTCGGACGCCAACACCGAGCCAAGCAAGCTCAGTGGCATGGAGCGCGACGCCGAGCGCCTCTACGAGCTGATCTGGCGCCAGTTCCTGGCCTGCCAGATGCTGCCGGCGCAATACCTGTCCACCACCGTGAGCGTGGGTGCTGGCGACTTCGAGCTGCGCGCCAAGGGCCGTATCCTCAAGTTCGACGGTTACACCCGCGTGATGCCGCAGATCGCCAAGCCAGGCGATGACGATGTGCTGCCGGACATGGCCCAGGGCGACACGTTGAAGCTGATCAAGCTCGACCCGTCCCAGCACTTCACCAAGCCACCGGCGCGTTACTCGGAAGCCAGTCTGGTAAAAGAGATGGAAAAACGCGGTATCGGTCGTCCTTCGACCTACGCGGCGATCATCTCCACCATCCAGGATCGCGGCTACGTGGCGTTGCACAACCGTCGTTTCTATTCGGAAAAGATGGGCGACATCGTCACCGAGCGCCTGTCCGAGAGCTTCTCCAACCTGATGGACTACGGCTTTACCGCCGGTATGGAAGAGAACCTCGATGACGTCGCCCAGGGCGAGCGCGACTGGAAAAACGTGCTGGACGAGTTCTACGGCGACTTCAAGAAGAAACTCGAAGTGGCCGAAAGCCCTGAGAGCGGCATGCGTGCCAACCAGCCGGTGATGACCGACATCCCGTGCCTGACCTGCGGCCGCCCTATGCAGATTCGTACGGCGTCCACCGGCGTTTTCCTCGGTTGCTCGGGCTACAGCCTGCCGCCGAAAGAGCGCTGCAAGGCCACCGTCAACCTGGTGCCGGGCGATGAAATCGCGGCTGACGATGAGGGTGAATCCGAGTCGCTGGTATTGCGTGGCAAGCACCGTTGCCCGATCTGCAGCACGGCGATGGACGCCTACCTGCTGGACGAGAAGCACAAGCTGCACATCTGCGGTAACAACCCGGATTGCAACGGCTACGAGATCGAAGAAGGCACCTACCGCATCAAGGGCTATGAAGGTCCGAGCCTGGAATGCGACAAGTGCGGCAGCGAGATGCAGCTCAAGACCGGTCGTTTCGGCAAGTTCTTCGGCTGCACCAACCCGACGTGCAAGAACACCCGCAAACTGCTGAAAAGCGGTGACGCGGCGCCGCCCAAGATGGACCCGGTGAAGATGCCCGAACTCAAGTGCGAGAAGGTCAACGACACCTACATCCTGCGTGACGGCGCTTCGGGGTTGTTCCTGGCGGCCAGCCAGTTCCCGAAAAACCGCGAGACCCGTGCACCGCTGGTGCTGGAGATCGTGCCGCACAAGGATGAGATCGATCCGAAGTACCACTTCCTGTGTGAAGCGCCGAAGAAGGACCCGGATGGTCGTCCAGCCGTGATCCGCTACAGCCGCAAGACCAAGGAACAGTACGTGCAGACCGAAGTGGACGGTAAGCCTACCGGCTGGAAAGCGTTCTACGACGGCGGCAAGTGGAAGGTCGAGGATAAGCGCCAGGGCGCTTGATCGGTTAATCTGCCAATGACAAAGGCCGCCTGCACAGGCGGCCTTTTTTTGCCCTTGCAGTGCACTCGGCCGATCCGTGACACTGTTCAGCCAGCATCACGCTTATTCGTTGTGGAGATTGCCGTCATGGCCAACGAACTCTATACCCGTACCAATCAAAAAATTTACTTCGCGGGTTTGTCCCTGGAAGCCCTTGGCCGTGCCGAGGAAGGGAAGGAGATGAACGCGATTGCGCTGGTTCAGGCTGGGCGTGAAGCCGCGTTGTTCCACCTGTATGGTGCGTTACTGGGCTTGTGTCATGAGATCGCCGGGTTCTACCGCTTGCCCCAGGCCGGTTCGCCCCGTGCGGAAATGATCATGAATCGTGAAGTGCTGGAAAGCATGGCGATCCCTGAGCTGGCCGAGTTGGTGGAAATGGCCCAGAGCCCTGACAGCTGGGTCGCGCGTCTGCTTAAGGCCCATGCGGATATGTTTCAGCCGCCCCGTGTTCCCCATGTGCCCAAGGGCGATGTGACCCAGCCCTTGATCGTGGCGGTTGCGTTGGAAGAGGAAGAGCCCAAGCCTCTGAGTCGCGAAGAGTTGGAAGGCTGGCGTCAGGAGCTGAAAAAGATGGCGTTGCGCTTTCGTGAAGGTTTAAACGAGTGCTGAACGTTGGTCGGATTCATATGGCGCCGTTCATCAAGCCGTAAAGAAACCTCTTCAGAACCTCAACGAAGCCGGGCAGATGACTGATATAATCCCGGCCTTTCGTGGAGAACAGACTTTTATGCCGACGTCCTTTCTGGAAATTGTTGAGTTGCCCGACGGCCGAATCGAGCTGCGCCGGGCTGAGGACGAAGGTTCTCTGGTTATTCTGGATTTTTCCGAGGACGCCAAAGTGTTCCTGCAGGGCCAGCACGTGGAAGTGGCAAAAGCCATGTTGAGCGTGGGTGTGCAGATGGCAGGTCGCCTTGCAGAAGGCGAGCCGGAGAAAGAAGACGGGCCACGCGTTCTTCACTGAGGTCTGTGACGAGCGTGCAAGTTTTGGCCAGCGGGGCTGTTGTGGTGAGTGGGCTTGTGGTTGTGGGCTGGGCTTGTCGTGGTGAGCTGGGCTGTTGTGGTGAGCGGGCTTGCCCCGCGCTGGGCTGCGAAGCGGCCCCAAAACCAAGCACCGCGGAATACCTGATGTACCGCATTAAATCGATTTAGGACTGCATCGCAGTCCAGCGCGGGGCAAGCCCGCTCACCACAACAAACCTGCTCACTATAAGAAGCCTGCAAACCACAGTAAGCCCGGTCAGCATAACAAGCCTGCAAACCACAGTAAGCCTGCACACCCCACGCAAAGTCCGTACTTTTATCCCAATCGAATATTCAAGCTCTGAGCATCGCCCGTGCGCGCGGCGCTGATCAGCTGTTGCTTGGCCGCAGCATTCAGAGGGTTCAGCCAGCTCACCACGGTGTGGCTACGGCCCAGGCGCAAGGCTTCGCAGGTCAACTGCTGGGCGCTTTGCGCGCCGCGCGGTTGCAGCAGCAGGATGCGTTCGCGGTTGAGGCCCGCGTCCCGCAGCCAGGCCTGGGTCAGGCTGGCGGGCGGGGCGATCAGCGTCAGCCAGCGGGCGTCCTGCTCTTCGCTCAATTCGCGAAGGATCGGCGCCAACAGGCTCAGGCAGCTCCCAGCTGCACCGCGCAACGACAATTCACTGAACGCCTCAGGCTCGGCGCTCCAGGGCGCCTCGATCGTTTCCTTGAGGATGGGCGCAAGGGGTTGGGCCATGAAGGCCTCGAACAGCGACAGTTGTGTGTGTTGTGGGGTGTGCACGAGCTGCATGATGCCTCCTTTAGCGGCGAATGACGCCGACGCTCAAGCCTTCGATCACCAGGTCCTGATCTTTCAGGTTCACTTCAATCGGAGCGAACTCAGGGTTCTCGGCCAACAGCCAGACCTTGCTGCCTTCACGCTTGAAGCGTTTGACGGTGACTTCGTCGCCGATACGGGCGACGACGATCTGGCCATTACGGGCTTCGCGGGTGGTGTGGACGGCCAGCAGGTCACCGTCGAAGATGCCCACGTCCTTCATGCTCATGCCATGGACCCGCAACAGGTAGTCGGCGCGAGGATGGAAGAAGGTCGGGTTGATGTTGCAGGATTCCTCGACGTGCTGCTGCGCCAGGATCGGCGCACCGGCAGCGACACGGCCGATGATCGGCAGGGTCGATTCGTCGGCCTTGGCTTCGAAGCCAGGGATGCGAATGCCGCGCGAGGCACCGGGGGTCATCTCGATGGCGCCTTTGCGCGCGAGGGCCTTGAGGTGTTCTTCGGCGGCGTTGGGGGACTTGAACCCCAGTTCCAGCGCAATTTCCGCTCGTGTCGGCGGGTAGCCGTTGTCATCGAGGCAGCGCTTGATAAAAGCCAGAATCTCAGCTTGGCGTGGCGTCAGTTTTAGCATGTTGATCGCTCTGTCTTTTTATACAGTGACTGGGATTATATACAGTGAACTGCGCTTGGCAATCATCCTTTTTGGCCACTCCGCTGGACGGTCATAGGGGATACCTCCTACAAGGCAGGGATAGCGCTGCCTACAGACCGCCAGGGATGTGATTAAATAGCGATGAAATACATGACTGCCCGGCCGGAAAGCGAACCCGCAGGCTTGACAAGACACAACCTGAAACGTATGTTTCAAACAAGTGTTTGTCAGGCGGAGTAGCCATGGCCCAGTCGGAAACCGTTGAACGCATTCTCGATGCTGCCGAGCAATTGTTCGCGGAAAAAGGATTCGCTGAAACTTCATTGCGGCTGATTACCAGCAAGGCTGGCGTCAACCTCGCGGCAGTGAATTACCATTTCGGCTCGAAAAAAGCGCTTATCCAANCCCACCTTGGAAGAGCTGTTGGAAATCCTCGTTGAACAAGCCCTGGTGGTTCAGCCCCGCAGCGGCAACGACCTGTCGATCTTCATGCGCCTGTTGGGCTTGGCGTTCAGTCAAAGCCAGGGCCACCTGCGGCGTTACTTGGAAGACATGTACGGCAAGGTTTTCCGCCGCTACATGTTGCTGGTCAACGAAGCCGCCCCGCGTATTCCGCCGATCGAGCTGTTCTGGCGTGTGCACTTCATGTTGGGGGCTGCCGCGTTCAGCATGTCCGGGATCAAGGCGTTGCGGGCCATTGCCGAAACCGATTTCGGTGTGAATACCTCTATCGAGCAGGTCATGCGCCTGATGGTGCCGTTCCTTGCCGCCGGCATGCGCGCCGAAACCGGCGTGAGCGACCCGGACATGGCCGCCGCCCAGCTGCGCCCACGCAGCAAATCCGCGCCGGCCCCCGCCAAGGTTTGACCCGCCCGGGTGTGCGCAGCCGCTTGCATCCGCTAAGCTAGCGGCCCATGCCGAATTCAGCTATTTACTCGCAACCCGTTGTTCTCACTGTGCCTGGTGAGAGCAACGGGTTGTGTGCGTTCTATAAGGAAGGTTTATGACTGCTGCCCTGCAAGGTTCTTTGATGGTCGACGTTGCCGGTACCTGGCTGACGGCCGAGGATCGCCACCTGTTGCGCCAGCCTGAAGTGGGCGGCCTGATCATTTTTGCGCGCAATATCGAGCATCCACGCCAGGTGCGGGAGTTGAGCGCGGCGATTCGTGCCGTGCGCCCGGACCTGTTGCTGGCGGTTGACCAGGAAGGCGGTCGCGTACAGCGCCTGCGCCAGGGTTTTGTGCGCCTGCCGGCCATGCGTGCGCTGGCGGACAAGCCCAATGCTGAACGCCTGGCCGAGCAATGCGGCTGGATCATGGCGACTGAAATGCTGGCCGTGGGCCTGGACCTGAGTTTCGCCCCCGTCCTCGATCTGGACTATCAACGCAGCGCCGTGGTCGGCACCCGATCCTTCGAGGGCGACCCCGAGCGCGCCGCCGTGCTCGCCGGTGCCTTTATCCGTGGGATGAACAGCGCGGGCATGGCCGCGACCGGTAAACACTTTCCGGGCCATGGTTGGGCCGAGGCCGATTCCCACGTCGCGATTCCCAATGACGAACGCAGCCTGGAGCAGATTCGCGCCAATGACCTGGTGCCTTTCGCACGCTTGAGCAAGCAACTGGCGGCGGTGATGCCCGCTCACGTCATCTACCCGCAGGTTGATAACCAACCTGCAGGTTTCTCGCGCCGCTGGTTGCAGGACATCCTGCGCGGCGAGTTGCAGTTCGATGGGGTGATTTTCAGCGATGACTTGTCGATGGCGGGGGCCCATGTGGTGGGCGACGCCGCCAGCCGTATCGAAGCGGCGCTGACGGCGGGTTGCGACATGGGCCTGGTGTGCAATGATCGCGCGGCTGCCGAGTTGGCGTTGACCGCCGCCCAGCGCATGAAGGTCAAACCATCGGCCCGAATCGCACGCATGCGCGGACAGGCGATTGCGTCGACGGACTACAAGCAGGATCCGCGTTGGTTGGCGGCAGTTACCGCGCTGCGTGAAGCGCAGTTGATCGGCTGAAAACCGCGGTGCGCCCATCGCAGGCAAGCCAGCTCCCACATTCGACCGCAGTTATCTTGAAGAAACGCGGTCACCTGTGGGAGCTGGCTTGCCTGCGATAGCGATCTGACAGTCAGCGCTTTTCCTGTTTGTGGGGCAACGGCGCAAACAGCGCTTCAATATCCTCGTTGCCCAGCTGCCAGTCTCCGGTAGTACGCCCATCCAGCACGCCCGCTGCCAGATCGGACTTTTCCTTCTGCAGGTGCTGGATTTTCTCCTCCACCGTGCCTCGGGCAATCATCTTGTACACGAACACCGGCTTCTCCTGCCCGATGCGATACGCGCGGTCGGTGGCCTGGTTCTCCGTGGCCGGGTTCCACCATGGGTCGTAGTGGATCACCGTGTCGGCTTCCGTCAGGTTCAGGCCTACACCGCCGGCCTTCAGGCTGATCAGAAAAATCTGCAGCTTGCCGCTCTGGAAGTCCTTCACCGGCGTGCGCCGATCGCGGGTCTGGCCGGTCAACAAGGCGTAGGCAACGCCGCGCTTTTTAAGCTCGACTTCGATCAGGCTCAGCATCGAGGTGAACTGGGAAAACAGCAGGATCCGCCGGCCTTCTTCAAACAGCTCCTCGAGCATCGTCATCAAACTGTCGAGCTTGCCCGAGCTGCTGCCACGGGCGGGCAGGGTGGCGTCGTTGACCAGGCGCAGGTCGCAGCACACCTGGCGCAGCTTCAGCAGCGCCTCAAGAATGATGATTTGGCTGCGTGCCACACCCTTGCGGGTGATCTCGTCACGCACCTTCTTGTCCATGGCCAGGCGCATGGTTTCGTACACGTCGCGCTGGGCCTCATTGAGGTCGACCCAGTGGATGATCTCGGTCTTGGGCGGCAACTCCGTGGCCACCTGTTCCTTGGTGCGGCGCAGCAGGAAGGGTTTTATCCGGCCGTTGAGGTGCTGCAATCGTACATCGCTGGCGCGCTTTTCGATGGGCACGCGGTAATCGCGGTTGAAGCTTTTCACGTCGCCCAGCCAGCCCGGCAGGAGGAAATGAAACAACGACCACAGCTCACCCAAGTGGTTTTCCAGTGGCGTGCCGCTGAGGCACAAGCGTTGCCGCGCATTCAACTCGCGCGCCGCCTGGGCCGCTTTGCTGGAAGGGTTCTTGATGTACTGCGCTTCATCCAGGATCAGCACATGCAGGGGCAGCGCCGCGAGCTGTTCGATGTCCTTGGGCAGCAGCGCGTAGGTGGTCAGCAGCAGGTCGTAGTCGTTCAGGTTGGCAAAATGTTTCTTACGTGTCGCGCCATACAGCGCCAGTACCTTGAGCTGTGGGGTGAAGTGCGCCGCCTCATCGAGCCAATTGGGAATCAAGCTGGTGGGCATCACCACCATGCAGGGCCGATCCAGGCGCCCGGCGATTTTTTCAGTGAGAATATGCGCCAAGGTTTGCAGGGTTTTACCCAGGCCCATGTCATCCGCAAGTATCCCGCCTACATCGAGCTGGCGCAGTGACTGCATCCAGCTCAAGCCTTCCAGCTGGTACGGGCGTAACGTCGCGTTCAACCCTTCCGGCGCTACGCAGGTGAAATCCTTGATATCCCGCAGGCGCTGGGCGAAGTTGCGTATCTTCTCGCCACCTTCCCATTGCAGCGGCAGGTCTTCGAGCGGGTTCAAGCGAATCGCATCGGCCTTGGCCAGGCGCAGCGTGGTGGTGCCGGCTTCCTGCAAGTAGAACTCGCCGAGGGTCGCCAGCACCGGTTTCAGCCGGCCGTAAGGCAGCGCCACTTGCAGCGGGCCATGGCCGCCGTTGGGCAGGCCGGGAATGTTTACCAGGATCAGTTCTTCATCGCGACGGCGTGCGAGTTTTTCCGGGTTGAGGATCTCGGTGTGGGAACGCATCAGGTTCAGCAGGATCGGCAGCAGGCTCAGCCGCTCGCCGTTGACGATAATGCCCAGCTCCAAGTCGAACCAATCGCGCTCCGGCCCGTCATCGACGGTGGCGTACCAGTCATCGACGGTGCTCAGGTCGAAGCCGAAGTCCTCATCGATCTGCAGCTCCCAGCCCTCGGCCCGTAAGGTGGGTGATGCGTTGAGGGTGAAGTTGAGCCACGCGCTGTCATTGACCATCTCGAACAACTCGCCAGCGCTTTCCGGCAAGGCTTTGCTCTGGCGTGTGGCGATCTTGAAGCCGAGCAGGCGCAGTTGTTCGCGGTACGGCTGTTCCAGCTCCGGATGCCGCTTGATCCGCAGGCTCTGGGTGTCCTGGCGCACGATGATGTCGGCGTTTTTCTGCCCGCTGACATAGTTGCCCAAGTAGTTGAACGACAGCGCCGCACGGTGCTGGATGTAGCGCTGCATCTTGCCATTGCGCGGTTCAAAGGCACTGAACTCGACACTGGCCAGCCACAAGCGCGGCACGGGCACTACATCCTCCATGACCACCTGCGGCAACGCCACGCGGTTTTCCAGTACAGCCTGGAGTTTTTCCAGCAGCTCGGCATCCTGTGCAGCGGCCGGGTAGGCCAGAGTTTCCTGGACTTTGAGCAGCACCGCCGCGATGTGTTTGCAGTTGGTGTGCACCGGGCAGGTACAGCGGCTGTCCACCAGGATCAGCGTGCCCTTGGCCGACTCGCGCAGTGAGATGGTCTGCCGATAAACGTTGCCGCCCGAGCCTTCGCAACTGGCGACGATGGTGCTGTCGCCGCATTCGACGATGCGCACCCGGTTCTCCAGGGCATAACGGCGCCCGCGCTCCAGACTTTGCTCTTTGAAGCGATTGGCCCATGAAGGGGCCAGGGGTTTGGTCAGCGACGACGTCAGGGGCATGGCGCTGGATCAGTCCTGGATATCGGGCGGTGGTGCGCTGGGTGGCTTGGCGGTCAACGAGGTGATCTTGATCAACAGCGCCAAGTGGCCGCCGTCCAGGTAGTTGAGCTGGTTGTTCTTGGTGCGCACGTCCTTCTGGGCGAAGTGTTCGCTGGCGATCACGCTGCCATTACTGTCGAACGTGTTGATCCAAAAGTCCGCGTCGATGTCCGTGAAGCGACCCAGTTGCAGGCTCAAAACACCCTCGATAGGAAACTGACCAAACTGCTCCTGGCCGTCAGAGATTGCGACTTTGGCCGGCTGCTCCCCCAGGTTCTGTTCCCACGCCTTGTGCAACAGCACCGTGTAGGAGGAGTCGGCACGCAACTTATCGACAATGTTGGACAAGCGCGGCGGGCTCAGTTTATCGCCCAGACGCGCTGCGCCAGCATCCCAGTTTTCCGGCGCGGCGCGGCTGTTGATCACCGGCTCGGCGTTCTGGCGCACCAGGATCATTTCCACCTGGTACGGGCTGTCGGCAAACGCCGTAGGTGCCACGACCACCAACAACAGGCTCAAAATGCGGAACAGGCGCATTGGGGCGTCCTTCAAGCAGATTTCGGGATGAGGCGTTCGAACAACGCCTCCAATGTATTAAAGCGTTCTTCGGCACGTTCCATCGGCACCATGAACTTGAACAGCGTAGCCCCTTCGAACTTGTAGCGGTTGGGCTGGCCCTGGATCAGCCTGATCAGCACCAACGGGTCCACCGGCGTCTGCGCTTCGAACTCGATGCGCCCACCCTGCGGCCCGGCATCGACCTTCTTGATCCCCAGCTGCTCGGCCTGCAATTTGAGTAGGGTCAGGCGCACCAGGTTCTTGGTCGGTTCCGGCAGCAGGCCGAAGCGGTCGATCATCTCCACTTGCAGGTCCTTGAGGCCTTCTTCGTCGGTGGCCGAGGCGATGCGTTTGTACAGGATCAGCCGCGCATGCACGTCCGGCAGGTAGTCTTCGGGGATCAGCGCCGGCAAGCGCAGGTTGATTTCCGGGCCACCGCCCAGCGGTTGATCAAGATTCGGTTGCTCACCCTTGCGGATCGCTTTCACCGCGCGTTCAAGCATTTCCATATACAGGGTGAAACCGACCGCCTGGATCTGCCCGCTCTGGCCGTCGCCCAGCAGTTCGCCGGCACCACGGATTTCCAGGTCGTTGGTGGCCAGCACAAAACCGGCGCCCAGGTCCTGGGTGTTGGCGATGGCTTCCAGGCGCTTTTCCGCGTCGGAAGTGATCTGCTGGCGCGGTGGCGTGAGCAAATACGCATACGCCTGGTGGTGACTGCGCCCGACCCGGCCGCGCAACTGGTGCAGCTGCGCCAGGCCAAACTTGTCGGCGCGCTCGATGATGATGGTGTTGGCGCTCGGCACGTCGATGCCGGTCTCGATGATGGTAGAGGCGATCAACACGTTGAAGCGCTTGTGGTAGAAGTCGCTCATCACCTGTTCGAGATCGCGCTCGCGCATCTGTCCGTGGCCGATGGCAATGCGCGCTTCCGGTACCAGTTCGGCGAGGTCGGCGGCGCACTTCTCGATGGTCTTCACGTCGTTGTGCAGGTAGTACACCTGCCCGCCGCGCAGCAGTTCTCGCAGCAGCGCTTCTTTCACCGTGCTTTTGTTTTGCTCCATCACGAAGGTGCGCACCGACAAGCGACGCGCCGGTGGCGTGGCGATGATCGACAGGTCGCGCATGCCCGACACCGCCATGTTCAGCGTGCGCGGAATCGGCGTGGCAGTGAGGGTCAGAATGTCGACCTCGCTGCGCAGGGCCTTGAGTTGTTCCTTCTGGCGCACGCCAAAACGGTGTTCTTCGTCGATGATTACCAGGCCCAGGTTCTTGATCTTCACATCGTCCGACAGCAGCTTGTGCGTGCCGATCACGATGTCGATCTTGCCTTCGGCCAAATCGGCGATGGCTGCATTCACTTCCTTGGCCGACTTGAAGCGGCTCATCACTTCCACGGTCACCGGCCAGTCGGCAAAGCGGTCGCGGAAGCTGTTGTAGTGCTGCTGGGCGAGCAGGGTGGTGGGCACCAGGATCGCCACTTGCTTGCCGCCATGCACTGCAATGAAAGCCGCGCGCATCGCCACTTCGGTCTTGCCGAAGCCGACGTCGCCGCATACCAGGCGGTCCATCGGCTTGGGCGCGAGCATGTCGGCGCGCACCGCTTCGATGGTGGTTTGCTGGTCGGGAGTTTCTTCAAAGGCGAAACCGGCGCTGAAGGTCGCGTAGTCGGCTTTCGGGTCGGCGAACGCATAACCTTCGCGTGCGGCGCGGCGTGCATAGATGTCGAGCAGTTCGGCGGCGACGTCGCGCACCTGTTCGGCGGCTTTGCGCTTGGCTTTCTGCCAAGTCTCGGAGCCCAGGCGGTGCAGCGGTGCCAGGGCATCGTCGCTGCCGGTGTAACGGGCGATCAGGTGCAGGCTGGCCACCGGCACGTAGAGCTTGGCGCCCTCGGCGTATTCCATGGTGAGGAATTCGGCGGCCTGGTTATCGATCTCCAGGGTCTGCAGGCCCAGGTAGCGTCCGACGCCGTGGTCGATATGCACCACCGGCGCGCCTTCGCGCAGTTCGGTGAGGTTCTTGATCACCGCGTCGTTGTTGGCGTCTGCGCGTTTTTCGCGGCGACGGCGTTGCATCACGCGCTGCCCGAACAGCGGGCTCTCGGCGATCAGCGCCAGGGCCGGGTCGTCCAGCAGCAGGCCTTCATCCAGCGGCGCGATGGTGATCGCCAAGCGTTCTTTGCTCTTGACGAAGTCCGGCCAGCTGTCGACGGTTTTCGGTCGCAGCTTCAGGCGTTCGAGCAGCTCCAGCAGCACTTCACGGCGCCCGGCGGACTCGGCGGTAAACAGCACGCGGCCAGGGAAGTCGCCGAGGAAGTTGGACAGCGCTTCCAGCGGTTGTGTGGCTTTGGCCTGGATTGCCAGGTCCGGCAGTGTGCCCGCCGGGAAGCGCTCGCGGCCGCTGCCGGCGTCCACATCCTGTTGGCTGGCGACCACGCGGGGCCAGTTTTTAAGACGGGCAAAGCAGTCTTCCACCGGCAGGAACAGCTCGGCGGGCGGTAATAACGGACGGGAGGGATCGACGCGGCGTTCTTCGTAACGGTTACGCACGTCGTTCCAGAAGTTTTCCGCTGCTTGCTCGATACCCGGCAGCGAGAACACTTGGGTGTCCTGTGGCAGGTAGTCGAACAGGGTGGAGGTTTCGTCGAAGAACAGCGGCAGGTAGTACTCGATACCGGCCGGTGTAATCCCACTGCTCAAGTCCTGGAAGATCGGACAGCGACGGAAGTCGACGTCGAAGCGCTCACGGAAGCGCGCCTTGAAGCGCGTGACCGCATCTTTCTGTAATGGAAATTCCCGCGCAGGCAGCAGCTTGATCGAGTCGACTTTGTCGATGGATCGCTGGTTTTCCGGATCGAAGGTGCGCAGGGTCTCGATCTCGTCATCGAACAGGTCGATGCGGTACGGCAGTTTGCTGCCCATCGGGAACAGGTCGATCAGGGCCCCGCGCACTGCGAACTCACCGTGTTCGTACACGGTGTCGACGCAGCGGTAGCCGCTGGCTTCCAGGCGTGTGCGCATCTGCTCGACGTCGAGCTTCTGGCCAATATCCAGGACCAGGCTGCTGCCCAGCAGGAACTTGGTCGGCGCCAGGCGATGCAACGCAGTGGTGATCGGCACCACCAGCACGCCGTGGGCCAGTTCCGGCAGGCGGTACAGGCTGGCGATGCGCTGGGAAATGATGTCCTGGTGCGGCGAGAACAGGTCGTAGGGCAGGGTTTCCCAGTCGGGGAAATGCAGCACCGGCAAATCGGGGGCGAAGAAGCTCAGCTCCTGCTCCAACCGTTCGGCGCTTTGGCTGTCGGCGGTGAGCAGCAGGGTAAAGCGCTTGGCTGCGCTGGCAGCCTCGGCGATGGCCAGGCTCAGGGCGGCACCGGGCAGGTTGCCCCAGTGCTGTTTACCTGCCGCGGCAGGGAGAAGCGGTAGACGCAGAACGGGCACGGAAGGTTGAGCTCCAAGCGTTGCGACAAAGTCGGTAATTGTAACGGCCCAAGGTGCCGCCTGTCAGTTTCTGACTGAGCCTATTACGGTTTGTAGGAAATGTAGTGGCTAAGACAAACAATGGCGTGTTTTGACTCAATATGTAGTGCCGAAATGCGCGATTGTTTAGGAGGGTTACGGACAAGTTGGTCTGCGTCCCCAATGATTGGCTTTCTGGAACCCGCGTATTTACTGGGCTGCAGCGCGGCGGTATTTTTTGGCAAGGGGTTTTTGTTGTAGGACGCGCATTGCTCCGAGGACGGTCGGGCGGCATAATGTAGCCCCTTTTTTCAGCCCCTACATGTGGAAGGTTCCCGTGACTCAGAAGCCCGACCAGTGTCTTGGTGAATGGATCGACCGTGAAGCACTCGCAGAAGCGATGATCCCGCTTATCGGTCAGCTGTACCGCAATAACAATGTGGTGAGCTCGATCTATGGCCGCAGCCTGATCAACCAGTCTGTCATCGCGATTCTCAAAGCCCACCGCTTTGCGCGTCACCGTTCCGCCGACGACAGCGAACTCTCCGTCCACGAAACATTCCCACTGCTCAAAGCCATGAGCGAGCTCAAGCTCGGCGCGGCCTCGGTAGACCTGGGCAAGCTGGCCTACAAATTCCGCAAAGAAGGCGCCGGCCGTACCGCCGAGCAGTTCGTGCGTGAAGAGATGGCCGATGTGGTCGGCCAGCAAAACGCCGCGGCCCGTAAAGGCACCGACGTCGTGCTGTACGGCTTCGGTCGTATCGGCCGCCTGCTGGCGCGCATCCTGATCGAAAAAACCGGTGGCGGCGACGGCCTACGCCTGCGTGCCATCGTGGTGCGCAAAGGCGCCGAGAACGACCTGACCAAGCGTGCCAGCCTGCTGCGCCGCGATTCGGTACACGGTCCGTTCAACGGCACCATCGTCATCGACGAAGAAAACAACACCATTACCGCCAACGGTAACCTGATCCAGGTGATCTACGCGAAGAACCCGTCCGAGGTGGATTACACCCAGTACGGCATCAAGGACGCCTTGCTGGTGGATAACACCGGCGTATGGCGTGACGCCGAAGGCCTGGGCCAGCACTTGGCCTGCCCGGGTGTCGATCGCGTTGTCCTCACCGCGCCTGGCAAAGGCAAGCTGAAGAACATCGTTCACGGCATCAACCACGCTGAAATCACTGCTGACGACAAGATCGTCTCCGCCGCTTCCTGCACCACCAACGCCATCGTGCCGGTGCTGAAGGCAGTGAATGACAAGTTCGGCATCGTCAACGGCCACGTCGAAACCGTTCACTCGTACACCAACGACCAGAACCTGATCGACAATTTCCACAAGGGCGATCGTCGTGGTCGTAGCGCCGCGTTGAACATGGTGATCACCGAGACCGGTGCTGCCACCGCTGCTGCCAAGGCCCTGCCTGAGCTGGCCGGCAAGCTGACCGGTAACGCGATCCGTGTACCGACGCCGAACGTGTCGATGGCCATCCTCAACCTGAACCTTGAGAAAGCCGCCACCCGCGAAGAGATGAACGAGTACCTGCGCTACATGGCGCTGCACTCCGATCTGCACAAGCAAATCGACTTCGTTAATTCCCAGGAAGTGGTTTCCACCGACTTCGTTGGCTCGCGCCACGCCGGTGTGGTGGACGCGGAAGCGACCATCAGCCAAGACAACCGCGTTGTCCTGTACGTGTGGTACGACAACGAGTTCGGCTACAGCTGCCAGGTGGTTCGCGTGATGGAAGACATGGCTGGGGTCAACCCGCCTGCGTTCCCGCGCTAAGCATCAGCAATAAATGAAAAAGCCCCGACTGGTTCGGGGCTTTTTTATGGCTGGGGATTTTGTGCAGGCTGGCAGGGCCTCATCGGGGGCAAGCCCCCTCCCACAGTTGATCGCATTTCAATGTGGGAGGGGGCTTGCTCCGATGGGCATAATTATCTGCACAACACTGTAGCAACCACGGTAACCACGATGCAAAGCGAGCCGCTGTTGATCTTGCTTTTGATCTCAGGCGCCCCGTCAAACACGCTGGCCGGAATTCGACAGGGATTTGGGGGGTAAACCGGCAGGGATGCCGGTT
>NZ_LKEG01000022.1:50063-50211 GCF_001645105.1 Pseudomonas marginalis
TGGTTACTTTTGGGGCTCTTTTCCAAAAGTGACCCGCTGTAAGAGCGGAACCCATACCAGCCGTTACCTAAATAACGGATATGTACCCGGTCTGATCCAACATCCTGGTCGTCTGCCAGCCCGCCAGCGGGAGCAAGCTCCCTCGCCA
>NZ_LKEG01000022.1:50228-217140 GCF_001645105.1 Pseudomonas marginalis
CAGGTCCANACGCCATACCCAGAATTGTGTAGATACCGATCCCCCGATGAGGCCCTCAGTCCACAAGCCTGCTGCGCAGGCTGTCGGACAACCCCTTGGGCGCCAACCATATCCCCAGGTAAGCCCTTGCCAGCGCGTCATTGCGGCTGCTGAACACCACCTGCCCATTGATCTCCAAATTCAGGCCACGGCCGGGACGAAAATCCAGGGCGTAGCGATCACCGCTGCGGATGTTACGAAAGCTGGCGTGCAACTGGTCCAGCTCGGGCTTCAAACTTGCGCTGGCTTGCTGGCGCTCCAGGGTGGCCGTGGCCGCCTTGATCACATCGCTGCGGTCGATATCGCGAAAGTAATACAACACAAGGCGCAGCGTCTTTTGCTGGTCCCACGCCTGCTTCGCACTCAGGTCCGCCGGGGCATACAGCGCGGCCGCGTACACATCCGCCCAGAGGTAAGTGAGCACCGCCTGGTTTTTCAGCACCAATGCCTGGGACTGTGCCGGGAAGTCGGCTTGCTTGAGCCGATCCGCCTCATTGGCGTGTGCGGTGATCGACAACATCAGCATTAAACAGAAAACTAGATGCCGCATAATGGCCCGTCCCGAAAAGATCCGTGGCTACAGGTTAATTCATTTTCCGGCAGCGGCAGGGTTCAGGGATAATCTGCGCTGTGTAGTAAAGGCAAGACTGGCCTACGACGCGACCAAGGGTTAATGTGCGCGGCGTTGCGCCTTATATAGACTGTGCCCCGGTTCACACACTTGAGCCAAATTGTCCTTCATGACCGCTGGCCGCGGCATGATTTAGCCCGGCGTCCAACCGTACGCCTGGCCTGTTCTGAGGAGTACGCATGGCTGTCTACAACTACGACGTGGTGGTACTGGGTTCCGGCCCGGCTGGAGAAGGTGCGGCGATGAACGCCGCGAAAGCAGGGCGCAAGGTGGCGATGGTCGATAGCCGTCGCCAGGTCGGCGGTAACTGCACCCACCTGGGCACCATCCCGTCCAAGGCCTTGCGTCACTCGGTGCGCCAGATCATGCAGTTCAATACCAACCCGATGTTCCGGGCCATTGGTGAGCCGCGCTGGTTCTCGTTCCCGGACGTGCTCAAAAGCGCCGAGAAAGTCATCTCCAAGCAGGTTGCTTCGCGTACCGGCTACTACGCCCGTAACCGCGTCGACCTGTTCTTCGGCACCGGCAGCTTCGCCGACGAGCAAACCGTCGAGGTGGTCTGCGCCAACGGCGTGGTCGAGAAGCTGGTGGCCAAGCACATCATCATCGCCACCGGGTCGCGCCCGTATCGCCCGGCGGACATCGATTTCCACCACCCGCGTATCTACGATAGCGACACCATCCTGAGCCTGGGCCACACCCCGCGCAAACTGATCATCTACGGCGCCGGTGTGATCGGCTGTGAATACGCCTCGATCTTCAGCGGCCTGGGTGTGCTGGTGGAGCTGGTGGATAACCGCGACCAGTTGCTGAGCTTCCTCGACTCGGAAATTTCCCAGGCGTTGAGCTACCACTTCAGCAACAACAACATCACCGTGCGCCACAACGAAGAGTACGAGCGGGTCGAAGGCCTGGACAACGGGGTGATCCTGCACCTCAAGTCCGGCAAGAAGATCAAGGCCGACGCCTTGTTGTGGTGCAACGGCCGTACTGGCAACACCGACAAGCTGGGCATGGAAAACATCGGGGTCAAGGTCAACAGCCGTGGCCAGATCGAGGTGGACGAGAACTACCGCACCTGCGTGACCAACATCTACGGCGCCGGTGACGTGATCGGCTGGCCGAGCCTGGCCAGTGCCGCGCACGACCAGGGCCGTTCGGCCGCTGGCAGCATTGTCGACAATGGCAGCTGGCGCTACGTGAACGACGTGCCGACCGGGATCTACACCATTCCGGAGATCAGCTCGATCGGCAAGAACGAGCACGAACTGACCAAGGCCAAGGTGCCTTACGAAGTGGGCAAGGCGTTCTTCAAGAGCATGGCGCGTGCGCAGATCGCCGGCGAGCCGCAAGGCATGCTGAAGATCCTGTTCCACCGTGAAACCCTGGAAGTCCTCGGCGTGCATTGCTTCGGCTACCAAGCCTCGGAAATCGTGCACATCGGCCAGGCGATCATGAGCCAGCCGGGTGAGCAAAATACCCTCAAGTATTTTGTGAACACCACGTTCAACTACCCGACCATGGCGGAAGCCTATCGGGTCGCGGCCTACGACGGCCTCAACCGGCTTTTTTGAGCGGCTCCGGCCGGTGGCCTGAGCCGGCCGGGGAGACCGATTTCAGTAATTCCCGAGAGTGGCAGTGGCCAAACCGGGAAAGTCTGTAATCAGGCTATCTACGCCGAAGTCGGCGAGCCTGCGCATCAGCGCGGGTTCGTTGACTGTCCACACGGACACGTGCAAGCCCTGGCGCTGGGCTTTTTCCAGGCGCTCCGGGGTGCACAACGTCCAGTTCAACGCCAGATACTCACAGCCATAGTTCTGCGCGACCTTCAACGGGTCGAGCCAGGCATATTCGGCGACCAGGCCGCGTGACAGGTCCGGGGTGAGTTCAACCGCCGCTTTCAGCACTTCCCGCGAGCTTGAGGTCACGGTGACCTTGTCCATCAGACCGAAACGTACGGCCATCTCACGGATCGCCAGCACGGTGGTGGCGGCGCGGGTGCGCGAAGCGCTTTTGACTTCCAGTTGCCAATGATCGAAGTCGCACTGTTCGAACAGTTCTTCCAGGCGCGGGATCGGGCAGGGCTTGACCCAGCCCGGGCCGCCTTTGCGCGCGTCCATCTTCACCAGGTCTGCCGCTGAATACTCGACGACTTTGCCGCGCCGGTCGGCGGTGCGCTTGAGGGTCGGGTCGTGGATGACCATCAGCTCGCCGTCCATGGACAGGTGCAAATCCAGTTCGCAGCGGCGTACACCGTGCTTGAGGCACTCCTGGAAGCTGGTCAGGGTGTTTTCCGGTGCTTCGCCTTTGGCACCGCGGTGGCCGTAGATCAGGGTCACAGTTGCTCCTTTACGCCAGGTCGTCCGGCGGGGTGAATTCGAGAGTTCAGGTGTCTTGGGCGTCGCTTTGTTCCCGCGCCAGGCGCCGTTCCTGGGCCTGTTTCTGCAAAATGTAGCGCGCCAGCAGTTGGCGCTGGGCGTCGGTCATGGCTTCGAATTCCGTGCCGACGTCAAAGCCTGTGCCTTTGGGATCGCAATGGGTGACCCGCGCGCGCAGCAGCAGGCCGAGTGCCTGGGGCATCAGCACCAGCTTGACCGCCAGGTGGGCGCCGGCCGGCAGGGGGGTGGGGTGTTGGAAGTCGATGCCACCTTCGGAAATGATCACCGGCTGCGGAGCGCCGACCTCATCCAGCAAGCCGCGCGCCATGATCTGGCTGAGCAGGTCGACACGTTTGTTCTGCACACGCAGGAAGGCCGCGAGGGTGCGATCCTTCTCGCTGAGCTGGCGTAGCAGGTGCTGGGCCTCGAATTCACTCAGGTGCAACTCGCTGAGCAGATTGAAGAGTGGCGAATCATCCAGCAACACTTCCTTGCTCGCTGCTTCGGGGGCAGACAGGCTTTTGATTTGGAGTGCGATCATGTCGTCGATACGGTAGTATTCGCGGCGCTCTTCTTCATCTAATGTCGACATGGCGAACCCCAGGTAACGGTAATGGTCTGAGTGTAAAGCTGCTTACCAGACCCCGCCACCGGGACGTCTTCTTTTCCTCCGAACAAGCCCCGACATGTTCAGACCTCTCTTCGTATTTATCGGCACGCGTTATACCCGTGCAAAGCGCCGCAATCATTTTGTGTCGTTCATTTCCCTCACCTCGATGATCGGGCTCGCCTTGGGCGTGGTCGTGATGATCGTGGTGCTGTCGGTCATGAACGGCTTCGATCATGAGATGCGCACCCGCGTGCTGGGCATGGTGCCCCACGCGACCATCGAGGGCGATGCGCCCATCAGCGACTGGCAAAGCCTGGCGGCCAAGGTCAAGCAGAACCCCAAGGTGCTGGCGGTTGCGCCCTTCACCCAGATGCAGGGGTTGCTGACCAATGACGGCAAGGTGCAGAAGATCCTGCTCAATGCCATCGACCCGGCCCAGGAACGCAACGTCTCGATCATCGACAAGTTCATGTTGCAGGGCAAGCTCGACGACCTGGCGCCCGGCAGCTTCGGCATCGTGATCGGCGACAAGGCGGCGGCCAAGCTCGGCGTGGGCCTCGGCGATAAGCTGACCTTCGTCGCGCCGGAAGTCACCGTGACCCCGGCCGGCATGTTCCCGCGCATGAAGCGCTTTACCGTGGTCGGCACCTTCCACGTTGGCGCCGGCGAGATCGACGGCTACCTCGGCCTGACGAACCTCACTGACCTGGCGCGCCTGCATCGCTGGCAGCCGGACCAGGTGCAGGGCCTGCGCCTGAAGTTCAACGACCTGTTCGACGCACCGCGCGGCGCCTGGGAAATCGCCCAGCACCTGGGTGAAAGCCAGTACTACGCCCGCGACTGGACCCGTACCCACGGCAACCTGTACCAGGCCATCCGCATGGAAAAAGCCATGATCGGCCTGCTGTTGCTGCTGATCGTCGCCGTGGCGGCCTTCAACATCATCTCCACGCTGGTGATGGTGGTGAACGACAAGAAGGGCGATATCGCCATCCTGCGTACCCTCGGCGCCACGCCGGGGCAGATCATGGCGATCTTCATGGTGCAGGGCACCGTGATCGGCGTGGTCGGCACGTTGATCGGTACGGCCGTCGGCATTCTGGCTGCGTTGAACGTGAGTGCCGCCATCGCCGGCCTCGAAACCCTGATCGGCCACAAGTTTCTCAACGCCGACGTTTACTTCATCGACTACTTGCCGTCCCAGGTTCAGGCCCAGGACGTGTTGATGGTGGGCGGCGCTGCGTTGGTCCTGAGTTTCCTTGCCACCCTGTATCCAGCCTGGCGCGCGGCACGTACCCAGCCAGCACAGGCCTTACGTTATGAGTGAATCGGGCATGAGTGAAAAAGCAATCCTGAGCTGCCGCAACCTGGGCAAATCCTACGAGGAAGGCCCGGAATCGGTAGTGGTGTTGTCCAACCTGCAACTTGAGCTGCACCCTGGCGAACGCGTGGCGATCGTCGGCAGTTCCGGTTCCGGCAAAAGCACCTTGCTGAACCTGCTGGGCGGCCTTGATACGCCGTCCCAGGGCAGCGTGTGGCTGGCCGGTGAAGAGCTGTCGGCCCTCGGTGAGAAGGCTCGTGGGCAACTGCGCAACCGTTCGTTGGGCTTTGTGTACCAGTTCCACCATTTGCTGCCGGAATTCACCGCCCTGGAAAACGTGTGCATGCCGCTGTTGATCGGCAAGACCGCGATCCCGCAAGCCCGCCAGCGTGCCCAGGCCCTGCTGGAGCGTGTCGGCCTCGGCCATCGCCTGGAGCACAAGCCGGCGGAGCTGTCCGGCGGCGAGCGTCAGCGTGTGGCGATTGCCCGTGCCCTGGTCAACAACCCAGGCCTGGTGATGCTCGATGAGCCCACCGGCAACCTCGACTCCCACACCGCCCAGGGCATCAAGGACTTGATGCTGGAACTGAGCACCCAGATGCGCACCGCGTTCCTGGTGGTGACCCATGACATGAGCATGGCCCGGCAGATGGACCGCGTGTTGCACCTGCAGGAAGGTCATCTGGTCGCCATCTGACCCGTTTCAAGCCCGGCGCCTTAAGCGCTGGGCTTTTTCATTTTTTCAACGGTGCCCGCGAATGTTCAGACCGTTATCGATTTTCATCGGCACGCGCTATACCCGCGCCAAGCGCCGCAACCGTTTTGTCTCGTTTATCTCGATGACCTCGATGATCGGCCTCGCCCTGGGCGTGCTGGCGATGATCGTAGTGCTGTCGGTGATGAACGGCTTCCAGCGCGAAATGAGCTCGCGCATCCTTGGCATGGTGCCCCACGCGACCATCGTCGGCGTGAACCCGATCAACGATTGGCAGCCCGTGGCCGCCGCCGCGATGAAGAACCCGGAAGTGACCGCGGCAGTGCCCTTCACGCAGATGGACGGCATGTTCTCCTACAAGGGCGCCATGCAGCCGATCGAGATCAGCGGCATCGACCCGGCACAGGAAGGCAAGGTGTCGATCGTCGCCCAGCATATCGTGCGCGGCAAACTGGATGACCTGAAGCCTGGCGAGTTCGGCGTGGTGGTCGGCGAAATCACCGCCCGGCGCTTCCGCCTCAATGTGGGCGACAAGTTGACCCTGATCGTGCCGGAAATCAGCACCGCGCCGGGGGGCATCACCCCGCGCATGCAGCGCTTGAACGTGGTGGGGATCTTCAAGGTCGGCGCCGAACTGGACGGCTCCATGGCCATGATCCACATGGCCGACGCCGCAGAGATCCAGCATTGGCAGCCGAACCAGGTGCAAAGCGTGCGCCTGGCGGTGAAAGACCTGTATGCGGCGCCCAAGGTCTCGGCGGACATCGCCGCCAGCCTGGGCGCCGGCTACAAGCCGGATGACTGGACCCACACCCAGGGCAGCCTGTTCAGCGCAATGAAAATGGAAAAGACCATGATCGGCTTGCTGTTGCTGATGATCGTCGCCGTGGCTGCGTTCAACATCATTGCCACGCTGATTATGGTGGTGAACGACAAGGGCGCGGACATCGCGATCCTGCGTACCATCGGCGCGACGCCGCGGCAGATCATGGCGATCTTCATGGTGCAGGGCACCGTGATCGGTGTCGTCGGCACCTTGATCGGCGGCATCCTGGGTGTGATTGCGGCGCTGAATGTAAGTGAGCTGGTGGGCTGGCTGGAACGGGTTACCGGGCAGCATATCTTCAGTTCGGATGTGTATTTTGTCAGCAACCTGCCTTCGGAGCTGCAAGGCGGGGATGTGCTGCTGATCTGCACGGCCGGGTTTGTGTTGAGCTTTTTGGCGACGATTTATCCGGCGTATCGGGCGGCGAAGATTGAGCCGGCGCATGCCTTGAGATATTCGTAAGATTCAAGACCGCTATCGGGGGCAAGCCCCCTCCCACAGTTTGAATATATTCACGCATCACAATGTGGGAGGGGGCTTGCCCCCGATAGGGCCGGTACCGCTTGCATCAATCTCCGCCGGGCAACTCAATCACAAACCGCGTCCACCCCGCCCCAGACTCACAATAAATCCTCCCTCCATGCGCCCGCACAATCGACTGGATAATCGCCAACCCCAGCCCCGCATGCTCGCTGCTGCCTTCATGCCGCGCCGGGTCCGCCCGGTAGAACCGATCAAACAACCTCGGTAACAACTGTGCTGGAATGCCTTCCCCGGTGTTTTCAACCGTGAGCGTCACGCCGTCCACCATGCGCACCCGCACTTCGCCGCCCGCTGGAGTAAACCGCAGGGCGTTATCGAGCAGGTTCGACAGTGCCCGGCGCAACATGCCGCGATCACCCATCGTGTGAGCTGTGCCTTCGCGCACCAGGCTGACGTGGGCGTCTTCGGCCAGCAACGCGAAAAACTCCAGCAACGCCTCCACTTCATCTGCCAGCGCCAGAGGCTCGCGCTTAGGCACCAGCAATCCATGATCCGCCTTGGCCAGGTACAACATGTCATTGACCAACTGCGCCATCCATTGCAGCTCTTCCAGGTTGCTGTGCAGCGCCTCGCGGTAATCCTCCAGCGGCCGTGGCTGAGTGAGGATGACCTGGGTCTGGGTCAGCAGGTTCGATAACGGCGTGCGCAGTTCGTGGGCGATGTCGGCGGAGAACGCCGAGAGGCGCTGGAACGCATCGTCCAGGCGGCCGAGCATGGCGTTGAAGGTTTGAGCCAGTTCGGCCAGTTCCACCGGCATGTGCTGCTGGGGCAGGCGCTGCGTCAGGGAGTGGGCAGACACACTCGCGGCCACTTCCCCCATGCGTCGTAACGGTCGCAGGCCACTGCGGGCGGCCCATGCACCGAGCAGGGCGGTCGCCAGGGCTGACAGGCCGACGGTGAGCCAGATCAGATGCTGCATGCGTTGCAGGAAATGCTGGTGGTGAGTGATATCGAGCACCAGCGTCAACTGTGGCGAGTCGGGTTGGTTTGCCCGCAACGGTGTGTTGTAGACGCGGTAGTCGGTGCCGGCGTTTTGCAGGCTGTGCAGGCCGGGGCCGGTGGGCAGATTGACGCCGGGCGCACCGTCAAACCAGCGCTGGCCTTGGGCGGTGACGCGCAGCGCCAGCTCGGGTTGACGATTGAGCTCGGCGCGCAGTTGGGCTTCACGTTGCGCGAACAATTCTGGCGAGTCGACACCCTGCAAGGTGCTGCGCAGCGCCACCAACTGGCTGTCGAGCTGTTGCTGGTCCAGCTCAATGAAGTGCGCCTCGCTGGCGCGGTTGAACAGCACGCCCGCGATCAGCGACACCACCGCCGTGCAGGCCGCGAACAGCAGCGCCAGGCGACTGGCCAGGGACAGGCGCTTGATCAATTGACGCGCTCCTCCAGCACATAACCCATGCCGCGCACGGTGTGGATCAATTTATTCGGGAAGTTATCGTCGACTTTCAGGCGCAGGCGGCGGATTGCCACTTCGATAATGTTGGTGTCGCTGTCGAAGTTCATGTCCCACACCTGGGAGGCGATCAGCGATTTGGGCAGCACTTCGCCCTGGCGGCGCAGCAGCAGTTCGAGCAGGGAAAACTCCTTGGCCGTCAGGTCGATGCGCTGGCCGTCCCGCTCGACGCGACGGCGGATCAGGTCCAGGCGCAGATCGGCCAGTTGCAATGCGGTTTCCTGCGGCGTGCTGCTGCCACGGCGCAACAGGCTGCGCACGCGCGCCAGCAGTTCGGAGAAGGCGAAGGGTTTGACCAAGTAGTCGTCGGCACCCAGTTCCAGGCCGTGCACGCGGTCTTCCACGGCGTCGCGGGCGGTCAGGAACAGTACCGGGATGTCCAGGCCTGCCGTGCGCACGGCCTGGAGGATCTGCCAGCCATCACGGCCCGGCAGCATCACATCGAGGATCAACAGGTCGTAGGCGCCGGTCAGTGCCAGGTGCTGACCGCTGGTACCGTCGGCCACCAGTTCGGTGGTAAACCCCGCCTCCGTCAGGCCCTGGCGCAGGTACTGGCCGGTTTTGGGTTGGTCTTCGACGATCAGCAGTTTCATGGGCGGCTCTTGGCAACGGGTGACGACGGCTTTATACCCTGGGTGCCAGGGCAGGGGGGTAACCTGACAAAGTTGTAATCTAGCAGTCAGTTGGCTGGCAGCGGCGCACGCTTAGAGTGTGCCCCAGGTGAGTCAGATATTTTGGAGAAGAATGATGGCATTGCGTAAACCCCTGTTGTTGGCGACGTGCCTGCTGGCGTTGAGTGTTGAGGCGATGGCTGATGCCGCCCACACCTATGCGTTCGGCGAGGCTGCACCCGCGAGCAAGGCCACGCGTACCGTGGAAGTGACGCTGCAGGACATTTCCTTTTCGCCCAAGTCCATTGACGTAAAAGCCGGTGAGACGGTGCGCTTTGTACTGGTCAACAAGGGCCAGTTGCTGCACGAATTCAACCTGGGCGATGCGGCAATGCATGCCGAGCATCAGAAGGAAATGTTGCAGATGCAGGCCAGTGGCATGCTCACTTCCACGGGCATGGGCAAGATGGATCATAGCGCCATGGGCCATGGTGATATGAAACACGACGATCCCAATAGCGTATTGGTCGAGCCCGGCAAAACCGCCGAGCTGACCTGGACCTTCACCAAGGCCACGGGCCTGGAGTTTGCCTGCAACCTGCCGGGGCATTACCAGGCGGGCATGGTCGGCACGCTCAACGTCGATTGATCCGCTGGCGCTTAGGCGCGGGGGCAAAGGCTGGTAGACTGGCGCGGTTTATTTAGCCAGGTTTCCGCCATGCATCCCGCAGCCGAACATTCGCCGCTGGGCAAGTCCAGTGAATACATCTCCACCTACACACCTTCGTTGTTGTTCCCGATCCCGCGTGCGGCCAAATGGGCCGAACTGGGCCTGAGCGCCGAGACCCTGCCTTACAAGGGCGTGGATTTCTGGAACTGCTTCGAACTGTCCTGGCTGCTGCCGTCGGGCAAGCCGGTGGTGGCCATCGGTGAATTCAGCATCCCGGCCGACTCGCCGAACATCATCGAGTCCAAGTCGTTCAAGCTCTACCTCAACTCGCTCAACCAGACCGCGTTTGCCGATACGGCAAGCCTGGAAGCCACCCTGCGCACCGACCTCAGCGCCGCTGCCGGCAAGCCTGTGACCGTGCGTATTCGCACCTTGGCTGAAAGTGAAGCTGAAGGCGTAATGGCGTTGCCCGGTGTGTGCATCGATGATTTGGATATCAGTGTCAGCAACTACGAGCACCCACGCCCGGAACTGCTGCGTTGCGATGATGCGCGCGTTGTCGAGGAGAGCGTGCACAGCCACCTGCTCAAATCCAACTGCCCGGTGACCAGCCAGCCTGACTGGGGCAGCGTCGTGGTGGAATACCGTGGTCACGCGCTGGATCACGCCAGCCTGCTGGAATACATCGTGAGCTTTCGCCAGCACTCGGACTTCCATGAACAGTGCGTGGAGCGCATCTTCCTGGACTTGCAGCGCTTGCTGAAGCCGGAGAAGTTGACGGTGTATGCGCGGTATGTGCGGCGGGGTGGGCTGGATATCAACCCGTATCGCAGTACTGAGGATGTCGCGTTCCAGAATGTGCGCCTGGCTCGCCAGTAAACAACTGTGGGAGTGGGCTTGCCCCCTCCCACATTGGGGTCTGCGCTGGGCTGGCGCGCAGATTAAATCCCCATGCTGCCCAGCGTGTTCATGATATTGCGCAATGTCCCGGAAATCACCGGGTGCTCGGCGTCGAACTCTATGGCTGCTTGATTCACATCATCGGAAATACTGGGTGTCTGAGTCGCCGGTTCAAGTTCAAGTTGTAACTCAAACTTGGCAATCAAAGCCTCCAGTGCTTCACGCTTCTCGTCCGACAGCGGCGGATCCTGTTCCAATTGCCCGCGCAGGATCTCGACCTGTTCTTCCAGTTTTTTGCGATCAGGCATGACATGTTTCCTTTTATCGATAGTCACTGGCATAGACCGCGGCACGCCGAGAAAGGTCTACGGGCTGACCTGTAGATTAATCCACTCGCGTCGACTGTGCATGATCCGTGTCAGGGCTTCTCGCCTTTGTGCTGGCGCAGCCTGATGTCGGCCAGGCAGGTGCCGAGTTCGCCCAGGTGATCGATCACCGAGTGCACGCCCAGCCCGTACAGCGCGAGGGTGGCCTTGCCGCGCTTGAGCTCGCGTTCCGGTTCGCTCAATGCCAGCCATTGCTCGGGCGCCATCCCGCACAATGAGCCGCAGGAGGCCAGGCCGATGGTCCACAGCCCGGCATTGAGCCCGGATTGCAGCAGGCGCGGTTCGCCGCTGACCAACACGCAGCCTTCCAGGCGCTCGATATTCAGCTCCATCAAGGCTTGCCAGCAGGCATGGGGCGCGGGCCAGCGAATGGCGGAGGGCGATGCCGCCTTGACCCAGTCGGGCAGCGTGGCGGCCAGGGGCGTGGTGACGGCGGGGGGGAGTTCATCCAGCCAGGCGCAGGGAACACCCTGTTCCTTGAGGCTGCGCAGGATTTTCAGCGCACCCGGTGTGGCTTGGGAGTCGGGGGAGGGTGAGTCGGTGCGCGCCCGGGAACCGAAATCCACCAGGCAGCCACTCAGGCCAAACAGAACGGCAGTCAAGGCGGGGGCGCTGGCGATGGCAATTTCGGGTTGAGGCATGTCGACATCCCTGAAATAGCGCTAACGCTATCGAGGCAGGATGACAAGTCGATGACAGGATTGTTAATTGTAGGAATTTTGTCCATTTAATGTCAGGCGCTTCCTTGTTGCTGCCTAAATGGCGACTTCCGTCATATACTGACGGCCTTATTCAGGGCATAGCGCCCATGACAGACCATTCAAGGAGCAAAAGCTATGCGCTGGAGCCACTATTTCGCTCAGCTGTCGGTGTGTGCCACTGTACTGCTGGCGCCGTTTGCCGCACACGCAGCGTCGGAAGACGATCCGTGGGAAAGCATCAACCGCCCGATCTTTACCTTCAACGACACCGTTGATACCTACGCCCTGAAGCCGTTGGCCCAAGGCTATGAGTGGATTACCCCGCAGTTTGTCGAAGACGGTATCCACAACTTCTTCCGCAACATCGGCGATGTGGGCAACCTGGCCAACAACGTGCTGCAACTCAAACCGCATAACGCCGGTGTCGACACCGCCCGTTTGCTGGTCAACACCACGTTCGGCGTGCTGGGCTTTATCGATGTCGGCACCAAAATGGGGCTGCAACGCAGCGATGAAGACTTCGGCCAGACCCTCGGTTATTGGGGCGTGGGCAGTGGTCCTTACGTGATGATCCCGCTGCTGGGCCCAAGCACACTGCGTGATGCGCCGTCCAAGTACGTGGACAGCTACACCCAACCGTACCGCTATATGAACGATATCGGCTGGCGCAACAGCACCATGGGCCTGAACATTGTCGACACCCGTGCCAGCCTGCTCGACAGTGAGAAGCTGATCACCGGCGATAAGTACACCTTTATCCGCAACGCCTACCTGCAGAACCGCGAGTTCAAGGTCAAGGATGGCAAGGTGGTTGACGATTTTTAAGCTGTGATGTTTTGAAATGAAAAAAAGGCGACCCTGGGGGTCGCCTTTTTTGTGCGCGGGTTTCAGCGCATTTTCAAGATCTTAAGCCCCAGCTGTTGCTCTTCGCCTGCCGTCTTGGTCCATACCACTTCGGTATCCGCCTCCAGCCCGGCAAGGGCGGCATGCTCCGAATCGATGCGTACGGTCAATTCATCTCCCACGTTGAACTGGCGGGGTGCCTGCACCTGCATTCCGGAGCTGGAAAGGTCCACGCATACCCCGGCAATCTCCTGGCCGGCATGGATCAAAGCCACATCGGCATCCACACGCATGCGGATGAAATCGCGTTTTTCGGCATAGTCGCGCTCGTGTTCGCTCATAGGTTCCATCCTTACTTTGTGTTGTGGTCGTGCCTGTTCTTATAACTCCCGGTGATTTGCGATGTAAAGACGCCCGGCGACCATCGGCATGAGCTTGAAACCCCTCACGGATGGGAGTACCGTCTGCGCCTTAGAAGGGCACCTCTGCTTTACCTTTGTGCATGGGCGAAATCCCAACGCTTTGTAGGACAGAGAGGCTAGAAAGCGAATCCAGTACGTGAGTCCGGCCATTGCCGAGCCGCCTACGCCAACCTAATTCTGGCGCCGTTTGCCCACATGCAAAAAACCAGTGCCACGCTGCTGATAATCGATGACGACGAAGTAGTGCGCGCGAGCCTCGCGGCCTATTTGGAAGACAGTGGCTTCAGCGTCCTGCAGGCCAGTAATGGCCAACAGGGTCTCCAGGTATTCGAGCGCGACCAGCCCGACCTCGTGATCTGCGACCTGCGCATGCCCCAGATGGGCGGCCTCGAGCTGATTCGCCAGGTGACCGAGCGCGCGTCGCAGACCCCGGTGATTGTCGTGTCCGGCGCGGGCGTGATGAACGATGCCGTCGAGGCCCTGCGCCTGGGCGCTGCCGATTACCTGATCAAGCCCCTGGAAGACCTGGCGGTGCTGGAGCACTCGGTGCGCCGTGCCCTGGACCGTGCCCGCCTGCTAGTGGAGAACCAGCGCTATCGCGAGAAGCTCGAAACCGCCAACCGCGAACTCGAAGCCAGCCTCAACCTGCTCCAGGAAGACCAGAACGCCGGTCGCCAGGTGCAAATGAACATGCTGCCGGTCAGCCCCTGGACCATCGACGAATTTCAGTTTGCGCACCAGATCATCCCGTCGCTGTACCTCTCGGGTGATTTTGTCGACTACTTCCGTGTTGACGAACGGCGTGTCGCGTTCTACCTGGCCGATGTATCCGGCCATGGTGCTTCCTCTGCTTTTGTCACCGTGTTGTTGAAGTTCATGACCACACGGTTGCTGTTCGAATCCAAACGCAATGGCACCTTGCCGGAGTTCACTCCCTCCCAGGTGCTGGGCCACATCAACCGGGGCCTGATCAGCTGCAAGCTGGGCAAGCACGTGACGATGGTCGGCGGCGTGATTGATGAAGAAACCGGTCTTTTGACCTACAGCATCGGCGGTCACCTGCCGATGCCGGTTTTGTACACTCCTGACAGTGTGCGTTACCTGGAAGGGCGTGGTTTGCCGGTGGGCTTGTTCAATGAAGCCACCTATGAAGACCACATTCTGGAGTTACCGCCGACGTTCAGCCTTACGCTGATGTCCGACGGTATCCTGGACCTTCTTCCAGAGCCTACACTCAAAGAGAAAGAAGCCGCCTTGCCCCAAAAGGTCAAGTCGGCGGGCGGCAGCCTGGATGGCCTGCGGCAGGTTTTTGGATTGGCCACGCTAGGGGAGATGCCGGATGATATCGCCCTATTGGTGTTGAGCAGGAATCTTTGATGAGTACCGGAAGAATCCAATTCGCCGAGCAAGACGGGACCTTTGTCCTGAAATTTGTCGGTGAAGTGCGCCTGACCTTGTGTTCGGCGCTGGATGCGACGATTGAGCGGATCTTCACAGCGCTGAACTTCTCGGCGATCGTGATCGATCTGACCGAAACCCGCAGCATCGATAGCACCACCCTGGGTCTCTTGGCCAAGTTGTCCATTCTGTCTCGGCAGAAGGTTGGCCTGTTGCCGACGGTCGTCACCACCCACGAAGACATCACCCGTCTGCTGCAGTCCATGGGCTTCGACCAAGTGTTCAACATCGTTGACCGCCCGATCCCCTGCCCGGAATGCCTGACCGACCTGCCGTCCCAGGACCAGTCCGAGGAAGTGGTGCGGGTCAAGGTGCTGGAAGCGCACAAGATCCTGATGGGCTTGAACGAGTCCAACCGTGAAGCCTTCCACGACCTCGTGAACGCGCTGGAACGCCACTGATCCACGGTCAACTGTGGGAGGGGGCTTGCTCCCGATGGCGGAGTGACAGTCAGTAAATTCATAACTGACCCACCGCCATCGGGAGCAAGCCCCCTCCCACCTTTGAACGCTGCTCGGCTTGAGACCGGCAAAAGGCAAAAAAAGGGCGGTACCCGCGAAGGTACCGCCCTTTTTGCCGCCTGCGCTTTTTACAGCTTGGCCGACAACAGCGCTTCCAGCTTCTCCTGGTCCCGAGCAAACTGACGAATCCCCTCCGCCAGCTTCTCAGTCGCCATCGCATCCTCGTTGGATTCCCAACGGAACTGCGCTTCAGTCAGATGCACCCGCGCTTCACCGGCATGGCCTGGCGACAACTTACGCTCCAGCTTGCCTTCATCCGCCGCCAGCTTTTCCAGCAGATCCGGGCTGATGGTCAGGCGATCACAGCCAGCCAACTCTTCGATCTGGCTGAGGTTGCGGAAGCTCGCACCCATCACCACGGTCTTGTAGCCGTTGGCCTTGTAGTAGTTGTAGATGCGCGTCACCGACTGCACACCCGGGTCTTCAGCACCGGTGTAGTCGTTGCCGTTGGCCTTTTTGTACCAATCGTAGATACGGCCCACGAAAGGTGAGATCAGGAACACGCCAGCCTCAGCACAGGCTACCGCCTGGGCGAAGGAGAACAGCAGCGTCAGGTTGGTCTGGATACCTTCTTTTTCCAGCTGCTCGGCGGCGCGGATGCCTTCCCAGGTGGAGGCGATCTTGATCAGCACACGGTCGCGGCCAACGCCGGCTTTGTCGTACAGGTCGATCAGACGGTGCGCACGCTTGAGTACGGCGTCAGTGTCGAACGACAGGCGGGCATCCACCTCGGTGGAAATACGGCCCGGCACCACTTTGAGAATCTCTTGACCCACCGCCACCGCAAAACGGTCGCTGGCCAGGCCTACATCACCATTGCAGTCCTGTACGCACTCATCGAGCAGCTTGGCATAGCCTGGGATCGAAGCAGCCTTGAGCAGCAGGGAAGGGTTGGTGGTGGCGTCTTGCGGTTTGAGCTTGGCGAGGGTAGAAAAATCGCCGGTATCGGCTACGACGGTGGTGAATTGCTTGAGTTGTTCCAGCTTGGAAGTCATGGGCGTGCTCTGTCCTGTGGGTCTGATGACATTACCCGAGCGCCGACAGGCGCTCAAGGGCGCAAATGCGTTCGATCGTTTGCGAGGGCAACAACCTGAAAACAGCCGTTTGAATGACCGGCCGTGCTGCAAGATAGGAGGGCAAAACAGTCGGCAGGTTCAACCCAATCACCGCATGACCACCACAATCCAAATGTGAGAGGGGGTTGCCCCGATAGCGGCAGGCCAGTCACCCCGGACCTGAACGGACACTCACCGCCCTTCCAGCAAAGCCCCGGCCTGATCCAGCAACGCCAACGGATCACTCGCCTTATGAATATCCACCGACAACAACTGCCTGAACTTGCGCGCCCCCGGAAAACCAGTGCCCAACCCCAGAATATGCCGAGTGATATGGTGCATCGAGCCACCGGTCGCCAAATGCTCAGCAATATAAGGCCGCAACTGCACCAGCGCCTCAGCCCGACTGATCACCGGCGCCTCACTGCCAAACAACTGCTGATCCACCTCCGCCAACACATACGGATTGTGATAAGCCTCGCGCCCCAGCATCACCCCATCAAACGTCTGCAGATGCTCATGGCACTGCTCCAGCGTCTTGATGCCGCCGTTGAGCACAATCTCCAACTCAGGAAAGTCCTGCTTCAACTGCGCCGCCACGTCGTAGCGCAAAGGAGGAATGTCACGGTTCTCCTTCGGTGACAGCCCTTCCAGGATCGCAATCCGCGCATGCACGGTAAAACTGGTGCAGCCAGCGTCCTTCACCGTCCCGACGAAATCACACAACTGGGCATAACTGTCCCGCCCGTTGATCCCGATACGGTGCTTCACCGTCACGGGGATCGACACCGCATCACGCATCGCCTTCACACACTCCGCCACCAACGCCGGATGCGCCATCAAGATCGCGCCGATCATATTGTTCTGCACCCGATCACTGGGGCAGCCGACGTTCAGGTTTACTTCGTCGTAGCCTGCGGCTTCGGCCATACGTGCGCAGGCCGCCAGGTCGGCGGGCACGCTACCCCCCAATTGCAGTGCAAGCGGGTGCTCGGCTTCGTTGTGGCGCAGGAAACGGTCGTGATCGCCGTGGAGGATTGCGCCGGTGGTGACCATCTCTGTGTAGAGCAGCGCGTGCTTGGAGAGCAGGCGCAGGAAGAACCGGCAGTGGCGGTCGGTCCAGTCCATCATCGGGGCGACGGAGAAGCGGCGGGAGAGTGGGGCGGTTTGTAGGGGCATTGGGGATCTGAGTTTGCGAGGCGAATAGGACGTAGTTTATCAGGGATGGGTATTGGGTGTTGGGGGGGGCTGTGCCATTTAACACGTCTAACCGGAGACGCTGTCGGAATACTCTCAGTATCTGTAGGCGGCCAATGCATCACATATCGTGGTCTGACCCTAATATCCGATGAAGGTGCAGCCCAAGTCTTGTGCCAGGCGGCGGATTTCGAAGATGCGGGAGGGGTTAGCGGCCGCCGGGTGGACGTGCAGGGTGGCTGTGATGTGCATGGTGTTGCCTCGCTCTGTGGTGGAAGAGCGAGGCAAACATCAACCATTGGCTGGCTAAAATCAACAACCGACTGTTGATTTTTCAGGGCGGGTGAAAATTTTCTCTTCGTTGGAGTATATTTTCATAATTTTTGAGGGTGGCAGTCTGCCATCCTGATTTTTCAAAAGGGATGTTTGGAATGAGCCAGGCGGAAATAGCTGTAGAATTACTAAATTCTCAACTTGAAAATTTATTCAACTTCGGCCGAGGGTTGTATGAGTCTCATGATGAAAAGAGAAAAATAAAAATTGGTCAGGCCTATCAAAGATATATATTGAATGCACGAAGTAAGCTTTCTAAAACAAAATCTTTTTTTGTATTAGATAAACCCGCTGATTTCTACGATTATTATGTTTCGACGACAATTTCGTGTGGGGGGGTGTATTTAGAAAATCCTGGAATTTCACGCTGCGTGAATGAAAGTGATCGAATCGTTATAGCAGGTACTGGGGGGTGTGGTAAATCAGTTTTTATGCGTCATTTGTTTCTCGACTGTATCAAACAGATGAGGTTTGTGCCTGTTTTGATTGAGTTGCGGGATTTGAATGACTCTGTAAGAACCGTTGATGAACATGTATTTTATACGTTGGAAAATGGAGGGTTTGATGTCGGAGGAAGCTTTGTTCGCCGTTCAATGGAGTACGGTAATTTTTGCTTCTTGTTTGATGGGTTCGATGAGTTGGTTGAGCCCCGCCGGAATGAAGTCGGTGACTATATTAAAGAGATTTCATTGCGTTATTCCGGTTGTCCAGTGATAGTTTCATCAAGGCCTGACGAAAGATTTAATGGATGGAATCAATTTAGTGTTTTCTCAGTTGAGCCGCTTAGCAAGAAAGCAGCTATTTCATTAGTGAAAAAACTACCAGTAGAAAAGGAGGTGAAAGACAAGTTTCTTAGGGAATTAGATGAGAGGCTATATGAGGAGCACCAGTCCTTTCTATCAAATCCCTTGCTTTTATCTATCATGTTACTGACTTATCACCAAAATGCAGAGGTTCCGTCAAAGTTAAGTGTTTTTTATAGCCAGGCTTATGAGGCTCTTTTTCAAAAGCACGATGCCACTAAAGGTGCGTACTCTCGGAGTAGATCGACTAGTTTAGATATTCTTGACTTTTCTAAGGTTTTTTCTTTGTTCTCATTACTCACTTATGATAATAGAATTTTCAGAATGTCGAAGGTGGACTGTTTAGAGTTCATCGAGGAAAGTAAAAAGCGCCTTGGCGCCGATTTTGATCGTCAGGATTTTTTGAGCGATCTATTGGGAGCGACCTGCATGCTCGTCGAAGATGGGCTGCAGGTGGCGTATTCGCATAGGTCATTTCAAGAGTATTTTGTATCGCTATACATTCTTGGTGAGAGCTTGGAAGTGCAGACTAAGCTTATAGATCGCTTTTGGGAGCCGACCGGAAGTGATAGCGTTATTGCATTGCTGTACGAGCAAAACCCTGCGTTGGTCGAAAGGGTTTTGTTAATTCCGTACTTGGAAAAAGCGTTTAGAGATATTGGAGTGGTGAGCAAAGTAACGCATAAATCTCATTTTGAATTTCTTCGCAAATCGTATGAGATGGTCCAGGCAAATAAGAACGAGTTGTCATTTATGTTTCATATGGATGATTCAAGTAAGCGAAGGATTGCTCTAGGTATAATTGGTACCGCCGTCACTATCTGTGGGAGATGGAGTAAAGCTCCATCTGAAGTGTATCGCGCGCTTTCTGATGCTGTTTTTAAGGAATTGAATGGGGAGGGAGATTATTTCTCTTTTCGGTTTTCTAATTTGAGGGAGAAGCCAAAAGTATTGAAACTGCTTCGTGATTCTGAAACCTCTTATGGGATTAATTACTTAACGACTGCGTTTAATCTATATAAGGAGCTCAAAGAGAAACACTCAAATCACGCAAAAAGCCTATTTGACCTGTTGGATGGGAGCAAATAGTAAAACGTTTGCTATGCCCGTGTTTATTCAGGAATGAAGGACCCGACTACTTTTCCGCAAATATGCGTCTCTTCCGTAATATCAATGATTGGATATTGCGGATTGATAGGTCTAAGGAACTGCCGGCCGGCGTCCTCGACTAAAATTTTAAATGTGGCTTCATTTGTGCGTGGGACTCTGGCAATCACACGGTCACCGGTTTTGGTCTCAACTTCTGGATCTACAAAGATTATGCATCCCGTAGGATAACTTTCGCCTGCTCCTGGATTTGTCATGGAGTCGCCAAGCACTTTCAGCGCATAGCCACTTTCGCTAATAGTTACGGAACAGGACAGCCACGATTCTCCATCATGCTGTTCAAAGTTCGACTCGCACCATGCACCGGCTTGGGCCCATGAAATCAATGGGACCTTCCCAAAGCGCCTAGTCAGCTGTCTGACATTACTCTCAATACCTGCGCCAAGTTGATGGACATTGCTCTCGCCAGTCTGCTCTTTCGGCAGTACCCCGTACTGCAGCCATTCTCGCCTGACATTTAGCCACGAGCACAGCACAGCCAAGCTGTCTGCCTCTGGTATTGAATCACCATTCAGCCACTTGCTTACGGCCTGGGGACTTCTTTCAGCCCCAACCTTCACCAAATGTGCATGAATATCCGCACCACGACCTCGAGTGCGTACACCAGCGTCGTCGAGTGGTTCGTGAAGGCGCGCCGTGAAAGCTGCCCGTAGCTCGTTCTTATCAACCATGAGTTGGTACTCTCACAGGAGGTTCGCAATAGTCAGTTGATGTTAATATCAATCGCGAGTTGATAAATGGAGGTTGCCATATTGGACCCCGCAGATTTTTCGAACGCCATCGCGTTCGCATTTGAAGCAGTAGGCGGCATCGGAGACGCCGCCAAGGTATGTGACAGGAGTTACCAAGCACTCAATAAATGGCGCTTTCCTGCCAGCCTTCCACGCACCGACTACACCGGTGAAACCCACTACGCAAAACTTTTGGCGACCGCTGCAGAGCAAAAGGGCAATGCGTTTGACGCTGCTTGGCTGCTTAACGCATCGGCCCCGCAGAAAGCTGCCGTTGGATTTTCGAGAGCGATATAATTCGCTTCGTCTTCCAGATTTTTGAGTGCTTTTTCAAGCGACTCAACCCTCCTTCCGACTCCAGCGCCTAGCGCGCATGGCTGCCACTTGGTCTTCGGTCGCGAATTTGCCTTGGTCGGCTTCTTTCACTGCCAACTCGATCTGAGTGGTCAGTGTTTTTTCATGCTCGATGTAGTCGCGAAGAGCGTCCATTGCCATGTAGGTCGCAGTCTGGCCGGTGGTTTTGGTCAGGTCGGCGAGAGAGTTGGACAGGTTTTCCGGCAGGTTTAGGGAGATGCCAGTCATGGCGACCTCGATGGTGGATGGTTGTGGGCACCTTACACCGTGGACCGTTGGCTTGAACCAGCAGGTCGTCGCGAGGTGTATCCAGAAGTTGTTCATTTACGTTTTCTTTGTAACCTCAATGCAGGGCATCGTGGTCCCCCCAGGTGCTCTTTTATCGATTGGGTCTGAGGGCACTCGGGGAAAACTTCCCACTCTTCTTTCGGCTTGCCCCTCAGACCACCCATCACTAAGCTCCTCAAGCCGCTGCAAACCCAGCGGCCGGAGGTGGAAGTCCGTATTGCTAAGGCGTTTTAACTCCCGAAAACATTTGGAGATTCGCCCATGCCTAACAAATCACGCAATCCTTATGTCGATCAAAACAGTTCTCCCGACGAACACCCAACCGGCAACCTGTTCTCAGTCAGCCCCAACATCGACACCGAAACCCTCCTGGCCAACACCGCCGAAAACCTCGCCTCTGCTAACCAAATGGCCGCCACCTTGGCGTTCGACCTCGAAGACCCGCACCGCGCCATCGTCCTGGGCATCCAGCAGCTAATCGACCTAAGCGCTCTGCTCATCGACCGAGCCCAGGAGCAAGTTGCACCTGCCGCCATCCTGGCCACAGCCTGACATTCAACCCCGCCGCCTTACCCAAGGCGGCAACCTGAACCCATCCTGTCACCCCGCCAAGTTTCATCATTCCCGGCGCTTTTGAGGTCTACGATCCTCTTCAAGAGAGGACGCCCGCGCCTCCAGTCCACAGGGAACTGAAAACATGATCTCAAACCTCGCCAAAGCCATGATGATCGCCGGCACATTGCTCTTGGGCGCTTGCTCGTCGAGTTCGTCGAACGTGAACAGCGACCCGTGCTTTTCGGGCGGATGCCAGGCGTTTGGTGACCATAGCCCCAGCAAAGCCGCCAAGATGAATTTTGGCGGCAGTGGGCTTGGCAGTAGTTATGGTGAGTATGGTTCGGGGTTACTGCACGACGATTGAGGTCGCACTGGGGTTGCTGCGCAGCCCAGCGGGAGCAAGCTCCCTCGCCACAGGGGGCTGGGTTAAGTGGTGACGACAGTGCCTTTATGAAAAATCTCGCGTCGGGCACGGGGTTGGCGGATTTTTCCTTCAGTCGAGGAGTGGATGCTGGTGCTCCCTAGCTCGGGAGAGGGACGTGTGTTGCTTTCAGCAAAAATCACCGTGAAAAAAGCCAGACACGGTGCAATAATGGCGCTAGGCCATTATTTTACTTTCTTAAAGTACCCTTGATGAAAACAACATTTTCCGCGAAATTGTTTATTGTTGTTATTGTTTCCGTGCTGGTCTGCATTGTTTGTTTCCTGACTGAAGAACTCCTATAGCGTCGCGGGTGCTCAGTTCGACTGTTTGTATTGTCGAATGAAGAACCTGCCGAGTACAAAAATACTGCCGAGCACCAACCCTAAAAAGGCGCCTAGAAAAGCGAATTTTTTGGTGGTTTTTTGGGTGGAGGTTTGTATTTCATCAAGGGTGTTAAATGCTTTTAACGTATTCCCTGCAGCCAATGCCGGTAAGTTAAGCGCAATAGCTTCGGTATTGGCTGTCTCCATTGCGGATTTCAGCTGGGCAGACGCCAATGCTGCCGTCGTCGCGGTGGTCGAGGCTACATAAATTATTGGCTCATTCCCGCCCGATTTAGGAGGGGCGTCTTTGAGGGCAACGGATTTAGCGGCCATGATGCCCATGGCGGAATAGAAAATATCATTCTGTATGGTGCTGTACAGCTTGGTTTCCAATGACAGTGGGCTCGCCTTGGCGGGCGCGTCCTTTTCATTGATTTCTTTATATAAGCTGTAGAGGGATGGCTTAGTGATGTAAGTGCTGGCAGTCCATTGTTCAGGCGAGGTCGCAGAGAGCGTCAATGCGGCAACCGCGCCCACCACGGTGGTTGCAATAATCGTTATCTTGCTATTCCACAGTGTCTGAATAAGCGGAATCAAATCTATTTCATCATCATGGGGACGGGCGTTTGAATTCGTTGGACTGCTCACGAAAAATTCCTTTATTTGCGTTCCCAAATTGTAGAGAAAAAAACACAATGCGCCACGTAAAAGTACGCTTCGTATTAGATGCGAATAGTTCTTGTATAGTGTGTTCGGCGGGCCTCTACACTCAGAGTCGCGCCGACTCAGTACGCCAGTCTTAGGATCATTTCTACGGCACAATCGTTCATATGGCAGTAGCTCATTGCCCGCCGTGCATCCGACGAGCGATGAGGTAAACCCCGAGCCCGACCAACGCCGTGACCGCACCGATATAACCGGTACTCGTCCATCCCAACCCCGCCGTAATCGCCATCCCGCCAAACCACGGTCCCAACGCATTCGCCAGGTTAAACGCCGCATGGTTGGACGCCGCCGCCAGGCTCGGTGCTTCGTGGGCAATATCCATCAGGCGGATTTGCAACGGCGCAGCCAACGACACCATGGTGCCGACCAGGCCCATGCTCAGCAGTACGCCCCATAGTGAGGACGCGGCGAAGGGGAAGAACAGCAACACGGCGATCGACCACACCAATATCAGGCCCACCGCACGAAACTGCATGCGATCAAACAGTTTGCCGCCCGCGATGTTGCCGATAATCCCACCCACGCCAAACGCGGCCAGGCCGAACGGAATCCACTGTGGCGACACCTTGGTCACTTCGAGCATGGTCGGCGCCAGGTAGCTGAACACGCAGAACATCCCGGCAAACCCAATCGCACCGATCGACAATGCCATCCACACCTGAGGCTTGGTGAAGGCGCGCAGTTCTTTGCGCGGGTCGCTGCGTTGTTCGTCGTGGCGGTGCGGCACGAACTGCCAGACCAGGGCGATGGTGCACAGGGCGATCACGCTCACCAACGCAAACGCCGAACGCCAGCCCAGGTGTTGGCCGAGGAAGGTGGCGATGGGGTTGCCGAGCAGCATGGCCAGGGTCAGGCCCAGCATGACGCGGGCCACGGCGCCGGCGCGTTTATCGTTGGGCACCATGCTGGACGCCACTACCGCGGCAATCCCGAAATAAGCACCGTGGGGCAGGCCGCTGATAAAGCGGAAGGCCACCAGCGAACCAAAGGTGGGGGTAAACGCGGTCGCCAGGTTACCCAGGGCATACAGCCCCATGAGCAACAGCAGCATGTGTTTGCGCAGCAGCTTGGCGCCAAGGATGGCCAGCAACGGCGCGCCGACCATCACGCCGAGGGCGTAGGCGCTGATGGCGTGGCCGACCTGGGGTTCGCTTAAACCCAGGTTCTGCGCGATGTCGGGCATCAGGCCCATGATGGCGAATTCGCCAGTACCGATAGCGAAAGCGCCCACGGCCATGGCCGCTTCCATTTTGGCGGCACTGCGCGCGGGCAGCACGTGCCCGGGAGTTTGGTGGATAGACATGGATCGCTCTGTTGGAATGAATAACACGAAAGACCGCCGCGGATGCTACGCACGCCGCGGCGAACCTGTCTAGAACAGCGTTTGGCGGCAGAGTTCAATGGCGCTTTGAGATCCGTCTTATTCTCCCGCTCCCTTGCGCTCCGTAGGCTTGCGGTGATGAAACTCAAACATTTCCTGCAACCCCTCGACGCCACCTTCTCCACGCCCAAGGCCGCCCGCAAGCTGCTGCGCCTGTTCGCCCTGGCGTTGGTGTTGGGTGTGTATGCGGGCGCCTACAGCTATTTGCGCGCTGCGTTCAGCGAGGAGATTTCGTTGCGGCGCAGTTACATGAATGAGGCGATTTCCGATGCGCAGAGTTTTTTTGTCAGCCGCCAGACGCTGTTGAAAAGCCTCGGCCTGTCCACCGTGCCGCATGTGACGCCGCCCGTGGGCAACCTCAATAACGTGCCCGCCGAGGAAGTGCATATCACCTTGGGGGAGGCGGGCAATATCTGGAGCCTGTGGCTGACCCGGCGCATGCTCGACTACCTGGAGGCGAACCAGGTCAACCTGATTTATGTGGCCCAGCGTGCCGAGCCTGGCGTGGAGCGCCTGTTCACCGTCGGCCCGGCACCGGAGGCAGTGCCGGAGACGGTGTTGCAGCGACTGATGGCGGTCGATACCGGCAAGGTCTCGGTCAGCGACGAGCTGTGGCTCACCGAGCAAAGCCGGCTGGATTCGCCGCTGTATATTTTTACCCGCCTGGATGACCGCAGCCCCACCTCGGGTTGGCTCGGCCTGGAGGTCGATGGGCCGGACCTGATCAACGCCCTGCAGCATGAAAAGGCTGGCGACTTCATGTTGCTCGACGCCGCAGGCCAGCTGATTTTCAGCAGCACGCCCGATCAACCAGCGGCGGCGCAGGTGCTGCGCCAGTATCATTCCACGGCCAGTTTCGGCTGGGAGGGCAGTCGCTGGTTGCCGGACCGCTTGGCCATCCGCAAACACCTGGGCTATTCCCAATGGCAGATCGTTTACAGCCTGGAGCTGAGTTCGTTGCTGCCCAGCCTGGCGTTGCCGCTGCTGGTGTGCCTGCTGCTGTGCGCATTGGCGAGCCTGTTGATGATGCGGCTGGTGCGACGTATCGATCAGCGGCTGATCATCCCGGCGGCCAATCGCATCGAAGCCTTGGTAGAAAGCGAGGCGTTCAGCAGCGCGGTCATTCGTATCGCGCCGGTGGCCTTGTGCGTATTGCGCCGCAGTGACGGCGAAGTGGTGCTGGAGAATCCCTTGTCGCGCCAATGGCTGGGCAACGGGCAGGAGCGCCAGCAGTTGTGCCACGACTGGATTCGCCGGGCCTTTCACGCCGGCGAGCAAAGCAACACCGATGAGCTGCAAATAGCCGACGGTCGCCACTTGTTCCTGAGCTTCGCACCCACCCGTTATCAACGTGAAGAAGTGTTGATCTGCGCGTTCAGCGATATCACCGAGCGCAAACAGGTGGAGCTGGCCTTGCAGCAGGCACGTACCTTGGCGGATGCGGCCAATGAGGCCAAGACGTTGTTCCTGGCGACCATGAGCCATGAAATCCGCACCCCCCTTTACGGTGTGTTGGGCACCCTGGAATTGCTCGCCCGCACCGACCTCAACAGCCAGCAGCGCGGCTACCTGAATGCCATCGAAGGCTCGTCGGCGAACTTGCTGCAACTGATCTGTGATGTGCTGGATGTGTCGAAAATCGAGGCAGGGCAACTGTCCCTCGAACTCAGCGTATTTTCCCCGCTGGAGCTGGTGCAGGAGGTGATTCAAGGCTACGCGGGCGCCGCCCAGAGCAAGGGCTTGCAGCTGTTTGCCTGCATAGATCCGCAACTGCCCGACCAGGTGCGCGGCGATGTCACGCGTATCCGCCAGATCCTCAATAACCTGCTCAACAATGCGCTCAAGTTCACCGAGAGCGGGCGCATCGTATTGCGCTTGCGCCTGGAGAGCCGCGAAGGCGAGCGCGCCCTGTTGCAGTGGCAAGTGGTCGATACCGGCAAGGGTATTGCGGCGCACGATCAGCCGTATTTGTTCGAGCCGTTTTTCCAGGCCAGCGGCAATGCCAATGTGGTGGCGGGCACCGGGCTTGGGTTGTCGATCTGCAAGCGCCTGGTGCACCTGATGAACGGCACGCTGCGGCTGGTCAGCGAGCCGGGACTGGGCAGCAGTTTTACCTTCACCTTGCCGTTGGAGCAGGTTGACGAATACGCGCATGAGCCGTGGGCGTTGCCCTTGCTGGGCGAACGCGTCTATGTAGTGTCGCCGGTACGCGAGCTGGCCGAAAGCATTGGCGGCTGGTTGCGGCGTTGGGGCGCGCGGGCGCAATTGGGCCTGCCGCACTCGGTCGAGGCCGACCCCGGCGCGGTGCTGGTGGAGCTGTATCCCGGCCCGGTCGACCCCGGCCAACGGCTGCGCTGGTCCGGGCCTCGGGTGATGGCGGCCGCCGATGAGCATGGTGTCCATCAAGGGCCGGGTGCCTGCTGGCAGATCGGCCTGAACCAGCTGCAGGCGCTCAATCGCGCGGTCAGCCGCGCCCAGGGTATCGAGGAACACCCGTCGCCAACGCCTTGCGAGGTGCCGGCCGAGATCAACCTCAACCTGCGCCTGCTGGTGGCTGAAGACAACCTGATCAACCAGTTGATCCTGCGTGATCAACTCGAAGAGCTCGGCTGCACCGTGGTGCTCGCGGGCGACGGCATTGAAGCGCTGTCGCTGTGGGGCGAAACCGCGTTCGACTTGATTCTCACCGACGTCAACATGCCGCGCATGAATGGCTACGAACTCACCGAGCAATTGCGGCGCCTGGGCTGCGCCTTGCCGATCATCGGTGCCACCGCCAACGCCATGCTCGATGAAGCCGAGCGCTGCCTCAACGCGGGCATGGACCACTGCCTGGTCAAGCCCTTCACGTTGCGCGTGCTTCACCAGTGCTTGCAGCCTTATCAGAGGAGCGTGCTTTGAGTGCCTATCGCGTGCTCATTGTGGAAGACCATCCTTTTCAGCATGAGTACCTGATCAACGTGTTCCAGGGCATCGGCGGCTTTGACGTCGACGTGGTCTGGGACGGCGCGAGCGCGTTGCAGCGCCTGGCCCGCCAGCGCTATGACCTGTTGCTCAGCGACTTGATGATGCCGGGCATGGACGGCGTGCAGTTGATCCAGCAACTGGCGCACCTGCAGGCGCCACCGGCCTTGGCACTGATGAGCGTGGCCTCGCGGCGCATGCTGGTGGGCGCCGGCCAGGTAGCGGATAACCTGGGCCTCACTGTCGCGGGGTTGATCTCCAAACCGGTGCGCGAGCCCCAGGTGCGCACCCTGCGCGATTGCCTCGACAAACTCGCCGAACAGGCCCGCACACCCTGCTGCCATCGCGGTGTCGGTCTGGCCCGGGAGGACCTGGTGCGCGCCTTGGCCAACGGTGAAATTCAGGCCTGGTTCCAGCCCAAGAAGTCCCTGCATGACGGGCGCATCGTCGGCGCCGAAGCGTTGGCACGCTGGGTCCATCCGGTGGAGGGGTTGTTGCTGCCCAGTGAGTTCCTCGGTGAAATCGAGCGGCTGGGCCTGGAAACCCAACTGCTGACCTGCATCCTCACCCAGTCCCTGACCGCCCAGGCCCAGTGGGCGCAGCTCGGCTACCGGTTGCCGGTGTCGATCAACCTGCCCACGCACTTGCTTGACCAATGCGACCTGGTCGACCGCCTGCTGGCCCAGGTTCAGCAGCGCGATGCCGAGCCTCGGCAAATCACCTTCGAATTGATGGAAAGCTCCACCACACGGTTGCCCAGTAGCTACTACGCTGGAGCATGTCGCCTGCGCATGATGGGCTTTGGCTTGGCGCAGGACGATTTTGGCAAGGGGTTCAGCTCTTACTTCAACCTGGTTTCCACGCCGTTCAACGAAGTGAAGATCGACCGCTCGCTGGTGCACGGCTGTGCCGAGAATGAAAGCCTGGCGTCGGCCCTGCAAAGCATTGTCGAACTGGGCCGCAAGCTGGGGCTGACCACCACGGCCGAAGGCGCTGAAACACAGGCGGAGCTGGCGGTACTGCGGCGTATTCGCTGCGACCAGGTGCAAGGTTTCCTGATCTCCCAGGGCGTGACGGCGGATAAATTCAGCGCTTTATTGATCGAAGATGGCCCTGCGCCAGCACTTATCTGAGCGGCCAGGGTCACACAGTCAAGAAGCCCGAAGGAAGGGTCGCCCGGTTCGCCGGGCGTTATTGGCCAATGCCGGGATCATGCATAGGCTCCACGTCCTGATTCAGGCTTCTGCGGTACTGACGATGAAACATGCAAGCTTGCGCCTGGATAAACTCGCGCAAAGTTCCCAGCGCCTGAACAAAGCCCTGTTGTTGCTCACCGGGCTCGCCTTGTTGCTGTCCAGCAGTTGCTACTGGGCGGTGTCGCGGTTGCTCGATGCCGAACAGGAAAAAGTCGAGTTTCACTTCGCCCGCGTGGTGGAAATCATCCATGAGCATGAGGCGTTCCTGCGCAACGTTGCGGTCGGCTATAGCCGCAGCAATGCGCCGCCACTGCCGGTGGTGCAATCCACCCAGGTCGTGCAATTGCAGCACGAGGCCGGGCAGGTCGTGGTGCAGGCCAAGGGCTTCGCGCTGTCGTTGCCGTTCACGTTGTCTTACGGTGCGGATTTCACGGCGGATGACACGCGCCGCGCGCTGGCGTTTGGCGTGCAATTGACCGACTACTACGGCGGCTATTGGGCCAGCTCGTTCTACGCCTCACCGCAGCTGTTCGTGTTTACCCCCAATGACGTCGCCAGCCTGGCCGTCCCTGGCATCGGCGGCCTGCGCCAGCATCAGCCGTTGTTGCGCGAGCGCTACCGCGACGTGGTGAGCCGTTTGCACCAGTTGCAGCAGAGCCAAAACCTGTTGCTCACTGACAGGCGCGTGCGCTGGATGCGCGCACCCTTGCAGCTGTATCCAAACACCCGCAGCCTCGTCGCGATGATCGGCCTCGATGCGCCCGCCGCCGTATTGCCGGCCAACCAACCTCAGGGCCTGCTGACGTTAGCGGCGGTTGTCGATACGTCTCAGGTCGATGAGTTCGAGCGGGTGCTGCAACTGTCGGTCTACAACCAGTTCACGCTGATCTCGCCTCAGGGCGATGTATTGCTCGGCAGCCTTGGCGATGAACACTTGGCGCCACTTGGGCTGAGCTTTAACAGCCTGGGCCTGCGCTTCAAGATGATCAGTGAGGGCGGCGAGCACTGGACCGGCTTGTACGCCATCAGCTACCAGGATTTCCTGCGCTACGCCAAATGGCCGCTGCTGGGCCTGGGCCTTACATTTCTGGCGGCGGTGCTGCTGGGTTGGTGGATCAACCATTGGTACAAGACCCGCATTGTCAGCCCGGCCCAGCGTGCCCAAGAGCGTCTGTTCGAGAGCGAAGCGTTCAACCGCATCATGTTGCACAACGCCCCGGCCGGCCTGTGCGTGGTGCGGCGCAGCGACTGCCAATTGCTGCTGGAAAACCAGCGTGCCCTGCAGCTGGGCGGCACCGCGCCGCTGGTGGACGTACTCCGCGCCAATAACGGCCCGGACACCCCCGGCGAGATGTGCCTGGCCGTACAGGGGCGCTACCTGCAGGTGGTGGTGGTTGCCGCGCGCTACGAGGGCGAAGACGTGTTTCTGTGCGGCTGCAACGACATCACCCGGCATGTGGACGAAGCGCTGCTGCTCGACCAGGCGCGTCAGGAAGCCACCGCCGCCAACGAAGCCAAGACCGTGTTCCTGGCCACCATGAGTCACGAAATCCGCACACCGCTGTATGGCGTGCTCGGCAACCTGGAACTGATGGCCCTGACCGCCATGAGCGAGCGCCAGCGCCAGTACCTGGAAATCATCCAGGGCTCTTCCACCGTGCTGTTCCAACTGATCAGCAATATTCTGGACGTGTCGAAGATCGAGTCCGGGCAAATGGCCGTGGAAGCGGCGCCCTTCAACCCGCAGCAATTGGTCGAGGAAGCGGTGCTGGGCTTTACCGCCACGGCGCGCAACAAGGGCTTGCAGATTGATGCGGAGATCGACCCCCAAGTGCCCTGCCAATTGCTCGGCGACGCGGGGCGTATCCGGCAGATCCTGCATAACCTGCTGGGCAATGCGATCAAGTTCACTGAGTCGGGGCGCGTGCGTTTGCGGTTGACCGTACAGGCGCTGCTCGCGGATGAAGTCGCCCTGCAATGGCAGGTCACCGACACCGGCGTGGGCATTCCGGAAAAAGCCCTGGACCAGTTGTTCAAGCCGTTCTACCAAGTGGCCAACGGCCAGGATGGCAACGGCGCAGGCCTGGGCTTGTCGATCTGTTCGCGCCTGAGCGAGCTGATGGGCGGTAGCATGCGCGTGGTCAGTGAGCCTGGGCTGGGCAGCAGCTTTTCGCTGTTCATCACCTTGCCGATTGTTAACAGCGCCCCTTCATTGGCCAGCCCTGAGTTTGCACCGCCGTGTCTTGATGCGCCGTGCCTGAACGTACGGGTGCTGGTGGCCGAAGACAACCCGGTCAGCCAAGCCGTGCTGCAGGAACAGCTCGAAGCCCTCGGCGCCCAAGCCACCGTGGCGCGCGACGGTGAACACGCCCTGCAAATCTGGGGCTCGCAGCCGTTCGACCTGGTGATCACCGACATCAACATGCCGCGCCTGAACGGCTACGACCTGGCCCGCGCCCTGCGTGAACAGGGCGTGCAGGTGCCGATTATCGGCGTCACCGCCAATGCCCTGCGCGAGGAGGGCGAGCGTTGCTTGGCGGTGGGCATGAACGCCTGGGTGGTCAAACCGTTGAGCATGAGCATGCTGCGCCAGGCCTTGATGGCGCACTGTCGCCGCGCAAATGCCTTGGCGGTGCCCCCGACGGACCGCGACCGCGACGGCTGGATCGAGTTGTCCCCGGCCATGCGCCAATTGATGGGCAACACCTTGCTGGCGGACGTGCAGCACATCGAGCAGGGCCTGGCCGTCGGCGATACCGAGCGGGTGCGCCAGCGCCTGCACAGCCTCAACGGTGCGCTGGCCAGCGTGCGCGCCGGGGTTTTATCCGGTGCGTGTCAGGCATGGGAAAACGCGCTGTACGAAGCCCCTCTGGATGACCACGCCGCCACGCAGATCCGCGGGTTGTGCGCGCGGCTGACGGCGGTGGCGCAGTGCTTGCTTGCAGAACTTTCTGCCCAGAACAAGGAAGCTGAATAATGCGAGACATGAACGTTGTGATCGCCGACGACCACCCGATCGTACTGGTGGGCGTGCGCGAGATTGTGCAGCGCGATTCACGTTATCGCCTGGTGGGCGAGGCCGTCAGTTCCAGCCAGTTGATCGAGCTGTTGCGCGCGCATCGGCCGCAAGTGCTGATCACGGATTTCAACATGCCGGGTGATGACACCTACGGCGATGGCCTGAAACTGATCGAGTACATCCTGCGCCACTTTCCCGACACCCAGGTGCTGGTGCTGACCATGATTTCCAACAGCCTGATTCTTACCCGCTTGCAGGAACTGGGCGTGGCCGGCGTGATCCAGAAAAACCACCTGCACGACGAAATCGAAAAAGCCCTGGGCGCCATCAGTGCCCAGCGCAATTACCAGGCGCCTAGGCCTGCGGCGACGTCGGTGGTGGGCAATGCGTACCAAGTGCAGGAGCGCTTCCAGAGCCTGTCGCCGCGGGAAATGGAGGTGCTGCGTTTATTTGTGACGGGCATGAGCGTCAGCGATATCGCGCGGCAACTGAGCCGCAGCAACAAGACCGTCAGCGCGCAGAAAATCTCCGCCATGCGCAAGCTGGACGTGGACAGTGACCAGGCGTTGCTGACCTATTGCATCGAGGCGCGGCAGTTCCAGTAGTCAGCGGTAGGTGATGTGCATCAACAGCATTGCGCTGTAGCTGCCCGCGTCGGGCAGTTCACCCACGGACACGGGCTTGACGCGCAGGGTCAGTTCCAGCGGTCCGTCGGTTACCGGCCAGGTGCCGGTTTCTCCCAGGCTGAAATCAGCCTTCACGCCTTTATTCAGCAAGCCAAGCTGCAAGCCCAGGGCCGGGCGGCTGGTGAGCAGGGTGTGGCTGTCAACGCTGCCCACGCCCGCCGTGAGGGTTAGGCTGACTTGGCTGTTGGGCTGGCAATCGAACACCAGCGGCACGTCGGTGACGCTGGCACTGGCGTCGGCCAACTGGTTGAGGTTCACGTTGCCCAGGTCCACCTGTTGCGTACTGGGAAAACGCGCTGAGCAAGGGGGCGCGATCAGCTTGCCGGTGACGTCGACCTTTGTTTGGTCCGCTGCCTGGGCAGCGGCTGCGCCGGTCATCGCCAGCAGTATCCAAAGCAACCTGTTCATAAGTAATTGATGGTCATGACCATGGACGAACTGAAGGCTCCGGGCGTCAATGCCCCGCGCGCAATCAATTGTGCCTTGAGGCTGATATCGACGTTGCCACTCAGGTTGGTGTAGCGCTTGGTGGTGCCGTTGAGGTTGGCCAAGGAATCGTCGGCCGCCCACAACAGCGACACGCCCAAGTTGTCGACGGTGGTTTTGGCGACAGTGGCCGTATGTGTGCCGTTATTGGCGCTGAAGCTGACATTCATCGATGAGCCCGCCGGGCAAATCAATTGCACGGGGATGGGCTGGGTGGCGGTCGTAGTCACTTGGTCGGTGCGTACATCACCAAATTCGGCGGTGAGGGTGGTGCTGGTGCTGAGCACGCACGGCGGACGAGTCAGGGTGCCGCGTACGGTGATGTTCACGGTATCCGCGGCCTGTGCGGTGGCGCTGAGCAGCGCCAGGGCGAGCAGTGAGGTTTTCATGGCGATGGTCTCAGCGATAGTCGATGGTCAGGGTGTATTGGCTCTGGAAGGCACCGGCCGGGGATTGGCCGCTTTCCAATTGTGGGGTGAAACCCAGCCCCAAGCTGTTGCTGCCCTGGCGAAGCTGCAGGGTGCGCGGGCTGTTCAGGTTTACCGGCGTGTTATCCCCCCAGCGTGCCTGCATGTTCAGCCCCGCCAAGGTGGTGCGCGATACGCCGTTACTGGCGCTGACCACCGCTTGGCTTGGCACCAGCGTAGCGGTGGCTTGTACAGCGGCTGGGCAGGTGACTGATACCGAGGTGGATTGCTTCTGGTTACTGAGGTCGGCACTGCTGATGGTGCCGAACGATAGGTCGACGCTGCTCGGTGAACTCAAGCTGCAGGCGGGCAGGTAGACCGTGTAGTTAAACGGATATTGCATGAACCATTCGGCCCAATTGGCGTAATTATGCGAAGTCACGCCAAGGTACAGCTGGACATAGCGCCGGCCCGTAGTACGGGGCGCCGTGCCCACCAGTCTGTATCGATAGGGCACCACCGTGTTGAGCGGCAGCGGCCGGCAGGGCCCGCCCAGACAACTCCCTCCATATTGGCCCAGGGGCAACTCAAGCATGTAGGTGTTGTTGTATGGGTCGACAAAGCGCAACCGGGCCTGATCGGCGCCGGACATATAGGCGATCTGCGCATTCATGCCGGCCGCATAAGGGAAGGCCCGGCGAATGGTGCAAGTGCCGGTATAGGCAATATCGATCTCCTGCCCCGGCGTGAACCGGTACCCATTGCTCGGGTAGCCCGGCATTGAGCATTCGAGGTTGCCACCAATCAAGGCGTGCGCCGATTGCGGCAGGCCGCTCAATACGGCGCACACCAACGCCAGCATCAGCCCAGCGTGCGTTTTGCCCAGGATATTCATGATCACGAATCCTTGGCGCCCGACTCACCGGCCGCGCGCTCACATTGAATGTTCAGTTGAGTAATCCCACCCTCGGCAGGACCGTCGTCTTGCAGTTTCAATTCGCGGCTGCACCACGGTTGCCCGTCCACGCTGATCAACAGGCGTGCCTCGGGCGGCACGCCGGTCAGGAACGCGCGGCCCTTGTCCGCCACCAGGGTGTTGCCCAGCGAACGGCCGTCTGCCGCGAAGAGTTCGGCGCGCGCGGCGAAGGGTGCGGCTTCGCCTTGGGTGTCGCGGATGCGGAACAGAATGCGTTTGCCGCGCCGGGTGTCGAAGTCCGCCAGCACGAAGGCGCCGCGATTGGGCGTGACGTCCTGCACCGGTTCGGCGATGTCGACGTCGGCGGACATCGACTGGGTGTCCAGCGACACACGGTTCTTGCGATAGGGCAGGGCGGACGGCACCACCGTGTAGCCATTGGCATTGGTGCGCACCCCGCGCTTGTTGGTGACCGCCACGTCGGCGGCCCCCGGCGTGGCGACGATCACATTGGTTTCGCCCAGCGGCTGGCTGAACATCAGGTTGCTGCCGTACGCCACCACCGAACCTTCCACGCCCAGGTCCAGTTGGCGGTTGCCGGTGGACTCGTTGTAGGCACCGCGCACAATCGCGCTCGGCGCGTCGTACTGGGCGGCGAACGTGCCGCCCGCCTGGCGTTGGGCGCCGTTGACTTGCTGTGACACACCCGCGCTGTAGGCCAGGGTGTCGTCTTCAAACGCGTTGCCGCTGAGGGTCGCGGTGCGTGACGCCGCGCCGCGCGCGCTCTGGTTCATGTTGGCGGTGACCCGCTGGTTGCGTGTACCGCCCAGGGGCATGCTGATGCTCAGGGACAGGCTGCGATCGTGACTGTCGGCGCCTTTGTTCAGGCCCAGCCCGAGGGAGTAGGAAATGCTCCCGGAACTCACGCTGTAACCCAACTGGATTGAGGTGTCGGCCTGGCCCTTGTCCCAATACGCGGTTTTCGACACGTTGGCGTACACCCCGCCGTAGCCGCCCAGTTGTTGGGACACGTTGGCGGTGAAGTTGCTTTTCATATGGCCGCTGCGGTACGTGTCCAGGGTTTGCCCGGCGTTGCGGCTGTTGAGCGCCTCGTTGAACGAGTAGTAGCCGCCGGTGGAGTAGCGGTAGCCGATCAGGCTGAAATTGGTGTCGGTGGCCGCCAGGGATTTGGAATAGCGAAAGCGGAACGACTGGCCGCTGGCGCTGGTTTTTTCATGGCCCATGGCGTCGCTGCGGGCGTGGGTCACGTCCACTGAAATCGCGCCGAAGCCGGCGAAATCGTGGGCGAAACCCAGCAGGCCGGCGTTGTATTGATCACTGAGCAGGCTGGCGCCGAACAGCGTGGTACTGCCGCTCAAGCCTCGGCGTAGCGAGGCCTGGATGAAGGTCGGGGTCTCTTGCACAAACGCTGACTGCGCCGGGCGGTATTGGCCGGCGAAGACCGAGTAGCTCTGTTGCCCCTCGCGCAGCATGTAGGGCACCGACGAAAACGACTGGGTGTAGACCTGGCGCTGGCCGTCCGGGCCTTCCACCGTGACCTCGATGTCGCCGTTGCTGGCGGTGGGATAAAGATCGGTCAAGGCAAACGGCCCTGAGGGCACCCATTGCTCATGGATCACGTAGCCGCGCTGGCGGATGATCACCCGCGAGCGGCCATTGGCGATGCCGCGAACCACCGGCGCGAATTCACGGGACTGGTCGGGCAGCATGTCCAGGTCCGAGGCGATGCCCAGACCGCGATAGGGAATCGCGTCGAACAGGTCGCCTTCGGTGGTGGCGTCGCCCAGGGTGGCAATCGCCATCATGTTGCCCATGTCCCGCTGGGCGTAGGTTTCCATCGACTCCCAGCGCCCGGCGTCGCCCGTGCCTTTCTGCCAGGTCGAGAAATTGCGCAGGCGCCAGGCCCCGGCATTGATGCCGCTGCGCAGGCTGCCGAACTGGTTCTGGCGGCGGCCGCTGTCGGACTCTGCCGTGCTGCCGCTGAAGCTGTAGTTGGTGAACGCCACGTTCTCACCGTCGCTCCACTGTCGACGGCGCACCTCAAACGGAATGCTGCCCAGGTACGCTTGGGGAATCTCGATCGACAGCAATTGGTGGTTGAAGTCGTAGTCGTAGACCACCCCGGCCAGGCCCTGGTCGAAGGCAATGCAGGTGGTGTCGGCGTCGCTTCTGTTGTGCAGGGCGGTGTCGGCCACTCCCTGGGCGCGGAAAAACTCGACATCCAGGCACGGAAACAGCCCGGTGGCCGAGCGGTCCGCGGTGCCGGTGGCGCGTACGAAACGCACATCGCGTTGCTCGACCGCGTGCTGGTTGACCCGCACATCCACCCGATAAATGCCCGGCAACTGGCCTTCGCTCATGGCGCTGACCTGTTGTTTTACCGCCGCCGAACTCTGCCCGCCGCCGATCTCGAGGAACGACGCATCGAACTCGTAGCCGGCGTGTGCGGGGGCCAAGTGCAAGGCCATGGCCGCCGCGAGCGGGCAGCCGAAAGCCTTCACGGCGCGACGGCGCGTGAATCGGAATGAACGGGGCATGAGCGTTCCTGGTGGGGGCGTGCGCGTGTATCAGTGAATGCGGATAAGAGGGGCGGTCACGATGCTGCCGTAGTCGTCGATATAGCTGAGCGACACTTCATCGCCCGCCTTGGCCTGGATCGGCAGTTCGCGCTGTTCCCCGGGGCGCAGCACATCCGGCGCCTGGGTGATCGGCAGGCCGTTGAGCGTGAGTTCGCTGACCACCACGTGAAGCTTGGAGCCGTTATTGAAATGCAATGCCCCCGCCTTGGACGTCCAGCCCACCTGGGCCACCGCGTCCTTGAGCGAACCTTTGACGCCGGCCGGGCGGTAGAACAGCTTGATGGTGGTCTTGAGGGCAATCTGCAGTACGTTCTTGCCTTTCTGGTCGTCGCTCATGGCCGGGATTGCCTTGACGTTCATCAGGAACAGGCTTTCGCGGTCTTGGGGCACATCGGTGCCGCCGGTGAAAATGACGCGCAGGATGTTTTCCTTGTTGGCATCCAGTCGGAACAGCGGCGGGGTGACGATAAAGCTGTCGACGCTTTCTTCATTGCCGCCGGCAAAGCGGCTGACCCAGGACTGCACCAGGTAGGGCGAGGTGTCTTCGCGATTGCTGACCGTGAGGTTGGCTTCGCTGGAAGCGCCGTCGTAGATCAGCCGCGTGGCGCCGACCGTGACGGCGGCGTTGGCTGCCGCGCTGTGCCAGAGCGGGAACAGGGCCAGCAAAAAGTACACTTTAAAACGCATGATGAGGGACCTTTGGAAGTCCGCGGGCCGGCGGACGGCCCACGGTATTGACGAGCAATTACTTGTAGGTAACGTCGAAGCTGGCCAGGGCGTGCACCTGACCGGTGCCGATACCGGACGTGGTCTTGGCGGTATCGCCTTCGCCGGTGGTCGTGTCGGCGACGGTGCGCACGTAGGCGGCGGTAAAGTCGAAGGTGTTGGACTGCGCACGCAGGTCGTAGTCGGCGGTCGGCGTGTTCAGTGGCAGCTTGTTACCGTTACGGGCGTCGGAGATCTGGATCGCGATACCGCGCACCTGGTTTTCACCGGTCAGGCCGAGCAGGGTCGGGTCGGTGACGTCTTGCTGGCCGCTGAAGGTGATCGCGACGCTGTTGCGGGTGGCGGTGCTGCAGTTGTCCAGGCTGATGGAAAACGGTTTGGCTTTGTCGGTGAGCACCGAACCCACGGTGGGCGCGAAATCAGCGATACGTACTGGGTCCAGGGTCACGGATTTATTCACGTCGCCCGTGGTGATGGTGCAGGCGTTATCGGTAACGGAACCGGTGAACTCGATCTGCCCATCGGCCGCGTGTGCGGTGCCGGCCAGCAGCCAGCAAGCGCCGCAGGCGAGGGTGAGTTGGCTCAGTTTGTTCAGCATTGCAATGCCCCTTTAGAGAGATGGATGGTTGTCTGCTCACGCGTGAGTGAGCCAATCCATGGTGCATTGCGGCGGTTGTGAGGCACATGAGACGGATCTTAAAAAAATGGCGAAGTAGTGGCGCCATTCGACCGGCGAGCCCATATCTGGCGCTGGCCGTGATATTCTGCGCGCCATCTTGGTCTGGTCGTTCTCTGGTACGTACATCCGTATACGTCCCGGCGGTTGGCTGTCGCCCAGGTAGCTGAAGCCAATAATGATAAGAAGTCAGCGCAGAAGGGACATAAAAGTGAGGTCGATACATCGGCCTTGTGTGCTCACCCTGCGGCCTTGAGAGTCAGGGGCGGTGGGGCGGATGGCGTTTTATCATAGGTGCTACTGATGTTTAAAAAAGTAAACACTGCCCTGCTGGGGCTGGCTTTGTCGCTGGGGATTACGTCCGTTCAAGCGGAAGAGGCAAAGAAAGTCGATGTGCTGCTGATCGGCGGCGGCATCATGAGTGCGACCCTGGGTGTATGGCTCAATGAGCTGGAACCGAGCTGGTCGATGGAAATGGTCGAGCGCCTCGATGGCGTGGCCGAAGAAAGCTCCAACGGCTGGAACAACGCCGGTACCGGTCACTCGGCCCTGGCTGAGCTGAACTACACCCCGGAAGACAAGAACGGCAACGTTGAGATCCCGAAAGCGGTCGAGATCAACGAAGCGTTCCAGATCTCCCGTCAGTTCTGGTCCTGGCAGGTCCAGCAGGGCGTGCTGAAGAACCCGCGTTCGTTCATCAACTCCACACCGCACATGAGCTTTGTGTGGGGCGATGACAACATCAAGTTCCTGAAAAAACGCTACGAAGCCCTGCAAGCGAGCCCGCTGTTCGCCGGCATGCAGTACTCCGAAGACCCGGCGCAGATCGCCAAGTGGGTTCCGCTGATGATGGAAGGGCGTGACCCGAACCAGAAAATCGCGGCCACCTGGAGCCCGCTGGGGACCGACATGAACTTCGGCGAGATCACCCGCCAGTTCGTCGCTCACCTGCAAACCACCCCTAAGTTCGACCTGAAACTGTCGAGCGAAGTGCAGGACATCACCAAGAACGCCGACGGTTCGTGGCGTGTCAGCTACAAAAACCTCAAAGACGGCACCAAGACTGAAACCGACGCCAAGTTCGTGTTCATCGGCGCCGGTGGCGGTGCACTGCACTTGCTGCAAAAGTCGGGCATTCCTGAAGCCAAAGAATACGCAGGCTTCCCTGTGGGCGGTTCGTTCCTGGTGACCGATAACCCAACCGTCGCCGAGCAGCACCTGGCCAAGGCCTACGGTAAGGCGTCGGTTGGCGCGCCTCCGATGTCGGTTCCGCACCTGGACACCCGCGTACTGGATGGCAAGCGCGTTATCCTGTTTGGCCCATTCGCGACTTTCTCGACCAAGTTCCTGAAAGAAGGCTCGTACCTGGACCTGCTGACCAGCACCACCACCCATAACATCTGGCCAATGACCAAAGTCGGTATTCGTGAATACCCACTGGTCGAGTACCTCGCCGGCCAACTGATGCTGTCGGATGACGACCGCTTCAAGGCGCTGCAAGAGTACTTCCCGAACGCCAAGCAATCCGACTGGCGCCTGTGGCAGGCCGGTCAGCGCGTGCAGATCATCAAGCGTGACGAAGAGCAGGGCGGCGTCCTGAAACTCGGCACCGAAGTGGTCAGCTCCGCCGACAACACCATCGCCGGCCTGTTGGGTGCATCGCCAGGCGCGTCCACCGCGGCTCCGATCATGCTGACCGTGCTGCAGAAAGTGTTCAAGGACAAGGTAGCGACCCCTGAGTGGCAGTCCAAGCTGCACCAGATCGTACCGAGCTACGGCACCAAGCTGAACGACAGCCCTGAGGCCGTTGCCAAGGAATGGGCCTACACCGCCAATATCCTGCAACTGCCAACACCGCCTGTGATTCCGCAAAAGGCCGCTGTGAAGGCGCCTGAGGCTGCCAAGCCTGCGGCTGAGCCGAGCAAGCCGGCATCTGACCTGGCGTTGTAAGCCGCTGGCGAGGTTCTGAGATCAGGATCTCACCGGTCACGAAAAAACCGCTGAACCGGTAACGGTCAGCGGTTTTTTTGTGTTTTTAAATACGGGAGCGCTCGACAGGCGGCAGTTCAACCGTGCGCTCGGCGGCCGCCAGCGCTGCCTTCAAACCCGCTTGGTCCAGCGCGACGCAATACGCAGGCTTGCCCCGTTCCAGCCGCCAGCTTTCATCCAGGCCTCCGGCGTCCACGGCGTCGAAACCCAGTTCGTCGAGTAACGTGATGACCTGTGCCTTCGCTGCCGTGTCGTCCGCGGCCACCGGTAATGCTCGACGCCCGCGCCGCCGAGCGTTTGAACCTGTCACCGCAGATGGTGGCTAAGCATGTCAGTGCGTTGGAGCAACGCCTGGGCGCGCGCTTGCTCAACCGCACCACGCGTCGCCAAAGCCTGACGGAGTTGGGTAGCGCGTACTACGAGCGCTGCAAACACATCCTGACGGAGGCCGAGGCAGCCGATTCCCTGGCGCCGATCGTGAATGGGTGCTCTACCAAGGCCCGACACGTTACCGCGTGCAGGTTGCCAGCCGACTGCAAATCAACGAAATCAGGGCGTTGATGTCGGCTGCGCTGGAGGGCTTCGGTATTGTCCTGGGGCCCGAAGACTTCCTGCGCCCGGCGCTGTTGAGGGGTGAATTGGTGCAAGTGCTGGCGAACTTCGAGGCCCCGAGCCGGCCGATGCATTTGCTCTACACCGCAAATCGCCAGCGCACTGCCAAGTTACGACGGTTTGTGGAGGCGGTGCTGGAGCGTTTCGGGCCGGCTTGAGTGGGCCAATGCTGACGGTGCCTTTCATCTGCGTTCCTGAGTGCAACGCCCTCAGGTTCAGCAACCCGACAGACACTACCTGTTAAAAAAGACCCATGGCCGATCAGGAGAGCGGCTGCAACAAGGGGGCATTTTTTGCAGTGTAAGTGGTGGGCGTCAGCGCCCGAGGGGTTTGTATGTGGCTACGTTATGCAGCATTGACGGCCATGGTCGTCGCGGCATCCGGGTGTGTGCAAGAGCGCGTCGTGCATGAGCGCAGGCCGGTGCAACGGGAGTATGTAGAAGTCGTCGCGCCGCAACCGCCGCCGGTGCAGGTGATCGAAGTCGAGCCACCGGTGCGCTACGGTTACATATGGTCACGCGGTTACTGGCGCTGGGAAGGCGGGCGCTATGTCGCGGTGCACGGCCATTGGGAGCCGGTGCGCGAGGGCTATCGCTATGTGCATCCGCATTGGGTGCAGCGTAGTGATGGGTACCACTGGCAGGGTGGCGGTTGGGTTCGCTGAGTCTCGGCTAAATCGGCTTCTGGGTGCCCAGGAGTCGAACTTCCCGCAGCAGCGCGGCACCGAGCTGATCGGTGCCCAGTTCCCTGTAGCCCACCGCCTTGACCTCGCCGTTCTCCTCCGCCTGGATGAGGATCACCGGGGTTTCCTTGCCGGTGGTTTCGTCGATGTGCAGGGCGTACTGCGGAATATCCAGCTTGATCGGCGTGCCGGCGGCCTTGCCTTTTACATTGATCAGGAACGCCGCACAGCCAGCGTCGACGTCCGTGCTGGTGGCAGAGCGGCCACTGACAAAGCAGGTTTCCGGCAGGTCGGGCCAGGCGATGGTGTCTGCCTGGGCGAGGGTGGGGGCGATGGCCAGCGCTGCGAGTAGAAACGTGCGCACGTAGTCTTTCTCTCGATCAAGGTGATAAGCCGTTTTTACCAAAGCCCGCTCGCTGCCGCAACGCTGTGGTTCAGGCCAGCCGCTTCATGCCCGTTGTCTTGATCGCGTTGAGGTCGAAGGTGGCCGTGTACTCGCAACCGGCGGCGTGGGCGCAGCGCTCGATCAAGCAGTCTGCGAAGTCGGCCTTGTTCGCCACAAACTTGCGCAACGCCTGCCAGATGAGTTCTGCGTGCTCTATGGTCAATTCGCGGGTGCGAAGCAGGGTTTCCAGTACCGTCACTACATCACGCTTGGCCGACTGGTAGCAGCTTTGCAGCACCCAGACCAATTCCACGATGGAAACCATGCTGATAAAACCTGGCGAGGCTGTGCTCAGCGACTCGATCAGCGCTGACGCCTTGGCTGATTGAACGGGATCATCCTGGGTGACGTAGCGTACCAGCACATTGGTATCCAGCCCGATCATCCGGCGTGTGCTCCCTGCGCTGCGATGGCCTGGTTCATCTGTTCGATGGAGACGGCCTTGGCAGGTTTGCGGATCAGCCCCTTGAGGTCCTGAACCGTCTTGCTCGCGGCAATGATGGAAAACTGTCCGTTTTCCATTTCGACAAATTCAACCCGGTCTCCTGTTTCCAGGCCGAGGGCAGTCCTGACTTGGACGGGAATGGTGATTTGACCTTTCGAGGTCAGGGTGGCGGTTGCCATAGTGAAGTTCTCCATCGTGATATTCCTTACCCTAGGGTAAGGAATGACAGAGCACAATATCCGTTGGTCCATAGGTCGCTCATTGGGTGTGGGTGAGTTGGAATAGGTAAAACACTAGTCCCAACTGTCCTTGCTCGCCCCCCTTCCACCGGGTTTAAAGCGATACAAACCATGACCAACCGCCACCCTATTATCCGCCTTCCCTGCACGCCATTGTCGAGCACGCCGGCGATGTGATCGCGGTCTAAGTCGGCAAGACGTTGTGCTGTGCAGGGACGGTTGGGGGCTAATTCATTGAACCACGCGGTAGCACGGCACATAGGCCGCGCCGCCCGGCAACTTCATGCGGTGCTGAGCGACGAAGGCCTGTAGCAGTTCGTCCAGGGGTTTCATGATGGCCGGGTCACCGTGGATTTCATACGGGCCGTTTTGCTCGATCAGGCGAATACCCTTGTCCTTCACGTTACCCGCCACGATCCCCGAGAACGCACGGCGCAGGTTGGCGGCCAGTTCGTGCGGCGGCAGTGCGTGGCTCAACTGCAGGCTGGCCATGTTCTCGTGGGTCGGGTCGAACGGGCGCTGGAAGCCTTCGTCGATCTTCAGCAGCCAGTTGAAGTGGAACGCGTCGTTGCGCTCGCGGCGGAACTGCTTCACCGCCTTGAGCCCCGCGGTCATCTGGCGCGCCACTTCGGCCGGGTCATCAATGATGATCTGGTAGTGCGCTTGCGCTGCTTCACCCAGGGTGGCGCCGACGAAGGCATGCAGTTGTTGCAGGTAGGGCGCGGCGTGTTTGGGCCCGGTGAGGATGACCGGGAACGGCAGGTCGCGGTTATCCGGGTGCATCAGGATGCCCAGCAGGTACAGGAACTCTTCTGCCGTACCGGCGCCGCCGGGGAAGATGATGATGCCATGGCCGACGCGCACGAAGGCTTCCAGGCGTTTCTCGATATCCGGCAGGATAACCAGCTCATTGACGATCGGGTTCGGCGCTTCGGCGGCAATGATGCCTGGCTCGGTCAGGCCCAGGTAGCGCCCGCCGGTAATGCGTTGCTTGGCGTGGGAAATGGTCGCGCCCTTCATCGGGCCTTTCATCACGCCAGGGCCGCAGCCGGTGCACACATCCAGGCTGCGCAGCCCCAGTTCGTGGCCGACTTTCTTGGTGTACTTGTATTCTTCGGTATTGATCGAGTGCCCGCCCCAGCACACCACGATCTTCGGCTCGACACCGGGGCGCAGCGTACGAGCGTTGCGCAGCAGGTGGAACACGTAGTCGGTGATGCCCTGGGAATCGCTCAGGTCTATACGCTGGCTGTCCAGCTCGTTCTCGGTGTAGACGATGTCACGCAGGGCGCTGAAGAGCATTTCGCGGGTGCTGGCGATCATTTCGCCGTCGACGAAGGCATCGGCGGGGGCGTTCAACAGCTCCAGGCGCACGCCGCGGTCCTGCTGGTGGATGCGCACTTCAAAGTCTTTATAAGCGTCGAGGATGGTCTTGGCGTTGTCGATATGCGCGCCCGTGTTGAGAATGGCCAGGGCGCACTGGCGGAACAGGGTGTAGATGCTGCCGGTACCGGCTTCGCTCAGTTGCTGCACTTCACGTTGGGACAGGGTTTCGAGGCTGCCCTTGGGGCTGACGGAGGCGTTGATGACTTGACGTTGGGGCATTCTGATTCCTTGAAAGCGCAGCCACCGCACCCGCGAGGGGCTGCGATGGCTTGAGAATGATGGGCGCCGAATTCGGACGCACGAGACGGTTATTTAACTCAGGCGCAAGGCCGAGTGCAAACACCGTCCAGCACCATCATGCCGCAGAACTCACTGAATCAGCTTCCAGTTTTTGTAGAAAACCCGACGCAGGGTAAAGGCCATGCCGGCAAACCCAGCGATCACGGCGTTAAGAACCCGGGGTACCGGGGTCGGCCGCACGATATCGATAAACAGACAGTAACGCTTGGCATCGTTTTTGTTGAAAGACGCATGCATCAACGTGTCATCGAAGATGAACAGCGGGTCGTCGTGCCAGTAATGCTTGTGCTTGCCCACCTGGATGTAGACGCCCTCGTGATGGGGCGCCGGGGCCATGTTGTAGAGCACGCGGAACATCATGCGCAGGGGGCCGAAGTGAAACGAGGTCGAGCGGTTCTCATTGAACACCGACACACCAATGGTTTTCACGAACGGGAGTTTTTTGCGCAGTTGCGGAATGTCCAGGGTGGTCTCGATGGGGTGGCCATACCACTGGAAAAACAGCATGCCGCGCTTCTTCTCGGCCATGCGTTCGTCCAGGTAGCCGATGATTTCGTCCTTGTGGGCCATGGCGTCATCGATCACCCGTTGCAGGTCTTCGCGCCAGGCGGGTGGCAGGTCCTGCATCGTGTAGACATGGCGGTTATGCGAGCTCACCAGGTCGAACAAGGTATTGAACGGCGCCAGCAACCAGGTGTTGCGGCCACTGCCGATAAAGTATTTCTTGATCGTGGGCGCGTCATACAGGCCATTTCGCAGGAAGTCGTAGATACCGCAGACCACCACCAGGCCGAGAAAGACCAAGGTGGTCTCGGGGAACACATCAATGATCAGCAACACGCCGAGTACCCAGGCGACCGATACCGCTTTTTTACGCAAGGCAGGCATATTCATGTAACTCAGCTCCAGCAGGACGCCATTCGACAGGTCCGGATCCGTGGCCGCGAGTGGTTAGGTTTTGAAACATGTTGAAACAACCACCGCATAATAAGGCGTTCTGCGTGGGATAGGCGTTTTAAATAGTGCGAAATTGTGAAGGTCTTACACGGTTTTTAACCCCTCGATGCGTTGATTGGATTGGATTTTGTAAACGGAAGATTTACGACTATCGTGACGCTTCGGTTTTTCGGACGTCATAGACCGGTACGATTGAAGTTGAGTGGCCACCACTGGCCTTCGACACCTTGGAAGAGGCAGAAATTTTATGATCATCAAACCGCGGGTTCGTGGCTTTATCTGTGTGACCGCTCACCCTGTTGGCTGTGAAGCGAACGTCAAGGAACAGATCGACTACGTGACTCAACACGGCGTCATCGAAGGTGGCCCGAAAAAGGTGCTGGTCCTCGGTGCTTCCACCGGTTACGGCCTGGCCGCGCGCATCAGTGCCGCGTTTGGCTGCGGTGCCGACACCCTGGGCGTGTTTTTTGAGAAAGAAGGCGAAGAAGGCAAGTTGAGCTCCGCCGGCTGGTACAACAGCGCTGCGTTCGAGAAGTTTGCCGTCGAAAAAGGCCTGTACGCCAAGAGCATCAACGGCGACGCGTTCTCCGACGAGATCAAGCGCCTGACCATCGAAACCATCAAGAAAGACCTGGGCAAGATCGACCTGGTCGTCTACAGCCTGGCCGCGCCACGCCGTACCGACCCACAAGGCGTGGTGCACACCTCCACCCTCAAGCCCATCGGCAAGGCCGTGACCCTGCGCGGTATCAACACCGACAAAGGCGTTGTGGTCGACACCACCCTTGAACCGGCTACCCAGGAAGAAATCGACGGCACCGTGAAAGTCATGGGTGGCGAAGACTGGCAGCTGTGGATCGACGCCCTGCGTGACGCCGACGTCCTCGCCGAAGGCGCCAAGACCACCGCGTTCACCTACCTCGGTGAAAAGCTGACCCAGGACATCTACTGGAACGGCTCCATCGGCGAAGCCAAGAAAGACCTCGACAAGAAAGTCCTGACCCTGCGCGACAACCTCGCTGCACTCAAGGGCGACGCCCGTGTGTCGGTGCTCAAGGCGGTGGTCACCCAGGCCAGCTCGGCCATCCCGATTATGCCGCTGTACCTGTCGCTGCTGTTCAAAGTGATGAAAGAGCAGGGCACCCACGAAGGTTGCATCGAGCAGGTCTACGGCCTGTTCAAGGACAGCCTGTACGGCAGCGAGCCTAAACTCGACGCCGACGGCCGCCTGCGTGCCGACCTGGCCGAGCTGGAACCGAAAGTCCAGGACGCCGTGGCGGCGCTGTGGAACCAGGTCACCGACGACAACGTCAACGAGATCAGTGATTTCGCTGGTTACAAGGCGGAGTTCCTGCGTTTGTTCGGCTTTGAAATCGACGGCGTGGACTACGACGCTGACGTGAATCCTACCGTGAAGATCAACGGTCTGATCTCGGCATAAATGCGGGCCCGACAGCAGCCTCGATAACCCTGTTACCAGGCTGCTGTTTTTGTGTGCGCCAGGCGTTCAACCTTGACGCAAGGCTGACGCCAGCCGCTCTTGTGCATGGGTAAAGCCGGTGCGCTTGATACTGACCACTTCGCTCTCCCAGAGCGGATTCAGCGGCACGTGATAACCACTGTCTTTGGCTGTTCTGATCAGTTCCGCCATTTCTTTGCTGTCGTTGATGATGCAGATTTCGTCGAAACGCCCCAATTGGGTGGGCAAGAAGAAAGTCGCCGGATAGTTGGCGCTCACATCTGTTACGTAGCTGCCGGAGTCTGCATTGTGGTGTACCACCCGCTCTTCACTGGGGGGAGTCACCAGCCGGTCATTGATCAGTCTGATCATTTGCTCTATTCGCGGTGTGGCATTGCCCAGATCGGGATTTTCCTTTTGATAGAAATGTTCGGCGCTTTCATAGTCTGCGCGTAACGCTTCCGGCACCAGGAAAGCCTTGGGGTCTGGTTGTTGCTGTCTGTAGTGATCGACACGTGTGGTGAAAACACTGTGTGCAATATCGGGTACTGGAAGCCTGTCCTGGGGGCCCAGGTCGCTGATGTGGGGCGCCACCATGTGCAGGTCATAGTCGGCCGTAATTGCGTCTTTTCCTACGTGTTTCGCCAGGACATCAACCGGCTTGCCCTGATGGCTAATGAAATAACTGTCTTCTAAAGGCGATGTGCGTCTACCTTCGAAGGCGTACAGATGCTGACTTGGCCCTTGGGCAGTGAAACTCAGTGTGCCGCCGTGCTCTTTCGTTGCCAGCTCATTGATCAGGCCGAGTTTCATCAATTCGTCGAGACGGCTGCGCGGGACCTTCAGGGGGGTCGCAACTGCATGCCCGTCGCGGATGCACGCCTGGATTTGCTTATTCGCGTTGGTCACTTTTTCGGGGGCATCGTCCTTGAACTTTTCAAGCTTGCTGAACACCTGGTCAGTACAGATCAGCCCGGCTTGCGGTCCCCAGTTGGCGCTTTTTCCCTTGATATGAAAGTCCTTGGTGGGATGGCCCGCTTCGATCAGCCCGGTTGCGACGTTTTCTACTGGGCGTATGCCGATGATGGAGTTGGTCTGCGCCGCGACTTTCTGTAACGGAAGAAGGTGGCTCGAGACTATTCCTGTGTTTTCTCTTGCGCGCTCAAATGCGGCGATTACCGGGTCATTCGTTTCTTGGGTGGCGTCGTTCGGTTGATCAGCTGAGGAGCGCTGTAACGTGTTCAAGCTGAGCGCGGAAGGTGAAATAGCGGGGGTGAGTAAGTTTGTCATTGAATGTCTCCAAGGCATGGTTTACCGATACGTCGGATGATTTCGTCCTGACTGAAGCATTCCTTCGGTTACGCAGGAAACACTAGAGAAGTCTCTGTTTGCCTGGGAGGGAAATGTATGACTGGTTGTATGAGACAAAGTTGGAGAAAGAACGCTCAAGGTCGAATACGCGGGGGAGGTTAGGTTTGTTGTGTGCACATCGGAAATTTATCAGAACAGTCCTACGCGCATTGACTCGTGGCGATGTCACCGATGTAGCGATTGCCACACGGTTTCTAGCGCGCCCATTTCTCCATGGCGAAATCCACAAAGGCGCGTAGCTTGGGCAGGCGATAACGGTCCTGGCCGTAGAGCAGGTGCATGGGGCGGCTGGGCAGTTTATAGGTGGTCAGCAAGGCCACCAACTTGCCGCTCTCCAGGTCCGGTTGCACCAGGGCATCGGCCAGCATGATGATGCCCATGCCGTTTACGGCCGCCTGGCGCAAGCCTTGCGAGCTGTTGATGGTCAATGAGCCGGACACCGGAACCTCCAGCTCGCCTCCATCACCGGTCATGCGCCACAGTTTTTCGGTATCGCGCCAGTTGTCATTCGCCGGGTAGGCGAACGCCAGGCAGTCGTGCTGCTGCAGTTCTGCTGGGCTCGAAGGCGTGCCGCGTCGCGCCAGGTAGGCTGGCGACGCGCAGAGGGTGAGGGTGTAGTCCTGCATGGGCCTGGCGATCAGGCTGGAGGTTTCCAGTTCGCCAAGACGGATGGCCACGTCGAAGCCGCTGTCGACCAAGTCCATCCGCTCATTGCTTAGCACCACATACAGGTTGATCTGCGGGTAGCGCCGGGAAAATTCGCTCAAGGCCGGTGTAAGGCGTTCGGTGCCGAACACGGGGGGCGCAGTGATCCGCAGGGTGCCTTTGGGGATGTCGCTGTGGGCTTGCTCGGCAAGCTGCTCGGAGTCGGCCACCAGCCCCAGCACCTCAAGGCAGCGCTGGTAATACTGCCCGCCAAATTCCGTAAGGCTTTGCTTGCGCGTCGTGCGCTTGAGCAGGCTGACGCCCAATCGTTGCTCCAAGGCGCGCAGGTGGTTGCCGACCATGGTCGTGGACATGCCGCAGGCTTGGGCTGCCGCCGTCATGCTGCCGGCCTCGACCACTTTCACGTACACCGACATTGCCTGGAACAGGTCCATTATCAAGCCCTGATTTAAAGTCATTGCAGGAATGCGCAGTTTATCCAGCTCAGGTGGTTAACGATACTGCTCCCATCACTACGATGCACTGGAGCCCGCACCATGACTGCCGCCTGCCTGATGACCACGTATCAACCCTTGGCCCTGAGTTTTACCCGTGGCCTGGGCACGCGCCTGTGGGACCAGCAAGGTCGCGAATACCTGGATGCGGTGGCCGGCGTGGCGGTGACCAATGTCGGTCATTCGCATCCCAGGCTGGTGACGGCGATCAGCGAGCAGGCGGGTTTGCTGTTGCACACCTCCAACCTCTACAGCATCGATTGGCAACAACGGCTGGCCCAGCGCCTGGCCCAGCTGTCCGGCCTGGACCGCGCTTTCTTCAACAATTCCGGTGCCGAAGCCAACGAAACAGCGCTGAAACTGGCGCGGCTGCATGGCTGGAAAAAGGGCATCGAAGCACCGCTGGTCGTTGTGATGGAAAACGCCTTTCATGGCCGCACACTGGGCACGATGGCCGCGAGCGATGGGCCATCGGTGCGCTTGGGCTTCCAACGTTTGCCGGGGGATTTTCTCAAGGTGGGCTTTGGTGATATCGCCGCGATAGAAGCCATCACACAAGCATTTGGCACGCGTATCGCGGCGGTGCTGTTGGAGCCGATCCAAGGCGAAAGTGGCGTACTGCCGGCGCCGCCGGGCTATCTGCAAGCCGTGCGTGATCACTGCACGCGCCACGGTTGGCTGATGATGCTCGACGAAATCCAGACCGGCATCGGCCGCACCGGCGCCTGGTTTGCCTTCCAGCATGAAGGCATCGTCCCGGACGTGATGACCCTGGCCAAAGGCCTCGGCAACGGTGTACCGATCGGCGCCTGCCTGGCCCGCGCCGCCGTGGCTCAGTTGTTTACACCAGGCAGCCACGGCAGCACCTTCGGCGGCAACCCGTTGGCGTGTCGGGTCGGGTGCACCGTGCTGGACATCATCGAAGAGCAAGGCTTGCTGCAGAACGCGGCGCAGCAGGGTGAGCGCTTGCTGGCGCGGTTGCGGGTGGAGTTGAGTGAGCACCCGCAGGTGCTGGCGATTCGGGGGCAGGGATTGATGATCAGTATCGAGCTGGCGAACCCCTATCGTGACCTGGCCCAGCGTGCCGCACAGGAGCACGGTTTGCTGATCAACGTGACGCGGGGCAAGGTCATTCGCCTGCTGCCACCGCTGACCCTGGATGCCAAGGAAGTCGAGATGATCGTGCGCGCCATCACCCGTCTGCTGGATTGAAATGACGTCCACCCTGTGGGAGCGGGCAAGCCCGCTCCCACAGGGGATCTCCATGATTGTCAGGGACCGTTTCCGTTCAACCACTCCTGGTTCATCGTCTCGGTATCCCCCAAATACTCCAACAACCACGCCATGGCCGGCGACAGCTTGCTCTGCGCCCAGGCCACACACGACGGGCTGGCCGGAAACGGCCGGCTCAGCTGCAGCGCCACCAGTTCACCGAGTTCGATCCACCGCAACACCTGATGCGCCGGTGCCATGCCGACACACAGGCCGTCGCGCAGGCAATCGATGGCCGAGGACCAATTGGGCACCACCAGCCGCCGCTGGTTATCCAGGGTCCAGGTGTCGCGCTTGGGCAGGTTGCGCGAGGTGTCGGTCATGCACAGTGACGCGAAAGGGCGCAGTTGATCGTCACTCAGCAACCCGTCGATGCTCGCCAGTGGGTGCCGCGCGCTGACCACGCACAGCCAGTTCAACAAGCCCATATCGCGAAAGGTAAAGTGACTGGCCACCGGCACCGCGCTGGTGGCGCCGATCACAATATCGGTGCGCTCGTCTGCCAGGGCATCCCATACACCGTTGTACACCTCGTACTCCAGCAGCAATTCCACCTCGGGAAACTGTCGATAGAAATCCAGCACCAGTTGCCGACAACGCTGAGGTTTGACGATGGAGTCCACCGCGACTTTTAACTGGCCACTCCAGCCATTCGCCACTTGCTGGCACAAACGCCGTGTGCCGAGCATTTTTTTCATCACGCCACGGGCTTCGTCGATAAACAGCCGACCTGCGGGCGTCAGCTCTACGTCGCGGTGCCGGCGCACAAACAACGGCACCGCCAACCATTCCTCCAGCTGACGCACGGTATAGCTGATAGCGGACGGCACACGGTGCAATTCCTGGGCGGCGGCGCTGAAGCTGCCATGGCGCGCCACGGCGTCGACCACGTCCAGGGAGTATTCGGACCACATGGCAAGTGCCTTCAAAAATATTGATAAGAGTGTCCAATTATTATCGCTTCACACACGCACTGTCAGCTTCATAATGGGCGCCAGTCAGCAAATAGTTTGATGGCAGGTTAAGCAAGGCTTCAATGAAAAATTCTTTTGGTTTCACCTGGTACCTGGCGGGGCTGAGCATGCTCGGTTACCTGGCCATGGACATGTACTTACCGGCGTTCGGCGCCATGGGCGAGCACCTGCACATTGGCGCGGGCGCGGTAGGTGCCAGCTTGAGTATTTTCCTCGCCGGCTTTGCGCTGGGCCAGCTGGTGTGGGGGCCGTTGTCCGACCGCCTGGGGCGCAAACCGGTGCTGCTCGCCGGCCTGAGCCTGTTTGTGCTGGGCTGCGCGGGGATGTTCTGGGTCGAGACGGCGCCGCAACTGCTGGCGCTGCGCTTTATGCAGGCGATTGGCGTGTGTGCCGCAGCCGTGAGCTGGCAGGCGCTGGTCATCGACCGCTACCCGGCCGACAAGGCGCACCGTGTGTTCGCCAGCATCATGCCTCTGATGTCATTGTCGCCAGCGCTGGCGCCGTTGCTGGGTGCGATGGTACTGAACCACTTCGGTTGGCAGGCGATCTTCGGTGTATTGCTGGGCGTGTCGCTGCTGTTACTGCTGCCGACGTTGTTCCTGCGTACCCCGCCGAAACCTCGGGCGCAGGAGGGTGCACCTTCGCGCTTGGGGTATGGCCAGTTGTTCACCTCGCGCGTGTTTACCGGCAACGTCATGATCTTCGCCGCGTGCTCTGCCAGCTTTTTCGCGTGGTTGACGGCGTCCCCCTTCATCCTCGGTGGCATGGGCTACAGCCCGAATGACATTGGCCTGAGCTACGTGCTGCCGACCTTGGCCTTTCTGGTCGGTGGCTACAGTTGCCGCAGCGCGCTGCAGCACGTTCAGGGCAAGACGCTGCTGCCGTGGTTGCTGCTGGCGTACTGCATCAGCATGGTGGCGTTATACCTGGTCGCCACGTTGACGGTACCGACCCTCACCACCTTGCTGATACCGTTCTGCCTGATGGCGCTGTGCAACGGTGCGAGTTACCCCATCGTGGTGGCGAATGCGCTGATGCCCTTTGCGGAAAATTCCGGCAAGGCGGCAGCCCTGCAAAACACCCTGCAACTGGGGCTGTGCTTTCTCGCGAGCCTGATAGTGTCGTCGATGATCGATGAGCCGCTGCTGATTACGGTGATCGTGATGTTGGCGACCGCGCCGTTGGCGGTGTTGGGTTACTGGCTGGCGCGGCCGAAGGCGAAACAGTCGGAACTGGCCAGCGCAATACGCTGAAAAATGGGGGAGGGGGCTTGCTCCCGATGGCGGAGTCTCAGTACTAGATGTGCTGGCTGACCCATTGCTATCGGGAGCAAGCCCCCTCCCACAGTTTGATTGGGTATCTTCAGTTAGAACGTGATTTCCATGTTCACCGTCGGCGTTGAGGTGCGGCTACCCCGGCCGCCATCCACGCCGAACTTGTTATGCCAGTACTCGTAACCCACCCCCAGGTACAGGTTCGACTTGACGCTTTTGCCCGGTCGCACCGCCACCATCAGCGCGGTGCGCATCAGGGCTTCCGGCGCGGTGTCGCGGCCGTGGTAGTCCTCGCCTTTTTCGCCGACGTAATTGATAAAACCCTGGAATTTTGCCGCGTGGTTGGCGATTTCGAACGGGCGCATCCACGTCAGGTTGAGCAAGTAGGTGTCGTCGAAGGTGTGGTTCGACTCTTTTGCACCGGGGATGCCGGTGTGGTTCCTTTCCTTGTAGTACATCAGGCTCAGGTCCAGCACGCCGACGGTGTTGAACTTCAAGGTCGGGCCGATCACCAGCGCGCGCTTATTGGCTGAGGCGAAGTTGTTGTTGCGGTTGGCATCGAAGCCCAGGGTCAGCGCGTAATCCTTGATCAGCCCGGTGCCCAGCGGCCTATCGAACATCCGCGACGCATACAACTGGTGGCGATACACCGCGTACACCTCACTCCCACCATGATCGGTGCCCTTGCGCGGGTCGCGGCTGTCGGACAGGAACACATCAAGGTTGAGGAAATTGCTGCCGTACCGGTAGCCGCTGGCGTGGGTAAAGCTGTAGATGCGCTTGCTGAACGCGTCGGGGTTATTCGGGTTGGTGAACTGCTGGCCGTAGCGAAATCCTATGCTGTTGTTCATCCATTCCAGCGCGACGGCCTCCCCACCGCCGAGGAGCGTGAGTGCAACGGTGGCGCCCTGTAATGCCTTTTTCATTGTTCTAGGTCCTTTGGCGTTCTGGCTCATCTCGGCCGGATTGTTTTTGTAACGCCGATGGAGGGTATCTTGTTCGATTGATTGTATACAACTCTATGGACATCCAGTCTGAACATTGCATACAGTGGCCGCACAACAAAAACAGAGAACCCCTCACCATGACTATCCCGAAGGCGTCACCGCAGCGGCCAGAAGATGAGAATCTCGGCGTCGCCGCCAACATGGCTTACGGCCTGCAACATGTGCTCACCATGTACGGCGGTATCGTCGCGGTACCGTTGATCGTCGGCCAGGCAGCCGGGTTGTCGCCGGCAGACATCGGCTTGCTGATTGCTGCGTCATTGTTTGCCGGTGGCTTGGCCACGCTATTGCAGACCTTGGGGCTGCCGTTTTTCGGCTGTCAGTTGCCGCTGGTGCAGGGCGTCTCGTTTGCCGGTGTGGCAACCATGGTGGCGATTGTCGGCAGCGATGGCGCTGGCGGGGTGCCGGCGATTCTCGGGGCGGTGATGGCCGCGTCGTTTATCGGGCTACTGATTACCCCGGTGTTTTCGCGGATCACCAAGTTTTTCCCGCCGCTGGTGACGGGTATTGTGATCACCACTATCGGCCTGACCCTGATGCCCGTTGCGGCGCGCTGGGCCATGGGCGGCAACAGCCGCGCCGCGGATTTCGGCAGCATGTCAAATATCGGCCTGGCGGCATTGACCCTGGTGCTGGTGTTGCTGCTGAGCAAGATCGGCAGCGCGACCATTTCGCGCTTGTCGATCCTGCTGGCGATGGTGATCGGCACCGTGATTGCAGTGTTCCTCGGCATGGCCGATTTTTCCGGCGTGACCCAGGGGCCGATGTTCGGTTTCCCCACGCCATTCCATTTCGGCATGCCCACCTTCCATGTCGCCGCGATCATTTCCATGTGCATCGTGGTGATGGTGACCCTGGTCGAGACCTCGGCGGACATCCTGGCCGTGGGTGAAATCATCGACACCAAGGTCGATTCCAAACGCCTCGGCAATGGCCTGCGCGCCGACATGCTGTCGAGTATGTTTGCGCCGATCTTCGGGTCCTTCACCCAGAGTGCCTTCGCCCAGAACGTCGGCCTGGTCGCGGTTACCGGGGTCAAGAGCCGCTTTGTGGTGGCCACGGGCGGGCTGTTCCTGGTGGTCCTCGGCCTGCTGCCCTTTATGGGGCGTGTGATCGCGGCGGTGCCCACCTCGGTGCTGGGCGGGGCGGGGATTGTGCTGTTCGGCACTGTGGCAGCCAGCGGTATCCGCACCTTGTCCAAGGTCGATTACCGCAACAACATGAACTTGATCATCGTGGCGACATCCATCGGTTTTGGCATGATCCCGATTGCTGCGCCGAGCTTCTACGATCACTTCCCGAGTTGGTTTGCGACCATCTTTCACTCGGGGATCAGCTCCTCGGCGATCATGGCGATCCTGCTGAACCTGGCGTTCAACCATTTCACCGTGGGTAATTCGGACCAGCAATCGGTGTTTGTGGCGGGGACTGAGCGCAGTTTGTGCTTCCGTGATGTGTCGGAACTGCGTGATGGGGATTACTTCAAAGGCGGCAAGCTGTTTGATGCCGAGGGCAGGGAGATCCCGTTGGTGGCGGAGGTGTCGAGGAAGGTCACCAAGCCCGAGGCTAGCGAGGCCTGAATGTGGGAGGGGGCTTGCCCCCGATTACGGTGTGTCAGCTGAGTGATTGGCTCCTGACACACCGCTATCGGGGGCAAGCCCCCTCCCACAATTGGAATGCATCCAGCTTGAGCATTCAGCCCGCCTTGAGCACGTTGTGCGGTACTGAACACACCTCATCCAGAAACTTCACCACCGTCCCCATGCACGCCTGGCGTTCTTCCACATGCGGCATGTGGCTGGAGTCTTCAAACAGCGCCCAACGCACATCTGCGATTTCATCCAGGAACGGTTTGACCACCAACGGCGTCGCTTCGTCGTGCCGGCCGGAAATCACCAGCGTCGGCACGTTGATGGCCGACAGGCGGCCAATGGATTTCCAGTCCTTCAAGCTCCCGATCACATGGAATTCGGTCGGGCCGCTCATGGCGTGGTACACCGTCGGGTCCGCATCGACCTGGGCGAAAGTGCGTGCTACTTCTTCCGGCCACGGGTTGACCCGGCACACGTGATGGTCATAAAACACCCGCGACGCCGCGAGGTATTCCGGGTCCTGATAGGTGCCGGCGGCTTCATGCTTGAGCAGGGTTTCATGCACACCTTCCGGCAACAATTTGCGCAGGCGGTTGGCTTCGCTGACCCAGGTGCGCATGCACGTCGGCGAGTTGGCCGGGATGAAGGCGCGCAGGCCCTTGGGTTGCAAAATCGCATGTTCACTGCCGAGCATGCCACCCCAGGACTGGCCGAGGATCGCGTAGTTATCGCTGATCTGCAGGTGGTCCAGCAGGTTATTCAGTTCTTCGAGGAACAGGCCCACGGTCCAGAAAGACGGGTCTTTGTCAGGCAGATGGGTGGAGCGGCCGTTGCCCAACTGGTCGTAGTGGATCACGGCGTGGCCGCTGGCGGCGACGTCCTTGAAGGCATCTACATAGTCATGCGTGCATCCGGGGCCGCCGTGGATAACCACCAAGGGGGTGCGGCCGCTGGAGAGGTCACCGGTGACGCGGTACCAGGTTTGATAGGCGCCAAACGCCGCATAGCCTTCGCGGATCTTTTCGATGAATTCCATTTCGTGCCCTGCTCTGAAAAAAGGATCAGGGACACGATAAGGCGTCACGGAAATTTAAGTAACTAGCAAAACAGCTAGGTTTTGCCGGACGGTCAGTCCTCCAGCAGGCGGTAATGAGTGGCGCGAACCACCGCCTGTACGCGGTTCTTGGCCCCCAGCTTGTGCATCGCCGAGGCCAGGTGCAGGGTGACCACCGCCAATGAGCGGCTCAGTTGCGTGGCTATTTCAGCGGCGGTCAGGCCGTCGGCGGCCCATTTGAGGCACTCGCGTTCGCGTTTGGTCAGGTGAATATGCGGGTAAGTGCGCAGTTCCTTGCTGAACAGCGGGTAGGCCGCTTCCTGCAAGGCGTGGGAAATCAGGCTGAAATCCGACAAGGTCTGCTGCGCATCCTGCAGCACACTGTGGGCCTTGCCGGTGCGCAAGCCGGTCAGCGAGGCGAAGCCGCCGCGTGGCAGGTGGATCGGCACGCTGACGCCGCAGGTCAACTGCTGGTCATGCAGGTAGGTCGACACCGGGGCGTGGCAGGGATCGATGATCTTTTGCAGGGGGGTGTCGACCTTGACATCGTAGGACCACACGAAGGGCGACACCGTACTCAGGGCCAGATGTTGCACCGGATCGATCTGGTAGAAGCCCTTGCTGCACCATAATGCGTGCCAGTCGGGCGGGGTATTGCGCAGTTCCAGCACCGAAGGGGTGATCAAGGCGCCATCCTGGTCGATCGGCACCGGGGTGTAGTCATACACCAGTGCATCGAAACCCAACTGCTGGGCGAGGATAAACGTGTTGTCCATCTGCTCGTCCAGGCTCCTGCCCGGCATCAGACGGTGATTTAAGGCAGTAAGCTTGGCCAGCATCCGTTCTGCTCCCGAATTCATTTGAATCTCGACTTGCTGCAAGTAGAATGCCACGCCCCGGCGAAGGACTGCCAGGCCAAACCTATAAGAAATGCTAGGTTATGGACGCGCGGCATCCTCGGTAGTGTTGGTCGATAAACGGCCGCTACCTGCCAGGCCGACACAACACAAGGAATGTATGCATGTGGCGTGAAATTGCCCCCGACCAGCAGTACGACGTGCAAGTCGACGGCCATAACCTCGTGGTCTACAGCTTTGGCGAAGGCGATGAGGTGCTGCTGTGCCTCAACGGCGGGCCGGGCCTGCCGTGTGACTACCTGCGCGACGCCCATGGCTGGCTCAAGGAACACAACCTGCGAGTGGTTGCATTCGACCAGCTTGGCACGGGCGCATCAGCCAGACCCACCGACGTTTCGCTGTGGGAAATCGGCCGATATGTCGAAGAAGTCGAAACCGTGCGCCAAGCCCTGGGCCTGGGCCGCGTGCATCTGCTCGGGCATTCCTGGGGCGGCTGGCTGGGCATCGAATACGCCATCCGTTACCCCGACGCGCTGAAAAGCCTGATCCTCGAAAACACCGTCGGTGACATTCCGCACCTGTCCCAGGAGCTCGAACGCCTGCGTGGCGCCCTCGGCAGCGAAACCGTGGCGATGATGCAGCGCCACGAAGCCATGGGCACCCTGGACCACCCGCAGTACCAGGCAGCGATCACGTTGCTCAACTACCGCCACGTGTGCCGTCTCGACGAATGGCCCGAGCCGGTCAAACGTTCCCTCGGCGACTGGAACATGGGCCCTTACGAAACCATGCAAGGCCCCAACGAGTTCCTCTACATCGGTAACCTCAAAGACTGGAACCGCATCCCTGAGATGGCCGCGTTCACGATGCCGATCCTGATCACTACCGGCCAGCACGACGAACTCACCCCGGCCTGTGCCCTGCGCATGAAAATGGCGGCTAAACACGCCCAATTGCACGTTTTCCCCAACAGCAGCCATATGCCCTTTTATGAGGAACCCCAGGCGTACTTCCCGGTGCTGTTGGACTTCCTTGCGCGTCATCGAGGCTGACGGATGAACCTGGCGCGCTACCGTTTTGTCCTGTCCCGGCCGCTGCAGTTGCTGCCGGTGCTGTTTGGCATCAGCCTGATTACCTTTGTGCTGGTGCGCTCGATTCCCGGCGACCCGGCCCGTGCCCTGCTGGGTTCGCGCAGCACGCCCGACGCCTTGCTGAAAATCCGCGCCCAGTACGGCCTCGACCAGCCGTTGTGGCTGCAATATTTCTACTTCCTGAAAAATCTGCTCAAGGGCGACCTCGGCCAATCGCTGCTGTACAAGGTCGACGCGCTCAAGCTGATCGTCACCCGCATCGAACCCACGCTGGTATTGGTGCTCGGCAGCGTGGTGCTGGCGCTGCTGATCGCGGTGCCGCTGGCGACGTTGGCCGCGCGTAACAAGGGCGGCTGGGCGGATAACCTGATCCGCGTGTTCACCACGGTCGGCCTGGGCATGCCGGCGTTCTGGCTGGGCTTGATGCTGATCCTGTTGCTGAGCGTGCAGTGGGGCTTGTTTCCCGTGTCCGGTTACGGTCGTACCTGGCTGGACAAGGCGCATCACATGGTGCTGCCGTGCCTGACCATCGCCCTGGCGCTGTCGGCGGTGCTGGTGCGCAACCTGCGGGCGAGCATGCTGATGGAGTTGCAGGCTGACCATGTCACCGCCGCCCGGGCTCGTGGGCTGTCGGAAGCCGCCGTGTTTCGCCGCCATGTGCTGCCCAATTCCCTGGTGCCGGCGGTCAACCTGCTGGCGGTGAATATCGGCTGGCTGATCAGCGGCACGGTGGTGATCGAAAGCCTGTTTGCCATTCCCGGCATCGGCCAGTTGCTGGTGCGCGGCATTTTCACCCGCGACTACATGGTGGTGCAGGGCGTCGCCATGGTGCTCGCCTGCGCGACAGTGGTGGTCAACTTCATCGCCGACGTGGTGACCGTGGCCCTCGACCCACGGGTGAAGATGCAATGAGCAGCCGCCCGTTGATTGCCCCATGGCGTTTGCGCCTGCGTTTTGGTTTTCGCAATGGCCGCCTGACGGCTGCGTGGGGCCTGTTGATTTTGCTGGTGTGGCTGGCGCTGGCGCTGTGTGCGCCGTGGATTGCACCTTATGACCCGATTGCGCAAAACACCGATATCAGTTTGCTCGGCCCGAGCCTTGCTCATCCCTTTGGCACGGATAACTACGGTAGGGACATCCTGTCGCGGGTCATCTGGGGCGCGCGCATTGACCTGCAGTTGGCCATCGTCGGGGTGATTTTCCCGTTCATGATCGGCACCTTTGTCGGCGCGGTGTCGGGCTATATCGGCGGGCGTTTCGACAGTTTCTGCATGCGCCTGATCGACGTGATCCTGGCATTCCCGTTCCTGGTGTTGATGCTGGCGATCATGGCCATCCTCGGTCCAGGCCTGAAGAGTTTCTATATCGCCATGGCGTTGGTGGGCTGGGTGTCGTATGCACGGCTGATCCGCTCGCAAATCCTGGTGCTCAAGGAAAGCGACTTTGCCCTGGCCGCCAAGAGCCTGGGCTTTGGCCATGGGCGCATTCTGTTCCGGCATTTATTGCCTAACGCCATGTTCGGCTCGATCGTGTTTTCCATGTCTGACGCCGTATTGGTGCTGCTCAATGGCGCCGCCGTGAGTTACCTGGGCCTGGGCGTGCAACCGCCGACCGCCGAGTGGGGGACGATGGTGGCCGAGGGGCAAGCCTTTATCACCACCGCGTGGTGGATCTGCACCTTCCCAGGGCTGGCCATCGTGACCTTGGCCATGGGCTTCAGCTTGCTGGCGGATGGCGTGGCGCAAGTGCTGGGGGATCGCTCATGAGCGTGCTGCAGGTGCGCGATCTCAGCGTGATCGCCAACAATGCCGGGCGCGAGGTGACCTTGGTCGACCGCGTGTCTTTCGATCTGGCCGAGGGCGAAATCCTTGGCTTGGTGGGTGAGAGCGGCTCGGGCAAGACCATGGCCTGTCGCGGTCTTATGCGCTTGCTGCCATCGCCCAACCTGCGGGTGCAGGGCGGTGCTGTAAGGCTGGCCGGGCAGGACCTGTTGCAGCTGGATGATGCGGGGATGCGCGCGATACGCGGCGGGCAACTGGGCATGATTTTCCAGAACCCCAGCAGCCACCTTGATCCGCTGATGCGCATCGGCGAACAGATTGCCGAAGGCATTCGCCTGCACCAAGGTGCATCGAAGAAAGACGCCCGGCTGCAGGCCATCGACGTGTTGCGCCAGGTGGGCATTCCCGATCCCCAGGCGCGCATCGACAACTACCCCCACGAGTTTTCCGGCGGCATGCGCCAGCGCGCAATGATCGCCGTGGCGCTGGGCTGCAACCCGAAAGTGCTGATCGCCGACGAGCCGACCACCGCCCTGGATGTGACGGTGCAGGCGCAAATCCTGCGGCTGTTGCTGGACCTGCGCGATCAACGCGGGCTGTCGATCATCATGATCACCCACGACCTCGGCGTGGTCGCGCAAACCTGCGACGCCATTGCCGTGATGTATGCCGGGCGCCTCTGCGAGCACGGCAGCAAATACGACCTGCTGGCCCGGCCACAGCACCCGTACACCGCCGGTTTGATCGACTGTCAGCCTGCCCACAGCAGTGGCCACGCCTTGCTGCGCACCATCCCCGGGCAGCCGCCGTTACTGGATGCATTGCCCGCCGGCTGCCGGTTCAACCCGCGTTGCCCGCAGGTCGGCGCCTTGTGTACCGAGGTGCTGCCGGAAGGCGCGCGCGTCGCCTGTCATTACCCGTTGGGAGCGCAGCCATGAGCCTGTTGCAGATCAAGGACCTCGAGGTGAAGTTTGCCGCGTCGGGCACCGGCCTGTTCGGTTTGAACAAGCAGTGGGTGAGGGCGGTGAACGGTGTGTCGCTGAACCTGGCGGCGGGCGAAACCCTGGGGCTGGTCGGCGAGTCCGGCAGCGGCAAAAGCACCCTGGGCCGCGCCATTCTGCACCTCAACCCGATCAGCGCCGGGCAGGTGTTGTTTGATGGCGTCGACATGGCCCACGGCAGCGCCATCGACATCACCCGCCTGCGACATGAAACCGCGATGATCTTCCAGGACCCGTACGCCGCGCTGAACCCGCGCCACACCATCGGCGAAACCATCGCTGAAGTGCTGCGGGTGCAGCGCAAGGTGGCGCCGCAGCAGATTCCCGCGCGCGTGAATGAGCTGCTCGACCTGGTCGGCCTGCGCCCCGAACTCGCCGACCGCAAACCCGGCTCCCTCAGCGGCGGGCAATGCCAGCGCGTCGGCATTGCCCGGGCGCTGGCAGTGGAGCCACGACTGATCATCGCCGATGAGTGCGTGGCGGCGCTGGACGTGTCGATTCAGGGCCAGATCATCAACCTGCTGCTGGAACTGCAACAGCGCATGAACCTGGCGATCCTGTTCATCGCCCATGACCTCGCCATCGTGCGCCGCCTGTGCGACCGCGTGGCGGTGATGTATTTGGGCAAGATTGTCGAGGAAGGCCCGGTGGAGGCGGTCTTTACGACGCCACGCCATCCGTACACGGCGGCGCTGATCCAGGCGATTCCCGAGATTGACCCGCATCGGCCGTTACCTACGGAGCCCTTACCGGGTGAACCCCCGAGCCCACTGAATTTGCCTACGGGCTGTGCCTTTCACCCGCGTTGCCGGCATGCCCGCTCCATGTGTTCCGTGGTGTTGCCGCCGACGCATTTCCTGCACGAGCATCGGTACAGTTGCGTGCTTGAAGAACCTTTGCTTTAACCCTCTGCCATTCATTAACAAGGAGTTGTGATATGCAATCGCGCCACTTGAAGTTGCTCGCCGCCGCCACATTGACCGCCTGGTCGCTGACCGCTGGTTTCGCCCAGGCGGCGGGTGTATTGACCATCGGCTGCCGTGAAGACAGCACCACGTTCGACCCGATCAAAAGTGCTCAGAACCGCGACACCTGGGTCTTCGCCAACGTCTACGACACCCTGGTGCGCGTCGACAACCTGGGCACCAAGATGGAGCCGGGCCTGGCCGAAAGCTGGGACATCTCCAAGGACGGCCTGACCTACACCTTCAAGCTGCGTGATGCGAAGTTCTCGGATGGCTCGCCGATTACCGCCGAAGATGCGGCGTTCAGCCTGTTGCGTATTCGCGACAACAAAGCCTCGCTGTGGGCCGATCCGTTCAACCTGATCAACACTGCCAAGGCGTCGGACCCGAAAACCCTGGTGGTCACCCTCAAGACTCCCGCCGTAGCCTTCCTCTCGCAACTGGCGTCGCCGACGGTGTCGATCCTGTCGGAAAAAGCCATGACCAAGATGGGCGAAGACGCCTACTCGGAAAACCCGGTGACCTCCGGTGCGTTTACCGTAGACGAGTGGCGCAAGGGCGATCGGGTGATCCTCAAGAAGAACCCGAACTTCTGGCAGGCCAAGAACGTGAGCCTGGATGGCGTGGAGTGGGTGTCCGTCACCGACGACAACACCCGCATGCGCATGGTGCAGAACAACGAGCTGGACACGGCGATCTTCGTACCGTTCTCACGGGTTGAAGAGCTGAAGAAAGACAAGAACGTGGTGATCCACGCCGACCCGTCGACCCGTGAAGATCACCTGCTGATCAACCACGCCCATGGCCTGCTGGCCAAGCAGGAAGTGCGTGAAGCGCTGGACATGGCTATCGACAAACAATCGCTGGTCAAGACCGCCACCTACGGTCAGGGCACCGTGGCCTATTCCTACATTCCAAAGGGCTCGCTGTACCACTACGCCAACAACCTGCAGCGCCCGTACGATCCGACCGCCGCCAAGAAGCTGCTGGAGCAGGCTGGCGCCAAGGACTTGAAGCTCAACTACGTGGTCAACGCCGGCAACGAAGCCGACGAGCAGATTGCGGTGATCATCAAGGACCAACTGGCCAAGGTCGGCGTGACCGCCAACCTGCAAAAGGTCGACCCGACCCAAAGCTGGCAGATGCTGGTGGACGGTGAGTACGATATTTCGGTGATGTACTGGACCAACGACATCCTCGACCCGGACCAGAAGACCACCTTCGTGCTGGGCCACGACACCAACCAGAACTACATGACCCGCTACAAGAACGACAAGGTCAAGGACCTGGTAGCCGCCGCACGCATCGAGGCCGACCCGGCCAAGCGTGAGCAGATGTATGTGGAATTGCAGAAACTGGCGAAACAGGACGTGAACTGGATCGACTTGTACTACAGCCCGTACATCAACATCTCACGCAAGAATGTGAGCAACTTCCTGCAAAACCCGCTGGGTCGCTTCACCCTTGAGGAAGTGGTGAAAAACTAAAGAACACGGCAATAAAAAAATGTGGGAGGGGGCTTGCTCCCGATAGCGGTGCATCAGTCAAAGAGGTTGTGACTGATCACCTGCTATCGGGGGCAAGCCCCCTCCCACATTTGGTTTTATAGTGTGCCTGTTATTGCGCGTCGAACGCCTGCCCGTTGATGCCGGCACTGTCCGGCCCCATCAGGTACAGGTACACCGGCATGATCTCTTCCGGCGCTGGCCTTTCCATCGGGTTCTCCCCTGGGTACGCCTGGGCGCGCATGCTGGTGCGCGTGCCACCGGGGTTGATGCTGTTGGCGCGTACCGCCGCCACATCCTCCAGCTCATCGGCCAGGGTTTGCATCAGCCCCTCGGTCGCAAACTTCGACACCCCATAAGCCCCCCAATACGCCCGGCCTTTACGCCCGACGCTGCTGGAGGTGAACACCACCGACGCATCCTGGGACAGTTTGAGCAGCGGCAGCAGGGTGCTGGTCAGCATGAACATCGCGTTGACGTTCACGTGCATGACCCGCATGAAATTCTCACCGGACAACTGCTCGATCGGCGTGCGTGGGCCGATGATCGAGGCGTTGTGCAGCAGGCCGTCGAGGTGGCCGAATTCTTTTTCGATCATCGCGGCCAGCTCATCGTACTGATGGGGCAGGGCGGTCTCCAGGTTGAATGGGATCACCACCGGTTGAGGCTGGCCCGCCGCTTCGATTTCGTCATAGACCTGGGCCAGGTTGGCTTCGGTCTTACCCAGCAACAGCACGGTAGCGCCATGGGCGGCGTAGGTTTTCGCCGCTGCCGCGCCAATCCCGCGACCGGCGCCGGTCACCAGGATGATTCGGCCTTTGAGCAGTTCTGGACGTGCGGAGTAATCAAACATAAACAACCTCGACAGAATTCACAGAAAATCCATGTGCTTGATCGCAGCCTCTGCTTTTGTGGCGAGGGAGCTTGCTCCCGCTGGCCTGCGTAGCAGGCCCATCTTTTGGGGCCGCTTCGCGCCCCAGCGGGAGCAAGCTCCCTCGCCACAAAGGCACATCAGCCGCAAGCATTCCCAATCAGCAACTGCACAGTGCGTTATCCAGCACTTTACGCAGCTCCAGCGGGTGATCCACCACCACATCCGCACCCCAATGGCGCGGGTTGTCGTCCGGGTGGATATAGCCGTAGGTCACCGCCGCGGTACGGGTGCCGGCGTCGCGGCCGGACTCGATATCGCGCAGGTCATCGCCCACGAACAGCACGCTGGCCGGGTCCAGGTCGAGCATCTTGCACGCCAGGATCATCGGCTCCGGGTCCGGCTTGCTGTTTTTCACATGGTCGGGGCAGATCAGCAGCGCCGAGCGCTCGGCCAGGCCCAGCTGCTGCATGATCGGTTCGGCAAAGCGCAGTGGCTTATTGGTGACCACGCCCCAGATCAGCTTGGCTTTTTCGATGTCTTCCAGCAGCTCGGCCATGCCGTCGAACAATTTGCTGTGGACCGCGCAGCCCTTGAGGTAGCGTTCGAGGAACTCCTGGCGCAGCGCTTCAAAACCTGGGGATTCCGGGTCCATCGAGAAGGTCACGGCGACCATCGCCCGCGCACCGCCGGAGATTTCATCGCGGATGTGCTGGGGATTGATCGGCGCCAGGCCGCGGTCGGCGCGCATGGCCTGGCAGATGGCGATAAAGTCCGGCGCGGTGTCCAGCAGGGTACCGTCCATATCGAAGAGAACCGCTCGCAACTTCACAGGCTCACTCCTCGCGCAGGGTCTGGATCATGTAGTTGACGTCAACATCGCTGGCCAGCTTGTAGTGTTTGGTCAGCGGGTTGTAGGTCAGGCCGATGATGTCCTTGACGGTCAGCCCGGCCTGGCGGCTCCAGGCGCCCAGCTCGGAAGGGCGGATGAATTTCTTGAAGTCATGGGTGCCGCGCGGCAGCAGCTTCATGATGTATTCGGCGCCGATGATCGCGAACAGGTAGGCCTTGGGGTTGCGGTTGATGGTGGAGAAGAACACCTGGCCGCCCGGCTTGACCATACGGAAGCACGCACGGATCACCGAGGACGGGTCCGGCACGTGCTCGAGCATTTCCAGGCAGGTGACCACGTCGAACTGCTCGGGCATCTCTTCAGCCAGGGCTTCGGCGGTGATCTGGCGATACTCCACGCTCACGCCGGATTCCAGCTGGTGCAGCTGGGCCACCGCCAAGGGCGCTTCACCCATGTCGATGCCCATCACGGTCGCGCCGCGCTGGGCCATGGCTTCGCTGAGGATGCCGCCGCCGCAGCCCACGTCCAGCACCTTCTTGCCGGCCAGGTTGACGCGTTCGTCAATCCAGTTGACCCGCAGCGGGTTGATGTCGTGCAGGGGTTTGAACTCGCTTTCGCGGTCCCACCAGCGGTGAGCCAGGGCTTCGAATTTGGCGATTTCGGCGTGGTCGACGTTGCTCATGGTGAATCCTCTAAATCTGATAAATCGGTTTGTCAGTCCTGAACGATACGGTTCAAGACCGGCGTTATTCGCGGTGCCCGCTGATACGTTGACCCCAGGCGATGGCCGTGGCGGTCAACTGGTGTTCATCCATGCGGGTCAACTGCCGGTCGTCGAGCAATTGCTTGCCGGCGACCCAAAGGTGTTTCACGCAATCGCGTCCGGTGGCATATATAAGCTGTGAGACCGGATCGTAGATCGGTTGTTGCGCCAGCCCTGACAGATCGAAGGCAACGATATCCGCCGCCTTGCCGACCTCCAGCGAGCCAATCTCGCTTTCCAGGCCCATGGCCCGCGCGCCATTGAGCGTCGCCATGCGCAGGGCCCGGTGGGCATCCAGCGCCGTGGCCGAACCGGCGACGGCCTTCGCCAGCATCGCCGCGGTGCGGGTTTCGCCCAGCAGGTCGAGGTCATTGTTGCTGGCGGCGCCATCGGTGCCGATGGCCACATTCACGCCAGCCTGCCACAGACGCTCCACCGGGCAAAAGCCGCTGGCCAGTTTCAGGTTGGATTCCGGGCAATGGATGACGCTGGTGTTGCTTTCTACCAGCAAAGCCAGGTCATCCTCGCTGATTTGGGTCATATGAACGGCCTGGAAGCGCGGCCCCAACAGCCCGAGGCGACCCAGGCGCGCCAGTGGGCGTTCGCCGGTCTGCTCGACGGCTTGCTGCACTTCAAAGGCGGTTTCGTGAACATGCATATGGATCGTGGCGTCCAGCTCTTCGGCGATTACGCGGATTTTTTCCAGGTTGTCATCGCACACGGTGTAAGGCGCGTGGGGGCCGAAGGTGATCTTGATGCGCGGGTGGTGCTTGAGGTCGCCGAACAGTTCGATGCCCTGGCGAATCGCCTCATCGGCCGTGCTGGCGCCGGGAATCGGGAAGTCGAGGATCGGAATCGCGATCTGTGCGCGCATGCCGCTGTTATGCACGCAGTCGCTGGCGACCTTGGGGTAAAAGTACATGTCGGAGAAGCAGGTGATGCCACCCTTGAGCTGCTCGGCGATGGCCAGGTCGGTGCCGTCGCGTACGAACGCTTCATCAACCCACTTGGCCTCGGCGGGCCAGATGTGTTTTTCCAGCCAGGTCATCAGCGGCAGGTCGTCGGCCAGGCCGCGAAACAGGCTCATCGCCGCATGCCCGTGGGCGTTGATCAGGCCGGGGCTGAGCAGCATGCCCGGCAGCTCGCGCACCTCGTGGGTTGCCAGCTTCAAGGCCGCTGCCCGTGGCCCGATAAAGGCAATGCGCCCATCGCGGATGCCCAGGCCATGCTCCTTGAGCACCACGCCAGCGGGTTCGACAGGCACCAGCCAGGTTGGCAGCAGCAACACGTCGAGCGGGGCGGCAGTGGCGGTCATCGCGGGCTTCTTCCCAGGCAGCTATAAAAGAAGGGCGAAGTATACCCGAGCGTCCTGGCTGGCGGATCGCTATAATCGGCGGCTTTGTTCTTGAGTGCGGAGTAAGGGATGCGCGATCGACTGTTGGCAGCGGAGAAGGTGAAGGCCATCGATTGGCGTGATGGCGCGCTGTACCTGCTCGATCAGCGCGCCTTGCCATCCCGGGAAAGCTGGGTGGCCTGCGTGACGGTCGAAGACGTGGCGGCAGCCATCCGTACGATGGTGGTGCGCGGTGCGCCGGCCATTGGCATCAGTGCTGCGTATGGCCTGGTGTTGGCGGCCCGTGTGCGCATCGCCGAGGGCGGTGACTGGCAGGCTGCCTGGGAAGAAGACTACGCACTGTTAGCCGATGCCCGTCCCACCGCATCGAACCTGTTCTGGGCGTTGAAGCGCATGCGCGACCGTCTGGATCGCGTCAAGAAGCACGCCGATCCGCTGGCGGTGCTGGAAGCCGAAGCCATTGCGATCCATGAAAGTGATCGCGAAGCCAACCTGACCATGGCCCAACTGGGCGTCGAACTGATCCGCAAGCACCAGGGCAATGCCCAGGCCATCCTCACCCACGGCAACGCAGGCGCCCTGGCGACCGGCGGCGTGGGAACGGCGCTCGGAGTGATTCGCGCAGCCTACCTGGAGGGCATGGTCGAGCAGGTCTATGCCAACGAAACGCGCCCCTGGCTGCAAGGTTCGCGGCTGACCGCCTGGGAACTGGCGGGCGAGGGCATTCCGGTAACGGTGAATGCCGATTCGGCGGGGGCGCATATCCTCAAGACCAAAGGCGTGACGTGGGTGATCGTCGGCGCCGATTGCATTGCCGCCAATGGTGATGTGATCAGCAAGATCGGCACCTACCAGCTGGCGGTGTGCGCGATGCACCATGGCGTGCGTTTCATGGTGGTGGCGCCGAGTTCCACCCTGGACATGATGATGGCCACTGGCGATGACGTTGCCCTGGAAGAGCGCGATATTGGTGAGTTGCTGGAAGTGGCCGGCCAGCGCTTTGCGGCGGATGTGAATGCCTACAACCCGGTGTTTGACGTGACGCCGGCCGACCTGATCGACGTGATCGTGACCGAGAAAGGTGTGGTCGAGCGGCCGGATACGGCCAAGTTGGCCAAGTTGATGTGCCGTAAGCGGTTGCATTGAGGGGTGCGGTGTTTGTGAAATGGCCTTCGGGGGCAAGCCCCCTCCCACACGTGAACGGCGAACGCATTCAAAATGTGGGCGGGGGCTTGCCCCCGATTGGCTTTATAAGTCAACAAAACCCTCGGATCTGGCCTCAGAAAAAAGCACCAACCCACCTCTGAGCCCCTCTCGTCGCCCTCAAGCCTGTCATCCGTCAACTTACTATGCTCCATGCGCATCAGGGGGATAGGTGCGTGGCGGCGATTGTGATAACATCCGGCGGTTTCCAGGGCCACCCCGAGGGGTGGCCTATAACGTGCAGATCCGTGTCATAACTCGTTGATTTGTCGTAAGTCGTTGTCAGGCACTCTGCCGGCAGCGGCGAGCTTCGTTCGTCCCAAATGGATGTGACGAGGTTTCACCCGAAAAAGGAATCAGGCTTCTCATGGGCGAACTGGCCAAAGAAATCCTCCCGGTCAATATCGAAGACGAGCTGAAACAGTCCTACCTCGACTACGCGATGAGCGTAATTGTCGGTCGGGCACTGCCTGATGCGCGCGATGGCTTGAAGCCCGTGCACCGGCGTGTGCTGTTCGCGATGAGCGAGCTGGGTAACGACTGGAACAAGCCGTACAAGAAATCTGCCCGTGTTGTCGGTGACGTGATCGGTAAGTATCACCCTCACGGCGACACTGCGGTGTACGACACCATCGTTCGGATGGCCCAGCCGTTTTCCCTGCGCTACCTGCTGGTAGACGGCCAGGGCAACTTCGGTTCGGTCGACGGCGACAATGCCGCAGCCATGCGATACACCGAAGTGCGCATGACCAAGCTGGCGCACGAGCTGCTGGCCGACCTGCATAAAGAAACCGTGGACTGGGTGCCGAACTACGACGGCACCGAAATGATCCCGGCCGTCATGCCAACCAAGATCCCCAACCTGCTGGTCAACGGTTCCAGCGGTATCGCCGTGGGCATGGCCACCAACATCCCGCCGCACAACCTCGGTGAAGTCATCGACGGTTGCCTGGCCCTCATCGACAACCCCGAGCTGACCGTCGATGAGCTGATGCAATACATCCCCGGTCCGGACTTCCCGACCGCCGCGATCATCAACGGTCGCGCCGGCATCATCGAAGCCTACCGCACCGGTCGCGGCCGCATTTACATGCGCGCCCGCTCGATGATCGAAGACATCGACAAGGTCGGTGGCCGCCAGCAGATCGTCATCACCGAGCTCCCTTACCAGCTGAACAAGGCGCGTCTGATCGAGAAGATCGCCGAGCTGGTTAAAGAGAAGAAGCTGGAAGGCATCACCGAGCTGCGCGACGAGTCCGACAAAGACGGTATGCGTGTTGTGATCGAGCTGCGCCGTGGCGAAGTGCCTGAGGTGATCCTCAACAACCTCTATGCCCAGACCCAGCTGCAAAGCGTGTTTGGTATCAACGTGGTTGCACTGATCGATGGCCGCCCACGCATCCTGAACCTCAAGGATCTGCTGGAAGCCTTCGTCCGTCACCGTCGCGAAGTCGTTACCCGCCGTACCGTGTTCGAACTGCGCAAGGCCCGCGAGCGCGGCCACATCCTGGAAGGCCAGGCGGTTGCGCTGTCGAACATCGACCCGGTGATCGCCCTGATCAAGGCTTCGCCGACCCCGTCGGAAGCTAAAGAAGCCCTGATCAAGATGCCGTGGGAGTCCAGCGCTGTCGTGGCGATGGTTGAACGTGCCGGCGCCGACTCGTGCCGTCCGGAGACCCTGGACCCGCAATACGGCCTGCGTGACGGCAAGTACTTCCTGTCGCCGGAACAGGCCCAGGCCATCCTGGAACTGCGCCTGCACCGCCTGACCGGCCTGGAGCACGAGAAGCTGCTGGCCGAGTACCAGGAGATCCTCAACCAGATCGGCGAGTTGATCCGCATCCTCAGCAGCGCCGTGCGCCTGATGGAAGTGATCCGCGAAGAACTGGAAGTGATCCGCGCCGAATACGGCGACGTGCGCCGCACCGAGATCCTCGACGCGCGCCTCGACCTGACCCTGGGTGACATGATCCCGGAAGAAGAGCGTGTGGTGACCATTTCCCACGGTGGCTATGCCAAGACCCAGCCGTTGGCGGCGTACCAGGCCCAGCGCCGTGGCGGTAAAGGTAAATCGGCTACCGGCGTCAAGGATGAGGACTACATCGCTCACCTGCTGGTCGCCAACAGTCACACCACGCTGCTGCTGTTCTCCAGCAAGGGCAAGGTGTACTGGCTGAAAACCTACGAAATCCCGGAAGCGTCGCGTGCCGCCCGTGGTCGTCCGCTGGTCAACCTGCTGCCGCTGGACAGTGATGAATACATCACCACCATGCTGCCGGTCGAGGAATACACCGAAGGTCACTTCATCTTCATGGCGACCGCCAAAGGCACCGTGAAGAAGACCCCGCTGGAATCCTTCAGCCGTCAACGCAGCGTGGGCCTGATCGCCCTGGAGCTGGACGAAGGCGACGTACTGATCTCCGCCGCCATCACCGATGGCGAGCGTGAAGTCATGCTGTTCTCCGACGGTGGCAAGGTGACGCGCTTCAAGGAATCCGACGTTCGTGCCATGGGCCGTACCGCCCGCGGTGTGCGCGGCATGCGCCTGCCGGAAGGGCAGAAGCTGATTTCGATGCTGATCCCGGAAGAAGGCAGCCAGATCCTCACCGCTTCCGAGCGCGGTTATGGCAAGCGTACGGCCATCAGCGAGTTCCCGGAGTACAAGCGTGGCGGCCAGGGCGTGATCGCCATGGTCAGCAACGACCGCAACGGCCGTCTGGTCGGCGCGGTCCAGGTGCTCGACGGCGAGGAAATCATGCTGATTTCCGACCAGGGCACCCTGGTGCGTACCCGTGTGGCTGAAGTGTCGAGCCTGGGCCGTAACACCCAGGGCGTGACCTTGATCAAGCTGGCCAAAGACGAAAAACTGGTCGGCCTGGAGCGTGTCCAGGAGCCGTCGGAAGTCGAAGGCGAAGCGCTGGAGGGCGAGGAAATTGAAGGCGAGGTGATCGCAGCAGGCGATGACAACGTCGACGAGCCAACCCTCGATGCTGCCGCAGACGAAGAAGAACCGCAGGAATAAGCGGACACACAGGGGGCGGATGAAGATTCGCCCCCTTGTTGTTTGTCCCTTATGAAAGTATTGAAACACCCGTTTATTGCACCACCCCACCAGATCAGAGTGAGATTGGATGTGAGCAAGAGAGCCTATAACTTCTGTGCCGGTCCCGCGGCGCTTCCTGAAGCAGTCCTGCAGCGTGCGCAGGGTGAACTCCTCGACTGGCATGGAAAAGGCCTCTCCGTGATGGAAATGAGCCATCGCAGCGATGAGTTCGTGTCCATTGCCACCAAGGCCGAGCAGGATCTGCGCGACTTGCTGGGCATCCCCTCCCACTACAAAGTGCTGTTCCTGCAGGGCGGCGCGAGCCAGCAGTTCGCCCAGATCCCGCTGAACCTGCTGCCGGAAGACGGCACTGCCGACTACATCGACACCGGTATCTGGGGTCAGAAAGCCATTGAAGAGGCCTCCCGCTACGGTCACGTCAATGTGGCGGGCACCGCCAAGCCTTACGATTACTTTGCCATTCCCGGCCAGAACGAGTGGAAGCTGTCGAAGGACGCCGCCTACGTGCATTACGTAGCGAACGAAACCATCGGCGGCCTGGAATTCGACTGGGTACCGGAAGTTGGCGACGTTCCGCTGGTGTGCGACATGTCTTCTGACATCCTTTCGCGCCCGATCGATGTGTCCAAGTACGGCATGATCTACGCGGGTGCGCAGAAGAACATCGGCCCGAGCGGCATCCTGGTCAACATCATCCGCGAAGACCTGCTGGGGCGTGCCCGTTCGCTGTGCCCGACCATGCTCAACTACAAGGTCGCGGCCGATAATGGCTCGATGTACAACACCCCGCCGGCGTTCGCCTGGTACCTGTCCGGCCTGGTCTTCGAGTGGCTGAAAGAGCAGGGCGGTGTCGCCGCCATGGGCAAGCTCAACGAAGAGAAGAAGCGCACCCTGTACGACTTCATCGACGCCAGCGGCCTGTACAGCAACCCGATCAACCTGACCGACCGCTCGTGGATGAACGTGCCGTTCCGCCTGGCTGACGATCGCCTGGACAAGCCATTCCTGGCCGGTGCCGACGAACGCGGCCTGCTGAACCTCAAGGGCCACCGTTCGGTCGGTGGCATGCGCGCCTCCATCTACAACGCTGTCGACATCAATGCCATCAAGGCGCTGATTGCCTACATGGCAGAGTTCGAAAAGGAACACGGCTAATGTCTGAGCAAGAACTCAAGGCCCTGCGCGTACGCATTGACAGCCTGGACGAGAAAGTCCTGGAACTGATCAGTGAGCGCGCGCGGTGCGCCCAAGAAGTGGCACGCGTGAAGATGGCGTCCCTGGCGGAAGGTGAAGTGCCGGTGTTCTACCGGCCTGAGCGTGAAGCCCAGGTGCTCAAGCGCGTGATGGAACGCAACAAGGGCCCGTTGGGCAACGAGGAAATGGCGCGGTTGTTCCGTGAAATCATGTCCTCGTGCCTGGCGCTGGAGCAGCCACTGAAAGTGGCTTATCTCGGCCCTGAGGGCACCTTCACCCAAGCGGCGGCCATGAAGCACTTCGGTCACGCAGTGATCAGCAAGCCCATGGCGGCGATCGACGAAGTGTTCCGTGAAGTGGCAGCCGGCGCGGTAAATTTTGGCGTGGTGCCGGTGGAAAACTCCACCGAAGGCGCGGTCAACCACACGCTGGACAGCTTCCTCGAGCACGACATGGTGATCTGCGGCGAAGTCGAGTTGCGTATCCACCACCACCTGTTGGTGGGCGAGAACACCAAGACCGACAGCATCAGCCGGATCTACTCCCACGCCCAGTCCCTGGCCCAGTGCCGCAAGTGGCTGGATGCGCATTACCCGAATGTCGAGCGCGTGGCGGTCTCCAGCAACGCCGAAGCGGCCAAGCGGGTCAAGGGTGAGTGGAACTCGGCGGCCATCGCCGGTGATATGGCGGCGGGCCTGTACGGCCTGACGCGCCTGGCCGAGAAAATCGAGGACCGCCCGGACAACTCCACGCGCTTCCTGATGATCGGCAGCCAGGAAGTGCCGCCGACCGGCGACGACAAGACTTCGATCATCGTCTCCATGAGCAACAAGCCCGGCGCGCTGCATGAACTGCTGGTGCCGTTCCACGACAACGGGATTGACCTGACGCGCATCGAGACGCGTCCTTCGCGCAGCGGTAAATGGACTTACGTGTTCTTTATCGACTTCATCGGCCATCACCGCGACCCACTGGTCAAAGGCGTGCTCGAGAAAATCAGTCAGGAAGCCGTTGCACTCAAGGTGCTGGGCTCTTACCCGAAAGCGGTTCTGTGAGGCGTTAACATGAGTGGCAACTTCCTCGCCCTGGCTCAGCCGGGCGTGCAACAACTGTCGCCTTACGTTCCGGGCAAGCCTGTGGACGAGCTGGCGCGTGAGTTGAACCTGGATCCGTCCAAAATCGTCAAGTTGGCAAGTAATGAGAACCCGCTGGGCCCTAGCCCTAAAGTCCTGGCGGCGATCCGTGAAGAGTTGGCTGAGCTGACCCGCTATCCCGATGGCAACGGCTTTGCGCTCAAGTCCCTGCTGGCGGAGAAGTGCCGGGTCGAGCTGAACCAAGTGACCCTGGGTAACGGTTCCAACGACATTCTTGAGCTGGTCGGTCGTGCCTACCTGGCGCCGGGCCTGAACGCGGTGTTCAGTGAGCATGCGTTCGCGGTCTATCCGATCGTGACCCAGGCGGTCGGCGCTGACGCGCGCATTATTCCTGCGAAGGAGTGGGGCCATGACCTGCCGGCCATGCTGGCGGCCATCGACGCACAGACCCGCGTGGTGTTTATCGCCAACCCGAACAACCCGACAGGCACCTGGTTCGACGCTCAGGCGCTGAACGACTTCCTGCAAGACGTGCCTGAGCACGTGCTGGTGGTGCTGGACGAGGCGTACATCGAATACGCCGAAGGCAGCGACCTGCCGGACGGCCTGGATTTCCTGGCTGCCTACCCGAACCTGCTGGTCTCGCGCACCTTCTCCAAGGCTTACGGCCTGGCGTCGCTGCGGGTCGGCTACGGTTTGTCCAGCGCGGTCGTCGCTGACGTGCTGAACCGCGTGCGCCAGCCGTTCAACGTCAACAGCCTCGCCCTGGCGGCGGCCTGTGCGGCGGTGAAGGATGCCGAGTACCTGGAAGAAGGCCGTCGCATCAACGAAAGCGGCATGTTGCAGTTGCAGCAAGGCTTCCGTGAGTTGGGCCTGGGCTGGATTCCGTCCAAGGGCAACTTCATCTGCGTCGACCTCGGCCAAGTGGCTGCCCCGGTCTTCCAGGGCCTGCTGCGCGAAGGCGTGATCGTGCGTCCGGTGGCCAACTACGGCATGCCGAACCACCTGCGTATCACCATCGGTTTGCCGGCTGAAAACAGCCGCTTCCTGGAGGCGTTGGCCAAGGTTCTGGCTCGTGGTTGATGTCACTGCATTGCAACCTGCTGTGCCTATGATCGGTCGCCTGGTGGTGGTCGGTCTGGGGTTGATCGGCGGCTCTTTCGCCAAAGGCCTGCGTGAAAGCGGGCTGTGCGGCGAAGTGGTCGGTGTGGACCTGGACCCGCAATCGCGCACATTGGCGGTTGAGTTGGGGGTGGTGGATCGTTGTGAGGCGGACCTGGCGCTCGCGTGCCAGGGCGCTGACGTGATCCAGCTGGCCGTGCCGATCCTGGCCATGGAGAAGCTCCTGGCCGTGTTGGCGGGCATGGACCTGGGCCAGGCGATCCTGACGGATGTCGGCAGTGCCAAGGGCAATGTGGTGCGTGCGGCGCAACAGGCGTTTGGCGGCATGCCCGCGCGCTTTGTGCCGGGCCATCCGATTGCCGGTTCCGAGCAGAGCGGGGTGGAAGCGTCGAATGCGCAGCTGTTCCGTCGCCACAAAGTCATCCTGACGCCGCTTGCGCAAACAGACCCGGCCGCGTTGGCGGTGGTGGATCGTCTGTGGCGTGAGCTGGGGGCGGATGTCGAGCACATGCAGGTCGAGCGTCACGACGAAGTGCTGGCGGCGACCAGCCATTTGCCGCATTTGCTCGCTTTTGGCCTGGTGGACTCGCTGGCCAAGCGCAACGAAAACCTTGAGATTTTCCGTTACGCCGCCGGTGGCTTTCGCGATTTCACGCGGATTGCCGGCAGCGACCCGGTGATGTGGCACGACATCTTCCTCGCCAATCGCGAAGCGGTGTTGCGCACCCTGGACACCTTCCGCAGTGACCTCGACGCCTTGCGCGACGCGGTCGATGCCGGAGATGGCCACCAATTATTGGGCGTGTTCACCCGTGCGCGGGTGGCGCGTGAGCATTTCAGCAAGATCCTGGCGCGCCGGGCCTACATGGAAACCGCTGTGAACACCGATGACCTGACCTTCCTCGCCAACCCGGGCGGCCGCTTGAGCGGACGCATTCGGGTGCCGGGTGACAAGTCGATCTCCCATCGGTCGATCATGCTGGGTTCGTTGGCCGAGGGTGTGACTGAGGTCGAAGGTTTCCTCGAAGGCGAGGACGCCTTGGCGACGTTGCAGGCGTTTCGTGACATGGGCGTTGTGATTGAAGGGCCGCACCATGGGCGCGTGACCATCCATGGCGTGGGGTTGCATGGCTTGAAGCCGGCACCGGGGCCGATCTACCTGGGTAACTCCGGTACGTCGATGCGCCTGCTGTCCGGTTTGCTGGCCGCGCAGCGCTTCGACAGTGTGCTGACGGGCGACGCGTCCCTGTCCAAGCGCCCGATGAATCGCGTGGCCAAGCCTCTGCGGGACATGGGCGCGGTGATCGAGACCGGGCCGGAAGGGCGTCCGCCGCTGACTATTCGGGGTGGTCAGGCGTTGAAAGGCCTGACGTACGCCATGCCGATGGCCAGTGCCCAGGTCAAGTCCTGCCTGTTACTGGCGGGGTTATATGCCGAGGGCAAGACCGCCGTGACCGAACCGGCACCGACCCGTGACCATACCGAGCGCATGTTGCGCGGTTTTGGTTACCCGGTGGCGGTGGAGGGCGCGACGGCTTCGCTGGAGTCGGGTCATGCCTTGATCGCCACCCATATAGAAGTGCCGGGGGATATTTCCTCCTCCGCATTTTTCCTGGTGGCGGCGTCGATCGCCGAGGGTTCCGAGCTTTTGCTGGAGCACGTGGGGGTCAATCCGACGCGTACCGGGGTGATCGAGATCCTGCGGCTGATGGGGGCGGATATCACCCTGGAAAATCAGCGCGAAGTCGGCGGCGAGCCTGTGGCGGACTTGCGGGTGCGTGCGGCGTCATTGAAGGGGATCGAGATTCCCGAAGCGCTGGTGCCGTTGGCCATCGATGAGTTCCCGGTGCTGTTCGTCGCGGCGGCCTGCGCCGAAGGGCGGACCGTGTTGCGTGGGGCGCAAGAGCTGCGCGTGAAGGAGTCCGACCGTATTCAGGTCATGGCCGATGGTCTGCTGGCACTGGGGGTGAAGTGTGAACCGACCCCTGATGGGATTATCATTGACGGTGGCCTGATGGGCGGTGGCGACGTGCACGCCCATGGCGATCACCGGATTGCCATGGCGTTCAGCGTAGCTTCCCTACGGGCGGCGGCGCCGATTCGTATCCATGACTGCGCCAATGTTGCTACGTCTTTTCCGAACTTTCTTACACTGTGTGCCCACGTCGGCATCCGTGTTGCCCAAGAGGCTCAATTGTGAATATCAAAGCACCGGTGATTACCATCGACGGGCCAAGCGGCTCGGGCAAAGGCACGATCGCCGGCATCCTGGCCAAGCGCCTGGGCTGGTGCCTGCTGGATTCCGGCGCGCTGTACCGCCTGCTGGCATTTGCCGCTCGCAACCATGGCGTCGACCTGACCAACGAAGAATCCCTGAAGCTGCTGGCGGCGCACCTGGATGTGCAGTTCGTCGGCGCGACGGAAGGTCATCCCCAGCGCATCATCCTCGAAGGGGATGATGTGACGGATGACCTGCGTAACGAACAAGTCGGCTCCTGGGCTTCCCAGGTTGCTGCGCTGCCGGCCGTGCGTGATGCGCTGCTGCAGCGCCAGCGGGCGTTTCAGGAGCCGCCGGGCCTGGTGGCTGATGGCCGTGACATGGGAACCGTGGTGTTTCCCGAGGCGCCCTTGAAGATTTTCCTGACCGCCAGCGCCGAGGAGCGGGCTCGCCGCCGTTACTTGCAGTTGAAGGGCAAAGTCGATGGTGTTAGTCTGTCGAGTCTGCTAGATGAGATCCGTGCACGCGATGAGCGTGATACCCAGCGCGCAGTAGCCCCGCTTAAACCGGCGGCTGATGCCATACAGCTGGATTCCACGGAGTTGTCCATCGAGCAGGTGCTGGAACGCATCATGAGCGAGATCGCCATTCGCGATATCGCCGGGTGACCAAGAAGGCCGCAGGGGACCAGTCATAGTCCTGCGGTGGCTTCTTTTAACTGAAACTGACCCACACCGTCTGGGGTGTGGAGATGGGCGTATTCTTCGCCCTTATCAACAGGAATTAAAATGAGCGAAAGCTTTGCGGAACTCTTTGAAGAAAGCCTAAAAACCCTGAACCTTCAGGCAGGCTCCATCATCACCGGTGTTATCGTTGATATCGATTACCAAGCTCGCTGGGTAACCGTTCACGCTGGTCTGAAGTCTGAAGCTCTGATCCCGCTGGAACAGTTCTACAACGATGCTGGTGATCTGACAATCAATGTCGGTGACGAAGTTCACGTTGCTCTGGACTCGGTTGAAGACGGTTTCGGTGAAACCAAGCTGTCCCGTGAAAAAGCCAAGCGCGCTGAATGCTGGATTGTTCTCGAAGCAGCCTTCGCAGCTGAAGAAGTGGTCAAGGGCGTTATCAACGGTAAGGTTAAAGGCGGCTTCACTGTCGACGTTAACGGCATCCGTGCGTTCCTGCCAGGTTCTTTGGTCGACGTTCGTCCAGTGCGCGACACCACGCACCTGGAAGGCAAAGAACTCGAATTCAAGGTCATCAAACTCGATCAGAAACGCAACAACGTTGTCGTTTCCCGTCGCAGCGTCCTGGAAGCAGAGAACTCCGCCGAGCGTGAAGCTCTGCTGGAATCCCTGCAGGAAGGCCAACAAGTCAAAGGTATCGTCAAAAACCTCACCGACTACGGCGCATTCGTCGACCTGGGTGGCGTGGATGGCCTGCTGCACATTACCGACATGGCTTGGAAGCGCATCAAGCATCCTTCCGAAATCGTCAACGTTGGCGACGAGATCGATGTCAAGGTTCTGAAATACGATCGCGAACGCAACCGTGTTTCCCTGGGCCTGAAGCAACTGGGTGAAGATCCATGGGTCGCTATCAAAGCCCGTTACCCAGAAAGCACTCGCGTCACCGCACGTGTTACCAACCTGACCGACTACGGCTGCTTCGCTGAGCTGGAAGAAGGCGTTGAAGGCCTGGTACACGTTTCCGAAATGGACTGGACCAACAAAAACATCCACCCTTCGAAAGTCGTACAAGTCGGCGACGAAGTGGAAGTTATGGTTCTGGACATCGACGAAGAGCGTCGTCGTATCTCCCTCGGCATCAAGCAGTGCAAATCTAACCCATGGGAAGATTTCTCTGGCCAGTTCAACAAGGGCGATAAAATCTCCGGCACCATCAAGTCGATCACCGATTTCGGTATCTTCATTGGTCTGGACGGCGGCATCGACGGCCTGGTTCACCTGTCCGACATCTCCTGGAACGAAGTGGGCGAAGAAGCTGTTCGTCGTTTCAAGAAGGGCGACGAGCTGGACACCGTTATCCTGTCGGTTGACCCAGAGCGCGAGCGTATCTCCCTGGGTATCAAGCAACTGGAAAGCGACCCGTTCTCTGAATACGTTCAGGACAACGACAAAGGCGCAATCGTTAAAGGCATCGTGAAAGAAGTTGACGCTAAAGGCGCCATCATCACTCTGGCCGACGATATCGAAGCGACTCTGAAAGCCTCCGAAATCAGCCGTGACCGCGTTGAAGACGCACGTAACGTTCTGAAAGAAGGCCAGGAAGTAGAAGCCAAGATCATCAGCGTTGACCGCAAGAGCCGTGTAATCCAGCTCTCCATCAAGTCGAAAGACGATGCTGAAGAGAAAGAAGCCATCCAAAGCTTGAAAGACAAGCCTTCGGATAGCATCGCTGCTGGTCCTACCACTCTGGGCGACCTGTTGCGTGCACAAATGGAAAAACAGAACTAAGTTCTGTCAGACCATAGAAAAAGGGCGACTTCGGTCGCCCTTTTTTGTGCCTGAAATTTGTTGAATCAACGTCGAGAACCAAGGTGAGTAGATCAGTGTCAGAACTGACTATAGTCTTAGGAAAAAAGCGGTTCTCGTGATGTCGCTTCAGTAAGGAGTTGAATGAACAGGCTTATTGTAATACTCGCAGTGCTCATGCTCGCAGGCTGCTCTACCACCAGTGCCAAGACCCACGCTAAGCGCGGCGTCAGCGGCATCGAGATCGACTGCTCGGGGCTGGGCAACAAGTGGGACAAGTGCGAGAAGCGCGCCGCCCGTGAGTGCAAGATGCAGGGCTATAAGGTCATCACCAAGTCCAGTGACGCCACGGACGAAGAGGGCGACTACCTGTTCGGCTGGAACCCTGCTGGCGCGGTGACTCGCAAGATGCTCGTCATCTGCAATTGAGGCGGTTACGTGTTTCACGCAGGTGTTTATTTAACCCGCAGATAAGTTTATGCGTGGGCTGTTCAAATTCATCAAGTCATGCTAAAACCTTCGAAGCGCTTTTCCTAGCTGCTTGAAAAAGAAGGGAAAAATATGACGAAGTCGGAGTTGATCGAACGAATTGTCACCCATCAAGGGCTGCTCTCATCCAAGGATGTTGAGCTGGCTATCAAGACCATGCTCGAGCAAATGTCCCAGTGCCTGGCGACTGGTGATCGGATTGAGATCCGTGGGTTTGGCAGCTTCTCGCTGCACTATCGCGCGCCGCGGGTAGGGCGGAATCCCAAGACTGGGCAGTCGGTGAGTCTGGATGGGAAGTTTGTGCCTCATTTCAAGCCGGGGAAGGAGTTGCGGGATCGGGTGAATGAGGATGAGGAAGAGGGGGTTTGATTCGATTTTGCCTCGGAGAAGATCATGCTTAGATTCAAGCGCGCTTTACTGGCAGCGTTCGTCCTATTATTGGCTCTGGTTGTATTGGCCTTTGTACTGGAGAACCAACAAGCCGCGTCATTATCTTTTCTTGGCTGGACCACGGCTGAGCTTCCAGTTTCAGTTTTCGTGACACTGGGTCTAATCATTGGATTGGCTGTCGGACCTGTGTTGAGCCTGCTACTCGGTCGTAAACGTTCGGGTTTGAAGAACTAGCAGTTGCCAAGAGCTGGCGGCTCTCTCCTGTCTTGCCTGTGAGATTCAGATATCAGTCGCCATGTGGAAGGCGGCTGAAAATCGCGCATGCGTGATCGCTTTTGACTTTGAGGGTGCAGGGCTTAAAATAGTGATCAATTTCAACCCCTTCATTTTCCTCTCGTTCTGGCCCGAGAGGTACGATGAGGTTGTGTTTTTCCTGTCTTCTAGACATGCCGATATTTGTTAGCGTGCTACTAATTTTGGACGCATCTGAATTCAGGCAAGAACATCCAATCTAGCTTTTTGATTACTCTCCGTGAAATGCATGGCTGAAACAACCTGCGTTCTCTTCCTAATATCTCTAGTTCATTGAACAAAGCAAGCGTCTTGAGATAATATCTATCTCTCGATGCGCCGACGCATGAAGGATGGTCTGCTCGTATCTCCGGATTCTATTGCAGCCTTTATTAGGCGTTGAAGGCTATGGGGCGTCGACCGTTGAACGGTGGTTGGAGGCTCTCCGGCTCTAAAGCGAATGCCTAGGGCTGGAAAGTAATTGGAAGAGCTGTAAACCTCAGTTAAATGCTTGAAAAGCATTATAATTTTAGTTTTAATTTTATCTTTAAGAAGTTTTTATTTTAATTTGGGTGTTAAATGGATAGCGATAAGTATTTGGTTTCTATAGTGATTGCTACCCATAATCGCTCTGCTTATGCGATTTCTTGTATTTCAAGTTTGTTGGAGATTCACTCCGAACATATCCAGGTGGTAGTGCATGACACTAGTAATGACGAGTGTGCATTAGCCCGTTGGGTTGAAAGTAATAAAAACCCTAGATTAGTGTATGTTCATTGGCAAGAGCGCTTGTCCATGACTGAAAACCATGAAAGAGCAATTGCGCTCGCCCAAGGACATTATGTATGCCTTATCGGTGATGATGATACCGTTTCAAGTTATATTGTTGATGTGGCGAAGTTTGCGAAATATAACAATATCAACATGTTGACGCCAAAGGTAAAGGCTACTTACTACTGGCCGGATTTCAGAACGAAAAACTATGGCTCTGCGCACGCTGGCAAAATATATGTACATCCTTATGACTTCAAAATTTCCTGTCACGATGTGTCTGGGTGCTTAAAATCAGCAACGAGATCTGCTTGTCAAGGCACGGATGGTATGCCAAAACTTTATCACGGTTTAGTCTCGCGGCATTTATTGATAAACATTAAAAAACAAAACGGGATAATTTTTCACGGAACTAGTCCAGACATGTCTGCATCAGTTGGTCTGTGTCTATTGGGGGGGACTTATCATTTGCTAGACTTCCCTTTTACCATGCCGGGTGGGGGAGGTAATAGCAATAGTGGTCGTAGTGCAGTAGGCAAACATAAGGGTGAGTTAAAAAACGATCCCCACCTTACACCTTTCAAAAATTTAACGTGGCCTGAAATTATTCCATCGTTTTTTAGTGTTGAAACGGTGTGGGCACACGCTGCATGGGAGACACTCCCTGAAGTTGATCGGTATAAGCGGTTCAACCTCTCAAGGCTTTACGCTTTATGCTTGTTTAACCACTCCGACTATTTCAAACAAACAGTTAGGGCCTTCCGTAAGGCGAACGAATTGGGCAATGTGAGTTTTGTATCCTTGATCAGTGAGTTTTTTTTGGTTGCAAAGGATTATCTGAAGGCTAGGATTATAAGGTTGCGGAATCCGGGCCCAAGTAACGGATCGACGGTTGTCGGAGTTGTGAATGATGTTTCATTGGCTCGTAAAAAATTAGATGAGTTTTTAACTTTGAAGCTTAATAGTCGCTCTGTGTCTGACTGGTTGCAAGGTTTGAAAGTGTGACTACTAATGAAACTACTTTTTATATGATTTCGATCCTGCATGATGCACTCTTGTGGTAGATGTTGGTGAGTTGGGTTAGATAGGTTCAAACTCTTTTCTATAGCTTTCTATGAGGTTGTCCTATGAAGGTCTTAGTGCTGGGTATTACTGGAATGTTGGGTAGTGCTGTATTTAACGTTTTGAGTCGTGATGAACGATATATTACTAATGGGACGCTTAGAGGGTCTGGAGGATTAAAATATTTTGGTGAAACATTACAAGAAAATATCATCACAGATTTAGACGTATTATGCGCTGAGAGTCTTACCAATGTGCTGTTGCGTGTTCGTCCAGACGTAGTGATCAACTGCATAGGGGTTATTAAGCAGTTTTCAGCATCAAAGGATCCACTAGCCACGCTCCCGCTCAACTCTTTGCTTCCTCATCGTTTGCAAAAATTATGTGAGTTAGCTGGCACTCGTTTGGTGCATATAAGTACGGATTGCGTTTTTTCAGGACGTAAAGGTGGCTATGTGGAGTCAGATATTTCTGACGCGGAAGACCTTTATGGGAAATCGAAATATATTGGTGAGGTTGTAGACTCTGTCAATACAATTACTTTACGTACCTCTATTATTGGTCATGAGTTAGGCTCCAGTAATTCGCTCGTGGACTGGTTTCTTTCTCAGCGAGGTACAGTAAAGGGCTATACAAATGCTATATTTTCAGGGCTGCCGACAGTTGAACTTGCCGAAGTGATACGGAATTATGTTCTTCCTCGAAAGGATGTATGGGGCCTTTATCATGTTTCCGCCGCTCCGATTGATAAGTATTCATTATTATCGTTGATAGCCAAAGAATATGAGAAGGAAGTCTCGCTTATCCGCGATGACATACTGGTTATTGATCGGTCATTAGACTCCACTAGGTTTCAGTCAGTGACGGGTTATAAACCTTCATCTTGGAGCGCATTGGTTGCAAAGATGAAGGCAGGAATATGAGCAATTTTATGATGAGTATCCATAATGTTTGATAATAAAGTTCTGATGATCACAGGCGGTACTGGATCATTTGGTAATACAGTACTTAAAAGGTTTTTAGATACGAATGTAAAAGAAATACGAGTTTTTAGTCGTGATGAAAAAAAACAAGAGGATATGCGCATAGCGCTAGCCAACGACAAGGTAAAATTTTACCTGGGAGATGTTCGTGACTACTCAAGTCTGGCGCAAGCTATGGTGGGAGTAGATTATGTGTTTCACGCTGCAGCTCTTAAGCAGGTTCCGTCCTGTGAGTTTTTTCCGATGGAGGCTGTCAAGACTAATGTGCTGGGGACTGAAAACGTTCTCAATGCTGCTATTGATAAAAATGTAAAAAGGGTCGTGCTGCTTAGCACAGATAAAGCAGTTTATCCAATCAATGCAATGGGGATTTCAAAAGCACTGGGTGAAAAGATATTGATTGCCAAATCCAGGTCGGTTCAAGAAGACGGTCCAGTATTTTGTGCAACTCGTTACGGTAATGTGATGGCGTCCAGAGGCTCTGTGATCCCGTTATTTGTAGATAAGATAAAATCGGGAGTTCCACTCACTGTAACTGATCCTAAAATGACACGTTTTTTGATGAGCTTGGAAGACTCTGTTGATCTTGTTCTCCATGCATTTGAACATGGTCAACAAGGAGATATCTTTGTACAAAAAGCCCCCGCGAGTACTATTGGTGATCTGACCATTGCCTTACAGGAGCTATTTGCTAGTAACCTCGCAGTAAATATTATTGGTACAAGGCACGGTGAAAAGCTTTATGAATCGCTCGTCTCTCGTGAGGAGATGGCCAAGGCGAAGGATATGGGGCGTTATTATCGTATACCTGCAGATAATAGGGACTTAAATTATGATAAATTTATAATTCAGGGCCATGTTGAGGCGAATGTCATTGATGACTACACATCTCACAATACCGAATTGCTCAATGTTGAGGAAATTAAGGCGCTATTAATGTCTCTAGTATATATACAAAGTAGTTTGGAAAATATATAAAGATAAGAAGCTGGTTGTCAAGATGCTACGCGTTTAATGTATGATTCTTGGTCATCAAAACGGTGAGGATATCATAAATACCAATTTTATTTATGGGGGATCTTAAAGGGTGTTTATTATCAGAATGTATTTATTTGGGCTGGGTGATCTATGTCTTCGGTATTTCTCATAATATTTTATATCAGTCCGTTGGCTGGCTGAATTTAATTATAAGGAAGTATGGTTGATGAATGTAGATGGCGTATCTGACGGTATAAAATTTGCCGATGTTAGCGTCGTGATTCCTTGCTATAAATGTAAGGACACAATAATCCGAGCGCTTGATTCCGTATTTAATCAAACTACTCGTCCAGTCGAGGTCATTCTAGTCGAAGATGCGAGCGGTGATGAGACCTTGAAAACATTGTTGGATTTGCGCGATAGTTATCCCAATGGCTGGATAAAAGTAATCACTTTAACGAGAAATAGTGGACCTGCGACAGCCAGAAATGAGGGGTGGAACTCTTCAACGCAGCGATATATTGCTTTCCTGGATTCGGATGATAGTTGGCACCCTCAAAAAATAGAAATTCAATATGGTTGGATGGAAGAAAATTTAGAAGCGTCTATAACGGGGCAGTCAGGCACATTTTCATCAAACATCTCGGAAATTGAATCAAAAAAAATCTATGTCGAAGGCGCAGAGTTCCATTGTATTAAAAAAAGAACGCTTTTAATGTCGAACAAATTTGCTACCTCCTCGGTTATGTTGAGGAAAGATATCGACTTAAGATTCCCAGAAAATAAACGGTTTTGCGAAGATTACGAATTATGGTGCACGCTGATGGCTGAAGGGCACAAATGCTATTATATGAATTGTGCTTTAACTTTTTTTTACAAGCCTTTATATGGCTTCTCAGGCTTGAGCAGTAATTTATGGTCCATGGAAAAAGGCGAGTTAGATGTATACTCGGGGCTTTATCGTAATGGATATATAGGGTTCATATATTGCGTTTCATTACAGCTATGGTCTATGACTCGTTATATGCGTAGGGCATTCAAAACAATGCTGATCGCGTCGCCGTTATGATATATATATTGGGTTGGTCAATTCTTTTTGCGTCATTTTTTTTAACTGCGTTGTCAAAATATAAGTCATCATTATTCTTATATTTATCGCTCATCTGTTTTTTTCTGATTGCCTTTTTGCGTGGTTCTGTAGGTACGGATACTGCGGCCTATGAAATAATTCTCGATGAGATAAGCCGGGGTTTGATTTGGACTGGAATGGAGCCCGGTTTTCTTATTCTAAGCTGGATCTTAGTAAGTATTACTGGTTTATCATCAATAAGTGTACGTGCAATAAGTGTTCTTATATTTTTAGGGATGTCAGTTTATATTTATAAATCGAATAAGAATGAAAAATATATATTGATCGCATACATCCTGCCCGCGTATGTATATCCATATAGTATGAACGTTCTAAGAGTCGGTATAGCTTCAATTTTATTGCTTTTGGCCGTTCAAAGTTTAAGAATTAAGAAAATAAAAATTGCTCTCCTGTTAATGGCGACGGCATTAATGTTTCATTATTCATCACTTTTTTCTATAATTATAATTTTAGCCTGTCAGATCCAGTGGTTCAAAGTCTCTAATCTATGGAAATTCTTGGTGCTGATTTTAGTTACCTCGTGTGTGCTTGCTTTGAATAGTGGATATTTTTTCACAAAGTTGGACGCGTATCAAAGTTTGATTTCCCCTGAGGCGTATTCAGGACTAGGGAAACTTATAGTTATGCTGGTTCTCCTTGTTGGAATTTCACTTTCAAATTTGCCATCCTCAGAGAAAGCGAAAATTTTATTGATAGGTTTTTTTAGCACTCTAGTATTTTGGATTATTTCAAACATATCATACGCGGGTCTTCGCTTTCTCGATTTACTGACTTTTGCATTTCCTCTATGTATTTTATTAGTCTATAGCAAAAATAAATTAGACTTTGGAAAGTGTATAAAAGCCAGTTTATTCATAGCTGGTATCCTTTCTGTATTGATGACCTATAGAAATTTTTTACTCGAAGCTGGGCAAGGGCCATCACCTTTCTTACCATATGTTTTTTCTTAAAGGAAATTCAATTTCTCATACTAAAGTTTTTCGGCCAAGATAAATATGGTTAATGGTGAATCTATGAAGGTGTTAGTGTTAGGCGGCAATGGGTTTATAGGCTCTAGATTAATAAGTTTTCTGGTCGATCAGGGTGTCAGTGTGCGCACTCTCACTAGGTCAACGATGAAGCTATTTTCTGAATCCGTTGAAGTGATGGTCGGTGACCTAACTGATAAAGATTTTAGTTTTTTTGATTTATTGAACGGCTGTGAAGTAATTATAAATTGCGTAGGTGAGTTGAATGATGAAGCACTAATGTATTCACTACATGTGGAGACGACTGCTAAATTACTAATGACATCAGCAAAGTTGTGTGCCGCCGGGAAACCAATGCACTGGGTTCAACTCAGCAGTGTTGGCGCATATGGAAGTTCAAATGGAAAGATTAGAGTTGTGTCCGAAATAACGGTTGCACAGCCAGTTGGAACCTACGAAACTACTAAAACAATGGCTGACGATTTGATTATACATAATGATATTGGAAGAAGTTTTACATATTCAATATTACGACCTTCAAACGTATATGGTCCTAATATGACGAATAACTCCTTAAGGCAATTAGGGGGTATTATAAAAAGAAAAATGTTTTTTTATGTGGGTAGTTCTTCGTCCATAGCTACATATGTACATGTCGATGATGTGGTAGAGGCTCTATACTTGTGCTCAAAAGATGTCAGAGCAAAAAATGAGTTATTTAATATCTCCAACGATTGCTCTATGAAAGTGTTAATTCGCAGCATTGCTGTAGCTGTAGATACCTCGCCTCCGTGGATCACGTTACCAGAATCATTGGTTAGGCTAGCAGTTGTAATTGTGAATAAAATATCTAAGCTGCCTGTGACGCAAAAGCGCATTGATGCCTTGGTGCAAAAAACGAGTTATCCGACTAGTAAAATTGAAAGCTATCTCGATTTTTCACCAAGAAAAAATGTTGAGCACCATATAGGTGAGCTGTTTAAAAATGATTGATGATGCTATTTTATAGTTAGTTGAGTCGTGATTAGTTTTAATTTGCGCGTCTGTGGAGGAAATGACTATGAAAAAGTTACGCGTGGCACGAGTTTCTACAGTTCCATTTTTTGTGATTACACAGCTAAGCGCCCAAATTGACATACTTGATGCAAATGGAGTTGATGTTAGCATAGTGACAAGCAAAGAAGACTTTCCTGGGCAGTTGGATCAACTTCAAAGTGCAAAATATATTCGAGTCGACATCTGCAGGGATATAAGTTTATTTAAAGATGTAGTGAGTTTGGTTCGATTATTTTTTTTATTCAGATCATCAAATTTTGATATTGTTCATTCAACGACTCCAAAGGCGGGGCTTCTTTGCTCGATAGCGGCTTTTTTTTCGGGTATTAAAATTAGGTTGCATACTTTCACTGGGCAACCATGGGCCACTGTAAAAGGTCCGAAAGCATTTATATTGAAACAGTGTGATAAGATTATTTCAATTTTAAATACGCAATGCTACGCAGACAGTGAGACTCAAAGGCAGTTTCTGATTGATAATGGTGTAATAAGAAAGAACAAAATTTCGGTTCTTGGCTGTGGTTCACTCGCCGGAGTTGATTTGCTGAGATTTAGTAAAAATAGATATTCAGAAGAGCGTTGTAATGCTTTGAGGGAAGAGCTTCAAATTCCTGAGGAAGGTAAGATTATTCTGTTTGTGGGTAGAATAACGCAGGATAAGGGAGTTCGTGAGTTAATGAGTGCATTTAAAAATATTGCTCTTTCGAATAAATGCCTTCATCTTTTGCTCGTGGGACCTCTGGAAGACAACGGAAGTGAAATCGGCAGCTCGGTAGAATATAATGCAGTTGTCGATCGGATACATCAGATTGGCTTTTGTGATGAGCCTGAAAAATATATGGCTATAGCCGATCTGCTTTGCCTACCTAGCTATCGCGAAGGGTTTGGAACGGTTGTGATTGAAGCCGCAGCAATGGGTGTACCAACTGTAGGCACCCACATTTATGGTCTTTCCGATGCAATAATTGATGGGGTGACTGGTGTGTTGGTTCCGCCGAGGGATGTGATAGCTCTCAGCGAGGCACTTGAGTCGTTATTGAATGATTTACCGGCACTGAAAATTATGGGGTATAGAGCCGCTGCTCGAGCGGTTTCTGACTTTGATTCAGTTAAAGTTTCAAAGCTTCTAGTAGACGAATATGAGCGATTTATAAAGTGAACTCCGATAGACATCCAGAAAAAATGAGAGTGGCTGTAACTGGTGCTACTGGTTTTGTAGGTAATGCAGTGACGCGGCAACTTTTTAATCGAGGATTCTCACCGGTTTGTATTCTAAGATCTAGCAGTGAAGTTCTTTCATCTGAATACACTTCCTACAAGTGCGGTGATATGGGGCCTGATACGGACTTTAGATCTGTGCTGCACAACGTTCATATGCTCGTCCACTGTGCGGCACGTGTACACGTCATGGACGACGCTGCTTTAGATCCATTGAGTGAGTTCAGACATACGAATGTCGATGCTACGTTAAATCTTGCTCGTCAATGTGCCGAAATGGGCGTAAAGCGATTCATATTTATTAGTTCAATAAAAGTTAATGGGGAATCTACGTTCCTTGGTCGACCATTTCATGCAGATGACGTCCCTGCACCAATTGATTTCTATGGCATTTCGAAACGAGAGGCCGAAGACGGCTTATTGAGTATTGCAGCAGAGACCGGGATGGAAGTTGTGATAATTCGACCTGTTCTTGTATATGGCTCAGGTGTCAAAGCAAACTTCTTAAGCATGATGCGTTGGTTGGACAGAGGTGTATTTTTACCTCTTGGTGCAATTCATAACAAAAGAAGTTTTGTATCGGTTGTTAACCTTTGTGATTTTATATGCGTATGTCTTACACATCCAGCCGCAGCTAATCAAAAGTTTTTAGTAAGTGATGGAGAAGATTTATCTACTACAGAATTGCTGAATAAAATGGGAGATGCGTTAGATCGAAAAGCTAAATTATTTCGAGTGCCGACGAAATTATTAGTACTAATCTTAAGCCCGTTGGGATTTGGCGCTCAGTTACAACGATTATGTGGGAATTTGCAAGTTGACATAAGGAAAAACAAAGATCTATTGCACTGGGTGCCACCTCAGAGCGTAGAGCAAGGCTTGATGGGCGCTGCTAAATATTATTCGGAAAACAAAAAAATATGATTTTTCTATTTTTTTTTATTGTATTTATATTTTCGTTTTCCTTAACTTATTTTTTTAGGAGATATGCGATCTATCGGAATATTTTAGATATTCCTAACTGTCGCAGTTCGCATGATACTCCAACTCCACGAGGTGGCGGTGTTGCGATTGTGATCTCATTACTTCTATCGCTGTTGTTCTTGTTCTTTTTAAGTGAATTAGAGATAACAAATTTTTTGAGTTTATTTCTAGCAGGCACAATTGTAGCCAGCGTTGGTTTTTTGGATGATAAAAGTAGTCTTCCAGCGCGATGGAGACTGATCGGGCATTTCTTAGCTGCTGTGCTTGCATTGGTTTCCATTGGAGGAGTTCCACGAATATTAATATTTGGGCTTCAGTTAGATTTAGGCTGGTTTGGATACGTTATTTTCCTATTTTATTTAGTATGGATGCTAAACCTTTACAACTTTATGGACGGGATTGATGGTTTGGCCAGTCTTGAAGCCATATCTGTTTGCCTTGGTATGAGTATTATCTATATCGTTATGGGTTACGAACATTTAGCGGCTCTGCCATTAATATTGTCCATGTCAGTCCTAGGATTTTTATGTTGGAATTTCCCGATAGCTAAAATATTTATGGGAGATGCAGGTAGTGGATTTTTAGGTATTCTTCTTGGGATATTGTCGCTTCAAGCTGCATGGACTTATTCAGAGTTTTTATGGTGTTGGCTGATCTTGTTGGGTGTATTTATCGTTGATGCTACGTTTACTCTTACACGACGGTTTGTACGTGGCAAAAAGGTCTATGAGGCGCATCGTAGCCATTCTTATCAAATTGCTTCCCGTCGTTTAGGTAAGCATTTGCCAGTGACCCTAATTGCAATAACTATCAATGTACTCTGGTTGTTTCCAATCTCAATACTTGTCGCTTTATCATGGGTCAGTGGTGTAATAGGTATCTTGAGTGCATATGCGCCGCTTGTTCTCTTAGCTTTCTACTTGGGGGCTGGAAATGAGGAATGAGTCGTTACTGAGTTAGATTTCATATGAAATTTCTCCAATTACTCAAAATTGAAGTGTAATATTAAGGTCTTGGAATGTTGATTTGTTTGAGGGAGACATGAATAGAGTTCGAGCTTTTCTTCTAGGGTTACCGCGACGACATAAGAGATTGGTCCAGGTGGGTACCGATATTATGCTCACATGGTGCGCGCTCTGGGCCGCTTTTATTGTACGCTTAGGCATCGATGAAATGGCCAGCCCGATTGAGCAACATTTTTGGTTATTTATGACAGCTCCAATCGTAGCAATTCCATTGTTTAACGAGTTTGGTTTATACCGTGCAGTGATGCGTTATTTCGGAAATGACGCCCTTATTGCAATCATAAAGGCTGTCAGCTTATCAGCGCTGGTGCTCGGGGTGATAGTGTATCTGTACAGTAACCACCAAAATGTAGTACCTCGATCAATTATTTTTAATTATTGGTGGGTAAGTTTGGTTCTCATTGGAGGGCTGCGATTGTCCATGAGGCAGTTCTTTTTGGGGGATTGGTTTACAGCAGGTCAACAAATGCCATTCACTAACCGTGAAAATAGCCTACCTTCTGTAGCTATTTATGGTGCCGGTGCAGCGGGTAATCAGCTTGTGGCAGCTCTTAGAGTGGGCCGAGTTATGCGCCCGGTAGCTTTCATTGATGACGATTTGAGCATTTCTGATCGTGTTATTTCTGGGCTACAAGTCTATAAGCCCAATGATATTAAAAAAATGATTGATGCTACAGGTGCTCAAGAAATTTTATTGGCCATTCCATCATCAAATAGATCTAGGCGGCGGGAGATACTGGGATTTTTAGAGGAGTTTCCGTTGCATGTTCGAAGTGTTCCTGGTTTTATGGATTTGGCAAGCGGTCGTGTAAAAGTTGATGATATTCAAGAGGTAGACATAGCAGACTTGTTAGGTCGGGATACGGTTCCTGTTCAAGAAGGCTTACTGGAGCAATGTATCACTGGGCATAATGTTTTAGTTACCGGTGCTGGAGGCTCTATAGGTTCTGAGCTATGCCGACAAATCATTTCACTTCACCCGAAGGTATTGATTCTCTTTGAGCACAGTGAATTCAACCTCTATAGCGTCTTATCGGAACTTCAGAGTCGAATTGAGCGTGAGTCATTAGTTGTTAAGATTTTTCCAATTTTAGGTTCTGTGAGAAACCAGTCAAAATTATCAGCCGTAATGACCAAGTGGCGTATTAATACCGTATATCACGCCGCTGCTTACAAGCATGTTCCCATAGTCGAACATAATATTGCCGAAGGCATACTTAATAATGTTTTTGGGACTTTGAATGCTGCTCAAGCTGCTGTTCTGTCAGGCGTCGAAAATTTTGTTTTGATTTCCACTGATAAAGCAGTTCGTCCGACCAATATTATGGGAAGCACTAAACGCTTAGCCGAATTAATTCTCCAAGCTTTGAGTCAAGAATCATCTTTCACGTTGTTTTCTGAACAATCCAGTTTGCCAGTATCAAATGATACAAGGTTTACAATGGTTCGCTTTGGTAATGTTCTTGGTTCATCTGGTTCGGTAATTCCTTTATTCCATTCGCAGATAAAGTCTGGCGGTCCTCTGACGGTCACTCATCCGAAGATAACTCGATACTTTATGACTATTCCAGAGGCGGCACAGCTGGTTATTCAGGCTGGCTCAATGGGGCAGGGCGGTGACGTATTTGTCCTAGATATGGGCGAGCCTGTGAAAATTGTTGAATTGGCTGAGAAGATGATTCACCTTTCTGGCTTAAGCGTTCGATCTGAAAAAAAACCTCATGGGGATATTTCGATCGAGTTCACAGGGCTTCGTCCAGGTGAGAAGCTTTATGAGGAATTGTTGATTGGTGACAATGTAAGTCTCACTCAGCACCCAATGATAATGAGTGCGACTGAAGATTCCATAAGCTGGAGTGAATTAAAGTCAAAGTTAACCGAGTTGGCCGCTGCGGTAGAACATGATGATTATGTTCGAGTTCGCCAGATATTACGTGATACTGTGAGTGGCTATACCCCAGATGCTGAAATTGTAGACTGGTTTCATGGGAAACGTAACAAAAATAATTAGGTGCGAACTATCAGGTTAGGGAGTTTATTCCGTTCAAATAATTGTTTTTAGTAGCATGTATGCCTAGTTTTTTTGCATTTATTTATTGCGGAAAATTAGGCATTTTTTAGGTTTGGTGTTTTAAATGGCTTTGGGTTAACAGTGTTGATTTCTATTAAGTTATCAATACAGAGATTGTTGAGGCTTGGATATATGTGTTGCTGAGAATCAGCTTAATGCAAGTTGTTCTAACTTAAAGCTCTGGCGTCCTATATTTTTAGGTCTAAACTAAATCTACTGTTTGGGCTCGCTGTTTCTTTGAGTCGCTTTGTATATTCTTAACAATTTATTGATTAAGTTTGTGGGGGTGATGGATATAATTAATACAATCCAGGTTGGATATGTTATAGATATTTTCAATGTGTTTTTATATTTTTTGTATATTTTGTAATCTAGTAATTTTTTTTGCCGTAAAAGTATCATGCCTTTGATTGTAAAAGCGCCGGATGAGATGCCAAAGTTTTTGCAAGCTTTAAATTTGCTATCCAAAGAATACGAAATTGGTAATGAAAAAATAAAGTTTGCCCAAGCGGTCAAACCAATATCAAATATTTGATTTGTATGAGCCCAACCACTTTTTTTGAGATTGTAATCTGCCAGTGTTCCAACGGACACATCTTGCATCCAATGGACTTTAAAGTTAATGTCAGACAATTGTTCCAATATAATTCCTGTCTGAATATAAAAAGAGCCTACATATCTAGAAAAATTAGAATTGGAAATAGTTGTTTTTTTATAAATCAGACAACTCATGCAGCTCATTATGCCGCTTAAATTTTGTAGTAATTCATTTTTGTCCTCGTATGTTGAGCTAGGGTGTTCCATCGTATTCATGAGATTTGTAACTACTAAGTCGTAGCTTGTATTGCCGGTCAGTACCTTCAGTACTTTTTCAAGCTCAGTTAGCTTGATTTCCGACGTATCACCTAGCAGCCAAGTGTACTCGCTATCTGATTGTTCTAATGCAATTTGAAAGTTTTTATCAGGTCCAAGGTTTTTTTCACTGATAGAGTAATTCAAAAGAGGGTATTCTTTGTTCCATTTTTTTAAGATTTCTAACGTGTTATCGTCTGACGCGTTGTCTGAAACAAACATCTGAATTTTATATTTCTTCATAATCGGAACGTGTATAGCTAAAGATCGTTCCAGAAAATCGGCTCGATTATAAGTGGGGATCGCGATAGATAATGTAGGGTTGGGCGTCATAATTATGTCCGGTTCTTTTTGAAATTCTGAAATATATAATATACCCATGGGAGTACTATAATGTAGGCGCTGGTGAATCCAACAAAAAAATAGTCGAAAGGCAAAAATTTTGATATTAAAAAGGTTGAAGTGGCAACGTAGAGTCCGTTTGCTATCGAGACATAAATCAATTTTTCTTTTTTATGGGCTCTCATATAAACTGCCATTGAGTTGACCAGCAGTTGCATAAGCCAACCTACACTAAGAACCAATAGTGATGTAGAGGGTAGTAGCCTATTATCTATTAAACCTTTGCCCTCTACTAACGAGACAAAAGAGAATAATACGAAAACCCCAATGATATATGTTGTAATTGAAAGCAGAATGGCGGTGTTATACGTCTTGTTGAGAAGTAACTTTTTGTTTTGAGCCGCAAAAATGTTGATCTTTGGCGTAACAATAGTTATCCATATGTTTGAAATGCTAAAAATTGCCATGCAGATCGCTATTGATAAGCCTACTTGACCTGCCTCTACTGCACCATAAAAATGGAATGCTGCGGGAGTAAAAATTGAAAGAGAAAAATAGCCACTTATCCAGCTTACTGCAAATCGCCAAATTAATGGATTAATTTCAGAAGCCCATTTTCTATCGTTAGTTCGGCATATGGAAATTAACTGAGTTAACATGTTTTTATAGCGATAACTAGTCAGGGCTAGTCCGGTTAGAGATCCACATAAAAGTGCTATGGCGAGGGCGTACAGTCCAATGCCACTAATAAGCAAAATTCCTGTAACCACTACTGTTGCGACACTGATGTATAGTCGGATTTTTTGTATGTCTCCGACACTGTCACAGCCTTCTATAAACGATAAAAGCATACTGTTAATGAACATTAGCGCTGACGCGATGCCATAGATCAGCCAAGGCGTGCGCCAGCAAATCTCAGAATCTTTACTATTGAGAAAATAATAGCCAATAATTAGTACGATAGGGAACGTTATTGCGGCCATTGTACAAGACCACTTTATAGCAAATTTTCCTAGTGTGGCTAAACGGATTATATTATCTTGATTGCCTACTAATTTTTTTTCAGAGTCAAATTTTAGATTCGCGTATTCGTGAGATGAAAATAAAAGAATTATTGAGGAAAATCCTAGGTCCGCCAGTATTGCTAGTGCTGCTAAGCTAACGAATGTATACCAGTAGCCCTGGGTTTCAGCAGATAGATATAGAGGTACAAGCAATAATAATAATGGGCCCGAGAGTAATCTCCAAAGCTGGTTTATGGCAGTATGGCGAAGATCTCGATCTTGAAGAGCCTTGGTGAGTTTTATAATCACGAAAATGGCACATTGTATTTTGATGTAAGAATCTTAAGCGGTAATATCTGGGCGCGAAGCCTAGATATTACTGCTCGGTAAATGCTTAAGCCCCCGCGAGGCATCTGCAAATCACGTTAATTTTTTCTAGCCAGCTCTTTGGCCACTTCAATGATTAGGCTCTCTTGTCCCGCTACAGCCTTTCGTTCACCTAAGCGAAAAAATATATCTCTAGGATCGACATCAAATTCAGCCGCCGCTCGTGCAACAGGCTTTGCGAAGCCTGAAAAAACCCCAGCGAGTCCGCTCACGATGGAAATAGTGGAGATGGACGGGGCTATAAAATTTAGTTCCTTTTCTGCCATCGTAGCTGCGTCAAGAATTTTGAGTAAATCAATTCCAGTGTCATAGCCCAATTTATGAAGTACACCTACTAATACTTCAAGTTGCGTGTTACCTGCACCGGCACCGAAACCACGGATGGTACCATCCAAGATGGTTGCGCCCTCATTTACCGCTGTAACCGAGTTGATCACAGCCATTCCAAGGTTGTTGTGACCGTGAAACCCCACGGGGATGGAAAGGCCATTCACCAAAGTACTGATGCGTACTTTTACGTCGTCAACCAACTGTGCGCCCGCAGAATCCATGATTACGATAGCTTGGGCGCCATAAGACTCCATTTTTCTCGCTTCTTCGAGGAGTACTTCTGGGCTCGCCATATGAGTCATCATCAGTATGCCCCAGGCTTCTTTGCCAGAGTCGCGAACATAACCAATGTGGCGCTGCGTTACATCTGCCTCAGTGCAGTGGGCGGCGATTCTGAAGACGTCGACCCCCATTTCTAATGCTTTGCTGAGGTCTTTACTGATGGTGCAGAAACCGGGAATGACATGAATAGCCAGTCGAGAGTTGATTAGGTTTTCGCGCGCGATTGTGAATATCTCTTGGTCGCTCAGGCGGCTTTCTCCCACGAGCATCGACGACCCACCCAGGCCGTTACCATGTCCAACCTCAACGATCGGCACATTGGCGGCCTCGGCTGCTTTGCAGTAGGCAATGAACGCTTCCGGCCCTAATTTATGCCCCACTGCGTGATTACCATCGCGCAATGTCGGGTCGGTAATGAGAATGTGCTTAGGCATGTTGGCGTTCCTTGACTTGTACGGATGTCGCGATCATTTCCGCAACTGCAATAGCTGCACAATTGATGATGTCTAAATTGCCTGCATATTGTGGAAGGTAATCTCCGTTGCCTACGACTTTTATCGTCGTTATTACTCGGTCGCCCTCAACGGTCGGAGGAACGATCAATGCGTATCCGGGAACATACTCCTTCAGTTTTGCGACCATCTGTTCTACTGACTCACGGATAGCAGGGATATCAGGATTGGTGATTTTGGCGTAGATAGTTGTCTGCATATCGATTGGAGGGTTAGCTGGATTCAAAATGAGAATGGCCTTGGTGCGTTGCGCTCCTGAAAAGCGCATCAAAGCATCTTCGGTAGTCTCAATATACTCATCAAGATTTGCCCGTGTTGCCGGTCCTGCGCTTAGAGATGCGATGCTGGAGACTACTTCGATATATTCTACGTTGGGATGGACGGCGGCAATCGCGCTGGCGATCGGAATAGATGACTGTCCGCCGCAGGTAATCATATTGATATTCTGAATGCCTCCTTCTACAACGTCCCTCGCGTTGATTGCGGGAATACAAAATTTTCCAAGTTTTGCGGGTGTCATATCTATGACAGTTTTTCCAATTTTACGTAATGCAGCCCAGTGCTCGACATGGGCGTGGGCAGAAGTTGCATCAAAAACTAAGTCGCATATATCGGGTGACAAAAGAATTGCATTAATACCTTGGTCCGATGTTTTAACTCCCAGCGAGGCGGCCCTTTTCATTCCATTTGATGAATAGTTACGCCCGGAAAAAAGCGTGCATACAAGATGCTGAGAGCGCATGATCTTAACGAGCAAATCTGTTCCAATGTTGCCTGAGCCGATAATAGCAACTTTCAGGTTTTTTTTAGTGACCATTACATACTTCCAAGGATGTGCTAAATCAAAGAAAATCGTTATTGCACTGACAGCTCTTCGATTTCAAGCGCATGTTGTATTTCGTGTAAAAAAAAGAAGTTCGTTTCAAGCGTAAGGTCGTCCATTAGACTAAATGTATGTAGCTGACCTTTTTCATTGGCTGTAAAGCATTTATAACCCAGTTCACGAAATAGCACGATAATTTCGTTGGGGTGATAGTTGAATTTCGCAGCCCATTTACGCAGCATTTCCGTAAATACGACCGGCTTGTCCTTGCCTAAAAGCGTTAACGCGCCTTTGAAGACAAAAAGCTCAGCGCCTTCGACATCGCATTTGATAAAGTCAATTTTAGGCAAATTTAATGTGGTCGAAAATTTATCGATAACCTTTACATCACACGTTATTTTCTCTATATCAGGCCGGCCGCTTAGGTTCGCTAGTGAGGCGTTTCCTGAGCCCTCAGGGTAAAAATAAAATTCTAATGTCTTTTCTTCAGATGAGAAGCCAAAGTTGAAGGGTTTTATATTTGTGAGGTTGTTAAGTTTTATGTTTTTTTCAAGAGCTAGGTAAGTAGATTTGATTGGTTCAAATGCATAAATTTTAGCGTTTGGATTTTGCTTGGCTATATTGAGAGCGTACCACCCGATATTTGCTCCAATATCTAATATACACGAGTTTGGTTTTACCAATCTCATGATCATATTTGAGTCGGTTGCTTCATAATCGCCGAAGTTTAGAATTTCAATCGGCGCAACTCGCTGATCGAATTTGGGGCATATGATTTTTAAACCATTATCACGAGAGGTCATTACGACCTCTCCATCAGAGATTTCTATGCGAGCTATGTTCGTTTGCGGTAACCATGAAGCATATGAGAAGAGCTTGCTGTGGAAGTTGTTGTACATTCCATCTATATAGTCAGGCTTGCTAGAGTCATGTTTTTCGAAAGACTGACGCATCTCTTCTATATGTTTCATATATAGCTCTCAATGGTTTTTTTAAAGCCCTCACGGACAGACGTTCGAGGGTGCCAGCCAAGCTTTTCTACTTTTTTGATATCTGGGCAGTTTCTTACTATAGGGCTTACTAAATATACCCCGTCGTTTTCGCGTTCAGCAAAGACGACGCTCAGTTTTTTTTCAGGGTATAGCTCGACCAATATTTCGGCCAACTCTCCGATACTGGTCTCTCCCATGGGGTTGCCAACATTATATGCCTGACCATGGACCCCATTTAGCAGAACTGTCCAAAACCCAGCTACAGCGTCTGCTGCGTAGCAAAAGGCACGACGCGCCTTGCCATCACTTTTCATTATGATAGGCTGATTATTCAAAATGTTGGCTACAAAATCAGCATAGACCCTGCCGTCATCCAATAGCATATGGGGACCGTAAGTATGAAAAGGTCTGACGATAGTCGTAGGTACACCTGCTTGGTGGTGCCAACTGACACACATGTTTTCGCCCATTCGTTTGCTTTCAGCGTAGCAAGCTCGAACTGAAGTCGGGTCAACAAAACCTAGATCCTGCTCGGCAGTTGGCACGAAATCTGTTTGCCCATAAACCTCGCCACTGCTGAAAAAGAGAAAACCTTTCGATCCGCTCAAAGCGGCGAGTTTTAGCAAGGCTGCAGTGCCAAGGGTGTTTGCGCTCAAGGTGCCAATTGGGTCCGTTGAGTAGTATTTTGGGCTAGCCTGGCTCGCAGCGTGAATAATGAAGTCTGGACGTGTGCTGAATGCTAAGGCTTCGCTCACATCCTGCTCTATACATATCAAATCTTGCCTGCCCAAGGCATGTGCAAACCTGCTCTCAAAGCGGCGTCGACTGCGAACGAGCGCGAAAATTTGGATGCCCAGTTCTTGAGTTTCGTTTAGAAACAACAATGTTTCTACCATGTAGGCGGCGAGGAAACCCGAGGCACCTGTAATCAGTACCTTTTGCCCTTTCAGACGCTGCCATGGAAGCCCGTACTCGGTCGTAATTGTCAATAGATCGCTAGTGATTACAGGATTTCGCAAAATACCATTCATGGCTTTAGTTATGCGCCCAAAGCTTTCGACTTTTCATGCATCCCCTGAAGCATGGCTCTCTCCAGTTGATCGCGCGGGATCAGCGGCGAGAGATCTTCCAAAGGTGGGGATACCAAAGAGCCATCCTCCTTCACGATCACCGAGAGTTTCGGTGAGAAAAGTTGTTCAGGGTGCATAAATACTTCGCAAATGATGGGTCCGGTGGCAGCCTGTACTTTTTCCAGCGCGGAGTCCACATCTTCCCAATGGCGAATTTGGCAGGATGGAATGCCAAAGCCGGTGGCCAGTTTCGAGAAGTCCGGGCAGGAAACACCTGAGGTCCGGTCGGTGCCTACGTAAGACCCCTTGAATAGCGAGTTTTGCGTGTGTTTGATCATCAAGTAGCCGTCGTTATTGAAGATGAATAATTTGATCGGCAACTGGTGATGCACGATGGTCTGCAGTTCTTGAAGATTCATCATCATGCCCCCGTCGCAGTTGAGGCACATGACCTCACCACGATCAGTGGCGAAAGACACTCCCAGCGCGGCAGGGAGGCCGTAGCCCATCTCTCCTAGGCCAGTAGAGGTCATCAGACGCTGGCCTTCTTTCATGCGCAGCACCTGATGCCCGCACAAGAGTGCCGTGCCCATGTCTGTTACGACAATTTGGTTAGGTTTGAACGAGCGGTTAAGACGCTCCATAAAGCGGTAGGAGTTGATAAAGCCGTCTTTGTCCGCATGCTCTTCACCAACCCAAGGGAACTGTGATTGGTAGGCATCACACTGCGCAACCCACTGCGCCTTGGGAGGGATCTCCAACGATTCGAGGCGCGCGCTCAGTGCTTCCATAAATACGGCAGCATCACTGACGATGACTTCTTGGGTGCGTGATGCATTCTTGGAGGCTTCATCACGGCTGATGTCTACCACGTCAATCCGCGCCTCGCGAGCCAGCTCTGTCAAATCGTAGCCGACTTGTGGTATTGCCAATCGTGTACCGATGGCAAGTACGTAATCACTGTTTTGCAGGATAAAGTTTGCCGCACGCTGGCCGTATACTCCGGCGCGCCCGAACACCAAAGGGTGATCGGAGTCGATCATGTCAATGCCTGCCCATGAAACGAGACCCGGCGTACGAAGCTTTTCGAGCAGGGGGGCGATACGTTTCTCGGCGCCGGCCAAGCGAATGCCATTACCCAACCATAAGAGAGGGCGCTTGGCTTCGAGCAAAGCATTCACAACACTGTCAATTTGTGCCGCAACCTCGTTGCTAAGTGTTCTATCCGCCACGGGTGCATGGAATCGCGCCATTTCACTTGTCTGAATGCGGCTCGATTGTATATCCATCGGAATCTCGATCCAGGTTGGACCTGGTCGGCCTTCCAATGCGACATAAGCCGCTTTCTCGAGTTCGTAGACTGCCTGCTCCGGTTGGGTGACGCGTTGAGTGTATTTGCAGACCTGGCTTACCATCTGGCAAGAGTCGTATCCCTGTACGCCCCACATACGCAATGGGTTTTCCGGGAAGCAGTGCTTGGAATGTTCGTTGCCAGCGATAACTATGCAAGGAATGGAATCCGCCCAAGCGGATACAACACCTGTGACGCCGTTGGTCGAGCCTGCCCCCGTGGTGAGCAGGGCGGCTGAAAGACGTCCGTTCGTACGGTAGTAGGTTTGCACTGCCATGCAAGCGGCCTGCTCGTGGTGTACACATACGATTTCCGTGTAACCGCGGCGGCTTATGGCTTCAAAAAGATGAACATTACCTGCACCAATGATCCCGAACACATGAGTAATGCCCAGGTTCTCCAGTGCTTCTGCAATTTGTTCACTTACTTTTATTTTTTCCTGCGCTTGCATTTGAAAACTCCATCGATGGACGCATCAGCCTGATCGATGACCAGCAGCTGAGGTTCGAAAAATCTTGGTTAGGTTCTTATGCCCTTTTTGGCATTTGCTGGTCAATCAGCATCCCGAATTCGAGTCGTGGACGACACTCTCGTGCGTCGGGAATCAAGACTTCGATTAGCATTGGGCCTGGGGCCTGCAGAAATTGCATGATTGAAGTCCGAAACTCAGTATCTTCGCTGATGACTTTGGCGTTGATTCCGTAAGCTTCGCCTATTGCTTTGAATTGGGTCGTGTAGCCATTCCAGTAAGTCGAGGAGGTTCGGCCCTCGAAATACATTTCCTGGAACCCGTGTACCATCCCCAACGAGTGATTGTTCAGCACAATTATCAGTACGGGCAATTGGTCTCGCGCAATGATATCCAGCTCTTGGATGTTGAGCTGGGCGCCGCCATCGCCCGTAATGACGATCACTGGCTTGTTGGCTGAGTGACACACCCCAATCGCCGTTGGAATTGCAAATCCCATTGCACCCAAGCCGCCGGAATGGTGCATAGATTGATTTTTGCTCAGCCTCAGCGTATGCGCGGCCCACATTTGGTTGTTGCCCACGTCGGCGACATAGTCGAGCGCATGAGTGGCAGTTAGCGCATTCAGGGCTGAGAAAATTTTGAAGGGACTGAATATCCAGTCAGTGTATTCATCTACAAAATTCTGATTGAAATGGGCTTGCAGTTCTGTGGCCCAAGTCGCACACATAAGATTTTTGAGGGAATCCGGAAGAGGGAAGTTTGCGAAAAAAGCGCTTAACTCCATTTGAACGGAGTCCGTTGCTTTTACGCGATTATTCAGTTGTCCCTCCATCAGATCAATCTGAATAATCTCGGCATTGCGAGCAAAGTCATCAGGCTGAGCGCCTGTCTGTCGCACATCCAAACGGCTGCCCAATACCAGTAAAAAATCGCAATTTTGTACGGCATAGTTAGCAGTTCGGGTGCCATAAGCCCCCAACATGCCCATGTAATTCGGACTTTCGTGTATCCTTTCTGCGCCTTTCAAGCTTGCGACGAAAGGTATTCCAGACGTCTCAAGCTGATTTTCCCACTGCTTGAAATTACGCGAATTGACGGCACCTCCGCCAAGCAAAATCAGGGGTTTTTTTGCGATCTTTAGTTTGCTTTTAATCTCCTCTAAATCGGATACGCAGACTGTTTGCGTGGTCGATTTTATTTGCGCGTTCAAAATGGCGTTTACTATAGAATCATCAATTTCGACTTTCTGAAGATCCATAGGGATATCCAGTAACACAGGGCCGGGACGTCCTTCCTTGGCTATATCGATTGCCTTCTGCAGGCAAGGGAGTAGCTCTTCGATATGAGTGACTTGGTGAGCATATTTAGTGATGCTACTCACGAGGGCCACGCTGTCGAGTTCCTGAAAACCTTGCTGGCGAATGTTTCGATCGCCTTTGAGTTCGTAGGTATTCACCTGTCCGGTAATGAAGATGCATGGATGACTGTCAAGCCAGCAATCGGCAATACCCGTTATCAGGTTGGTGGCGCCCGGTCCGCTGGTGCCTAATGCAACCCCGAGCAATTCGTGGTGTGTTGCGCGCGCGACCGCCGCCGCCGCAAATGCAGCCGCTTGCTCGTGATGCACTGAAACAAGGGAAGTCACGCCTAGCTGGTTGATGCTATCAACCAGGTGCGTAATCATCCCCCCGATCAGCTCGTAGCCGTACAGAACCTTGTTCTGAGCGAGTACCAGCGCCACGGCGTCAGACGCTTTCATTGTTTAGAAACCAATCCCGAAAAATTCTTCCAGTTTCTCACCGACAAAATCAAAATGCTCCTGCCCCAGTGATGGCTGGACGCCAAGCCAGAAAGTCTGATTCATGGTGCGGTCGGTGTTCGTCAGTTCGCCAACCACTCGATACTCTAGGTTCTGGAAATAAGGTTGACGTGTCAGGTTGCCGGCAAAAAGCAGACGGGTGCCAATTTTGTGCTGATCGAGGTACTTGAGGAGGTCGACACGGTTCACGCCGCTGCTTTCTTTCAATGTCACTGGGAAGCCAAACCACGACGGGTCGCTATTGGGAGTAGCCTCGGCAATCTCAAGAAACTCGGATAGTGTCGACAGACGCTCCTTGAGCAGTTTGAAGTTGTGTTTGCGCGTATCGATGAAATCCTGGGCGCGTTCTAGTTGGGCAAGGCCACAGGCAGCCTGCATGTCAGTAATCTTCAGGTTGTAACCCAAGTGCGCATAGACGTACTTATGGTCATAACCTTGAGGCAGGCTACCGTATTGCTGGCCAAACCGATCGCCGCAGGTATTGTCGCAACCAGGAGCGCAGTAGCAGTCACGACCCCAGTCGCGGAAAGACTCTGCAATCACTTTGAGCATTGGATTGTTGGTGAATACCGCGCCGCCTTCGCCCATGGTTATGTGGTGCGCAGGGTAGAAACTGAGTGTCGCGATATCGCCGAAGGTACCTACCAGGTTGCCATCATAGGTCGCACCCAAGGCATCACAGCAGTCTTCAACCAGCCACAGATTGTACTTTTCGCACAGTGCCTTGACCTTCCTAAGGTTGAACGGGTTACCCAGGGTGTGAGCCAGCATGATTGCCTTGGTTTTAGGCGTGATGGCGGCCTCGATCAGGTCGGCATTGATGTTGTGGGTTGCCATGTCGACATCGACGAAAACCGGGACAGCACCAAACTGGACGATTGGGTTGACTGTTGTCGGGAATCCAGCCGCGACGCCTATGACTTCGTCGCCCTTTTTGATTGCTCGTTCACCCAGCTTGGGTGAAGTCAGCGCGCTGAAGGCAACCAGGTTTGCAGAAGATCCCGAGTTGACCGACAGCAGAAATTTCACACCGAGGAACTCAGCGAGTTTTTTCTCGAACTCGGCATTGAAGCGGCCGGTGGTCAGCCAGCCATCCAGGGAGGCCTCGACCATCAGTTGCAGCTCACGGGCCCCGATTACCTTACCTGATGGTGGGATTACGGTTTCGCCGGCCACGAACGGCTTGCTCGCCAATGCGACGTTTGCGTATTGCTCGACGAGCTTGCTGATTTCCTGGCGGAGCATATCGGGTGTCATGAAGGTTCCTGCTAAAAAATAAAGTTAGTTGCTGCTGGTGTGCATGGCGAGAACGTAAGCGCTTATTTCTTCCAGGCAGTGGGCCTGGATATCGTCGCCGCTCAACCATGCGCGGTGCCATGTGACAATCCGGGCGAGAGTGGTTTCCAGGCTCCAACTCGGCGACCACTGTAAACGGGCACGAGCCTTTGAAATATCCAACTTGAGGTAGTTTGCCTCATGTGGCTGTGGATCTTCATCCAGTTGCCAGCGGGCGCCTGCGCCCCAGGTCCGAACCATGTGGTCGAGAATCCAGTCAACAGGTCGCGCATCTTTGTCCCTTGGGCCGAAATTCCAGCCCTCGGCAAAGCGATGCCCGTGGGTCCAGAGATGCTCGGCCAACACCAGATAGCCGCTCAGCGGCTCCAGCACGTGCTGCCATGGGCGCGTAGCCCTAGGGTTGCGTATTGTGACGGCTTTACCCTGTTCGAAGGCACTAAGGATATCAGGGATAAGCCGATCTTCAGCCCAATCTCCGCCGCCAATTACGTTGCCGGCACGGCCCGAGGCCAATGCCGCACCTTGAGGATCGCTGAAGAACGATTTGCGATACGCACTGGTGATCAGTTCAACACAACCTTTGCTGTTGCTGTACGGGTCATGTCCGCCCATGGGCTCGTCTTCACGATAGCCCCATTCCCATTCACGGTTTTCGTAGCACTTGTCAGTGGTGACGTTGACGATTGCACGCAGGTTGGGGCACTGACGTGCGGCCTCCAGAACATGCAGGGTCCCCATCACGTTCGTTGAATAGGTTTCCACCGGTTGGCGGTAGGACAGGCGAACCAGCGGTTGAGCCGCCATGTGGATCAGCACATCTGGATTGAAGCTGGTCATGCTTAGGGTTATGGCTGCCAAGTCGCGGATGTCACCTTGTTCAGACTCCATGCCATCCGCGACCCTTGCCTCGACGAAAAGGGCAGGGTGTGTCGGAGGTGCCAATGCAAAGCCCTTGACCTGCGCGCCCATGCTGGTCAGCCAAAGAGATAGCCAGCTACCCTTGAAGCCGGTATGACCCGTCAGGAACACTTTTTTGCCTTGCCAAAAGGCGGGGGAAACCGTCGACTTCATATTCAGTCCCAAGACTTCCAAGGGGCTTTGCCAGAATGCCAAAGCTCTTCCAGATAGTGCTTGTCACGTAGGGTGTCCATGGGTTGCCAGAATCCAGGGTGTTCAAAGGCCATCAATTCGCCCTCAGCCGCAAGTTTCATCAGCGGTTCCTGTTCCCAAGTCGTGCTGTCATCCTTCAGGTAAGCCAATACCTTGGGGCTGAGTACGAAGAAGCCGCCATTTATCAAGGCGCCGTCGCCCTTTGGCTTTTCTTTGAAATTCAAGACATGGCCCTTCTGGATATCCAGTGCGCCGAAACGCCCAGGGGGGAAGGTGGCAGTGAGCGTTGCGGCCTTGCCGTGCTGCTTGTGAAAAGCCAGTGTGGCGCTGATGTCGAGATCGCTGACGCCATCACCGTAGGTGAAGCAGAACGCCTCGTCATCTTTGACATACTCCGCAACACGACGCAGGCGGCCGCCAGTCATGGAATCATCACCCGTATCAACCAGAGTGATATTCCAAGCCTCAGCGCGTCTGTCATGAACTTTCATGGTGTTATCGCGCATGTTGAACGTGACATCGGACATGTGCAGGAAGTAGTTGGCAAAGTACTCCTTAATGACATAACCCTTATAACCACAGCAAATAATGAAATCATTGATGCCATGAGCCGAGTACATTTTGAGGATGTGCCAGAGGATAGGCTTGCCCCCGATCTCGACCATGGGTTTTGGGCGTAGGCTGGTTTCTTCACTTAGGCGCGTTCCCAGGCCACCGGCCAAAATAACTGCTTTCATGCTGTCTCCGGGTCAATTCGAGCTTACAAAGGCATCGGAATGAAAAAAATTGGGGGGCAGGCCGGCCTGAATAAGCGCCTCGCGTGCTGTTCGAATCATGGCTTCAGAGCCACAGGCATAGACTGAGGTGTCCGCCAAGTCGAGATTTTCTGCTAGCACTGCGTCTTGGACGTAACCTGTGGCGCCTGACCATTGCTCGCCTGCGCGAGACAGTACCGGTCGATAATTTACGCGGAGTGCAGGGAAGTCAGGGCGCCAGTATAGGTCCGGTTCCTTACGCCCGCCCCAATAGACGTATATATGCCTGTTGTCGAAGGATCCAGGTTCGGCCGTTAGGGCTTCCAGCATGGCCTTTACTGGCGCGATACCTGTGCCGGTAGCCAAGAACACAAGATTCTGAGTATTCGCGCTGCGTAGACAGAAGGTACCGAGTGGTCCCTCCAGCCTGAGGAGGTCGTTGGCCTGAGCTTCACCGAACCAATACTGGCTCATGACACCGTTAGGTACCTTACGGATATGCAGCTCCAGCTTGGCATCCTCGCGTTGTGCATTAGCAACGGAATAGCTGCGACGGACACCATCCTTGCCTATGACGTCAATGTACTGTCCAGCGAGGTAAACAAGTGCACTTTTAGGCGGTGTTCGGAATACGACTCGCACCACGTCGTCAGCCAAACGCTCGATGGAGTCGATGCGGCAAGGCATGGTTTTGATCTGGATATCGGCCAGTAAGCCTAGATCCTCTATATCCAACTCGACATCACTGAGCGCCGCGCGGCAACAAGTAAGAATGGTACCCGACGCACGCTCTTCTTCCGTTAGGGCAAGCTCCGGTTGAACCACTTCAGTCTCACCACTGAGAACGTTCGCCTTGCAAACACCGCATCGCCCCGTGCGGCAGCTGTACTCAAGCACCGTTGCCTGCGATTTTGCACAATCAAGCAGGCTCTTGCCGCTTTCGGCATCGAAAGTTTTATGGTTGGACAACATAATAGTAGGCACGGGTCAGGCACCAACCTTGGCATTGGTAGCACAGTGATTGAATTCATCCGCCAGAATGTAAGGTGTTGTACACACCTGATCCGAATTTTTGATTCCCATGTACGTTTACATCTCCTCTCGTCTGCCGCTGGAGCATCGCTCGGCATCCAGTGCGCAGACTACATGCCTTACGGCAGGTATTTATTTAATGATTTCAGGTAGCCATAAAGTGATGAACCTGAGAGCCAAGCCAATAAAATTCTGACAACTTGAGACTGCTGCAGCGTTGTACAGCAGCATATTTCGCCTCCGCTTACGTTTGCTCCACTGACAAAAAGGCTAAGAGGGCGACCTGGGAACACCGTATCCCTTCCCCTGTGTCGCGATCGATCTACAGTCCTGCGCCACTATTTTGCGCATGCCAAGCTTTACAACCCTCGCTCTTCACCGTTTACGGTGCGGGTTGATGCCTGCCTGTCTAATAATTGGCAGCAATTCTACCCGTTTGGAACCTTAACTGGAAATCAGGGATGGATGGTGCTGTTGGCCCCCGTCAGTACGTCTTTACCGAAGAAGTCACACTCTGTAACCCAACCGTTTTTGACACCCTTCCAGCATGACCTAAGTTAGAAAAGCAGCTTCGGAAAAGCTGCTTTTCCCTCACCAATGTCATGGAGCGTCAAAATGCAAAACACCTACCTCACCTCCCTAATCTTCGCCTTCCTCACCACTCTCTCCGTCACCACCACCGCAGCCCCTTCCATCAAACCCGAAGCCCCAACCCCCATCACCGCCCAAATGTCCAAGTCCGAACAACCCGCCAAGGTCAACCTCAACGCTGCCGACGCCGAAACCCTGCGCCGTGACCTGTTCGGTATTGGCGCCTCCAAAGCCAAGGCAATTGTGGCCTACCGCGAAAGCAATGGCCCGTTCACGGCGGTGGATGAGTTGTTGGAAGTGAAGGGGATCGGCAAGGCTCTGCTGGAGAAAAACCGCGAGAGGCTTGTGATCAACTAAGCCAATACAAGGGGAGGCCGGTCACTGACCGGCTTTTTGATCTTCTGAAACCTGGGTTTTCAAACTGTCTCGCACCACCTCGATGATTCGCATGGCGAGTGCCTTGTCTTCAACACTCCTGGCAAGCACCAGGGCCCCGACCAGTGTCGACATCGTCACCAAGCTTTGTGCATCACTCTGTCCTTCCCCCAAGGCCGTTTCGATCTGCTTGAGCCGCGCGTCGAGCACCGCATCCGTCGTCGGGCTGTGCTGGCCTCTCAGCCCTAGCTCCGAAGACATGGTCGGCAATGGGCAGCCTTCAGCCGGCGAGTTGAGGTGCCACTCCGATAAGTAACTATCAATAAACGCTTCCAGCGGCCGTTCCTGGCTGAACAGCGTTTCGCAATGGGCATCCAGCTCTGCTGCAGCGGCCTGCAGGGCTTTTTCCACCAGTTCACCCTTGGATCTGAAGTGCGCGTAAAACCCACCATGCGTCAGGTCCAGCGCTTTCATCAACGGCTGCCAGCCGGTGGCGCCGATGCCGTCGCGGCGAAAGCGTACGGAGGCTTCCTTGATGATGCGTTGGTGGGTCTGGGCTTTGTGGTTGGACGAATAACGCATAGGGCGGCCTCGGTGACAGGCTGGCATTTTAACCAACTTGACTCCATTTACACGTCTCTCCTGAGCCTTGGCCGTTGGCACGAAAAGTGACTACCTCTACGCACAAGATTGTTCAACAATCGTGAGGTAACCATGACACTCAGTTTGTCCTTGGCCGATCAGATCGCCCTGGAGTTGCGTGCCGACATCATCGGCGGGCGGCTGTTGCCGGGAATGCCGTTGGTTGAGGCCGAACTGGTGACCGCCTATAACGCCTCGCGCAATACCATCCGCGAAGCGCTGCACCGTCTGGGTCAGGAAGGGCTGACGCGGTATGTGCGCAATAAGGGCGTAATGGTCCGTCGCTTGGCGCGAGAGGAAGTGCGTGACTTATTTGTAGTCCGTCGCACCCTGGAGTTGCAGGCCATCGCCCAGAGTGGCCCTTTGACAGAGGATCAATCCGAGCGTATGCAAAACGCCATCGACGCCACCACCCTGGCCCGTGAGCGCGAAGACTGGCGTGCAGTCGCCACTCATAGCCTGGTGTTTCACCAGCAAATCGTCGGGTTGATGCGCAGCCCCTTGTTCGATGAGTTTTTTGCCCAAGTGATCGCCCAATTGCGCCTGGTGTTTTGCGCTGCGCCCGATGAGCAGCGCTTCCAGTCGCCTTGGTTGGAGCGTGATCGTGAGATTTACACCTTGTTGGTCCAGCAGGAAAAACCGGCGGCAGGGCAGGCGATGAGCCTGTACCTGGCTGATTCGGAACGCCTGTCGTTGGCTTTGTTTAATCACCCCTGATCGAGGATCTGCATTATGTACAAAGACTACCCGGCCGCTTATCAGGTCAGCAAAGGTTCGGCGTTGCAGGTCGACACGGCGTTTTACGAGCGCATCCGCGACCAAAAACAGCAACGCACGTTGATCGAGCAATTCGAAGTGCCGATCCGCACGGGCAGGGCGTGGAAGGTGCCGGCCGGGCATGTGTTTCGTGTGACCACGCCGGTGGGGCCGCAGGTGGGTGACTTTAATGTGTGGAACGCCCATGACCCGCGCGAACGGCTCTGGGCGGCACGCACGCGGCAGTTGCAGGGTGCCCATGTCAGCACCCATGACCGCTTGTGGTCGAACCTGCCGTTTCTGCGCCCCCTGGTGACCATCACCGATGACAGCTTGGCGAGCTACGGCATCGATGAGCATGGCGGGCGCCTGCATGATCTGCTCGGCACGCGTTGTGATCCCTACGTGAACCGGATGCTCACCGGTGAGGACTTCCATCATCATTGCCACTCGAACCTGACCCGCGCGGTTTTACCCCATGGTCTGACGGAATTCGACGTGCATGATGTGCTGAATATTTTCCAGTGCACGGGCCTGAATCATGACGACATGTATTTCATGAAGGCGTGCCCGGCGCAGAAGGGTGATTACCTGGAGTTCTTTGCCGAGATTGATTTGTTGTGTGCGTTGTCGACATGCCCCGGTGGGGATTTGTCGCTGCCGATGTGGGGGCCGGAGGCGCAGGACCCGTTGACGGTGTGCCGTCCATTGGGGGTTGAGATTTATAAATTGGAGGAAGCGTTGCTGAGTGGCTGGAGCCAGCCTGAGCGTGCTGCCTACAAGGGGCAGCACGGGTTGCATATTGCCAAGGCGGATTGGGAGTAACGCTTTAGAGGGGCTGCTTCGCAGCCAGCGGGAGCAAGCTCCCTCGCCACAGGTTGTGTGTCAGGGCGGCTATGTTAGCGATCCTGCGCATCCTTGGCGTCCGCCTGGGCGTTTCGCTCGGCCACGCGCTTGCGTTGTTCGTCGGTGAGTTCCACTTTGTTGGCGCTGTCACGCAGCATCATCAGTCCACCGACGATCGACCCGATGGCGACCACTAATATCAACCATGCATACCACGGCATAAGGCTCTCCTTGAGGCAGATTGCCGTGGGAGAGTTTTCCCACGGGAATAACTGCTTTGAGTGACGGGCTTTCTTACTAGTTCAGTGTAGGCCCGTTCTGCCTCTTAGTAGATCAGAGCCCGGTCAACATCGCATCCGCCGGTGCATCGGCGCGGTCTTGCGCGGTCATCTGGAAGTAGGCGAACCCCACGACCATAAAGCCCAGGAAGATCAGTCCGATCAGTGCATTGAACCAGGCCATGGCCACCAGGCACACCACCGCCAGCACCAGCGCGATGCCCGGCACGATTGGGTAACCCGGTGCGCGGAAGGTGCGTTCCAGCAGCGGTTCGGTCTTACGCAATTTGAACAGGCTGAGCATGCTCATGATGTACATCACGATCGCGCCGAATACCGCCATGGTGATCATCGCGGCGGTCAACGTCATGCCGCCCAGGTTGATCAGGCCGTCGCTGTAGATCGCTGCGATGCCGACCACGCCACCGGCGATGATTGCGCGGTGCGGTGTCTGAAAACGCGACAGTTTGGCCAGGAAAGACGGCAGGTACCCGGCGCGTGCCAGGGCGAAGAACTGGCGCGAGTAACCCAGGATGATGCCGTGGAAGCTCGCTACCAGGCCAAACAAGCCGATCCACACCAGCATGTGCAACCAGCCGGAGCTGTCGCCGACCACGGTTTTCATGGCTTTTTGGAGGGNGGGTCGTTGATGTTCGACAGGGTGCGCCAGTCGCCCACGCCGCCAGCGAAGAACATCACGCCCATGGCCAGGATCACCAGGGTCAGGATGCCGCTGATGTAGGCTTTTGGAATGGTGCGCTTAGGATCTTTCGCTTCTTCGGCCGCCATGGCCGCGCCTTCGATGGCGAGGAAGAACCAGATGGCGAAAGGAATCGCGGCAAACATCCCGGCAATCGCCGGGGCGCCGAAGGTATCGGAGCCGGCCCAGCCGTTCAGTGCGAAGTTGCTGAAGCTGAAGGCAGGCGCAACCACGCCCATAAACACCAGCAGTTCAGCGACGGCGAGCACGCACACCACCAGTTCGAAGGTGGCGGCCAGTTTCACGCCGAGGATGTTGAGGCCCATGAAGACGATATAGGCGCCGACGGCGGCGTGTTTCGGGTCCAGTGCTGGAAACTGCACATTCAGGTAGGCACCGATGGCCAAGGCGATGGCGGGGGGCGCAAAGACGAATTCGATCAATGTCGCGAGCCCGGCGATTAAGCCACCTTTCTCGCCAAAGGCGCGACGGCTGTAGGCAAACGGTCCGCCTGCGTGAGGAATGGCGGTGGTCAGTTCGGTGAAGCTGAAGATAAAGCAGGTGTACATTGCGGCGACCATCAATGAGGTCACCAAGAAGCCCAAGGTCCCGGCGACGCCCCAGCCATAGCTCCAGCCGAAATATTCCCCGGAAATCACCAGCCCGACCGCAATACCCCATAAGTGCAGGGTGCCCAAGGTGGGTTTGAGTTGTGTGTTCATTGTGTTGCTCTCCCTGAACCGGTTGGAATGATTCAAGGTGTTGCAGCGGACATGCCAGGCTGGGAATCATTGTCGTAAAGCTGCGCAACTGTCGCGCTGGGGATGGTTTGGCGTTTGAACATGTCCGGTATCGCACCAGATAAGTGCGGGGGTGGCTGTGTGGGCCTCATCGGGGGCAAGCCCCCTCCCACACTTGGCCTGCGTACACCGGTCAAAATGTGGGAGGGGGCTTGCCCCCGATGAGGCCCTCCCAATCACCACCAATCCCTCTGTAACCTGCGCATAAACCCACTCTTTACGCCGTCTTTACGCCCCACCCACACCCTCGCTCTCGTTCCTTTACACCACTCCTGCCGACAATTGCCCTACACGCGGCACTCGCCGCTAAACGGAGAGACTTCCATGAGCGTTCTGGACGGGGTGTCACTGCTATTGGCCGTGGCGCTGTTCATTTATCTGCTGGTTGCGCTGTTACGCGCGGATCGGAACTAGGAGCGGGCTATGCACAGTTATGACTATTGGCTGATCATTGCCTTCTTCGCCGTGGTACTGGTGCCGGCACCGTTCCTGGGGCGGTTCTATTACAAGGTGATGGAAGGGCAGCGCACCTGGCTCACGCCGGTATTGGGCCCGGTGGAACGTGCCTGTTATCGCCTGTCGGGCGTGGACGAGCAGCAGGAACAAAGCTGGCAGAAATACATGCTGGCCTTGCTCGCGTTCAACCTCGCGGGCTTTTTGCTGTTGTTCGCGATCCTGTTGTTCCAGGACTACCTCCCACTGAACCCGCAGAAATTGCCGGGGCAGGAGTGGACCCTGGCCTTCAACACCGCGGTCAGTTTCATGACCAACACCAACTGGCAGTCCTACAGCGGTGAGGCATCCTTGAGTTACCTCAGCCAGATGGCCGGCCTGACGGTGCAGAACTTCGTCAGCGCGGCGACCGGTCTGGCGGTCTTGGTCGCGCTTTGCCGTGGGATCGGTCGCAAGTCCACCAAGACGCTGGGCAACTTCTGGGTCGATATGACCCGCGCCACGCTCTACGGCCTGCTGCCGTTGTGCCTGGTGCTGGCGTTGTTCCTGGTGTGGCAGGGCGTGCCGCAGACCTTCGCTCACTACGTTGACGCCGTGACAATGCAAGGCGTGGATCAAGTGATTCCCCTGGGCCCGGCGGCGAGCCAGATTGCGATCAAGCAATTGGGCACCAACGGCGGCGGCTTCTTCGGTGTCAACTCGGCACACCCGTTTGAAGACCCGACGGCCTGGGCCAACCTGTTTGAGTTGGCGGCCATCATCCTGATCCCGGTGGCGCTGGTGTTCACCTTCGGCCACTACGTCAAAGACCTGCGTCAGAGCCGCGCGATCCTCGGCTGCATGCTGGCGCTGTTCCTGATCGGCGGCGCGACCTCGTTGTGGGCCGAATACCAGCCCAATCCGACCCTGAATAATCCGGCCGTGGAGCAAACCGCGCCGCTGGAAGGCAAGGAAGCCCGCTTCGGCACCACCGGTACGGTGCTGTGGTCGGTGACGACGACGGCGGCGTCCAACGGTTCGGTCAACGGCATGCAGGACAGCCTCAACCCCCTCAGCGGCATGGTTGCGCTGGTCAACATGATGGTCGGCGAAGTGATCTTCGGCGGCGTCGGCGCCGGCATGTACGGCATGTTGCTCAACGTGTTGATTGCGGTGTTCCTCGCCGGCCTGATGATCGGCCGCACCCCGGAATACTTGGGCAAAAAGCTACAGGCCAAGGAAGTGCAATTGCTGGTCGTGACCCTCTTGGTGATGCCGGTTGGCGTGCTGGTGCTCGGCGCCATTGCCGCGAGCCTGCCCGGCCCGGCCGGTGCCATCAGTAACCCTGGCCCCCACGGTTTCAGTCAGTTGCTCTACGCCTACACCTCGGCCAGTGCCAACAACGGCTCGGCATTCGGCGGGTTCAGCGCCAACACGCCGTTCCACAACCTGATGCTGGGCCTGGGCATGTTGATCGGCCGCTTCGGCTACATCCTTCCGGTACTGGCCCTGGCCGGCAGCCTGGCGATGAAGAAGACCGCACCGATTGGCCAGAACAGCTTCCCGACCCACGGCCCGCTGTTCGTGACCCTGTTGACCGTGACCATTTTGCTGGTGGGCGGCCTGACTTTCCTGCCAACGCTGGCGTTAGGCCCCATCGCTGAACACTTGAGCATGGGCTTCTAGTAAAGGGATATGAAAATGAATATGCCTGCAAAAAACGCGGCCCCGGTCAAAACCCAGGAGCCCGCCAAAACCGCTATCTCAGCCCTGTGGCGCCCGGCGCTGGTCCAGGCGTTCGTCAAGCTGGACCCGCGTCAACTGCAACGCTCGCCGGTGATGCTGGTGGTCGAGCTGACCGCTATCCTCACCACCGTGCTGTGCTTCGTGCCCGACACCGCCGTGCCGACGTTCGTCGCGGTGCAGATTGCCGTGTGGTTGTGGTTCACCGTGCTCTTCGCCAACTTCGCCGAAGCCCTGGCCGAAGGGCGTGGCAAGGCGCGTGCCGACAGCCTCAAGGCGGGTAGCGAAGGCCTGAGCGCACGCCGCAAGGAAGCCGATGGCAGCTTCAAGGTCGTGCCGGCCACCAGCCTGCGCAAAGGCGATGTGGTGCGCGTCGCCGCCGGGGAAATGATCCCCGGGGACGGCGAAGTCATCGAAGGTATTGCGGCGGTCAACGAAGCGGCGATCACCGGGGAATCCGCCCCGGTGATCCGTGAGTCCGGCGGCGACCGTTCGGCCGTCACCGGCAACACCCGCCTGGTCTCGGATTGGCTGCTGATCCGCATCACCGCCAACCCCGGCGAGTCCACACTCGACCGCATGATCGCCTTGGTGGAAGGCGCCAAACGCCAGAAAACCCCCAACGAAGTCGCGCTGGATATCCTGCTGATCGGCCTGACCCTGATCTTCCTGTTGGTGGTGGTGACCCTGCAACCGTTCGCCCACTTCGCCAATGGCAGCTTGCCGCTGGTGTTCCTGGTCGCACTGCTGGTGACGCTGATTCCTACCACCATCGGCGGCTTGTTGTCGGCCATCGGTATCGCCGGCATGGACCGTCTGGTGCGCCTCAATGTCATCGCTAAGTCCGGGCGTGCCGTGGAAGCGGCGGGCGACGTGCATGTGTTGCTGCTGGACAAGACCGGCACCATCACCTTTGGTAATCGTCGCTGTGCGGCGGTGGTCGCGGCGCCTGGCGTCAGTGGCAAGGAAGTGGCCGAAGGCGCGTTGTTTGCCTCGCTGGCGGATGACACGGCGGAAGGTAAGTCCATCGTCGAATACCTGCGCGCCTTGCACCCTCAGGCCGAGCCGACTGCGGACGAGCTGACGGCCGTGCCGTTCAGTGCCGAAACGCGGTTGTCCGGTGTCGATTATCAGGGCCGCGTATTTCGCAAAGGCGCGGTGGATTCGCTGTTGGCGTTCATCGGTCTACAACGTCGCGACCTGCAGCCCGCGCTGTCGCGGGAAATCGACAAGATCGCCCAAAGCGGCGGCACCCCGTTGCTGGTGTGTGCCGATGGTAAGTTGCTCGGCGCGATCCACCTGAAGGACGTGGTCAAGCCCGGCATTCGTGAGCGTTTCGCTGAACTGCGCAAACTGGGCATCCGCACCGTGATGGTCACCGGCGACAACCCGCTGACCGCTGCCGCGATTGCGGCCGAAGCGGGCGTGGATGATGTGCTGGCCGAAGCCACGCCGGAGAAAAAACTCGCGCGCATTCGCCATGAACAGAACGACGGCCGCCTGGTGGCGATGTGTGGTGACGGTGCCAATGACGCCCCGGCGCTGGCCCAGGCGGACGTCGGCATGGCCATGAATGACGGCACTCAGGCCGCTCGCGAAGCCGCCAACATGGTCGACCTCGACAGCGACCCGACCAAGCTGTTGGACGTGGTGCAGATCGGCAAGGAATTGCTGGTGACCCGTGGCGCGCTGACCACCTTCTCCATCGCCAACGACGTGGCCAAGTACTTCGCGATCCTGCCGGCGTTGTTCGCCTCGATCTACCCGCAACTCGGCGTGCTCAACGTGATGCACTTGCAGAGCCCGCAGAGCGCGATTCTCTCCGCCATTGTGTTTAACGCCTTGATCATTGTGGTGCTGATTCCGTTGGCGCTGCGCGGTGTACGCGTGCAGGCGGCGAGTGCGGCGGCGTTGCTGCGGCGCAACCTGTTGATCTACGGGCTGGGCGGGATTCTGGTGCCGTTCGTGGGCATCAAGGCGATCGACATGCTGCTGACTGCGCTGCACCTGGTGTAACCGAACCTGCTCTTTGTAGTGAGCGGGCTTGCCCCGCGCCGGGCTGCGAAGCAGCCCCATTGCAACACAGCAGAGCGTCCCACAAATTGAGGAATCCGAAATGTCCAACATCGTCCGCCCGGCCCTGAGCCTGCTGGTGCTCATGACCCTGATCACCGGCGTCGCCTACCCATTGGTGGTGACCGGCGTCGCCCAAGTCGCCTTCCCGGACCAGGCCAATGGCAGCCTGGTACGCGACGCCAGCGGCAAAGTGCGCGGTTCCAGCCTGATCGCCCAGGACTTTACCGGCGACGGCTGGTTCCACCCGCGTCCGTCTGCCGGTGCTTTTGCGACGGTTTCCAGCAGCGCCAGTAACCTCGGCCCAAGCAACCCGGCGCTGGCGACGCGTATCTTCGATGACGCGAGCAAACAGTTAGTGCCGAGCCAGGGGCCGGTGCCCTTGGTATCGCTGACTACCTCTGGCAGCGGTCTTGATCCACACTTGCCACCCCAGGCGATTGCCTATCAACTGGCGCGGGTGGCGGCGGCGCGGAATGTGCCGGTGTCGACCCTGCAGCGGTTGCTGGATGAACACATCGAAAGCCCGTTGGTGGGCCCGCCGGTGGTGAATGTGCTGGCGCTGAATATGGCCCTGGAAAAGTTGTAGGCAGTGGCTCCGGCATCGCAGGCAAGCCAGCTCCCACAGGGGAATGCATTCCAAATGTGGGAGTGGGCTTGCCCGCGATGGCGGCCTGAGGTGCAACCCATAAACATCTGAAGGAACCCGAGCATGAGCGACTCCGGCCGCGCCGACGCCCTGTTAGCCGATCTGCCCCGGGACGGCCGTGGCCGGCTCAAAGTTTTCCTCGGCGCTGCGCCGGGGGTGGGCAAGACCTACGCGATGCTCCAGGCCGCGCACACGCAGTTGCGCCAAGGCGTGCGGTTGGTTGCCGGCGTGGTCGAAACCCATGGCCGCGCCGAGACCGAAGCCTTGCTCAGCGGCCTGCCACAGCAACCCTTGCTGCGCAGCGAATACCGCGGCGTGATGCTCGAAGAAATGGACCTCGACGGCCTGCTCGCCGCCAAGCCCAGGCTGGTGCTGGTGGACGAACTGGCCCACAGCAACGCCCCCGGCAGTCGCCACGAAAAACGCTGGCAAGACATCCAGGAATTGCTTGCCGCCGGCATCAACGTGTTTACCACGGTCAACGTCCAGCACTTGGAAAGCCTCAACGACCAAGTGCGCGGTATCACCGGCGTGCAGGTGCGCGAAACCTTGCCGGACTGGGTGCTGCAAGAGGCCGACGAACTGCTGCTGATCGACCTGCCATCCCGCGAATTGCTGGAGCGCTTGCGCGACGGCAAGGTCTACGTGCCGGAACAGGCCCGCGCGGCCATCGATGCGTTTTTCACCCAGACCAACCTGATGGCCCTGCGCGAGTTGGCGATGCAAACCGCCGCCGCCCACGTCGATGACGATCTGGCCCAGGGTTATCGCCAACTGGGCCAGTCCGCGCCGGCGGTGCGCGGGCGCTTGCTGGTGGGGGTGGATGGCGATGCGCAGGCCGAACGCTTGGTACGGCACGCCAGCCGCGTTGCCCAGCGCCGCCATTTGCCGTGGAGCCTGGTGCATATCGACAACGGCCGGGCGCGGGATGAACAGTCGAGGCTACGCCTGCAGAATGCCCAGCAACTGGCCGAACGCTTGGGCGGTGAGGTGGTGTTGCTGCGGGCGGGGGAGGTGGCCAAGACGCTGATCCAGCATGCCGCCGAACGCCGTGCCAGCCTGTTGCTGGTGGGGCAATCGCGGATGCGTTGGCGGCGTCGGTTATTCGGGGGTGGCCTGGCCGCGCGTTTGCTGCGTCATGCGCGGGGTCTGGAAATCAACATCCTCGACAGCGACGACATGCCCGCGTCGCCCCGTTTGCCGGAGGTGCGCGGGCTGGTGTGGTTCGATTACGCGCTGGCGGTCGTGGCGACGGTGGTTGCGGCGGCAGTGGCTTGGGCGGTGTCCAGCGTGTTGCCGTTGCCGAATATCTCGCTGGTGTTCCTGGCCGCGGTATTGCTGGTGGCGGTGCGCAGCAGCCTGGGGCCGTCGCTGGTGTGTGCGGGGTTGTCGTTCATGACCTACGACTTCCTGTTTATCCCACCGAATTTTTCCTTCGCCATCCAGCGCGAAGAAGACGTACTGACCCTGTTGTTCTTCCTATTGATGGCGGCGCTGACGGGCAACCTGGCTGCGCGCCAACGCCGCCAGTTGCAGGCGCTGCGCGATACCCAGGAAGAAACCAGCGAACTGCTGGACCTGTCACGCAAACTCACCGCCGCTACCGATCGCCAGGCAGTGATCAGCGCGGCGGCGCATCATTTGGAAGGCTGGAGCGACCTCGACCTGTGCCTGGTCAACCGCGACGGCCAGGGCGGCTGGGCGATTGAGACCGGGGGCCCGCTGACGCTGACCGAAGCCGAGCGCGCCGCCGCCGACTGGGCCTGGCAGCACGATCAACCGGCGGGCATGGGCACCGGCACGTTGCCGTTCGGGCGTTGGTGGTGGTGGCCGCTGTCGGGCGAAGAGGGCCCGCTGGGGTTGCTGGGGGTCAGTCCCAGGCCCGGTCTTGAATTGAGCGGTCAACGCCGTCGCTTGCTGACCGCCTTGAGCCAACCGCTGGCCCAGGCACTGGCGCGGGCGCAACTGGCCCAGGAGCTTGAGTCCGCTCGGCTGCATGGCGAAACCGAACAACTGCGCAGTGCGTTGCTGGCTTCGGTGTCCCATGATTTGCGCACGCCGCTGACCTCCATGCGCGGCAGCATCGAAAGCCTGCTGGCACTCGGTGAGGCCATCCCCCTGGAGGATCGCCGCGAATTGCTCGAGGGCACCCGCGATGAGGCCGAGCGCCTGGATCGCTATATCCAGAACTTGCTGGACATGACACGCCTTGGCCACGGTGCGTTGAAACTGGCGCGGGATTGGGTCTCGCCGGGCGATATCGTCGGCAGCGCCCTCGGTCGTTTGCGGGCGGTGCTGGCGCCGTTGCAGGTGAGGGCCGATGTGCCGCCGGAGTTGCCGTTGTTGTATGTGCATGCCGCGTTGATCGAGCAGGCCCTGGTGAATGTGCTGGAAAACGCCGCACGCTTTTCGCCGCCGCAAGGCCGCTTGCAACTGAGTGCCGGGGTGTTGGATAACCAGCTGTTTTTCGCCGTGGCTGATGAGGGCCCCGGCATTCCCGAAGACGAACGCGCAAAGATCTTTGACATGTTCTACACCGCCGCTCGCGGTGATCGGGGCGGGCAGGGCACAGGCCTGGGCCTGGCGATCTGCCAAGGCATGGTCGGTGCCCACGGTGGGCATATCAGCGTGGCCGACGGTATCGACGGGCGTGGCACCTGCATCACCTTGTTCCTGCCCTTGCCGACACAGCCTGGCCTGGAGCGCGAGGCATGAGCTACCCTGCTGTCTTCACGGATTTTGATTGGACACCATGAGCCAGACCGCGACGATTTTGGTCATTGATGACGAACCGCAGATCCGCAAATTCCTGCGCATCAGCCTGGCCTCCCAGGGCTACAAAGTGATCGAGGCCGGCACCGGCACCGAAGGTCTGGCCCAGGCGGCGCTGAGCAAGCCGGACTTGCTGGTGCTCGACCTTGGCCTGCCGGACATGGACGGCCAGCAGGTGCTGCGCGAATTCCGCGAATGGTCGACGGTGCCGGTGCTGGTGCTGTCGGTACGGGCCAGCGAAGGGCAAAAGGTCGAGGCCCTCGACAGCGGTGCCAATGACTATGTGACCAAACCCTTCGGCATCCAGGAGTTTCTCGCCCGTGTACGCGCGTTGCTGCGTCAGGCCCCGGCCGGTGAAGCGCAGGAAGCGGCCTTGAGTTTTGGCCCGTTGACGGTGGACCTGGCCTATCGCCGGGTGCTGCTGGACGGGGCGGAAGTGGCGTTGACCCGCAAGGAATATGCGGTGCTGGCGCAACTGGCGCGGCATCCGGGGCGGGTGATTACCCAGCAACAGTTACTCAAGGATATCTGGGGGCCGACCCATACGGAAGACAGCCATTACTTGCGCATTGTGGTGGGGCATCTGCGGCAAAAACTGGCGGATGACCCGACCCAGCCAAGGTTTATCGTGACTGAGGCGGGGGTGGGGTATCGGTTGTTAGGCGGGTAGATCGTTGGTGCTTGCCTGCGATGGGGCCATCAGCATCACCAAGGGTCTCAGCGCTGCTCACTCTCATAGCGATCCAACGTGTCACTGGCGATCTCCCGGCCCAGCGCGATCAACTCCGGCGCCTTGTAGAACTCGAAAAACCGACACACGCGCTTTGGCACGTTAATCAACACATCCGGCGGATAACCGGCAATCTTGTATTGCGCCAGCGACGTCTGCATCACCTCGAAACTCTGGTTGATCAGGTCGAGCAGCGACGCCGGGCCGACGTTATCGATAATGAACGAACCGGTCGCTGACTTGGGGGCGCCGGGCTTTTCCGGCGCGGCGGCGGATTGCTGGGACTCGGGCTCGGCAGACTCCAGCCACGGGTTGATCTCCGCCGCCTGGGCCTCCAAGGCTTCCTGCTCCAGCTTCATCAGTTGTTCGGCCTGCTTGCGGCGAAACGGCAAGTGCGAACCGAGTGATTTCGCCAAGTTGTTGAAGCGACTCTTGAACGCTGGCGGGCGCTGGATCACCGGCAACTGGTAGTGCTTCTGGTTGGTGGCGTTAAGGTTGACCGCGATGATCAAGTCACAGTGGCTCGACACCACCGGCACGATGGGCAGAGGGTTGAGCAAGCCGCCGTCCACCAGCATGCGATTGCCTTGCATCACCGGAGTAAACAGGCTGGGAATCGCCGCCGAGGCGCGCATGGCCTGGTGCAGGCAGCCTTCCTGGAACCAGATCTCCTGCTGGTTGGTGAGGTCGGTGGCGACGGCGGTGTAGGGGATGCGCAGCTCTTCGATATTGATCTCGCCGACGATCTTGCGGATCTGCCCGAAGACTTTCTCGCCACGAATGGCCCCCAAGCGAAAACTCACGTCGACCAGGCGCAGCACGTCGAGGTAGTCGAGGCTTTCAATCCAGTTCCGATATTCATCCAGTTTGCCGGCGGCGTAGATCCCGCCGACGACTGCCCCCATGGAACACCCGGCGATACAGGCAATGTCATAGCCACGCCGTTCGATTTCCTCGATCACGCCGATATGCGCGTAGCCCCGGGCCCCGCCGGAGCCCAGCACCAAGGCAACACGTTTATTCATGGTCCATGTCCTCCCCAAAGCAGGTGCCCACAATGCACCCATTGAGGGGGCGGCTTCAATCTTCGCGGGGCCTGCAATATTTTTCCAGGATAGCCGCAGTGCTCGGGTATGCTCTGGTATTGCTCGGGTATGTAGGTACTATCGATTTCAGGCTAAGGACAGGCACTTTTCCATGTAGGCAACGTCTACAGCGTACGACTGTTTTTTCTTTATTTTGAGGTGTCATCGATGAAAGCCTGGATGTGTGTGCCTGTGATCGTGTTGGCCCTTGCCGGTTGCGCCGGGAAAACCGCGTATCGCGACAGCTGCGGCTCGCAACTGGACGCCGCCTGGAAAGAGCTGGACTTGGCCAAGGCGGAAGGTTTTGCCGGGACCGTGAGCTATTCCAAAGCCTTGTCTTTGTTGACAGGGGCCAAGACCCAGCAACAGTTCGAGGCGTTTGAAGGCTGCTCCAACAAGGCCGAGAAAGCGCGGTTCTATATCCGAGAGTCTCGCGCAGGGCGTTAACCTGCTGTGAGTAGGACATTTCATCAGCTAGCGAGGGCAGAATGTCAGCTTTGGTCGATCAGTTAGTCGCTCAGGTCATTGGCCTGGAAGTAGGGTTACTGAGCTGCCAGGCTCGCCTCGCCGCCGTCACCGACGATGAAGCCCTGCACGACCTGCGCACCACCGTGCGCCGTTTGCGCAGTTTGTTGCGCCCCTTGCGTGGGTTGCCTGGGGTTGAGCAGCTTGAATCGGCCGCCCGTACTGTCGGCCAATTGACGACGCCGCTACGCGACCGTGAGGTGCTGGCGGCTTATTTACTTCAGCATGGTCATCACGAGGCCGCCGACCGGCGACTGCGCCTGCAACCCGCTGCCTATCGCCAAGTGGCGCAGAGCCCGGAGCTCGCGCATTTGCTGCTGATCCTCGACGCTTTCCCACGTTTCATCCGGGCTTCTGAACACCAGAAGCTGCTCAAAGGTTTGCGTGCGCGAATCGAAAAACGCTTGGCCAAGCAATGGCAGAAGCTCGATGAAGCCTTGAAGGACCCCGACCATGATCGCCATCGCCTGCGGTTGTTGATCAAGCGTGTGCGATACGCCGCTGAGGCTTACCCCGAATTGGACAAGTTGCCTGCCAACGCCCTGTCGCGGCTGAAAAAGGCCCAAGGCGCCTTGGGGGATTGGCATGATTGCTGGCAATGGTTGGCGCAAGCCGAGCATCAGGCGGATCTGCAACCTTGTGTTGCGGTGTGGCATCGCACCATGGCCAAGGCTGAAGGGCAGGCGGATCGGGTGCTGGACAAACTCAGCGCCGATTGTTTCTGAGCCGGTCCGGCTTTTGGCCGGAATAGGCGCTGTACCTGGCCGGTTCGATGGTTAAGATCGCTCATCTGTTCCTCTTGATGTGAGACCGCTATGCGCTTTAGTGATTTGCTCGATGCCGCCCGTAGCAACCCGCTGGATGTCACCATTCCCGCCGAATGGGGCCAGGGTCGCGCGACCTTTGGTGGGTTGGTCGCCGCATTGCAATACGAAGCCCTGCGTGCCCAGGTGCCGGCCGATCGCCCGCTGCGGTCGCTGGCAATCACCTTCGTTGGCCCTGTAGCGCCCGACGTTTGCGCCAGTTATCAAGTCGAAGTGTTACGCGAAGGCAAAGCGGTCAGCCAGTTGCTCGGCCGCGTGGTGCAGAACGGAGAAGTGGCAACGTTGGTACAAGCCAGTTTTGGCGCGTCCCGTGAGTCGGAAATTGCGGTTGAGAGTCAAGCGCCACCCGTGTTCAAACACTGGGATGAGTGCCAGGAAGTGCCCTATATCAAGGGCGTCACCCCCGAATTCATGCGCCACCTGGCGATGCGCTGGAGCGTCGGCGGCTTGCCGTTCACGGGCAATAAATCCCGCGATATGGGCGGTTGGGTGCGGTTACGTGGAGATGTGAAAGAAGAGCCACTGACCGAGGCACATATACTCGCCCTGGTCGATGCCTGGCCCCCGGCACTGTTGCCGCACCTCAAAAAACCGGCACCGGGCAGCACACTGACGTGGACCATCGAATTCATCCAGCCCCTGCAAGACCTCACGACTCTCGACTGGTGCCAGTACTACGTCAACATCGAGCACGCCCGCGACGGCTACGGCCATGCCGCCGCCGCGCTATGGAGCCCGACCGGCGAACTCATCGCCATCAGCCGCCAGACCGTGGTGGTCTTCGCCTGACCTCAATGCCTGTGGCGCTGCCGCCAGGCACGCCACCAGCCACCGCTCAACACAAAACGCGGAAAGGTCACGAACTGCTCGACCACCAGGCGTTGTACCGCATCATTACGGTCACTGAACGGCTCACTGGCCTGGGCTTCCAGGCTATGGCCATGCCGCTGCAGCGCCAAGCCGGCCAGGATACCGACAACCCCGATGGCAAAACTGGCCAGGCTCAGGCTGAACACACCGGACACGATCAACAGAAACCCGATGATAAACAGCGGCACGGCAATCAGGTGCAACGCCAGGTTGGTCGGGTGCTGATGGTTCTGCGGGTAGTTACGCCATTGCCAGGCGGGGAGATTGGGATGACGTTTGCCCATGATGGTGAATCCTCTGTCCGTTGAAACAACATGGAGAGAGTTTAGGTGGGGTTGGGTGGGGGGGCGAATTGGGGTTGGCTATGGGGTCTATAGGTTTGACATAAAATAATAGGCGCTGGCTATCTGCCCTGCTCAGGCTTTTTTGAAACTGTAAACGCGTAGATTAAAAGGTGAAAATTATTTTTTTATGCGCTATTTGTGGATGAACTCGTAAACATCTTCCTGCTGAATTTCTTCTAGATTAATTTTTTTGATGATTTTTTCTAAGAGTGGAAAATGTTTTGAATGGAAGATGAGTTGGGTGACGCCATGTGTTTCTGAGTCGTGGAATCTAAGATAGATGGAGCTTTCACCGGAAAGTATCAATTTTAAATTTTCAGTTTTTGAAATGTCAGTGAGATTGCTTAGTTTGCTCCATAGATCATCAAGGTTGGTATGTTTTTTCAGTATAAGTACCATGGATGTATGATGGCCTGTCATGCTTTTAGGGTCTGTATTATAAACGTCGCTGTCTAAATTAATTATTTGGGAGTAGATGTTGGTTGATTCGTTTTTTCTATAAATATCCTCTGGTTTTGAATGCGCATAGAACTTTTTTTGTAATATATATTCTTGGCTTTTACTGTGGTGAGGTAATAGTTTTGTGTGCCATTTCACAATTTTTGGCCATTTTTTTTGAATTGATAAGCTGACCTCGCACCAGGTTTTCCACGCTCCCGCATACTCTTGGTTGAGAAATGTCATCGTTATGAATTTTTCATCAGTACTAGTATCCAATTGCTCCCAAGGGTGAATGCCGGTTTCGTGTATTAGTACTGTGTTCATTGATTACCTCGTGAAGTAAGTGTAGGAGTCTTTGCCGATAGGTAGTGGAGTCTTTATTTGCTAAGTGTCATTCAGCTATTTGAAGTAGTAATCGTCCGAGCCGTTGATGTAGACACTAGGTCCGCCAAGTGAAATAAATTTTGCATTGAATTTTATTGAGGCGCTGTCACTTATAGCTTCGAATGTGAAGTAGTGATTGTCTTTGATGATTTTTACGGTAAATATCTCATGTGCAGGAATGTCCAAGATTTTTAGGTCTTTAATTTCATTGCAGGTTATGCCAATCCTGCACATGTTATACCCTTTGTTTTTCCATTTTTCTGGTAGGTTGTCAGGGAATTCGGGTATGTCGAAACCCATTCCAATACAAGGTTGATCATTTTCTATCCTTAAAGAAAAAAGGGCGATCTTTCCAATTTCGACAGGACGGCTGAAAACCTTGCTGAGAAATTTACTGTTATCTAGTTCGTTCCAGTGCTTCATTTTTTTGGTTTCTTCTGTATGTCTGTTTTTTTGTTGATGCCTGCCTCTTAAAAATTCTCATCGTTGCCTTTGATGTAAACGTTTGGATCACAAAGTGAAATGGATTGTGCTTTAAATTCGACTAAAGAGTCTTTGTTGGTGGCTTGGAATAGAAGGTGGTCAGGTTTTTTTATTATTTTTAAAGTGAGATTTTTATAAGTCGGTATATTTAGTATTTTTAGATCCCTAATTTCGTAGCAGTCAATGCCAAATCTACAAACGTTGTAGCCTCTATTTTCCCATTTCTTTGGTAATCTATCTGGGAATTCAGATATGTCGAAACCGACACCTAGGCTCGGGCGGTCATTGTCTATCTGTAGAGAGGTTAGTGTGATTTCACCTATCTCGACAGGCTGGCTGAAAATCATCTCAAGAAATATGTTCTTATCGAGTTCGTTCCAGTATTTCATTTTTTTCTCCTGAAGAAATAATGTGCTTCAGCATCGCTGAGTTTGCCGTTTCGAGGTTGCTCAATAGGTCGTAAATTGAAGTGTGTTGTTTGATCACCAACTCCATCTGCTCTGCCGAATTTGTGTCCTGCTGAGTGATCCTGAATAAGTACTTGTGAGCCATCTTCTCTTGTAAATTGATATACCCTGGTCTCTATTGGTTGGCCGGCGTCATTGAGTATTTTTTTATTACTTTTATCGGTCATTGGTTCTGTTTTGTACTGTGTCGCTGTCCTGTTGTAGGGTGGATAGAAATATCTGGGCTTTGATTCATCGGTATATGGGCATCCCTTTTAGCTTGCCTGAAAGCCCCCTTACGAGAAACTTCTGGAACGTCCGGTTCAGTAGGAGTTGAGCAAGCAGGATTTTTCTTAATCGGCCCAGGGCAATTTGCGCTGAGCCCCAAAGGATCTATCCATCCCGTAGGGTTGGGCACGTACTGGTACGCATTGATCCCTCCCGCCAGCTTCACCGAGTCCAATATCCGGATTGTAGTAGCGATGGCGGTTGTAGTGCAGTCCGCTTTCTTGATCGAAGTATTGGCCCTGGAAGCGCAGCGGGTTGTGGATTTTTCCTATGTCGAGTCGGGTGATTTCGCCGTACGCGCGGTAGTGCGCGGACCAGACGATTTCGCCAGCTGGGGCGGTGAGTTCTTGTGGGGTGCCGAGGTGGTCGAGTTGGTAATGGTAGGCCTTGGTTTCATTTGGGCCGAAGCCTTCCAGCAGGACGAGCGGGCGGAAGGTTTCGGGTTCGTAGACATAGCTGCGGTGACGGTCCTGGTGGTGCTCGGCGATGAGTGTGTCGCCTTGCCAGAAGAACTCGGAAGTCACGAAAAACGCTGTCGACGTCCGGCTTCTTGCCATCCATGGGGGACAGGACGAACTTGGCGATAACCGGAATCATGCGACGGCCCCATTCAGTGGGGCACGGATAGAGAAGTGCATCGGCGGTCCCTCGCGCTGATTGATCAGGCGAGAGACTTTGGAGAGGTTGAAAGGGAAAAGATGTCGGCGTTATTCGCGGGTAACGCTAGGAAGTTTCGCCAAAACCTCGGGTAAACCGTGGTTTTGGTGTAGGCAGAAGATTACAGGTTGAACAGTCCTACAGCTTCAGTTGCCCAATTGCCTTGCTCAACTCCCCGGCCAAGGTTGCCAGTTCATTGCTGGTGGTCGCCGAGTCCACGGTTTGCTGCACGGTGTTCTCGGTCACATCTCGTATGCTCACCACGGCGCGGTTCATTTCTTCGGCGACGTGGCTCTGCTGTTCGGCGGCGACGGCGATCTGGGTGTTGCTTTCGCGCATCTGCGCCACCGCGCCGGTGATTTCGGCGAGTGCGGCGCCGGCTTCCTGGGCTTGCTGTACACAATCGTCGGCCTTGAACGAGCTTTCCTGCATGAAGTCCACTGCGTCACGGGTGCCGTCTTGCAGTGCCGAGACCATGCGGGTGATTTCGTCGGTGGAGCTTTGCACGCGTTTGGCCAGGTTACGCACTTCGTCGGCAACCACGGCAAAGCCACGGCCCATTTCCCCGGCGCGGGCGGCTTCGATGGCGGCGTTGAGGGCGAGTAGGTTGGTCTGTTCGGCGATGCTGTGGATCACGCTGACCACGCCGTTGATTTTCTGGCTGTCCTCGGCGAGTTTCTGGATCATTTCGGCCGTCTGTTGCACCCCCGTGGACAGGCCTGCAATCGAGCGTTGCACACGGGTGACCACTTCCTGGCCGCTGCCGGCGAGGGTGTCGGCGGTCTGCGACAGATCCCGGGTAGCGCCGGCATGTTGGGCAATGTGGTGGACGGTGGCGGTCATCTCGTTAATGGCAGTGGCGGCCTGATCGGTTTCGCTTTGCTGGCCGAGCATGCCGTGCTGCACCTCGTTCATGCTGCTGGCCAGCCGCGCAGCACCCTCGTCCAGTTGCCTGGCGGTACGCGCGACGGTGTTGACCACGCGCTGGTAACCGGCCTGCATGGCGTTGAAGGCGCTGGCCATCTGGCCAACTTCATCCTTGCACGCCAAGGGCACACGGGCGGAAAGGTCGCCGGTTTTTTCCACGTGCAGCATCACGTCTTTTAGCGTGTTGAGCTGGCTGAGTAGGAAGCGGATCAGCAATTGCGAGGCACCGAGCATCGCCAGCATCAGGATCAACACCGCCACCGCGTAGTTGGCGAAGCGTTCGGCGAACACCTGGCTCAAGCTGGGGGCGTAGGCGAGCACGGCGACGTGTTGCCCGTCGGTGCGGGCGATCACTTCGGCACCCATCAGTGGGTTTTCGCCAAAGAGGGGCATGTGATTGAGTTCGACCCAGCCGTTGGCGTTGCTCAGGGCTGACAGATCTTGATCGGCCAGTTGTGGGACTTGGCCACCTGCGAACGTCAGCCAAAGCTCTCCCTTGGGCAGCGTTTTGTCCGCCGGCCAGACGCTGAGTAACCGCGCTTGCGCCTGCGCCGAGGCGTGTGACGCCGTGCTGCGGGCCTGTTGTTCAAGCTGCACGGCGTAGAGCACCAGCAGCAGCGTGGTAATGAAGGCGACCGCATTGACGGCCCAGAATTTGTACTTCAGCGAGATATTGCTAAGCCAGGCACCCATGGAAGGTTTTCTCTGATAGCGGAAACAGCATTGGCAAGGTGCCATTATTGTGCCGCTACTCAGGAAAACCGTTTTGACATGGGTCAATGTGCCGCATCAAACAATGGCAGGCAAACCGAAAAAAGCGCATGCGCTGGCGGTGCTGTGTTGGGCCAGATCTTCCACGCTTTCGTTGCGGTGCAGGGCGACTTCGCGCAGTACCTCCGGCAGATAGGCGGGCTCGTTGCGACCATTTTTCGGTTTTGGGCGCAGTGTGCGTGGCAGCAGGTAGGGCGCGTCGCTTTCCAGCATCAGACGTCCTCGGGGAATTTCCCTGACAAGTGGGTGCAGGTGCGTCCCACGGCGTTCGTCGCAGATCCAGCCGGTGATACCAATGTGCAAGTCGAGGTCGAGGTAGCTGAACAACGCTTGCTGTTCGCCGGTAAAGCAATGCACCACGGCGGCGGTGAGGTGGTCGCGGTAGCCCTTGAGGATCTCCAGCAGGCGCACGTTGGCGTCGCGTTCGTGGAGGAACACCGGCAGTTTCAGCTCGACGGCCAAGGCCAGGTGTTCTTCCAGGACTTTTTCCTGCTGGGGGCGGGGCGAGAAGTCGCGGTTGAAATCCAACCCGCATTCGCCCACGGCACGCACGCGGCTTTCACCGAGCAATCCACGCAAGCGCTGGGCGCTGTCGCCGTTCCAGTCGCTGGCGGAGTGGGGGTGAATGCCGGCGGTGCTGAACAGGCGTTGAGCGCTTTCATCCTGTTTTATGCAGAGCTCCAGGGCCTGTTCGCTGCCCTCGACGCTGGTCCCGGTGAGTACCAATTGTTGCACGCCGGCGGCGTAGGCACGCTCGAGCACGGCCTGGTGCTTCTCGTCGAAACTGGGGTTGGTCAGGTTGACGCCGATATCAATGAGTTGCATGGTGCTATCTCCGCCTGCGGCCGGAAAGCATATCAGAGCTGTAGATTTATAAGAAAATCGAAGAACTACAACGAGTTATAGCTGTCTTTGAACGTCGCAAGTGACATTGTGTTTGGCTCAACGCCTTGCCCGTGCCACCGTTGCGCGCAAAGCCTGCGCATAAAGCGCTCTGTTTCTGACTCCCACGCCTTCATTTTTCGCGAGGGCGTTGGCCAGTATTCTTTCCGGAGAGCGGATGATCCGACCCTCGGCGTTGCTTATGTTGTGCCTGACGTTATGGCTGCCCCTGGAGGCGGTCGCGCGTCTGGACGGGCCGCTGGAAGTGACCAAGCCCGGCAAGGTTCGCGATCTGGCGGAGATTCGCTCGAGCCGCACCCTGCGCGTATTGGTCAACCAGAGTCGCAACAGTTCCGGCGAGGTCCAGGGCCAGGCCATTGGTGTGGAATACCATCGCTTGCGCGCCTTCGAGCAATACCTCAACGGCCACGCCCGTGATGGCCAGGAAATCAACCTCAAGATCATTCCCAAGGCCAAGGACCAGTTGCTCGGCGCGCTGGCGCGTGGCGAGGGTGACCTGGTCGCACCCGGTGAATTGCTGGATGTGAAGGCCGTGCACAAGATCAGCACCAGCGACCCGATTGCCAGCGATGTGCCGCTGTGGCTGGTAGGCGTGAAGGGCGAGCGACGGTTCACCAAGTTGGAGCAATTGTCCGGGCGTACGTTGGCGTTGACCACCGGCAGCGCGGCGGCGGATGCCATCAGCCAGGTCAACCAGAAGCTGGCCCTGCACAAACAGCCACCGATCAAGGTGGAATGGGTCGACCCGACCCTGGCCGTGGAGGATGTGCTTGAGATGGTTCAGGCGGGGATTTTCCACCTGACTATTGTCGAGAAGCCGATTGCCGAGCGCTGGTCGAAGATCCTGCCCAAGTTGCGTTTCGATAAGCAGGTGGTGGTCAGTGCACCCGGTGACGAATATTGGTTTGTGCGCCAGGATGCGTCGATGCTGCGGGCCAGCATCGATCGATTTCTCAAGACCTATCGAACCCCCTCCGATCAAGACGTGGCGTTCCAGCGTATCTACCGTCGCCTCTATCAGGTGCGCAACCCACTGGCCCGCGTCGACCGCCAGCGCCTGGAAAAACTGCGCCCCGTCTTGCAAAAGCATGCTCGCGAGCAGGGCATGGACTGGCTCAACCTCGCTGCGCTGGCCTTCAAGGAGTCGGCGCTTGACCCGGGTGCACGCAACAGCGGTGGCCCCACCGGCCTGATGCAGATCACGCCGTCGGCGGCGCAGCGTGTGGGGGTCAACAACATCGAGAACCTCGATAGCAATGTGCAGGCGGGGGCACGCTACCTGGCGATGATCCGTCGCAAGTTCTTCGCCAGCCCCAAGCTCAATGAGCGTGAGCGCATGGCCTTTGTGCTGGCGGCCTACAACATGGGGCCCGAGCGGGTGCAGGGCATGCGCACCGAGGCCAAGCGCCGGGGGCTTAACCCCAATCAGTGGTTTTTCCAGGTTGAACGCATAGCCATGGAGCAAGTAGGGATGGGCGGCGTCAGCTATGTTAATAGCGTCAACAAATACTATTTGGCGTTCGACCGGGAACGGGAGTCCCTGGAGCCGCCGACGCCGAAAATCGCCTCGCGAAAGTAATCGGTTATTTCGATATTAATCAGGCATTTTTTCGGCTTTTATCATTCTTTAAACTGATTAATATAGCGGCCAACCAACCCCTACTTAGAAAAGGATTATCACCATGAGCCCACTGATCAAAAGCATTCTGTCTACCCGCGCCGGCTACGGCCTGACCCTCTTGCGTATTGTGGTCGGCATCATCTTCGCCGCCCACGGCTCGCAAAAACTCTTTGGCTGGTTTGGCGGCTACGGTCTGGCGGGCACTGCCCAGTGGATGGAAAGCATCGGCCTGGCCCCAGGTACCCTGATGGCGCTGCTGTCGGGCGGTACCGAGTTCTTCGCGGGCCTGGCGCTGATCATCGGCCTGCTGGCTCGCCCAGCGGCATTGGGCCTGACTATCCTGTCGCTGGTGGCGATTTTCTCGGTGCATATCCATAACGGTCTGTTCATGGCTAACAACGGTTATGAGTTCGCACTGGCCTTGCTGGGCGGCTCCCTTGCGGTGCTGCTGGAAGGTGCCGGCAAGCTGTCTGCCGACCGCGCTATCGCTCACTGATCATTCTGCAGAACCCTGAATCGGCCCGCCATGCGCGGGCCTTTTCGTTGCTCGAGATTCTTGACACCGCCCCACCGGCTTCTCTAGGATGCCGCTCATGCGCCGATTTAAACAGCTAATTGCGGGGCGCCATGGGTGATCGTTATCGATCCCGACAGAAGCATGCTCCATGCTTCGAAATTCCGCTAAAGCGCTGGTTCGGTGTTGCCTCTCACCTGCCCGCAGACTTTTGAGGCAGAGACACGACACGATGAATGCATTACGCCCCCTGATACGCCTGGCTCCGATCACTGCGGACCTCACTCAACGCAATCCGAAAATTCTCCTGGGCGGCAAGCACCAGCCGACGCTGTTGCGTTACCTGGATGGTTGGCCGCGTCGCACAGGCCGACCGTCAGCGTTCCTCATCCAGTTTGTCGAGGACGGCGATTCCCTGGCGCGTTTTGCCAGCAACAGTTTTGACCTCGCGGTTATCCAGGCCCCCAGCGCCAGTGATGCCGATGAGGTCATCCGCGAATTGACCCGCGTTGCCCGGCAGGGGCTGATTGCCCGTCGTTGAACGCTCAGTGAATCACGTTGCCGGCTTGCAGCCGACGACGGCGCTGGCCTAGAAAGACCGTCCAGGCGATCAGGCACAACGTCAGCGGTATGGCAAAGGTCACGACCAACTTGATGACCAGTTCCAGGCGACGCACCTGGGCATACGCTTGGTGCTGCAAGGCATGCAACTCCATGGGCAGGCGCAGGCGTTCTTTGTTGAGTGCTTGTAGTTGGGTGGTGGTGTCCACGGCCTGAGTGCCGAGGGGCGTTGCCCAAGGGGTCAGCCGCTGCCATTCCTGCTCGGTTCGTAGCAGGCGTCGTTCCAGTTCACCGGCCTTTGAGCGATAGGCGTGTTTTGCGGCTTCCCGCATGTTCTCCAGTACCGTCGGCGGCATTTGCTGCGCCACTCGAGGACGAATCGCAGCAAGCCTGTCGGGGACGGACAGGTTATCCAATGTGTTCAGGACAAACAGGGCGTTGCTGTCTGGCGCCGAGTCGCTGACCTTATCCGTGAGCATGTCCGTGTCCGCAATGACCACGACGTGGATCTGCGTTGCTTTCTGCAAACCTGGGTGCTGCCCCTGGATGCCATCGGGAAATACCGAATAGGTCGGTCCCTCGATACGCGCGGCAATGACATGGCGTTGCTCTTTGCTCGCCGCCTCTTCAATCAATGCGTCGAATGGGGCTGCGCTGGTAAAACTGCCGGCATCCAGCAGCACCGATTGTTCGGAACTTTGCAGGAGAGGGGTGAAGGTCGTTCGACTTTTACTCACTCGTGTGAGGGCACCACTGCTCGAGGCGGTCACCCTATTGAGGTTCCATGTGCTGATATCGTTTGGGTTCATTGCCTGCCGGGGCAGGTTCAACCTGGCCTGATTGGGGGCGTTTTGGGTTTCCAAAGGCGTATAGAGGTAGTCGAACACCAGCGTGTGCGCCGGCATCTGGATGCCCCAAGCGGCAAGCAGTTCGTCCAGCCGAGTGTTGACTGGACCGGCGTTGGCGCGTTGGTCGCTCAACGGGTCGATAAACATCATCAACCTACCGCCTCTCAATACAAATTGTTCAATCCCGTACAGGGTTCGCTCAGAAAACGTCTGAGGGTGCACAACCATCAGTGTGTGGATGTTTTCGGGTATTTGCGCGGCAGACGGTTCCAGATTCACCAGATCGAATTCATGCTGCAGCGCCTTCAGCAGTCGACTTGCAGATTCGTCCATCGCCAGACCCGACAGCAGCGCAATCACCGGGCGCTCCGGGTGCTGCAACTTATAGAGCAGATGGCTGATTTCATACTCGAGCAACGGCTCCCGGTCGAGGCTGAAGGATCCAATACGTCGCACGCCGTGACCGGCGCGGGTGGCTATAAGGCCGAGAAATCCAGCGTTGTCGTCGAGACCCGATAGCCGGGCTTTGTAGGCGTCTTCCGAAAAAGGTGCAGGTTCAATAACGTGCAGGTTGATCATGCCCTTGGCGTTTTTTTCGTACTCCTTCAGTAGGTCTTCAATCCGTTTGCCGTAGCGTTTCACGGCGTAGCTTCTTTTCGGATGGTTGTTTGAATTGAAATAATATAAGTCCACCGGGCTTTCCAGTGTCGCGAGTAGTTGTTGTGCCGGCAGCGATAAAGTGTGAACTTTTTGTTGAGAAAGATCCCACCTTGCATCAGGAATTTTACCTATCCAAACCAGGTTAAAAGCCAGGAATAGCAGCAAGATAACGGTAAGTGTCATACCGGTGCGCAGAATGGACCGCATTAGGGGTTTCCCTTCTCAGCTGTGTTTGTAGTTGAGTGTGACCGTGGTCGCAGTGAGAAAGGCGAGGATCATGCTGAAGAAGTAAAGTAAGTCGTGAAGTGTGAGTTTTCCATCGTCGATGCTGCTGAATCGCCAGGAAGGACTGAGGGACACTAAACTGTCGGCGAACCCTATAGGCACTTGGTGCTCAAGCGCATCCAGTAGAGAAGAAAGCCCGCTGGCTGTGAGCAATAAACCCACGGTCAGTACGAAAATGACCGTGCGCTGACATACAAGCGCGCAAATAAAACATCCCGCGGACAGGTAGCCTCCCGCCAGCAGCCAGCTCGCCAAGAATTGCGAGGCGATCACGCTGTTGTCTGCCTTACCCAGATAGTTGGCGATAATAACGAGAGGAAACATCAGCAACAGGCTGGTGCCTGCCACGAGCCAGGCGGCGATGAATTTTCCGATGACCCATTCAAACAGCGTGATGGGCATGGTTTTCATCAGGCCGTAAAACCCCGCGTTGGTTTCGTCCGACCATAGTTGCGTCGCCAGGGCGGGAATCAGGAGCAGATAGAGCCAAGGATGGAACTGGAAAAACACCTGCAGGTCGCTGCCATTTTGTTCCAGCCACGGGCTTATGTAGAACCCCAGTGCCACCGACAGCATCGGAAAGATGGCGATGCTCAGGTACGTACTGGGTGCGCGCGCATAGCTGGTGAGCTGACGCTTTAAAATGACGAGCAATAGTTTCAAAGGGGCGCCTCCTGGCTCAGGTGGTGGACCACATCATTCAGGCGACCTGGCTCCAGGTTCAGTGAGTTGATTTTCCAGCGGCGGCTGGCAATCAGCGTGTTGATATGGGGATAAATGGTGTGTCCCGGCATGGCGAGAACGGTCACCGTACCGGGTGCATGCCGGTGCTCTTCGATGCCTGCCACGCCTGGCAGTACGGCCAGTGCGAGTAAATCCAGCGGGGTCTCGGCACGGAGCGTGACGGCCTGGAAGTGGCGCGAGTCGCGCTGTAGATCGGGAAGGGGGGTATCGGCCACCAGGCGATCGCCTGCAATGACCAAGGCGCGGGTACACAGCTCGGACAATTCATCGCAGTGGCGAGAGGCGATGATCACGGTCATTTCTTGCGTCAATGAATGGATCAGCGCCTGGAATGTATGCCTCTGATCAGGCGCGAGTCCTTCGCTGGGTTCATCCAGCAGTAAAAGGGAAGGACCATGCAGGATGGCCTGGGCGATGGCGACTTTGCGTTTCCAGCCGATGGAAAGAGCGTCGAGCGGCGCGTTGAGCACCGCAAACAACTCCAGTCGCGCGATAGCCTGTTCCAACCTGGCGCGCTTTTCGGCACCGTGGAAACCACGGAGGGCGGCGATGAAGTCAAGGAACGCTTTGACGGACATCGTCGGATGGCCGAGGTCCTTGGACAGTTGATAGCCGACGAGTTGCCTCGCCTTAAGTGCATGGGTTTGTGTGTTGAACCCCTGGATATTTATAGCGCCGCTGGAGGGTTGCGTTGAACCGGCTATTACATTGAGCAAGGCTGTCTTGACAATAGGGTCTTGCCCGAACAGCCCCAGACATTCTTGTGGGTGTGCAATGAATGAAAAGTCACTGATTATTGTTGTGTTACCCGTGTATTTTGTCAGATTGCTTATTTCGATCATTTTTTTACCGAATAAGTTTGGCATGACGTAGGGGGGCTAAAAAAAGGGTACGGGTAATGATCGTTTTTGGGAACGTCGATCAGTCTTAATAAGAGAAGTCCTACGTGCGAGTCAGGCGGGCCACTGAAACAATGGGGCGTGTTTTAGAGTGTCCGGATTTCGAGTGTTTATTTGTTGTTTATGTAAACTTTCTGCCCCGCATATTGAGGCCTGATTGCCATGATGCTGCTACGTACCCTTATTCTTGAACGCAATGGTCAGGATGCTCCGGTTAACGGTGCCTTGCTCTGTGGGTTTGCTGTAGGTCAGGCGGCCTCCAACTTTCTTGTTTATAGTTTGGATGAAGAGGTCGAACCCGGAAGTTCGAGGGTTTATATCGCGGCCTTGCGTAAGAAACTTGACCGCTATTTTTTGAGTGGCGTTGAGTCCAAGGAAGATCTACAAGTAGCCTTGCATGTGTTTAAGCAAATACTGACGTTGGCCGCGTCGGGCATTAAGGCGGGGGGGGTTACCGAAACGCAGGTGCCCTATCATTTTCTCGATTTGAAAGGTTGCAAGCTGCCGCCTGCCAGGCCCGAGGATCATCATTCGGTGATCATCAAGAAGGCGTTGGTGATGAAAGTGATCACCTTGGGCATGTCGGCGCCAACGCTACCGGCGATCGAAAGTGCCTCAGTGATCGTGCCGTCCATTCGGTTCTCGTCGCAAATGACGTCTCCTCCCAAAGGGGCGGGCGCATCCGAGTCTTCCCGGCCCCCGGTGCATGAACAACCTGTTGAGGAGCCCCGGCAGGCGCGCGTCGAAGCGCCCGTGATCATGACGCCGGCCGTGCCTGCTATCCCGCATGAGCCTGATGCGCCGACGCAATCGGATCTCCCTGCATCCGGCGAGCACAGTACGTTGTTCGAAGTCGACAGCACCTTGACCAACCTTGCCCGTGTCGCTCAGGAGCTGACCCAGCAAAAACGCGCAGCACTCGAACGGGAGTCGGCACTTGAGCAATGGCAGGCGCGATTGCAGCAAGAGCAGAGTCAACTGGATCAGAAGGTTCGAGAACTGGAGCAACGCACCACTCAACTCCATGACCATTCGCTTGCTGTCAGCCAGAGGGCTGAAGCCCTGAAGGCCATGACGTCGCAGGTGTCGGGCTTGCGCCAGAGCCTGCGGGGCATGCTGCTGGAGCTGGATCAGGCGTTGGATGGCTAGACTGGCCTGGCTACTTTCACGGGTTCATTTATCATCAGGGCCAGCCAGCCGAGGCCCGGGTGTGAAACCCAGGTATCTCGGTACCTATGGACATGCCTGGGGATGCACGCGTTTGAGTACCAAGCTGATTACCAAAGAAGGTCATGAAGCGCTGAAAAAGGAGTTGGATTACCTGTGGCGTGAAAAACGCCCGGACACCACGCGCAAAGTGACATGGGCGGCCTCGTTGGGCGACCGCAGCGAAAACGCCGACTACCAGTACAACAAGAAGCTGCTACGCGAGATCGACCGCCGCGTGCGCTACCTGCGCAAGCGCCTGGAAGACATGCGCGTGGTGGAGTACATGCCCGAGCAGGAGGGCAAGGTGTTCTTCGGTGCCTGGGTGGACATCGAAAACGAGCAAGGTGAGACCAAGCGTTTTCGCATTGTCGGTTATGACGAGATTTATGAGCGCATGGACTACATCTCCATCGATTCGCCGATGGCCCGTGCGTTGTTGCGCAAGGAAGTGGACGATGAGGCCATCGTTCAGACCCCCAGTGGTGACGTGTGCTGGTGGATCACCGGGATCGAGTACGTAAAGTGAGCGAAATGGGCCCGCATTCTGTAAGGAATGCGGGCCCATCGCGTTTTAACCTTCGCGCAACACGGTCAGCGGGCTGGCATTCAGTGCGCGGCGGGTGCCGAACACACCGGCACCGCCGATCAGCACCGCACCGATCAACGGCAGCAGCAACAGCCACGGGTGAGGGTGCCAGGCCAGGTCAAACGCGTAGCGGTACAGCACGAACGTCACCAGCTCGGTGCCCAGCGCCGCCAGCAGCCCGCTGACGGCACCCAGCAAGCCGAACTCGATACGCCTGGCCTTGACCAACAGCTTGCGCTCGGCGCCCAGTGCGCGCAGCAGCGCGCCTTGGCGGATGCGCTCATCCAGGGTGGCTTGCAGGCCGGAGAACAACACCGCCATGCCTGCTGCGAGGACAAACAACAACACGTACTCCACCGCCAGGGTCACTTGGGCGAGGATGCTGCGTAACTGCTCCAGCAGCGCTTCGACTTGCAGGATGGTCACCGCCGGGAACGCCCTGGACAGGTCGACGATTTGTTGGTCATGGCCTGGCGCAAGGTAGAAGCTGGTCAGGTAGGTGGTCGGCAGGTCCTTCAAGGTGCCCGGCTGGAAAATCATGAAGAAGTTGGGCTGGAAGTTATCCCAATTGATGGTCCGCAGGCTGGTCACCCGCGCTTCACGATTTTCGCCGCCCACCGTGAACACCAGGTGGTCATTGAGCTTGAGCTTGAGGCTTTCCGCCACCTTGGCCTCAACAGAGACGCCAGGGATTTCGTCGGCGGGTTGCTGTGACCACCAGGAGCCTGCGGTCAGTGCGTTGCCCGGCGGCAGGTCGGCGGCCCAGGTCAGGCTCAGGTCACGTTGTACCGCACGATCGCCGCTGGAGTCCTTGCTGACGATTTCCTGGACCGGTTCGCCATTGATACTGATCAGGCGGCCCGGCACCACGGGGTACAGCGGCGCCGATTGTGCCTGCACTTCCAGCAAGCGTGCGCCGAAGGCTTCCTTGTCGGCCGGCAGGATATTCAAGGCGAAATAGTTGGGCGCGTCCTTGGGCAGTTGGTTTTGCCAGGTATCGAGCAGTTCGCCACGCAGCAGGGCGATCAAGCCCATGGACAGCAGGATCAAGCCAAACGCCAGGGATTGACCGGCGGCTGCCAGCGGGTGACGCAGCAATTGGCCCAGGCCCAGGCGCCAAGGCAGGGAGGCGCGTGCCAGCAGGCGGCGCAGGCTTTGCAGCAGAAGCAGCAGCAGGCCGCCAAGCACTAATGCAGCGACCACGCCACCGCCGAGCAGGGCGAACGTCAGCACCAGGTCGAGGCTCAAGCGCCACATGATCAGGCCCAATGCAAACAGCGCCGCGCCGTAGACCATCCAGGTACTGGAGGGGATCGGCAGTAGGTCGCGGCGCAACACCCGTAGCGGTGGTACGCGCCCCAAGGCGGCCAAGGGCGGCAGGGCGAAACCGGCGAGGGCAACCAGCCCGGTGCCGATCCCGGCAATCGCCGGTAATAGCCCGCCGGGTGGAACGTCCGCCGGCAGCAAGTCGTGGAGGAAGTAGAACAGGCCAAACTGCGCCAGCCAGCCGAGCAGCGCGCCGGTCAGGCTGGCCAGCAGGCCGAGGACGCTCAGTTGCAGGCTGAACAGCAACATGGCTTCCCGACGTGACAACCCCAGGCAGCGCAGCAACGCGCTGGCGTCGAAACGTCGGGTGGCAAAGCGGTTGGCCGACAAGGCCACGGCCACGCCGGCCAGCAACACGGCCACCAGGCTGGCCATGTTCAGGTAGCGTTCGGCCTTGCCCAGCGCGCCGCCGATCTGCTGGTTGCCGTCCCGTGAATCCTGCAGACGCTGGTTGGCGGCGAGCCCCGGCTTGACCAGGTCACGGTAGGTTTGCAGCACCGTGCTGCCCTGTGGCCCGCGCCATAATTCGCGGTAACTGACGCGGCTGCCGGGCTGCACGACGCCGGTGGCGTCCAGGTCCGCCAGGTTGATCATTACCCTGGGCGTGAGGCTGTAGAAGTTGCCGGCGCGGTCCGGCTCGTAGGTGAGCACGCGGGCGAGGCGCAATGTCTTCATGCCCACATCGATGCTGTCGCCGACCTTGAGGTCGAGTGCCGTCAGCAGCCGCGCCTCCACCCAGGCTTCTCCGGGTTTTGGGCCGCCGCCTGGCGTCTCGTCACCAAAGGGCGCAGCGGCGCTTTTCAGCTGGCCCCGCAGGGGATACTGCTCATTGACGGCCTTGATGCTGGAGAGCTGGATGCCGTTATCGGTGGCGATGACGCTGGAGAATTCTACGACGCGGGCGTGATCCAGGCCCAGCTCGGTGCCGGACTGGATTTGCTCGGTGCGGGCCGGCGAGCTGCCTTCGAGCACCAGGTCGGCGCCGAGGAATTCGGTGGCGCGCAGCAGCATCGCGCCGTTGAGGCGCGCACCGAAGTAGCCGATGGCGGTGCTGGCGGCCACGGCCACCAACAGGGCGAAGAACAACACGCGCAACTCACCGGCGCGGGCATCGCGCAGCAATTGGCGCATGGCAAGGCTGAACAGACGCAACAGCGGCAAACGTGCCATCAAGGCTCCAGGGGCGCGACCATCAGGCCGGCTTCAAGGCGGATCAGGCGTCGGCAGCGGTGGGCCAGGCGCTCGTCGTGGGTGACCAGCACCAGGGTCGTGCCGCTCTCTTTGTTGAGTTCGAACAGCAGGTCGCTGATGCGTTCGCCGGTGTGGCTGTCGAGGTTGCCGGTGGGTTCATCGGCAAACAGCACGTCCGGTTCTGCGGCAAAGGCACGGGCAATCGCCACCCGTTGCTGCTCGCCACCGGAAAGTTGGCGTGGTGAGTGGGTCAGGCGCTGGCCCAGGCCTACACGTTCCAGCAGGTGCCGGGCGCGTTCGCGGGCGTCTTTGCGGCCGTCCAGCTCCAGCGGCAGCATGACGTTTTCCAGCGCGTTGAGGCTGTCGAGCAGTTGGAACGACTGGAACACGAAGCCCACGTGCTCGGCACGGATGCGTGCGCGCTGGTCTTCGTCCAGGGTGCTGAGGGCTTGGCCGGCGAGGGTGACTTCGCCGCTGCTGGGCAGGTCGAGGCCGGCCAGCAGGCCCAGGAGAGTGGATTTGCCGGAACCGGAGCTGCCGACGATAGCCAGGCTATCGCCCTTGTTCAGTTCCAGGCTCAGTTCGTGCAGGATAGTCAGTTCACCTTCCGCGCTGGGAACCACTTTGCTAAGGTTCCGCGCGGTGAGAATGCTTGCGCCCATGGAGAATCCGATGCGAATGTGGTTTTTGAGTGCTGGCCTGGCCTTGATGTGCATGGCCCAGAACGCAGCGGCGGGTACAGTCCTGATCGTTGGCGATAGTATCAGTGCCGGTTTCGGCCTGGATACCCGCAAAGGGTGGGTGGCACTGCTGGAGCAACGGCTCAAGCAGGAGGGTTTCGACGATAAAGTGGTCAACGCCTCCATCAGTGGCGACACCAGTGCCGGAGGCCTGGCGCGGCTGCCGGCGGCGCTTGCAGAGCATAAGCCTGACGTGGTGGTGATCGAGTTGGGCGGCAATGATGGCTTGCGCGGGCAACCGCCGGCGCAATTGAAACAAAATCTTGCATCGATGATTGACCAGTCCAAGGCCGGCGGTGCCAAGGTGTTGTTGCTGGGTATGCAGCTGCCGCCCAACTATGGCCCGCGATACACCACCGCATTTGCCGAAGTCTATGGTGTGTTGGCCAAGGAAAAAAACGTCCCGCTGGTACCGTTTTTCCTCGATGGCGTGGGTGGTCATCCGGAGCTGATGCAGGCGGATCAACTGCACCCGGCGGTCGGCGCCCAGGGCAAGTTGCTGGAAAATGTCTGGCCGACGCTAAAACCACTGTTATGACGCTTTTCTACCGGCAGGCTTTCGGCTAAGGTGGCGCCCCCCCGATTTGGAGCCCTCGATGTCGCGTCCTGCCTGGTCCCTGTTTAACTATCAACTGATCGAGCCGGACGAGCAGCTGGATCTGTTCGCCTGCCAGGAAGTGCGGGTGCATCTGGTGACGCGTCAATTGGAACTGGGCGGCACCATCGATCGCACCTTGTGCGGCACGCTATTGCCGGCGCAACCGCGTTGGTCGCTGGTGGATCGTTCGATCTTCCAGGACCAGCGCCTGTGCCCTTTGTGCCGCGCCATCCTGGAGTCCCAGAAGCGCGGGACGCCGCCGATCTGGCCGGAGTTGCGTTTCGAGTTGTAGGGGGCAGCTAGAAGCGCGCTTCACGTATACAATCGATGTTTACCTACCCGTCGTTCTGCGAAGGATTTTCCGGATGTTGTCGCGCCTTTCCGTCGTCACCTGCTGCCTGTCCCTCGCTGCACTTTGTGCGGTTGGCTCCGCTTCAGCCTTGCAGTTGCCTTTGCCTCCACCGGGTGAAGACATCGTCGGCCAGGTCCAGGTGATCAAGGCCAAGTACGAAGACACCTTTGCCGACCTGGGCACCACCTATGACCTGGGTTATTCGGAGATGGTCGCCGCCAACCCCGGCGTGGATGCGTGGTTGCCGGGGGCGGGCACCGAGATCGTGTTGCCGACGCGCTTCATCCTGCCGCCCGGTCCTCGGGAAGGGATCGTGATCAACCTGGCGGAATACCGGCTCTATTATTTCCCCAAGGGCCAGAACGTGGTCTACACGTTCCCGTTGGGGATCGGTCGTGAAGGCTGGGGTTCGCCCATCGCCCACACCAGCATCATTGCCAAGACACCCAACCCGACCTGGACCCCGCCCGCGTCGATCAAGGCCGAGCACGCCGCCAACGGCGACCCGCTGCCTAACGTGGTGCCGGCCGGCCCCGACAACCCGTTGGGCCCGTTCAAGTTCACCCTGGGCACGCCGGGTTACCTGATCCACGGCTCCAACATGAAATTTGGTATCGGCACGCGTACAAGCCACGGCTGCTTCCGTATGTTCAACAACAACGTGCTGGAGATGGCGGGCATGGTGCCGGTGGGGACGTCGGTGCGCATCATCAACGATGCCTACAAGTTCGGCAGCAGTGGCGGCAAGGTGTACCTGGAAGCGCATACGCCGTTGAACGATGACGGTACACCGTCGGTGGTCGACAAACACACCGCGGTGATCAACGCCTTGCTCAAGCTTGAAGACCTGGCCAACAACCTGCGGGTCAACTGGGATCAGGTGCGTGACGTGGTCGCGGCGGAAGATGGGTTGCCGACGGAAATCGGCGTGCCTGGCGCAGCCTCGGTCGCGGCAAGCGCTCCGATCGAGCTGCAATAGGCGCGAGATCGTTGTGGCTAGCAGGCTTGTTTAAAGGTCCTCAAAAGCGGGGACTGCTGCGCAGTCAACGGGAGCAAGCGCCCTCTCCACAAAAAGCCTGCTAGTGGGGCTTGTGATCAAACCCCAGGCAATAAAAAAGCCGACCCATAAATGGATCGGCTTGATAACAATCCCGAGGGATTATTACTTGCGGCTAGCTTTTTCAAGCATACGCAGAGCGCGCTCGTTAGCTTCGTCAGCAGTCTGTTGTGCTTTTTGAGCAGCAGCCAGCGCTTCATCAGCTTTACGGTAGGCTTCGTCTGCACGAGCCTGGGAGCGAGCTGCAGCGTCTTCAGTTGCAGTCAGACGTGCTTCGGTTTCTTTGGAGACGCTGCTGCAACCGGTAGCCAGAACTGCGGCCAGGGCCAGTGCAGAGAATTTCAGAACGTTGTTCATCGTGTTCCCCTTCAAGGACTTTCTATTAGATGGCTAGTTTCTCAGAGTGAGCTAATAGCCGGCGTACATACTACCCATTACTTGTAGTAAGTAAACTGACGTAGCGCAAGAAGCAAAAAAAATTCATGCGCCGAATCTATTTTGGCTAATCTTTTGGAGGTTTGTATAAAAACTGTCCAAATTTTTTCATTCAGGCGAACACCGGATCCAGGCTGAAAGGGCCGGCCCGCATGTGTTAAGCCCTGTAAACAGATGAAATTTTATATATCCGCGCTGACACTTCCGTTCAGCACGGCGTTGTGTTGCCCTGCATCTTTTGTGCATGTAGAGGTGACTTTAAGAGCGCCTGTTCGTCTCAAGGTTCAACTGCCGGCAATGTTCAGGCTTTCGATCGTTGGTTGATCGGGGGCCCTTTCTATATCCACCAGCGGCAGGGGATGACGAGTGCGCCTTGAGCAATCCCGGGATTGGCGCCTACTATTCCCTACGTGCTGGTTGTAAGCGCTCAAGGTTTTCTCGTTGTCGAAACCGGCACGGGGTGGCGTAGATGTTCCTTCGCCGGAAAAACATCGGTAAGGTAGGGGTCAGAAACCAAGACCCGCGAGGAGTAGTGATGAGCGAGGCGTTGTCCATCCACCATGACCAGGCTGGTCATCAGTTCGAGACCAATGTGGACGGTCATCGTGCCTATCTGACCTATATGGACCTCGGGAAACAGACCCTGGATATCTATCGGACCTTCGTGCCCAATGCACTGCGGGGTCGTGGTATTGCGGCGGCACTGACCGAGGAGGCCTTGAAGTTCGCCGAAGAGGCTGGCTATACGGTGATCCCGTCCTGCTCCTATGTTGAACGCTACATGGAGCGCCACCAGCGCCATGCCGCGAAGCTGTAAGCCATACACCGCACCATGAAAAACGCCGGGCTAAGCCCGGCGTTTTTGTGCGCGCAGCGTTAAGTCAGGTGCGTTTGCGTTTCGGCAAGACGTCCTTGAGCTTGGCATGCATGCTGCGCAGTGTGTTTTCGGTGGCGGACCAGTCGATGCAGGCATCGGTGATCGACACGCCGTACTGCAAGTCGGCCAGGTCTTTTGGAATCGCCTGGCAACCCCAGTTCAGGTGGCTCTCGACCATCAGGCCGATAATCGACTGGTTGCCTTCCAGGATCTGGTTGGCGACGTTTTCCATCACCAGCGGCTGCAGGGCCGGGTCCTTGTTGGAGTTGGCGTGGCTGCAGTCGACCATGATGTTCGGCTTGATCTTGGCCTTGTTCAATGCCTGCTCGCACAGGGCAACGCTGACCGAATCATAGTTGGGCTTGCCATTGCCGCCGCGCAGCACCACGTGACCGTAGGCGTTGCCCTTGGTGGTGACGATGGACACGCCACCTTCCTGGTTGATGCCCAGGAAACGGTGTGGGCTGGAGACCGATTGCAGCGCGTTGATCGCCACGGTCAGGCCGCCGTCGGTGCCGTTCTTGAAGCCCACGGCCGAGGACAGGCCGGACGCCATTTCCCGGTGAGTCTGGGATTCGGTGGTGCGTGCGCCGATGGCCGACCAGCTGATCAGGTCCTGCAGGTACTGCGGGGAAATCGGGTCCAGGGCCTCGGTCGCGGTGGGCAGGCCCATCTCGGCCAGGTCCAGCAGCAGTTGACGGCCGATGTGCAAGCCGTCCTGGATCTTGAACGAGTCGTCCAGGTACGGGTCGTTGATCAAGCCTTTCCAGCCGACGGTGGTGCGCGGTTTTTCGAAATAGACGCGCATCACCAGGTACAGGGTGTCCGACACTTCCGCCGCCAGCACTTTCAGGCGCTCGGCGTACTCGTGGGCAGCCTTGAGGTCGTGGATCGAGCAAGGCCCGATGACGACGAAGAGGCGATGGTCGGTGCCGTCGAGAATGTCACGGATGACTTCGCGGCCCTTGGTGACGGTCTGCAGGGCAGCGTCGCTCAGGGGGATTTCGCGCTTGAGCTGGTCGGGTGTGATCAGCGTCTCGTTGGATTCGACGTTTAGGTCATTGATCGGTAAATCAGCCATCGTGTTACTCGTCAGGGTCACGGGTGCCGGCCGCCAGCCATCCCCGTGCGGCGGAGCACAGCATGATTTGGATGCAGGGGGGAGGAACCTTAGCGCGTAACACGGGCCCGCGACAATGGGCAAAGCCCGCTTTAATCCAGCGCTGGCGCCACAAAGGCCTCATGGGAGAACTCGCTGGCATGACGCGATACCCACTCGCGGGCCAGGGTTTCGAGTTGCTGGGGTGTCGGCTCGGCATCTTCGTGCTGGCGGCAGTAACGCTCTATCCGGCATGCTTGCTCACCCATGCGTGCACCGAACAAGGCATGTTCATCGGTAAACGAAATGCCGACGCGGTAGCCGGTTTCCACCTTGCGGCACCACGCCACATAACCCGGATAACGCGCACTGGGGCCCAAGGACGGGATATGCAGGTCAACCGCCGTGCCCTCGCGCCAGGCACGCGGCCAATTGCAGGCGACACCGCCCAGGCCGATAGTGTGCAGGCGTTGGCGGGGGACAGCGGGAGAGGGGCGTTGGATTAACTCGACAGCGACATCATCAGGGTGAGGTAAAAAACGACCCATGTACACGGACTCCGAGCACCGTCCAATTGACGGCAGTGGCAGCAGTATAGTGAAGGAACTGGAATTGACCGACCTGGATATTGACCAGCAATTGCTGGGATTGCCAGGTATTTCGCTCGTCGTGTTCACAAGCCATGGGTGTTCCAGTTGCCGTTGGGCGCGCCAGCAATTACCGGGCTGGCCGCTGCCGGTGGACCGGCTGTGCTGGGTGGACGCCGGGCACAACGGCGGTGCGGTCGAACGCTACCAGATCTTTCATTTGCCGGCGTTGTTCGTGGTGTGCGAGGGTCAATTCCTCGGGCAGATACAGACACGTCTTACGCGTGACGACGTTTTCGATGCCGTAAAACAGGCACTCACCCGTCCACCTGAGGATTTGCCATGACAGCAGCTACACCCCAGTCGCCACGGATCGGCATCATCGGTACCGGCGCCATCGGTGGTTTCTACGGCTTGATGCTGGCGCGCGCCGGTTTCGATGTGCACTTCCTGTTGCGCAGTGAATACACGGCCGTCAGCGAGCACGGCCTGCACGTGAACAGCACGGTGCATGGGACCCTGCACCTGCACCCGGTGCAGGCCTACGCCCGTGCTGCCGATATGCCGCCGTGCGACTGGCTGCTGGTGGGCACCAAGTCGACCGGCAACGTCGAGCTGGCCCCGACCCTCGCCCAGGTGGCGGCGCCGGATGCCAAGGTGGTATTGCTGCAAAACGGCCTCGATGTCGAAGACAGCCTGCGTGAACACTTGCCGGCATCGCTGCACCTGTTGGGAGGCCTGTGCTACATCGGCGTGCACCGTTCTGCCCCCGGCGTTGTCGAGCATCAGGCGTTGGGCCGGGTCAACCTGGGTTACCACAGTGGCTCGGCGGCCAATGATGACGCCCGGCAAAAGGCGATTGTCGAAGCCGGTGCGGCGCTGTTTCATCAGGCCGGCATCGAGTCCCAGGCCATGGCCAATGTGCATCAGGCCCGTTGGCACAAACTGGTGTGGAACGTGCCCTACAACGGCCTCTCCGTGTTATTGGGCACCGGCACCACGGCCATGATGGCGGACGAGTCCAGTCGTGAGCTGATCCAGGCGCTGATGGCCGAAGTGGTGCAGGGCGCCCACGCTTGTGGCCATGACATTCCCCAAAGCTATGCCGAGCAGATGTTCACCATGACCGAAACCATGGCCGACTACCTGCCGAGCATGTACCACGACCACGTGCATAAACGTCCGCTGGAACTGGCGGCGATCTATGCCCGGCCACTCGCCGCCGCCAAAGCCGCCGGTTGCGAACTGCCGCGGATGCAGGCGCTTTACCAGGCCTTGAGTTTTATTGATCGGCATAACCGCTGAGTCGGGGGACACACCATGGCAAAAGGATTGGGCGACAAACTGGTGCTGGCGATTTCGTCGCGGGCACTGTTCGACCTGAGCGACAGCCACAAGGTCTACCTCGCGCAAGGCGTCGAGGCTTACCGCCAGTACCAGATCGAACACGAAGAAGAATTCCTCGAACCCGGCGACGCCTTCCCGTTGGTCAAAAAGCTGCTGAGCCTGAATGCCAGACTCGGCCGTGCCCGGGTCGAAGTGGTACTGGTGTCGCGCAACAGTGCTGACACCGGCCTGCGCGTGTTCAACTCTATTCAGCATTACGGTCTGGATATTTCCCGCGCCGCTTTCGTAGGAGGTCGTAGTCCTTATCCTTATTTGGCCGCCTTTGGTTGCCATCTGTTTCTTTCGACCCATGCTGAAGATGTACGCAGTGCACTCGATGCCGGGTTCGCGGCGGCGACGATTTTGTCCGGCGGCCCGAACCGCGCTTCCAGCGAAGAATTGCGAATTGCCTTTGACGGTGACGCCGTGCTGTTTTCCGATGAGTCGGAGCGGGTGTACCAGGCCGGCGGCCTGGAAGCGTTCCAGGCCAATGAGCGGGAGTCGGCACGCCAGCCGTTGCACGGCGGTCCGTTCAAAGGTTTTTTGGCGGCACTCAACTTGTTGCAGCGCGAGTTTCCAGATGACGCGTGCCCCATCCGCACCGCGCTGGTCACCGCCCGCTCGGCGCCGTCCCACGAGCGTGTGATCCGCACCTTGCGTGAATGGGATATACGTCTGGACGAGTCCTTGTTCCTCGGCGGCCTGGAAAAATCCGCGTTCCTGGAAGCGTTCGCCGCCGACGTGTTTTTCGATGACCAGGCCGGTCATTGCGAGAAAGCCAGGGAGTTTGTGGCCACCGGGCATGTACCCCATGGCATCAGTAATGAGGTGAAGATGTAACTCAATCCAAGTCGTCCGGGCGCTGCTAAGCTCAGTTCATCTCCGCCATCCTGGCAGCCCAGGAGGTTCTATGATTCGTTCGATGCTGTACGCCACGGACCTCGGCCTGTATGCGCCTTATGTGATGCAGCATGCGCTGGCGTTGGCGCGGACGTTCAAAGCGGACTTGTACGTGATTCATGTGGTCGAGCCCATCGGGCTGTTCGCCGAATCGGTGCTGCAGAGCTACCTTGATGAGCAGGCCCTGAGTGAATGGCAGAGCCAGGGGCTGACCACGGTGATGGCGACGATCGAACAGCGGGTGCTGGACAGTTTTCGCGAGGAGTTGGGGGATGGGGAGCAGGACCTGAAGTTGATTCGTTCGGTACGGGTGATCCAGGGCGACCCGTGCGAGGTGATACTCGACCAACTGCGTAAACTTTCCGTGGATCTGTTGATCGTAGGCAGTCATAGCCATGCAACTGCAGCGGCTACTCCGTTGGGGCGCACCGCTGCACGGGTGCTGCAGTTGTCTACGGTGCCGGTTTACCTGGTGCCTTCGTTGCAACGTCGACGCAGTGATGACGCCTGATGGGTAAAAACGATAAAAAGTTCTAGATTTATCCATCGAACCTTTAATATAGTTATATACCGTCGCTGATACCCGTGGCGTCTATCTGCTTTGAGGGACACATATGAAGCTCCAACAACTGCGCTACATCTGGGAAGTGGCGCACCACGACCTCAACGTTTCCGCTACCGCTCAAAGCCTTTACACCTCGCAACCCGGTATCAGCAAGCAGATCCGCCTGCTCGAAGACGAGTTGGGCGTCGAAGTGTTCGCGCGCAGCGGCAAGCACCTCACCCGTGTCACGCCGGCCGGTGAGCGCATCATCACCACCGCTGGCGAGATCCTGCGCAAAGTCGAAAGCATCAAACAGATCGCCCAGGAATTCTCCAACGAGAAGAAGGGCACGCTGTCCATCGCCACCACCCACACCCAGGCGCGTTATGCGTTGCCGCCGGTGATTCGCGATTTCATCAAGCAGTACCCTGACGTGGCCTTGCACATGCACCAGGGTTCGCCGATGCAGATCGCCGAGATGGCCGCTGATGGCACCGTCGATTTCGCCATTGCCACCGAAGCCCTGGAGCTGTTCGGTGACCTGGTGATGATGCCGTGCTACCGCTGGAACCGTTGCGTCGTCGTGCCTCAGGGTCACCCGTTGGCCAAGCTGCCGAAGCTGACCCTGGAAGCCCTGGCTGAATACCCGATCGTGACTTACGTGTTCGGCTTCACCGGCCGCTCCAAACTTGACGAAGCCTTCAGCCATCGCGGCCTGACGCCGAAAGTGGTGTTCACCGCCGCCGACGCCGACGTGATCAAGACTTACGTGCGCCTGGGCCTGGGCGTCGGGATCGTCGCCAAGATGGCGGTCGACACCGCACTCGACAAAGACCTGGTGGTGCTCGATGCCAGCGAGCTGTTCGAGTCCAGCGTGACCAAGATCGGCTTCCGTCGTGGCACGTTCCTGCGTGGCTTCATGTGCGATTTCATTGAGAAGTTCGCGCCGCACCTCACCCGTGAGGTCATGGCCAAGGCGATCCAGTGCCACAACAAGCAGGAGCTGGAAGCGCTGTTCGACGGCGTAGAGCTACCGGTTCACTGACACTGTTGGGAGGGCGCAAACGCCCTCCCAACAGTAAGCCCGGCCCTAGGGTTATTTAGCCTCGGTAACCGTGAAATGTTGCCGAGCGCCCGCTACCAGAATCTCCACCTCATCCCCTTCGAACTTGCCCAGCAGGCTTTTGCCCAGCGGTGAGCGCGGGGTGATGACGGTCACCGGTTGCCCGACCACGTCCACTTTCAAGCCCGCCGCATCCGGCGCCAGGAACAGCCATTGCTGGCGGCCATTCTCGTCTTCCAGACCCAGTAGCGCGCCGATCGCTATGCCCCGCTGATCATCGTAGGGGCGCAGTGCCATGGCCTGGCACAGCGTCAACGCCTGCTTGATCTCCTCGACACGCTTGGCTTGCCCGGCCGCCAGGTAAGAGGCCTCCAGCCCCAAGGTGTCGTACTTGTTTTCGGCGATATTTTCTTCGTGGGTCGCGGTTTCATAGGCGGTCTGCGCGGCACGTTGGGCAATGTCGAGATCGACGCTGAGCTTTTCCAGGATCAGCTGGTGGACGGCGTGTTTATTCATGGTCATCAATCACAGAATTGCAGGACATTGGCACGTGTCTTTTCGTTGGGTGCGTTCTGGTCCTGTTGCAGCCAGAACTGGCATTTGGGGTTGGACAGGTTGCGCGCATTGTTGCGCGCCTGGTCCAGGCTTTGTTGCTGTTCCTGCTTCTGCAGGTTCTGCTGGTATTGCTCGAACATACGATTCGGCGGTTCCGGTGCCACCACCGCAGGCTTGCCCAATTGCTGCACCGCCTGGGCCACCGGCGCCAGGCTCTGCGGGAACAGGTAGCGCGAGGCCAGCCAGGTGGTCAGCACGATGGCGATAAACCCCAGCCACACGCCGAACGCGATAGAGACACTGAGCTTGAACAGCGACAACGAACGATCGGACATGATTGCCTCCTGGCGGGCATTTGCGGCGTGGCGGCGATTGTCGCACAGCCACTGTGCAGAATAATCGCGATCAAGCCTTCTGCATCCGTGCATTTATGCGGACAATCGAGCCTTTGAACGTTGGAGCCCGGAATGAGAGCCCGCTGGGATATTTTTTGCAGCGTCGTCGACAACTACGGCGACATCGGCGTGACCTGGCGCCTGGCCCGGCAATTGGTGGTGGAGCATGCCTGTGATGTGTGCTTGTGGGTCGACGACCTGCGCGCCTTCGAACGCATGTGCCCGGACATTGATGTGCGGCAAGACCTGCAATGGCAGGAAGGCGTGCAAGTGCGCCATTGGCCGGCCGAATGGGTGGCGGCGCCCGCGGCGGATGTGGTGATCGCCGCGTTTGCCTGCCAGTTGCCACCTGAGTACATGGAAGCCATGGCGGCCCACGAGCGTGTGCCGTTGTGGATGAACCTGGATTACCTCAGTGCCGAAGAATGGGTGGTGGGCTGCCACAAGCTGCCGTCGGTGAAATTCAAGGGTGTGCAGAAGTTCTTCTTCTTTCCTGGGTTCAGGCCTGGCACCGGTGGCCTGCTGCGCGAGGCGGGATTACTGGAGCAGCGTCAGGCGTTTCAGCAGGATGCCAGCGCGCAGCAACATTTCTTGCAAGCCTTGGGCGTGTATCCTACAGCCGGAGCGCGGCTGATCTCACTGTTTGCCTACGAAAATGCTGGGCTGGCCAGTTGGCTGGAGGTGTTATCGACGGACGGGTGTGCCACTCATCTGTTGGTTCCCGAGGGGCGCATTCTCGGCGATGTGCAGCGCTGGCTGGGCCTGGACCGGCTGGCAGCGGGGGATATCCACCAGCGCGGAGCACTGACGGTGCAGGTGATTGCGTTCGTCCGCCAGGAGCAATATGACCGGCTGTTGTGGTGCTGCGACTTCAACGCCGTGCGCGGCGAAGACTCGTTCGTGCGTGCCCAATGGGCCGGTCGGCCGCTGCTGTGGCACATCTATCGACAGGACGAAGACATCCATCTCGACAAGCTCGACGCGTTCCTTGAGCTGTACACCGCCGACTTATCACCGGACGCAAGGGCGGCGCTGATCGGGCTCTGGCAAGCCTGGAACACCGAGGCCGATATGGCTCAAGCGTGGAAAAGGCTGCTGGAACACTGGCCGGAGGTGAGCCTGCACGCTGAAACATGGTGTCTGGAACAGGGCTTGCAGGCCGATCTTGCGACGGCGCTGGTGCAGTTTTATGAAAGTTGGATATGATACGCCACCTTGAATTTTGTAAATCCCATCCAAATTTCGGATATATGCAATGAAAACTGGTAAAGAACTGAAACCCGGTACAGTGATCCGTCTCGAAAACGACCCTTGGCTGGTTCAGAAAGCTGAGTTCACCAAGTCTGGTCGTAACAGCGCAATCATGAAGACCAAGCTGAAGAACCTGCTGACCGGTTACAAGACCGAGATCGTCTACAGCGCCGATGACAAACTGGACGACGTGATCCTCGACCGCAAAGAAGCGACCCTGTCCTTCATCAGCGGCGACACCTACACGTTCATGGACACCACCGACTACACCATGTACGAGCTGAACGCTGAAGATATCGAAGCCGTTCTGCCGTTCATCGAAGAAGGCATGGAAGACGTCTGCGAAGCTATTTTCTTCGAAGAGCGCCTGGTTTCCGTAGAGCTGCCGACCACCATCGTGCGTAAAGTGGCCTACACCGAAGGTTCCGCTCGCGGCGACACGTCGGGCAAAGTGATGAAGCCTGCCAAGCTGAGCAACGGTACCGAACTGCAAGTCGCCGATTTCATCGAAATCGACGACCTGATCGAGATCGACACCCGCGAAGGTGGTTCGTACAAAGGTCGCGCCAAGAAGTAATTCTGGCCCTGCCGATACGAAAAAAGCCCGACCTTGAGTCGGGCTTTTTTGTGGGCGTTACCTTTTACTTCAAGTGTTGCTTCAGCTCGTCCGAGGCCTGGAGCAGGGCTGAACGTACGGCCGGCACCTGGCTGACGACGTTGAGCAAACCGTAGTCGTGGATCATGCCGTTGTAGCGCACAGCGGTCACCGGTACACCGGCCTGGTCGAGCTTGCGCGCATAGGCTTCGCCTTCATCGCGCAGCACGTCGGCTCCCGCCGTCTGAATCAGCGCGGGCGGCAAGCCCTTGAGCTGATCAGGGGTGGCCCGCAGCGGCGAGGCGTAGATCTCGGCGCGCTGCTTGGCGTCGGTGGTGTAGTTGTCCCAGAACCACTTCATCATGTTACGGGTGAGGAAGTGCCCTTCGGCGTATTGGTTGTAGGACGCGGTGTCAAAGTTGGCGTCAGTCACCGGCCACAGCAGCAGTTGGAACTTGATCGCCGGCGTGCCCTTGTCCTTGGCCATCAGGCTGACCACCGCCGCCATGTTGCCGCCAACACTGTTGCCTGCAACCGCCAGGCGCTTGCCGTCGACGTTGATCTCTTGGCCGTGCTCGGCCACCCATTTTGTCGCGCCGTAGGCCTGGTTGATCGCCACCGGGTAATGCGCTTCCGGCGAAGGCGTGTAGTTGACGAACACCGCCACCGCCCCCGAACCCACCACCAAGTCCCGCACCAGGCGTTCATGGGTCGGGTAGTCCCCGAGCACCCAGCCGCCGCCGTGGAAGAACATGAACACAGGCAATGTGCCCTTGACCCCGGCCGGACGCACGATGGTCAGGTCCAGCGGCTTGCCATCGACCTGAATGGTCTTCTGGCTCACATCCGCCTTGGGCAAGGTGAGCTTCACGCCGGCCTGGGCGCCGGTCAGTACGGCACGAGCGTCCTTGGGCGTCAGCTGTTCGATCGGTTTGCCGGTGCCTGCGTTCAACACATCCAGGAACGCCTGGGTGGTGTGCTCGACCTCACCGGTCGCAGCAAAGGCGTGGGTGATGGACAGGGCGAGCAGGGTGCCGGTAAGCGCTTTACCAATGGTGTTCATGTTCTTCTCCAGGGGCGGCCAAGGTCATTTAGACGGTGACGTGCAGGCGTACATCGACGTTGCCACGGGTGGCGTTGGAGTACGGGCAGACGTGGTGAGCGGCGTCGACCAGGCTTTGCGCGTCGTCCTGGGCCAGGCCCGGCAGGCTGATGTGCAGGTCGATATCCAGACCGAAACCACCGGTGATCTGGCCGATGCCGACGTGGGCAGTGATCGAGGCGTCATCCGGGATTTTGCGTTTGGTCTGGCTGGCGACGAATTTCAGGGCGCCGATAAAGCAGGCCGAGTAGCCGGCAGCGAACAGTTGTTCAGGGTTGGTGGCCTGGCCACCGGCACCGCCCAGTTCTTTGGGGGTGGAGAGTTTGACGTCGAGGATGTTGTCGCTGGAAACAGCACGACCGTCACGGCCGCCGGTGGCGGTAGCGACTGCGGTATAGAGCGTTAGCATGGTGTTTTCCTTTTGGTATATAGCGCCAAACATTTGCGCGCTAAGTAGTTGGTGAGGTGAATGTATAGCGCTAATGTTTAGCGCGCAAGATAAATTTATAAAATATTTTCGTGTAGCAGAAACCCATGTGGGAGGGGGCTTGCCCCGATGACGGTCGCTCAGTCAACATCGCTGTCGACAGACATTCCGCTATCGGGCAAACCCCCTCCCACATTGCATGGTTTTGCTGTTCTAAATTGCGTTCTGCAAATTGCTGCGCAGTGCGATCAAATCAACTTGCAGCTTGCGCAGTTGCTCCAGCGCCAGGCCGCTCGCGCCAAGGATGCACTGCGGAATGCCCATGGCCTTGTCCTGCAGTGCCCGGCCGGCGTCGGTCAACTCTACGACGACCACCCGTTCATCTTCGCGACTGCGGGTACGGCTAAGCAGCCCTTCAGCTTCCAGGCGCTTGAGCAGGGGGGTGAGCGAGCCCGGATCGGTCAGCAGGCGGCTGCTGATTTCGCCGACGGTCAACCCATCCTCTTCCCACAGCACCATCATGGCCAGGTATTGCGGGTAGGTGAGGCCAAGGGCATGCAGCAGTGGCTTGTAGACCTTGGTCATCAGCAGCGAAGTGGAGTGCAGGGCAAAACACAGCTGGTTGTCCAGCATCAGTGATTCGCAGGGATCAGGGTTTTTGCTCATGGTGGTACCTCGGAAAAGCGTGTCTACGCTGGAATCTAGCGGGCAAATCTTTAATGCGCCAGATAATTCTGTTCGAGCGGTCAGACCAAGCCACTTTGCAGTGCCAGGTCCCAGGGCGGCACCGGGCTGAAACGGGTTTTCAGGTATTCCAGCAACAGCCGGCTGCGCGCATTGGGTTGTTGTTCCAGGCGCAGCGCATAGATCCCGGTGGTCTCCGGGCTGGGCAGGCCGTTTTCGCAAAACAGCGGCAGCAGTTCGCCACGCACCAGGTACTCACTGGCCAGCCACGTCGGCAGGTGGGCGATACCCAGCCCGGCCAGAGCGCCGGACAGCAAGGCTTCGGCGTTATTGGCGCTCATGCGGATGCGTTGCGGGCGATAAGTTGCGCGGCGTCCGTCCAGTTCGAAGCGCCAAGCGAACATCGGCGCCAGACCGTCCCAGTCGAGCCCGTCGTGCTCGCTCAGCTCCCGAGGATGAAGTGGCGTGCCACGGTTTTTCAGATACGCCGGGCTGGCACAGGCGATGCGCACGATGCTGGCCAAGGGCGTGGCGATCAACCGGGTGTCGACGATATGCCCGGCGCGCAACACCAGGTCCACCTTGCCCAGGTGCGCGCCCTGCATGTCCACAAAGCTGTCGATCAAATGCAAGTGCACATCCAGGCCTGGGTACACGTTGAGGAAGTCCGCAATCACCGGCGCCAGGTGCCGCCGCCCAAACGCTGCGGGCGCGTCCACCCGAATCAGGCCCTCCGGCGCATGGCTCAGGGACACTGCCTCAGCCCGCGCCAGCTGCAACTCGCTGACAATCCGGCGCGCCCGTTCGGCAAACGCCAAGCCTGCCGGGGTCGGCACCACCGCGTGGGTGCTGCGCTGGAACAGGCGGCTGCCCACCGAGCTTTCCAGGCTGTCGATACGCCGCGCCACGGCCGAAGGTGTCAGCGGATGGCGGCGCGCGGCGGCGGAAAAGCTGCCGGTCTCCAGTACATCAAGGAACAGGCCCAGTTGATCGGTGAGGGTATTGGGGTTCATCGAAAAGCCGCTTATGCGAGATTGGCACAGCCATTGTGCGTTGCTGTGCGTTTCCACGCTAGAGCCGACTGCGTAGCATGCAAGGCTTGGGATTGCGGAGTAACAAACGGTGGTGGATTTAGTGATGTACCTGGTCTTGGGCGCGGCGCTCGGCACGGTGGGCGGTCTGTTTGGGATTGGCGGCGGGCTGATAGCAATCCCGGTGCTGGGCGTGCTGTTCGGCCTGGATCAGCAGTTGGCCCAAGGCACAGCGCTGGTGATGGTGGTGCCCAACGTGATGCTGGCGCTGTGGCGCTACCACCAACGCAACCGCATTGAGCTGCGCCATGCGCTGCCGTTGGGCGTCATGGGGTTCACCTTTGCTTGGCTGGGTTCGATCTGGGCGGTGGGCCTGGACGCGGGGGCCATGCGCATGGGCTTTATCGCTTTCCTGCTGACGCTTTCAGCCTACAACCTGCTGCGCATGTTCACCCGCAACGCGCCGCCGACCGCGCAGATGCGTTACTCCTGGCCATGGCTTGGGGTGCTGGGTGCCGCCTCCGGCTCCATGGGCGGTTTGTTCGGTGTGGGTGGTGCGGTGGTCGCCACGCCAGTGCTGACCAGTCTGTTCGGCACCACCCAAGTGGTTGCCCAAGGCTTGTCCCTGGCGTTGGCATTGCCCAGCACCGGCGTGACACTGGTGACTTACGCCTGGCACCAGGAAGTGGACTGGATGATCGGCGTACCGTTGGCCGTCGGCGGTTTGCTCAGTATCAGTTGGGGCGTTAAGGTCGCCCATGCACTGCCGGAGCGCGTATTGCGCGGTCTGTTCTGCGGCTTCCTGGTGGTGTGCGCAGTGATGCTGACCTTTAAAGTCTGAAGCCTTCGAGGATGTACTCCGCCAAGCATTCGGTGATGGGGGAGGTCATTGCCGGGTTGCGTAGCAAGCGCAGATTCATCGACGGCAGCGGCGGAAAACCTTCTTCGCTGCCGAGTATGCGCAGGTCTTCCGTCACCAGGCTTTCCATGCTGACCATCACCGCCAGGCCGGCGCTCACCACGGCCTGAATCGCCGCCACATTAGAGCTGTGGTAGGCCAGCCGGTAATCGCGCCCGGCGGCGTCCAGCGCCGCACGGGTCCACTGGGTGCAGAAACTGTCGACCCCGGAAATCGCCAGTGGCAGCGCGTCGTGCTCGTCCACGCAGAAGCACGGGGCGGCCACCCACACCATGCGTTCGGTACGCAACAGCTCGCCGACTTCATTGCCGGGCTCGCGGCTGATGACCGTCAGGGCCAGGTCGCGACGTTGCATCAGCACCGTCGACGCCTCGCAGTGCATCTCGATCTGGATGAGTGGATACGCCTTGGAAAACCGTTTGAGAATCCCCGGCAGGAAACGCATCACGTAGTCATCCGGCGTACCGATACGCACCAGTCCCACCATGTGCGGTTCGCGCAGGGTGTTGAACACTTCGCTGTGCAGTTTCAGGATGCGCCGCGCGTACCCCAGCAATACCTGGCCTTCGGGCGTCAGCCGCACCTGGCGACCGTCGCGCTCGAACAGCTTGCGCTGCAACACGTCTTCTTCGAGGCGCTTCATCTGCATACTCACCGCCGACTGCGTACGGTTGACCAGTTCGCCGGCGCGGGTAAAACCGCCCTGGTCGGCGATGGCGACGAAGGTGCGCAGCACTTCAGTGTCGATGCTCGGGTAGCCGGACAATTGATCAATCTCCGAGATGTATTACATAAGAAACATTCGTTGGATTGATCTTAAGCCCAGGCACACACTTGCGCCATCCCCACTGGAGGGCGAGAAGATGAAAGGTCAACGAGGGTTTGTATTGATGGCGAAGCGTCCGTTTTCCGGGCTTTTTCAGAAGGTGGCCCGTTGGCAGGCGCTGCATGAGGAGCGCCAGATGCTGGCGAACTTGAGCGATGATGCACTCAAGGACATCGGCCTCAATCGCGGCGACGTCGAGCAGGACCGCCACCTGCATTTCTGGCAAGACCCGCTGCGCAAATGATCGCGGATGCAGTAGGGTGGTCGGCGCGCCCACACGGAGAACCCCATGCCCGCCGACCTGTCGTTTTCACTCAAGCAAGCTCGACGCATGGCGCTGGCGGCCCAGGGTTTTTCCGGGCGCCAGGCGCCTGCACTGATCAGGGCTGCGCACCTCAATCGCATGATCGAGCGCCTGGGCGTCTTGCAGATTGATTCGGTCAATGCCGTGGTGCGCTCTCATTACTTGCCGCTGTTTTCCCGTCTGGGCAACTACTCCCCGCTGATACTTGAACAAGCCGCCTGGAGCCAGGGGCGGCGGCGCTCGCTGTTCGAATACTGGGGGCATGAGGCGTCGCTGTTGCCGATGGCGCTGTACCCGCTGATGCGCTGGCGCATGGTGCGGGCCAAGCAGGGCCAGGGCATTTATTCGCAAATGGCGCGCTTCGGGCGTGAGCAGCAGGCCACGATTCAGCGTGTGTTGCAGACCGTCGAGGAGCAGGGCACATTGGGGGCCGGCAGCTTGTCGACCCGAGAGGAACGCGCCGGCCCGTGGTGGGACTGGAGCGACGAGAAACATGCGCTGGAATGGCTGTTTGCCGCAGGCTTGGTCACGGTGGCCGGTCGTCGTGGGTTTGAGCGGCTCTATGATTTGCCGGAGCGGGTCATTCCCGGCGATATCCTGCAAACCACGGTCACTGAAGCTGAGGCCCTGCGCGGCTTGCTGTTGCACAGTGCTACTGCGCTGGGCGTGGGGACCGAGAAGGACTTGCGCGATTACTTCCGTCTCGACCCCGCCGACAGCCGCAATCGCCTGGCCGAATTGGTCGAGGATGGCCAACTGCAGGTGTGCCAGGTACAAGGCTGGAAACAACCGGCTTACTGCCTGCCCGAGCCCAAAGTGCCGCGCAAGGTGCCGGCCAGCGCCTTGCTGTCGCCGTTCGATTCGCTGGTCTGGGAGCGTGCGCGTACCGAGCGTTTGTTCGATTTCCGTTACCGCCTGGAGATCTACACCCCGCAAGACAAGCGGGTGTACGGCTACTACGTGCTGCCGTTTCTGCACAATGAACGCATCGCCGCACGCATTGATTTACGCGCCGAACGCGCCAGTGGGCGCCTGGCCGTGCATGCGGTGCATGAGGAAGAGCCGGGGTTGGATGAGGAGGGCATGTTGGCGCTGGCGCAGAACCTTCGGCAAATGGCCGACTGGCTGGGGCTGGAACAGGTGCAGCTCAATTGCCAAAGGCCGAGTGCCGACCGGTTGCGGGTAGCGATGATCAGCATGGATGTTGGTCTTTAAGGCCTCATCGGGGGCAAGTCGAATCGTCGCACCGTCCCTCCCACACTTGAATGTATTCACAGATCAAAATGTGGGAGGGGGCTTGCCCCCGATGAGGCCCTAAAGGCAACTAAAAATCTCAGCGCTTCACCTGTTTCAACGTCTCGGCAATCAAAAACGCCAATTCCAGCGACTGATCGGCATTCATCCGTGGGTCGCAGTGGGTGTGATAACGGTCCGACAAACCGTCCTCGGTGATCGGCCGCGCGCCGCCGATGCATTCGGTGACGTTCTGCCCGGTCATCTCGATGTGAATCCCGCCGGCATAGCTGCCTTCGGCCTGGTGCACCTGGAAGAACTCCTTCACCTCGCCCAGGATCTGCGCAAAGTCGCGGGTCTTGTAGCCGCTGCTGGCCTTGATGGTGTTGCCGTGCATCGGGTCCGAGCTCCACAGCACTTGCTTACCTTCGCGCTGCACCGCGCGAATCAGGTTGGGCAGGTGGTCGCCGACCTTGCCTGCGCCCATGCGCGCGATCAGGTTCAGGCGGCCGGGGTCGTTGTCCGGGTTGAGGATGTCGATCAGCCGGATCAGTTCATCCGGGTTCATGCTCGGGCCGACCTTGACCCCGATCGGGTTGTTCACCCCACGCAGGAACTCGACGTGGGCACCGTCCAGTTGGCGTGTGCGGTCGCCGATCCACAGCATGTGGGCCGAGCAGTCGTAGTAGTCGTTGGTCAGGCTGTCACGGCGCACGAAGGCTTGCTCGTAGTTGAGCAGCAGCGCTTCGTGGGCGGTGAAGAAGCTGGTTTCGCGCAGTTGCGGCGAACTGTCCATTCCGCAGGCGCGCATGAACGCCAGGGTTTCGTCGATGCGGTCGGCCAGTTGGCTGTACTTTTCGGCCAGCGCGGAGTTGGCGATGAAGTCCAGGTTCCACTTGTGCACCTGGTGCAAGTCGGCGAAGCCGCCCTGGGCAAAGGCGCGCAGCAGGTTCAGGGTGGCGGTGGACTGGTGGTAGGACTGCAATAGGCGGTCCGGGTCCGGCACACGGCTTTTTTCGTCGAAGCCGATACCGTTGACGATGTCGCCACGGTAGGCGGGCAGGGTGATGCCGTCGATGGTTTCATCGTTGGCCGAACGCGGCTTGGCGAACTGGCCGGCCATGCGCCCCACTTTGACCACCGGGCAACCGGCCGCGAAGGTCATCACAATGGCCATCTGCAGCAGCACCTTGAAGGTGTCGCGGATTTTTGCGGCGGAGAACTCGGCAAAACTCTCGGCGCAGTCACCCCCTTGCAACAGGAACGCGCGACCTTGGGTGACCTCGGCAAACTGGCGGCGCAACTCGCGGGCTTCCCCGGCGAACACCAGCGGCGGGTAGCTGGCCAGGCTTTGCTCCACGTGCAGCAAGTGCGCAGCGTCCGGGTACTGGGGTTGTTGCTGGATTGGCAGGGCGCGCCAGCTGTCGGGGCTCCAGGGTTGGCTCATCATGAACTCGATTGGGTGGTTGACGGTCGGGTGCCAATGTTATCAGCAATTAGTGCGTGACCTGTTGCCGCCGGTTCGCCGACAATCGCGCCTTTGCCGTGTAGCAAACCCGTTAGGAGTAGTGATGACCGAGGAGCGTGTCGAGCGCCTGCTGGCTGAAGTCCATGATGATTTCGGCATGATCCGTGTGCTCGAAGTGGCCGATTACCGTTTTCTCGAGTTTGGCGACGCCATCGAGCAAAGCTGCGTGTTCACTGCCGACCCAAGCTGGCTGGAGTACGACTACACCCGCGCGATGCTGATTGGTGCGCTGTGCCATGAGCAGCCGGAAAGCGCGCTGTTCCTTGGCCTGGGCGCCGGCACGCTGACCCAGGCGTGCCTGAAGTTCCTGCCGCTGGAAGATGTAGAAGCCATCGAACTGCGACCCGATGTGCCGCGCCTGGCCATCGAGTATCTGGGGCTGGATGACGACCCGCGTTTGTACATCCGTGTCGGCGACGCGCTGGAGTTACTCGACAGCGCCGAATCGGCCGACCTGATTTTCGTCGACCTTTATACCGATGTCGGCCCCGGCGTCGGGCACCTGGCGTGGACGTTCCTGGAGAACTGTCAGAAGAAACTCAACCCCGGCGGCTGGCTGGTGATCAACCAGTGGGCGACCGACGATGGCAAGCCGCTGGGCGCAGCGTTGTTGCGTGGCTTGTACCACCGCCATTATTGGGAACTGCCGGTGAAGGAGGGCAATGTGATTCTGTTGGTGCCGTCCGAGCTGGACCAGGAACTGGACAGGGGCGCGCTCTCGGACCGTGCCGAAGCGTTGGCGCCGCGGTTGGGGTACTCGTTGCAGCCGTTGATCAAGGCGATTCGGCCGGCAACTTAGTTGTCTGTACCGACGCCATCGGGGGCAAGCCCCCTCCCACAGTTTGGAATGCGGTCGAATGTGGGAGGGGGCTTGCCCCCGATGAGGCCATCACTGCCTGAACTCAAATGCCCTTGAACACCCCCGGCCGCTTCTCGACCATCGCCCGTACGCCTTCCTTGGCATCCTCGCTGTTGAGCAGTTTATCCACAATCGGCGGCAACGCGGCCGCCGCCACGGTTTCACCTTCCATGCGCGCCAGCCGGGCTGACATCAACGTGGCCTGCACACCCAGCGGCGCCTGACGGGCGATGCGGTGGGCCAGTTCGACGGCGCGCGGCAGCAGGTCTTCGCTGGCCATCACTTCCTGCACCAAACCCAGGCGCAGCGCGTCATGGGCGTCGAACTCATCGCCGGTGAGCAGCCAGCGCATCGCGTTGCCCCAGCCGGCGACCTGATGAAAGCGCAACGTCGCGCCGCCGAACGGAAAGATGCCACGCTGAACTTCCATCTGCGCAAAGCGCGTGTTGCTCGCGCAAAGATTGATATCCGCCGCCAGCATCAACTCGATACCGATCGTCAGGCAGTAGCCTTGGGCCGCGACGATTACCGGTTTGCTCACGCGCGGCCCGGCAAACACGCCCCAGGGATCACACCCACCCAGCGGCGGTTGCCAGCCACCGGCCATCACACCGCTGACATTGGCCAGGTCCAGTCCGGCCGTGAAGTGATCGCCGTGGGCAAACACCACCGCCACCCGCGCGTCGTCATTTCGATCAAATTCGCCATACGCCAGGCTCAGCTCATTGAGCAGGTCCAAGTCGAAAGCGTTGCGTTTGGCCACCCGGTCCAGGCCCAGCAACAGGACATGGCCCTGGAGTTCTCGGCTGACGCGGCTGCTGCTGGCTGGATTCATCGGGGGTGCCCTCGGGCGCGGGGAAGGGTTTCAGACCAAAGGGCCTGAAAGGTCGGGTGAACCGTTTAAGCGTTATGACCAGCAGGGCCGGGCCTTTGAAAAATAGACCCTGCCGGTGTTCTCTGCAAAGGCTCTGACGCAGCTCGGTTTATCAATGCTTTGCGATAAAAAAAGCTCCCTTTTTCAGCTATTTCCGGTATAGTGCGCGCCGGCCTTTAACCGGGCCGCGTTTAGGTAGCGCAATTCCCCGAAGTCAGCTTCGGCTGCACGTCCGCACAGCGGACTCTCCCTTGACGAATCTTTTTCATTCATTCGTTTTCGCAAATCCCCGCCGACAAAGCAGCCAGGGCGACTCTTGAGTCTCAACACGGCATGCGCAGCTTTGGAGCATGGGTCTTTGCGGATGCACTTAGAGGCAGACCCATGACCCAGGAAACCGGCGGCTTCGCCGCTTTTAATCTTAACCCGAACATTCTCGCTGCCGTCATCGCGACCGGCTACGAAGAACCTTCGGCGATTCAGCAGCAATCGATCCCGATCATCATGGCCGGCCAGGACATGATTGGCCAGGCGCAAACCGGTACCGGTAAAACCGCCGCGTTCGCCCTGCCTATCCTGCATTGCATCGATCCTGCCAAGCGCGAACCGCAAGCCCTGATCCTGGCGCCAACCCGTGAGTTGGCGCTGCAAGTAGCAACCGCTTTTGAAACCTACGCCAAGCAAATGCCAGGCGTAACCGTTGTGGCCGTTTACGGCGGCGCGCCTATGGGCCCACAACTCAAAGCTATCCGTAACGGCGCACAGATCGTTGTCGCCACCCCGGGCCGTCTGTGCGACCACCTGCGTCGTGACGAGAAAGTCTTGTCGACCGTGAACCACCTGGTTCTCGACGAAGCTGACGAAATGTTGAAGCTGGGCTTCATGGATGACCTGGAAGTCATCTTCAAGGCGCTGCCACCAACCCGTCAGACCGTACTGTTCTCGGCCACCCTGCCACAGTCGATCCGTGCCATTGCCGAGCGCCACCTGCGCGATCCGCAACACGTGAAGATCCAGACCAAGACTCAGACCGTTACCGCGATCGAACAGGCTCACCTGTTGGTTCACGCTGACCAGAAGACCTCGGCTGTATTGAGCCTGCTGGAAGTCGAAGACTTCGACGCCCTGATCATGTTCGTGCGTACCAAGCAAGCGACCCTGGACCTGGCCAGCGCCCTGGAAGCCAAAGGCTATAAAGCCGCTGCGCTGAACGGTGACATCGCCCAGAACCAACGTGAGCGCGTGATCGACTCCCTCAAGGATGGCCGTCTGGACATCGTTGTGGCGACCGACGTTGCCGCCCGTGGTCTCGACGTTCCACGTATCACCCACGTGTTCAACGTTGACATGCCGTACGACCCAGAGTCCTACGTTCACCGTATCGGCCGTACCGGCCGTGCCGGTCGCGAAGGCCGGGCACTGCTGCTGGTGACTCCACGTGAGCGCCGCATGCTGCAAGTGATCGAGCGTGTAACCGGCCAGAAAGTTGCAGAAGTCCGCCTGCCGGATGCCCAGGCAGTCCTGGATGCGCGCATCAAGAAACTGACCAACAGCCTGGCGCCACTGGTGGCTGACGCTGAATCGACCCACGGCGACCTGCTGGACCGCCTGACCGCCGATATCGGTTGCACCCCGCGTGCCCTGGCTGCAGCTCTGCTGCGCAAAGCCACCAACGGTCAGGCCCTGACCCTGGCAGCCATCGAGAAAGAACGTCCACTGGTGCCGAACAACGCGCCACGCGGTGATCGTCCAGAGCGTACCGGTGACCGTCCAGATCGCGGTGACCGTGAGCGTCGCGCTCCGGTGCCACTGGCTGAAGGCCGTGCTCGCTGCCGTACCGCGCTGGGCGCACGTGATGGCATCGCTGCCAAGAACCTGCTGGGCGCTATCCTCAACGAGGGTGGCCTGGCACGTGAAGCCATCGGTCGCATCCAGGTGCGTGACAGCTTCTCCCTGGTGGAGCTGCCGGAAGATGGTCTGGAAAAACTGCTGACCAAGCTGAAAGACACCCGCGTTGCCGGTAAGCAGCTGAAGCTGCGTCGCTATCGCGAAGATTGATCCGCCCTTGGGCTGATTGATCGAACATAAAAAATCCCCGACTGGTTCGGGGATTTTTTTTGCCTGGCATTTCTGGATCAGCACTCGGTCAACGGTGGGAGCAAGCCCCACAGTTCGATTTCCATCAGCCGAAACGGTAGATGTCCATCCCCAGCGCGCCCAGCGTGAAGCCCTGGTGCGCCACGCTGAAATCGCCACCGGCGCCCCGCGCAAAATACAGCGGCAGCAGGTGCTCATCGCTGGGATGACTGCGCACCGCATGGGGCGCCTGTCGGCGATAGTCATGCAATGCAGCCTCATCATTGGCGGCCAGCTTATCCACCACCCAGTCACGGAAGTCCCGTGCCCACGGCTCAATGCTTTCGGCCCCTGCGTGCCAGTCCAGTTCGCCCAGGTTATGGGTGATGCTGCCCGAGCCGATCAACAACACGCCTTGCTCACGCAGACTGCTCAAGGCATGCCCGACGCGTGTCTGCAGGGCAGGGCCCATACGGCTGGGCAGGGACACCTGCACCACCGGAATGTCAGCCGCCGGGTACATCAGCGAGAGTGGCACCCAGGTGCCGTGGTCAAACGGGCGGCGCTCGTCTATGTGTGCATTCAGGCCATCGGTATGCAGCAGTTGGACAACCTCGCTGGCCAGTTGCGGATCGCCCGGCGCCGGGTACTGCACCGCAAACAGTTCGCGAGGGAAGCCGCCGAAGTCATGCCAGGTTTCAGGCGCGGGGCTGCCGCTGACCAGCAGTTCATGACTCTCCCAGTGTGCCGACACCACCACGATCGCCTTGGGCCGTGGCAGCTCGGCAGCCAGACGCTGCAATGCCGGGCCGCTGGCGCCGGGTTGCAGGGCAAGCATGGGCGAACCGTGAGAGATAAACAGGCTGGGGAGCATAAGTGGGGTCCTGAGCGTTAACATGGGCCCATCTTCAATCAGATCACTGATCTAAATCTAATATAAGTTTTAGTGCCTTTTGATCGAATTTCCGGGGGGATCCATGGAGCCTAAGTTTTGGCAAGAGCGCTGGGCGCGCAATCAGATCGGCTTTCACTTGCCCGAGGTCAATCCGTACCTGCTGCGGCATTGGTCGCATCTGTCCCTGGCCGATGACGCCAAAGTGCTGGTGCCGCTGTGTGGCAAAAGCCTGGACCTGATGTGGCTGGCCAGTCATGGGTTGCGCGTCATGGGCGTGGAACTGTCGGAGCAGGCCGTCGAAACGTTTTTCAGCGAGCAGAGCCTGACGCCACACATCACCCGGCGCGGCGCCTTCACGGTCTACCAGGCGGATTTGCTTGAAGTGTGGTGCGGCGATTTCTTTGCCCTGGGCGCCGACGATCTGGCCGACTGCACCGCGCTATATGATCGCGCTGCATTGATCGCCTTGCCGCCGCTGATGCGTGCGCAATACGCCGAACAGCTGAACACTTTGCTGCGCCCAGGGTGTCAGGGGCTGTTGGTCACCCTTGATTATGACCAGACCCAAAAGGCCGGGCCGCCGTTTGCGGTGACGGATGACGAAGTAGCGGTGCTGTTTGGTTTGAAATGGACCTTGGAGGTGTTGGAGGCGCGAGACATCCTGGGCGAGAGTTGGAAGTTTGTGCAGGATGGCGTTACGCGGCTTGATGAGCGTGTCTATCGGCTGGTTATGCGTTGACCGGGGCAGTTCGCGCGCGGCACTGGACCTGTGGCGAGGGAGCTTGCTCCCGCTGGCGGCCTGGCAGACGCGCGCCATCTAACGGTTAGACCGCGATCCAAATGTGGGAGGGGGCTTGCCCCCGATAGCAGCGTGTCAGTCGATTCATCAGGTGACTGATTCAGCGCCATCGGGGCTTGGGCATCTACACAATTCTGGGTATGGCGCTGGACCTGTGGCGAGGGAGCTTGCTCCCGCCGGCGGCCTGGCAGACGCGCGCCATCTAACGGTTAGACCGCGATCCAAATGTGGGAGGGGGCTTGCCCCCGATAGCGGCGTGTCAGTCGATTAATCAGGTGACTGATTCAGCGCCATCGGGGCCTCGGTATCTACACCACCCTGGGTATGGCGCTGGACCTGTGGCGAGGGAGCTTNACGGCCTAGCAGACGAGCGCCATCTAACGGTTAGACCGCGATCCAAATGTGGGAGGGGGCTTGCCCCCGATAGCGGTGTGTCAGTCGATTCATCAGGTGACTNACGCCATCGGGCCCTCGGTATCTACACCACCCTGGGTATGGCGCAGGACCTGTGGCGAGGGAGCTTGCTCCCGCTGGCGGCCTGACAGCTGGCCTGGATGTTGGATCAGACCGGGTACATATCC
>NZ_LKEG01000022.1:217176-217285 GCF_001645105.1 Pseudomonas marginalis
GCGGCTCGCTTCGCATCGTCGTGGTTAGCGGCGTTTTTCAAGGTAGTTGTCGTGTCTCCCGTCTTGCTAGGCGACCTTCACGACAACTGTCAGCTCCCTTTCGGGGTTG
>NZ_LKEG01000023.1 GCF_001645105.1 Pseudomonas marginalis
TCGCAGCCTCGCTAAAGCTCGACAGCTCCCACAGGGGATCGGCTGTGTAAGTGGGATTTCGGTCGTACCGGCGTGCGCAATTTGAGCCACGACGAAGATCAAATGTGGGAGCTGTCGAGCCCCAGCGAGGCTGCGAAGGCGGCGGTACTGCCAACATTTTCAGCGCCTGACACACCGCTTTCGCAGCCTCGCTAAAGCTCGACAGCTCCCACAGGGGATTTGCTTTAGCCTGGAATTCCGTTTTCCCTCAGGCCTTGGCCTGTTGTTCCAGGTGCAGCTGTAATTGCGGGTCGATCTGCAGTTGCCCGGCCAAGTCGTCCAGGTAGTTGCGTTCGGCGTCCTGCTGATCATCCACCATCATCACACTGGCCAGGTAAACCTCTGCCGCAACAGCCGGGTCACTGGCGAATTCGGCGAAGTCCGCCGCGTCCAGAGGCTTGGCAACCTCAGCGTCAAGCCACTGCTGCAATTGCGGGTCGTCGGTATGCCGGCCCAGTTCACTGGAAATCAGTTGCTGCTCTTTTTCATCAATGCGGCCGTCGGCTTTGGCGGCAGCAATCAAGGCACGCAACACCGCATGGCTATGGGCCTCGGCTTCGGCGCCGTCAAGCTGGTCCACAGTCTGCAAGGCTTGCTGCGGGGCATTGGCTTGCTGGCGCTGCCAGGCTTGGTAGGCCTGGAATGCCGCCATGCCCAGGGAAGCCAGCGCTGCATAGTTCATCCCGCCAGAGCGTCCTTGAGCCGGACGCGCGCCAGTGGCACCTCCCAACAGACCGCCCAGGCCGCCCAACAGACCACCCAAACCACCACCGGCCGAAGCATTGCCAGTGCTGGTACCTTTCAATAAACCGCCGAGCAGCCCACCCAGGCCGCCCGAGGAAGCACTCCCCCCTTGCCCGGCGCGCAAGAGTTGCTCCAGTAAGTCGCTGGTGTTCATGGTGTCACCCTCCCAGGGCGCAGTGTTGGCGTCTACCAACCATAGCCCGCCGCTGTCGGAACACCATGACCGCCGGGCGGGCACGGCCTATCATGGCGTCACCGTGCCTGTGAGAGAAAACCCAAGTGAACCGGATTGAGCACCTCGCATTGATGGCGAGCTATAACCAGTGGATGAACCGCAAGCTCTATGACGCGGCCGGCACGCTGTCGAACGCGGCGTTACTCATGGACCGCAAGGCGTTTTTCGGCTCGATCCTCGGCACGCTGAACCATCTGGCCTTGGGCGACACGGTCTGGCTCAAGCGTTTTGCCGAGCATCCCGCAGGCTACGCGGCATTGGCTCCGTTGAGTGCGATCACAGCCCCTGCCGATCTCAAGCAACTGGCCTTTGCCGATATCCGTGAGCTGTCAGCCCATCGCGCCTGGCTGGATCAGCTGATCGTCGACTGGGCTCACACGGTGCAGGACCCCGATCTGGACCATCGCCTGCACTACCACAACATGCGAGGTGTCGCCGCCGATAAAGACTTCTTCAGCCTGCTGGTGCATTTCTTCAATCACCAGACCCACCACCGGGGCCAGGCAACCACCCTATTGAGCCAAGCAGGGCTGGATGTGGGCACTACGGATTTGCTGGCGCTGATCGACTGAATTCTGCTTCAAACGCGGGAACGCACACGTTCACCGCGGCAGCAGCCCTGGGGTTGAACAGCCCCGCAAACAAAACCGAACGCTGCCTCGCCAATGGGGTCGAAATCCCAGGTGCCGGGATTTTTTACCGCCCCGCCCTCCCCGCGTGCATTGTGGGTCTACCGATGCGCGTACCCCCAAGAAGGAGACGCTTACATGGTCATTCACTTCAAGGTCGCAGGTCACTTAGCCTGTGGCCACCACGGCACCAACCTCCCTTCCAGCACCGAGCTGAACCGAGTCAAATGCCGTACCTGCCGCAATACCGAAGCCTACAAGGACGCGCGCCGCACCCAGCGCAACGCCGCCCGCCGCGCCAACCGCAAGGCCAAGACCCCTACCGCCGTTGATTGGCGCAGTGCATGGACACAACGCCTCACCGACCTGCCCGGTTTGCAGCGTTTGCCACGCGGTTTCAGTGGTCAGCCTTTCGTTTAAGCCACCGATGCAAAAAAACCCCGGATGTTCCGGGGCTTTTTTGCACCCTCCATTAACTTGCTAACGCACCTGTCCTACATCCTATAATTCGTGCCTTAGGGGGCGAGCCTGGTGCCTCTTACGACGAAACTTACTCCGAGGCCAGAGCCCTTCAACGTCGCGCGACCGCGATGAAGTGCAATTAACGTGAATCAACGGACTGCGGGATAGCCCCATGACTGCATGGAGAGAACAGAGCTTCTGGAGCAAGGTTGGAGTGTGGGCTTGGGTAATTTTTGTAACGACGCTCTCCGGCTATGGCGGATCGACGGGATTGGACGCAGACCCACACGGCCGCAAGCGGGTCTTCAGCCCTGGCTTCGTGGTTCTGTGCTTTTTCGTGGGTGTGATTGAGCTGATAGCCCTGAGCTATTTCTATGGTCGGCGCGCATGACATAAGGCGGGACAACTCACAACGCCGTCATCCTCCCTAAAAACACTCATTTGCTCCTGGTATTGGCAAATGAACCTCCCGCCCGCCTTATGCTGCGCATTGGCGCTTGCCAAGACAGTCTCACGATCGTCTCAGCCGAATACGTTTTATCGTGTTGGGTCATAGGCACTGACTGCTGCGTCCCACTGCATTTCATGGTCTTCGACCTGAACATTCCATTCACAACCAGACACCGCGATGCGAATTTCCGATAAACATTTACACCAATGCTGTACGCCAATCCATGTCGCGTCTTCTTGGTTATCGGGGAGCTTGGTAGAGCCCGAAAACACGAGGCCCTTCTTTAGAAAACGGCCCGGCTCTACGTTTATTGAAAAATCGAATGACTCCCAGTTTAGGCCGGAGCCGAAAGAAATAAATCGTTCGATTTGATCGTCTACGCAGTGGCGATGGACAATCGACTCAACGACAGTTATCTCGCTCAAGCTGAGCGGTGCTTTTCGCCGAGCAGTGTAATAGATGGATAGTGCCAAGGTGCGCCCTCAGAGCTGTAACGTTGCGCCGATGTAGCGGTTACAGCTACTTGAACCGGACCACTACCGTGGATGCGAGCATGTCTCCTAGCCGTTTCCGTGAACCAAAGAAAATAAATATCCAGTCAAAAATGCTCAGGATGGGCGTCGTGATGTTTCGCATGAAAGATTGATATAGATTGCAATTCAGGTGGCTGCGCTCGTCAATTACTGACATCCCCAGCAGCTTTTTACCCACGCTTTGACCGTTGGGCATTGCGTCTGAAAATAGGTAATACGCCGCGGCGGAGCCAACAGCCAGAATACCGACCGCGTCTGGAGACACACCCACAAACTCAGCCGTTCTTCCTACGGCAAATAAAACAAAAAGGGTGGTCAAGGAGTCAATCCATTGCCCTCCCAGCCGCCGCCCCAGTCCAGCCAGGTTGGCTGGCTTGCGGTACTCAGTTTGAGTAGTACTCACTTCCATGCGTTGACGCTCCAATTGTATTAAATTTCAAACAAAGCCTAGCGCGGCTCCGGGGTCTGAACTTGTTTGGATTACTTGAGGTAGCCCGTTTTACGCATCTGCAGGCTATAGATCCAAATGGCAACCAGCAGGACTGCTTGCAGGGTTGCCGGCAGCACGAACCAGGCAACCTTCAGGTATAGGCTGGACGTTATCAGGAAAATTTCCGGCAGCACCAACGGAATCAGCGCCGGCCCGAACAGTAATGCGCCCAATAGAAACCACGAGGATTTCGCACTGCGCCGACAAAGCAGCACGCCACTTACGGCCAACAGAATGCAGGTCAGTACCGCCGGGAGCATCAGGATTACCGGAATATCACCCATTCTGGCCTTATCCCAGCCATCGCCGACGAGCCAGTAGCCAATTTTAAGTGTCAGAAAAAAGCAATAGACCGCCGATAACGTAACCACTGCCGGGCTTGAGGGGTTTCGTACCTGAGATGTACTTCTGTCCATAACTGCTAGATCTAGCGAAAGGCCGGACAATCCAGCCAACCATCGCAGTCTACAGGACGCTCAGCGGATCATGAAGTTACCGGTAAACAACTAAATGAACGTGATTCAGCACACGGAAGCATTCAGCGAGCCCTTTGCGAAGCTCAGGGGAAAACAGAGGTTTTATTGCGGACCGAAAAAACAAGGGCTTCCCTTTTATATGTCCAGCCATCACGCCTCGCGTCATTAAACCGGCGACCACTTATGCGGCAGCAATTGATCGATTTCACTCGCCCAACTGGCTTTTATTCGCCACGCCATCATGCACTAGCACCTTCATGCGGTTGGCCCGCTGGTTGGCAAAAAGGTAGGTGTGTTCGCCATCCGCTTACCCTAGTTCCTCCTCCCCGTGCGGGAACTCACTCTGCTAAGGTATCGCCCCAATCGACAGCAAATGGAATCAACGAAGAATGGACTCATGGAAGATTCTGGCGTTAGCCCTACTGGCATCGGTCAACACTCAGGCCGTGTCAGGTGACAACGTCAACCCTGTCGCTGCAGGACTATTTATCACAATTTCCTTCCCAACCATCTTAATTGGAGCAACCACATCGCTCACAACCGAGCCTCCAAAGATTTTCAAGTCAGCCAAGACCGATGCTCTGGCATTCATCGGTTCGGACAGCGAGATTCGTGGTGCAGAGTTTGAGCAGGCGGTGCGCTTTTATCGCACGACTTACACGCCACCGTTGATGACTGACCAGCAACTGGCCCAGGCACTCGCGGCTTCATTCTGAGGTCGGCCGTCAAGCTGTCAGCAGTGCCGAGCTTCTTGGCTTGACGACCCCACAAAACTAATCATCGGGCCCCGCCCACAATGCCTTCCCTAATCCACGCGAATGAGTTCGATATATGCGTATCAATGTTCGATTTAGTGTCTTGGATATCGTTGGCGTGAGCGATGTGGTAAAGCTCATGCTCTACCACGGCGCAGAAGTCGGTGTCACTGCACTGAGCGTAGCAGTCAGCAGCAAAAGTGATGACGTAGGCCAGGACCTCGCCGAACCAATCACGCATCTGTTGCTCCATACGGGCCTTCTGCCAACCCCCAGCGCGAAACGCTGCCTGTTCGGCCTGGCCCAAAACTGTGCGCCCCTGCTTCTCGAAGCTCGACGACGCCCACATGATCCGGATGTCTGCATCCGGTAGGTAGCCGTGGTCTTCGTTGTGAATGCTGCCGGTGTCGGCAAGGATCTCGGCTTGGAGCCATTCCCACAATTCGGTGGCTGGTGTCAGGCGGACACCGAAATCGGAGAGGTCAGACAGCTCAAGAAGTGACGATGGAGGGTTTGGCCTATCCATAAGTTACCTTGAGCTTGAAATAGTGGCGCGTTGCCGGTATTGATGGCGACTTCCCTAAGTAAGGAAGCTCACCTTCATGTCTTTTGCTCTTGTTCGCGCTGCTGCAACCTGCCTATTGGCAGCTACAACTCTCCTCGGATGCGCCTCTGCCCCGAAGGAAACCTGGACCAATAAAGGTCCATCCGAAATTGCCACAGAGCGTGGGCAAAGAGCCTGCTACGCAGACGCCAACATCATTGGCGGCGAACGGGTTTTCGGAATGCTATGTGCGGCGCCAATCAATGGACTTCTTACTGATGGCGATCCAGTGATCATGGCTGGCCCCGCTTATCACCGCCTCTTCAAAGTGCACCTAAGTGAGACGACAAAAGGGATTAATGTGCCGCTCGGCGACAAGACTGGGCTACTTCAATGCGACCCCCTCAAGACCCACGCCGATAAGTCAGCCCCTGAGACCGCCTGCAAAATTACCGTTGATGGGAAGATGGTCGTCAGCACAAAGATTACCTTCGCCGACAAATAATTAAGGCCGTGCCGCACCCACCTGCGGCACACCCTACATAACAACGGCTGGAGATCGGAAATGAGTAATCACCATCTTCCCCACCACCTCTGGGTGGGAGCAATGCACTATGTCGCTGCAAAGCTCGTTCTTTCAGCTCCGGAGTTCAGCCAAGCAGATAAAGACAAGGCGTCAATCGTTGTCGAATACACCGACGACAAGCTGTCTTCGGCTGGCTTTGCACCTAACGAGGGGGCCTGGCTCCCGCCGGAAGAACTGGCCGTAGAGAACGTGAGCGGACCAGTCTACGGAATCCCAATGGCTGATGGTGACCCTGTGGTCCGTGTTACCAGTGACTCGTATCGCAAGGCGATCCAGATTGCGTACAGCTGCCCTCTGATCTCCGACCCATCGAAAACTATCACGTAGCCCGGACAGCCATTGCAGTCTGGCTATACACATCCGACAGGACTACCAGCATTCGAACCTGCCCGCCAGTGCATGTGTCGCGCTTCTGGGCCATCTCAATAACTTCGACAGCGGTTGCCCCCATGTCCATTGCAGTAAGCGCAAACGGCGACCGATTGCCAATGGCGTCGACACGATCAAGCCTGATTCTGTTCTTCCAGAAGCCCGTCTTATCGTCGTGAGCGATCAGCCAGAGCGTGCCGCCATCTACCGCGTATCCGGATGCCTCGACGGGCGCCGACGCAGTAGTACCGAAATAGGCTGCGATCAATGCGTCGAAATCGCACGTCCCACCGGTACGAAAGAAATGCATACCGTTCACCGTCTCCAACTTTTCGCAGTCGTCATCAGTAATGGTCGTCATCGATGTGCTACCCCGCCTTGAATGGGTGAATGGTTCCCGGTATTGATAGTTGTCAAATCACAAGGACGTCCACATGAGTGAAACGCAACAAGCTGGCCCTCTCCGCCCCAAACTAACAATTGCATTTTGGTCATTCGCATTGGGGGTCGCTACAACGATAGCTGGAGCAGCCGCTCACTACGGTCGTCAGGACAGCGACCTAACAAACGTAAGGGAGCGAGTCGAAGACTTCAGAAAGGCAAACGACAGCCTAAATACTTCACTCAACCAATGGATAGGGGCGTACAACAAACAGGCCGCGACCCTCGCAGCTTCAGAAGAGAGAGTGCGTCAGTTGGAAAACGATCGGTGCACGCCCATCAAATCGGATGTCGACGATATAAGGTCCGATATCAGCTCGGCAATGAAGTACTACCCCGAGAGGGTTGGCTCCCTTAAAGAAATGATGGACCAATATCAACAGACTTTGCGCGCTTGCTATGCCGCGTCATCTAGTCCCACTCATACACCGTAAAAATCCAGCGCTGCGATTTTGCACATTCTAAACCGTGGCGTGGATCACTTGACCCGGCGCTCGACGCCACCAGGCGCCTTGTCACAGTGCAGGCAGTGCTCGCAGTGCAGCGTCCGGCACAGCCAGACCTTTACCCCGTCCCTCACCTTCCCGCTCAGTACGCACAAGGTCGCCCAAAACGCGATAAGGCCGCAGGCGATGGAGTTGATCAGCTCAAGATTCAGGGTGGGTTACCGCATCTGAATTCTTTCAACATCTGCACATTCCTTTTGCTGAATCGACCTTTCCATGGGCAATAAAAAACCCGACTCAAAGGCCGGGTTTGCAGGCTGATTTTACTCAGTTGTCAGGATGCTCGCTTGCTACCGAATCAGCGGCGTCTACATCCGACATGTCCTCTTCGAGCGGCGCGTCATCGTCTGGCGGCAACGGGATACCGTCCTCATCGCGCTTCGGGTCGTGCCCTGTCTCGTTGTCAGTGCCGCGAGTTACATCCTGCTGGGAAATATTCCCTGGTGCATTTTCATTGATTTCCATGCTGGCTCTCCGTTCTAACGCTCGGGATATCCGCGCTTAAACATGGGAGTCGGCAGGTCACAGCGAGTGCCGAGCACTGGACGAACGGCAGAAAACGAAAACGCCCCGCACAAGGCGAGGCTTTCATAATTCCTTTCGCTCTACTTTGGGATCAGTAGTGCGGATCAAATGTGCTGGAAACTACCCATCCAATGACCGCGCCAATTACTGTCCAGACGACATCCGCGACAACAGGCTGGCCGTCAAACAAGGCAAGACGAACGCAAAAACAGGAATTGCGTCACACGGCCCCGTACGGCACTCGGCAGATGCTCGATGCGCTGATGCGCTGGCATGAGATAGAGGAAGTCAGTGAGGCAGTACAGCTACTAGTGCTGAATGGCCGGGCCGAGGATCTGCCGCCGGCGCCACCTAAGGTCAAAGGGCCGTCCGAAATCATCCGTCACTACTTTCGTCAGGGAATGCGTGACCGGCTGGCAGCGCTCACCGCTGAGCTTGGCGAGACGAAAGATCGGACGACCATCTGGCGACTGATCGCACAAGCCCATTCACTGGGCGCTGAGAATTCCGCCTCGATGCTCGAAATTAAGCGCCACGAAATCGACATACCGCAAAACGTGGCGCGCAAATTAAGGCAAGCAGGTTTGGCCGAATCCATTCAAATGAACGCCGAAGACGACGCCGACAAATAACCCACTCTGCTCGCTGCATCCGGTTACTTTCGACCGCTCGCACCGAAGAAAGGAAGCACCAGCAAAAAGAGCCCCCCTGCAAGAATGCCAACACCAAAGGTATGCACAAAACCTTCTGAGTTGGTGGAGATGATGGCCGCGCCAGCGATCGCCCCGGCGCAGCCCACTATCCGTATGTTTTTGCTCGGCGACTTCAGTTCCATTGCAGTGATGCTCCCTATTAAGAATGCGCTGAGTTTATCGCAGCGACCTTCAAATAAGAATCTTTCTCGCCGCATCCGGTAACCGGAGGTCGGCGCCTGACTGGAGATAATCCATGGACGATCAGTTCTACCTGCAAGACAGTCGCAGCCACGCCTACGTCGGCAACGGGTTGTCGTACTGGGGCTTTCGCGGATCTGGATATGTCACCGATCTGGCCAAGGCCCAGGTGTTCACCCGGGACGGCGCTTGCGATCACCGCGACACTGACATTGCGTGGCCCAAGGCCTATGTCGATGCCCGGGCGCGTATTGGTGTCGACTGCCAGTATGCGACGTTGAGCGAAGCCCTGGACCAGAACCCCGACGCAGCCGAGTTTTACATCCAGAAGCCGCAGCACTGGAAAGGCAACAACCTGATTTGGCTTTGTGAGGACGGAGTATTCACCAGCGATCTGTCGAAGGCTGTCGTGGTCTGGCCCAGGCCCTACATCGACGCGCATAGCCGCCGGTTGGTCGAGCGCGATGACGTGAGCATCAAGGAAGCCCTGCGCGGCACCGGAATCAAGTTGGCCAAGCCGATAAGGCCGAAAATGATGATGTTGAATTGCGATGGCTGCGGCAGGTTCATCAGTGACGCCCAGCGCTATCGGGAAGACTGTCGGAACTGCGGAACAAGCAACACGCCTTGAGGAGCATCAACGTGAACGCTTGGCGCTGCCCTGCTGGGTGAATTGTTCAAACTCGGCGAGCATGACAACCGCCGTGAACTGCAGCTCCTCGTACTGAGCGGATATATCGTCAGTCTGGAACGGCCAGTTTTTCTCGTAGAAGTCTTCCGCCGCTACCACCGCTTCATCCTTTGCGATTTGAAGCTCGCGAAGGTCTGCTTCGTATTTGTCATCACGCACCTATGCCTCCTTGGTCCGGCTCCATGCCGGTCACCCGTAATACCCCATATCACTAAGCAGTGCCAGCCAGCAGCGCCCTATCGACTTCCTTTCGTATCAGGAATAAAGCCACCCAAAAAAAAGACAGTCGCAGGACCTACGAGCCAAGCGACCGTCGTACCGGGGCTGGCAATGGCCACGGCAATAGCAATTGTAAACAGAACTATTCCTGACCACAGCCGCCTACGCGGCGTGAACCACTCGCGAAGCGCTTCAATCTTTTTACCCGCCATAACCACCTCCTTGTTTGATCAGCAGCAAAGCATATCACCCACTCAAACGAATCACGCCAGCCGGCGAGGCGAAGCGATGCCCATTACCCCGGAATACCTGAAGTCCGATCATCGCCCCGGCAACGCACCAGGGCAGCGATCGCATCAATGACCCGCTCGACCATCCGCCCACGGTGACGTGCGCGAATCGCGGTGAGCTGACGCTGATCAGCCCTTTGATGGTTGGGGTCGGCGGCCCCGAGTATTCCGGCAAGCCGGTCGGCATGGACCAGCCGGTGGGCACGCTGATGACTCAGAACCACCGCGCGCAGGCTTCCGCCTGCATCGTTCAGGCCGGGCACGGAGAGCGCTCTGGCGCAAAGAAGCGCCGCTCCCACGGGGTGAACGACATCTGCGGCCCGATCGGCACCGTCACCGAAGCCGGCGCCCTCCGGGTCGCTGTGTTCTTGATCAGCGACTACGGCACCGAGAACACCAGCGCCTGCGATTCGCCAACACCGGCCATCACCCAGCAAGTGCACATGTGCGGGGATAGCGTGAGCCCTCCGCCAATGGCAGCCATCGCAGAAGCAAACGACCCGTGGCGCGCCGAGCAATGCCAAGCGCACGCCGCATAGATCCCCCGCTCCACCGCCCGGGCATGGCCCGGCAAGGAATGCCGTATGACTAATGAATACCTGATGGGGCCGACCAATAGTGCGGTAACTCAGACTGGCTTACGCTGCTTTCATTTGTCGAGATCTAGCAGCTCGCCCATTCGCCCTCCTAACATTCCACGCAACCACGCACCATGAAACTCAATATTTTCGAGAGAAGTACCGTCCCCTAGACGATGCTCAAAAACCTTGCCCTTCGCTGCGCGATACACGACGCGAAAATGTCCATCATGCGCAGACGATGTCATCACATAAGGGCGGATGGAGATGATTTCGCTGAACGGTACGTGTACTTCAACGGGGCTTCGACAACGACGAGTTAGGGTGAGGGTCAACAGCTGCTGGGTTTCGTCGAACGTGAAGGCCTGCACTTGAGGCTCAGAGACAACCCAGGCAAAGAACGCACCAATGAACACTGCACTGGCCAGCATTATCAGAATGAAGGATGACGCTGTGAGGCTCTCACCCTGGTTAGGCTGCACACCCTGAATGACGTCCGGCCCTGTGAAAAGGAACGTCGCAAGCCCGTAGCCCGGTAAAAGCAGAAGCAGCGCAAGAGAGAAGCCAAAAACACCCATACCATTGCTTCCGATAATTGGTATTTCGGGGCCGTAATACCAAATAGGCGGGTGGGCAGTACTTAGCCCGCCAGCATTGGTTGCTGTGGCGCTAGCGGGTCTTTGATGATTCATCTGGCCGTCTCCAGGGATTGCAGCGCAGACGTTATCACTACTACCGGACAGTCTGGAAACGGATCACAGGGCTTTCTCTGGGCATACCACTGTCGTGATGACCGAGCATTACATCCGCAAACGGATCGGCAAAAAGGTCACGCCAACTAAGTGAGTTGCGGAGCAACATTTGAAATTGCGGAGCGGAAACAAACAAGGGCTTGCATCAGCTTTCGCCCGCAAACCCTTGATTTTAGATGGTGCCCGAACCCGGAATCGAACCGGGACGCCCTTACGAGCGGGGGATTTTAAGTCCCATGCGTCTACCAGTTTCGCCATTCGGGCGGTAGCGCGTGTTGCAGGGTTGGGAATATATAGATCCAGCCGCTTCGACGCAAGTTCGCGGGGCAGCTTTCTTGCACAACGGGAAGGCTGAAAAAGCTTGGTAGATCAGTGATCTAGATACGCGAATAAAGGCAAAGCAACAGGTTTCCGGCTCGAAGAGCCTCCCGCTACTCTGTTAAAGTCACGCCCACCCAAAACGCATGGAAGCGCTGCAGAATGGATTCATTCAAGGTTATCGCAATCGCCAGCCTGGCATTGCTCGGCACTCCGGTCGTAGCGGCCGAAAACAACAACCCGGTTCAAGGCGCGCTGATGCTCACGTCGGTCGCGCCCTTTTTGCTTGTCTCAGGGGCCACAGCCCTGACCTCCGCCATTCCAGAGCAGTTCAAATCGTCCAAGAGTGATGCGCTGGCGTTTATCGGTTCAGGCGGTGAGATCCGTGGGGCACGGTTTGAACAAGCATCACGATTTTATCGTTCCACCTACAACACGCCGCTCATGTCTGACATGCAGTTGGCCCAAGCAATTGCCACGGCGTTCTGACCCACAGCCCCGACATCCGACGCGGGCTGCTTGAGTGAGCCAGCCTCCGCGCGCCTCTTATTCAACGATTCAACTGCCGTTGAATGCCAACCACAATAATAAAAATAGGTAATCTTAAAAATAATATAAATAACATTATCTGATAATTAGCTTATTCCAAAAAAGACTTTCACTCAGATTTTTTATAGGATTATCTTCGCTTCACAGACCGACCCCATACCTGGTGGAGGACGTACCTCCGACCATCAGGAGCCTACCAGGCTTAAGGGATCCTTCTCGCTATGCCACACATCGCCTCTCCCGCCGCGCTCAACAACTTTCACTTGTCGCTGCTGACCAGCTCCCTGCTCCTGGCGGTCGCGCCCACTTTCGCCGAGGCGGCAACCGAGGACGCCAAGCTCGGCACTGTGACGGTGATCTCCACCGGCCTGCGTGGCCAGGAACGCACCGTGGCTGACAGCCCGGCGCCGATCGATGTGATCAACAGCGACCAGTTGCTCAAGACCGGCCGCGCCGAGTTGTCCGAGGCGATTGCCAAGCTGTTGCCGTCCTTCAACTTCGGCACCAACATCGCCGGCTACAACTCGGTGACCCGCCCGCTGAGCAACCGCAGCCTGGGGCCTGCCTACACGTTGGTGCTGGTCAACGGCAAGCGCCGGCACAACGGTGCCACCGGCCAGCGCGGCTCCATCGACAACAGCGGCGCGAACGCGGTGGACATCGACCTGATCCCGGTCAGCGCGGTGGACCATATCGAGGTACTCAAAGACAGCGCGGCCGCGCAATACGGTTCGGACGCGGTGGCCGGGGTGATCAATATCATCCTCAAGTCCACCCATGACGGCGGGCACCTGGAAACCAGTTATGGGCAGCTGTATACCGGCCAGGGCGAAACCATCAAGGTCGCGGGCGACCAGGGTTTCAAGTGGGGTGATGGCGGCTTCTTCCACCTTTCGGCTGATGCGCGCAAACGCGGCAGCGCCTCCTGGAACGACAAGGCCGACAACAGCGTGCGGGCCTTCAATGACCCGGCCAAGGAAGCGGCTTGGGATCGGGTGGCGATCAAGAACGGCGACCCCGACCTGAAGGCCTTCAACCTGGCCTACAACGCCGAACTGCCCCTGGAAGACCTCACGCTGTACTCGTTCTCTACCTACGGTGAGCGTGACGCCGAAGCCGCCAACTACTTCCGCCTGCCCACCGGCACGGCGGCGGTGCCTGAGGTGTTCCCCGACGGTTACTTCCCGCTGAACAACATCAAGGACCGTGACTACCAGTTCCTGTTCGGCGGTAAGGGCCTGGTGGCCGACTGGAACTGGGACCTGAGCACCACCTACGGGCGCAACAACGTGCACCACTCCAGCGACCTGAACATCAACCCGTCGCTGGGCACCGCATCACCGACCCAGTTCGACAACCTGGCAACCTTCCGCTTCGAGCAGTGGGTCAACAACCTGGACTTCACCCGCCGCTACGACAGCCTGTTCAAGCTGACGCCGCCGGTGCAGGTGTCGGCGGGCCTGGAGCATCGCTGGGAGCATTTCAGTACGTTCGCCGGCGACCCCGAGGCTTATCTCACCGGCACCTACCCCGCCGCTTCCGGCGCGCAGGCCGCCGTGACGATTCGTCCGGAAGATGAAGTGAGCCTGATCCGCAACAACTACGCGGGTTACCTGGACCTCGGTTTCGACCTGACCGAGCGTTGGTTTCTCGACGTGGCCGGTCGCGTCGAGCATTACGACGATGACTCCGGCAATACCTTCGGCCTGAAAGTGAATTCGCGCTACGAACTGACCGACACCGTGGCCGTGCGCGGCACCGTGGGCACTGGTTTCCGTGCACCCTCCCTGACGCAAATTGGCTACACCGTGGCCGACAACCGGGTGGCGGTGGATGTGAACGGCAATGTGGTGCCGGCCGTGACGCGCCTGACGCCGTCGGGCAGCAACCTGGCCAAGGCCCTCGGTGGCGATGACCTCAAGCCGGAGAAGTCGCGCAACTTAGGGCTGGGCCTGACCTGGCAACCGGCACCACGCACGAGCATCACCGCCGATGCCTACCTGATCGACATCGACGACCGTATCGCCCTGACCAGCAATATCTACGACCGCGGCAATGGCGCGATCAACGCCATCCTCGCCGCGCAAGGCGTGCCCACCGGTACCTGGGTCAACTATTACACCAACGCCTTTGACACGCGCACCAAGGGCCTGGATGTGGTGGCTGACCACACCACCCCGCTGGACGCCTGGGGCGAAGTGCGCTGGAGCCTGGGCTTCAACTGGAACAAGACCACCATCGAAGGCACCCGCGACACGCCGAGTGCGCTGGCCGGTTCCGGCGTGACCCTGGTGGGCCGCGACCGCGAAGGCGACCTCACCGACGCTTCACCCAAGACCAAGTGGATCCTGGGCGCCAACTGGAAGGTCGAGGACCTGGCCGTCAACCTGCAAACCGCCCGCTATGGCGCGGTCAAGACCCTGGCCGTCAACCCCAGCGGCGACCGCAGCTTCGGCGCCAAATGGATCACCGACCTGGACATCAGCTACACCTTCGTCGACAGCGTCACCGTCAGCATCGGCGGTACCAACATCTTCGACGTACGTCCCGACAAAAACGCCGTGTACAGCAACCTCGGCCTGGCGGCCTACGGCAACCCGCCGTTCTACCCAGGCGGCGGCTATTGGTACACCAAGCTGGCCTACGACTTCTGATCCACACCGTGCATGCACCCGAAACGCCACATGAGGGCACCCCATTGAATACCTCCAACTTGATGAGCCGTCTGCTGGCCCCGTGCGCCTTGGCGCTAAGCCTCGCCGCTTGCTCGCCCGGGAATGACACCCAGGCCGGCAAAACCCTGAACATCGCGTTCTTCGGCGACAACACCACCCTGGTCAGTGTCGACCCGTTCCAGGTCTATTGGCTGGAACACCGCGTGCTGCTGCGCAATGTCGCCGAGTCCCTGACCGACCAGGACCCGCAGACCGGCAAAATCATTCCCTGGCTGGCCAAACGCTGGGAAGTGAGTGACGACGCGCTGACCTACACCTTCCACCTGCGCGATAACGTCACGTTCAGCAATGGCGAGCGCTTCGATGCCAAGGCGGTGAAGATCGCCTTCGACAGTGACAAGGCCCTGGCGACCGAGCTGCCGGCGACCTTCGGCGCCACCTACCTGGCGGGCTATGACCATGCCGAAGTGGTGGACGACTTCACCGTCAAACTGGTGCTCTCGAAACCCAACGCCGGCTTCTTGCAAGCCACGTCGACGACCAACCTGGCGATCCTCGCGCCCGCCTCCTACGCCCTGACCGTCAAGGAGCGCTCCCTGGGCAAGATCATCGGCACCGGGCCCTTCGTGCTGGCCAGCTACACCCCGGAAGTCGGTGCGCACCTGACCAAGCGCAAGGGTTACGCCTGGGCCTCGGCCAACATGAAAAACCAGGGCGAAGCGCACCTGGACGCCGTGGACATCAGCTATATCCCCGAAGAAAGCGTGCGCAACGGCCTGTTCCTGCAAGGCAAGGCCGACATCCTGTGGCCGCGCAACCCGTTCTCGGAAGTCGACCTGAAACTGTTCCAGTCCAAGGGCGCAACCATCCAGAGCCGCTCGCTGCCAGGGCCTGCGCTCAACCTGTACCCCAACACCCGTGGCGAACGCATCCTCGCGGACCCGCACGTGCGCCTGGCCGTGCAAAAGGCGCTCGACCGCAAGAGCTACGCCAGCACCGTCTACAACGCCGAGTTCCCGGTGGTGGACGGCATTTTCGACGTGACCACGCCTTACTTCAAAAGCCAGGGCAATAAGCTCGCCTACGACCCGGCGGGCGCCGAGCAACTGCTGGATCAAGCCGGCTGGACCAAGGGTGCGGACGGTTACCGGCACAAGAACGGCAAGCGCCTGAGCCTGAGCTACAACATCAGCCCAGCGGAAACCGCGGGCGACGTGCTGATCCAGGACCAACTGCGCAAGGTCGGGATCGAGCTGAAACTCAGCGTGGTCACCCGCGCCGAATGGGTCGCCAACAACTCCGCGGGCAATTACGACCTGACGATCAACTACATGACCCGCGCCGACCCGTTCATCCTGCAAACCATCCTGGACCCGCGTAGCGCCAACAGCTCGACCCTGGCCACCAACACCTACGAGCCGGCGGCGCTGGACAAAGCCAAAGCCTTGTTTGATGCCGGTATCACCGCGACCCAAAGCCAACAGCGCGCCGCGGCCTACGGTGACCTGCAAGACCTGCTGATTGATGAAAGCTCGGCATTCCCGGTGTATGAACGCGTGTGGCAGGCGGCGACGTCGCCCAAGGTGAAGAACTTCCGCTGGACCGCCGAAGGCTTTGCGCTGCTGGGTGATATCGAGATCGGCACGCCATGAGCCGTTACCTGATCGGTCGGGTGGGCCAAGCGCTGCTGGTGCTGTGGGGCGCCTACAGCATCACGTATTTCATCCTTTATCTGCTGCCGGGCGACACGCTGTCGATCATGCTCAGCGCCTCGGGCATGGAAGCCGACTCGTTGTCGGTGCAAGACCTGGCCAAAGCGCGGGCTTACTACGGCCTGGACAAGGGCCTGTTCGAACAGTATTTCGACCTGCTGCTGGGCGCACTGCGGGGCGACTTTGGCCAGTCACTCTCGCTTAACCGCCCGGTAGCCGAGCTGCTCGCCGAACGCCTGCCGCAAACCTTGTCCCTGGCAGGCCTGGCCATCGTGCTGTCGCTACTGGGTGGCATCGGCCTGGCCTACCTCACCGCCTATATCCGCTGGCAACCGTTGAAAAAAGCCCTGGCGCGCCTGCCGTCCCTGGGCTTTTCGGTGCCGGTGTTCTGGATGGGCCTGCTGTTGATCCAGGTGTTCGCCTTCGGCCTCGGCTGGTTCCCCGCCACCGGCAGCCGGGGCGTTGAAAGCCTGGTGCTGCCCGCCATTACCCTGGCGATTCCGAGCGCGGCGGTGTACGCCCAGGTGCTGCAACGCAGTTTCCAGGGGGTCTGGAAAGAGTCCTACATCACCACCGCCTACGCCAAGGGCCTTAGCCGTGGCCAGGTGCAGGCGCGCCACGGGTTCAAGAATGCCGCGCTGCCGATCCTCACGCTGATCGGCCTGCAGGTCGGCAACACGGTGTCCGGCGCGGTGCTGGTGGAAACCATCTTCGCCCGCTCCGGCATTGGCCGCCTGGCCCAGGAGGCGGTGTTGCGCCAGGACATTCCAGTGGTGCTGGCGATTGTCGCGGTGTCGGCGGCGGCGTTTGTCCTGGTCAACCTGTTGGTCGACCTGCTCTACCCGTGGCTCGACCCGCGTATCTCCCACACGCCAAAGGTGTCCTAGACCATGACCATCCTTGAGCAGAACCTGGGCCGCAAGGCCATCCCGGCCAGCCCCGCACTCTGGCGGCGCCGCAGCCGCCTTCAACGCGCGACGGCGGTGGTGTTGCCGCTGCTGCGCCGCCCGGGGTTCAGCCTGGCGCTGTTGGTGGTGGTGTTTTCCCTGGTGGCGGCCATCGCGCCGCACCTGTTGAGCAACTTTGACCCTTACGCCACGTCCCCCCTCGACAAGCTGCGCGCCCCCAACCTGAGCCACTGGTTCGGCACCGATGAGCTGGGCCGCGACCTGTACACCCGCGTGGTATACGGCGCCAGCCTGTCGGTACTCGCGGCGTTCCTGGCCGTCGGTATCGCGCTGTTGGGCGGCCTGGGCCTGGGCATCCTGTCGGGCTTTGCCGGCGGCCGCACTGATGCCGTGATCATGCGCTTCGTCGATGTGCTGCTGGCCCTGCCCGGCCTGCTGCTGGCCCTGGCAATCGTCACGGCCATCGGTTTCGGTACCGTGCCAGTGGCCATCGCCGTGGGCATCGGCATTATTCCAGGGTTCGCCCGCACCACCCGTGCCGAAGTGCTGCGGGTCAAGACCCTGCCCTACGTCGAGGCCGCGCGCCTGGGCGGCGCCAGCTGGGCACGCACCTTGCTGCGGCACATCTTGCCCAACGCCTGGGGACCGGTGGCGGTACTCGCGACCCTGGACTTTGGCGCGGCCATCCTGGCCACTGCCGGCCTGAGCTTCCTCGGTTTTGGCGCCGCGCCACCGGCCGCCGAATGGGGCACCTTGATCGCCAACGGCCGGCACTTTCTGATCACCGCCCCATGGGTGTCGCTGCTGCCCGGCCTGTTCCTGGTCGCCGTGGTGTTCAGCCTCAACCATATCGCCCGTACCTTTGAGGAGATCCAGCGATGAGCGCTTTAGTGGATGTTCGCCAACTCAGTGTCACCTACCGTTCCGGCGGGCAAGTCAACCAAGCGGTGCGCACGCTGTCGTTCGCCATCGCCCAAGGCGAGACCGTGGCGATTGCCGGCGAGTCCGGTTCGGGCAAGTCGACCCTGGCCAACGCCATCCTCGGCCTGCTGCCCGACACTGCACAGATCAGCGCCGGGCAATTATGGGTCGACGGCAACGACCTGACCCACGCCAGCGAGCGGCAGAAACGCACCCTGCGCGGCCGCACCGTCGGCCTGGTGCCACAGGACCCAATGGTCAGCCTCAACCCGACCCTGCGCGTCGGCCAGCAAATCGCCGAGGCGCTGATATTGGCCAAGGGCAAACGCTACCCCGCGGTGGATGCGGACATTGTCGAGTTGCTGCAACAGGTCGGCATCGACAAACCGGTGCTGCGCGCCCGCCAATACCCCCATGAGCTGTCCGGCGGCATGCGCCAGCGCGTGCTGATCGCCATCGCCCTGGCCGGCAACCCGCGCCTGATCATCGCCGACGAGCCCACCAGCGCGTTGGACGTCACCGTGCAGCGCAAGATTCTCGACCACTTGCAACGCCTGGTCAGTGAACGCGGGATTTCGCTGCTGATCATTACCCACGACCTGGGCGTGGCCACCGACCGCGCCGACCGGATCCTGGTGATGCAACAAGGCCAAGTGGTCGAGCAAGGCCCGCCACGGCAGATCCTGAACGCACCGCAGCATGACTACACGCGCGCATTGATTGCCGCCGCACCGGCGTTCGCCAAGCGTCGCGAACCCTTGATCAAGATTGACCCGCTGCAAGCGCCGATCCTGCGCCTGCAAAACGTCGGCAAGACGTTCACCTTGCCCAAGGTCAAGGGTGAGGACTCGACCTTTGTGGCCCTGGAAGACCTGAGCCTGCAGGTGTTTCCCGGCCAGACGTTGGCCATCGTCGGCGAGTCGGGCTCGGGCAAGAGCACCGCGCTGCGCATCGCCCTGGGCCTGGAACAACCCACACGGGGTCGGGTCTGGTTCGAACAGCAGGACGTCACTCACCTGAGCTGGCGCGAATTCCGCCCGCTGCGCCAACGCCTGCAACTGGTGCAGCAAAACCCGTTTGCCGCCCTCGACCCGCGCTTCAGCGTGTTCGACAGCATCGTCGAGCCGCTGGTGTCGTTCGGTGTGCTCAAGGGGCCGGCCCTGGAGCAGGCGGCACGGGAGTTGATCAGCCGCGTGCACTTGCCGGTGAGTTTTCTGGATCGTCTGCCGCGCGAACTCTCCGGCGGCCAGTGCCAACGGGTCGCCATCGCCCGCGCCCTGGCATTGAAACCCGACCTGCTGCTGCTCGACGAGCCGGTCAGCGCCCTGGATGTGTCGGTGCAGGCGCACATTCTCGACCTGCTGGAAGAGCTGCAACGGGAGATGGGGATTGCCTATGTGCTGGTGTCCCACGACCTGTCGGTGGTGGCTAACTTTGCGCATGAGGTGCTGGTGCTGCGCAATGGCCGCGTGGTTGAGCAGGGTTCGGTCGCACAGATCTTCAACCAGCCGGCCAGCGACTACACCCGTGAACTGATTGCCGCCATCCCTGGCCGGCACGTGACCGCCACCGCCGCCTGAGGGTTACGGCGCCGAACAGTCCCGCGCCACGATGCCCTTCTCCTGGGCATACGCGGCGGACTTGGCCTCGATCAGCGGGCGCAGGGTGGCGCGGTCGGCTTGCAGCCAGTCGGTCACCAGCACCCACTTTTGCCCGTCCCATTGCTGCACGCGGGCCGAACCGCCACCTTCATGATCGGCGCAGGTCAACTTCAGTGGCGCCAGCAAACCTTCAAGGCCCAATGCTTTGATGCGCGCGGCGTCGATGTCCAGGTGTTCGAAGGCCCAGCGGGTTTCCTCGCCATTGAGCGCACGGTGACCAAACTTGGCCTGGCCGGTGCGCAGCGCTTCGACCGCAATCGCCGCGTTGATCAGGCCGATGTTGTAGTAGACCTTGCCGAAGTAGCTGGCGTCCTTGAGGTTGCTTTTGCCGGGATCGAGAATGAACTGCTTGAGCTTCTTATGAATGTCAAAGGTGTCGCCTCCGGGGAATGGCGCCAGGGCCTGGTAGCCTTTGGCGGCAGTGCCGGCGGGAATCACATCGGCTTCGGAGCCTGCCCACACATCACCGATCAGGCGGTCCACCGGCACGCCAAAGCGCACGGCGGTCTTGATGGCGACCGGCGTGGACACGCCCCAGGTGCGCAAGAACACCCAGTCCGGGTTGAGCTGGCGGACCTGGCGCCATTGGGTGGACTGCTCGTTGCCGGGGTCGGCGACCGGGATCTGAATGTTCTCGAAACCGTACTTTTCGGCAAGCAGCTGCATGGCCGCCTGGGTTTCACGACCGTAGGCGGAATCGTGGTAGACCGTCACGATTTTCTTGCCCTTGAGCTTGTCCAGGCCGCCTTCGCGTTGGGCGATGTAATTGATCCCCACCGACGCCTGGCCGTAGTAGTTGAGCAGCAGCGGGAAGGCGTAAGGGAACACGCGGCCATCGGTCGACTCGGTACGCCCGCCCGCGCCGTCGATCAGCGGAATGTGATCAACCGCCGCACGGTCCATCAACGCGTAGGACGCCGGCGTGCTGTGAGTGAAGAAGAATGCGGTGGGGGCGCCGTCCAGGCCGCCTTTGTAGCGCTCGTAGCATTCGATGATGCGGTCGGTTTTCCATTCGGTCTCGCATTCCTGCCAGACCAGCTTGACGCCATTCACGCCGCCCTCGACTTCGTTGATGTAGCGGAAATAGTCGATCTCCCCTGCCCACCACGGAATCCCGCTGGAGGCATAGGCCCCGACGCGGTAGGTGGCCAGTGGGATGAACTGTCGGTCGTTGGCCGCCTGGGCGAGCGTGGACAATGGCCCGCCCAGGGCGCCGAGTGCCAGCAGGCTGGCGAAAACAGTGCGTTGCAAGACGTTGTGCATGGGTGTGGTTTCTTATGAAAAGGTTGGGGATTTCCCTCCCGTGGTCGGGTCAGCGCCAATCACCTCACAACACAATCCATGCCAACCCCTCAAGCCCTCAAACTCAGGTGCTCACGCGCGACCGTGGGAGCCCTCGGCCCGCAAAATCGGGCACTTTATTGAATGTCTGTTGCGCCACCAACACTGCATTCGCCAGGCCTGCGGCGAAATGGCGCGGGAAAGCACTTTTACTTCATCCCCGAACTGCGGCTAAATATCCGCCCCCCTTGCGTCGACTGCTCTGATGGCTACGTTCAAACGCATCAGCCCCTGGATCGCCTGCCTGGCCCTGCTGCTGAACATGCTGGCCATGCCGCTGAGCCGTGCCATGCAGACGCCGGATACCGGCTTGATGCTGTGGGGTGGATTCTGTTCCGGGGGCGCCTCCCAGGCCCTGCCGCCAGGGTTTGACCGGCTGATCGACCTCTCGCAGTCCGGCCCCGCCAAACCCGCGATGAAGCACAGCGACTGCTGCTGTGGTCATGCCGGGCTGGCCGCACTGCCGTCCGACTATTACCGGCACTGGCTGCCGCGCTTCACGCCGGATACCGTCCTCGATAACCCGACACTGCCCGCGCTGCACCCCAGGGTTCGCTGGCCGAACTTGACCCCGCGCGCCTCCCCTGTGGCCTGATCGACCCCACCTTCGTTGTGTTCGTCTTTTGGTCATCAAGAGGTCTGGCTTATGCCTGCTCCATTCCCTGTGCCCGGCGCAAAACGTCGCCCGGGTTCGCGTTACCTGTGGCCGCTGCTTTCCACCGGCCTGTTCACACTTCAGCCGCTTGCCGCCGTCGGCAACACTGAGGATTCGACCCTCACCCTCGGTACCGTCACGGTGCAAGGCGCAACGGGTGCCAGCGGCCCGCTGAGCACCGGCAGCGTACTCAGCTCGGTGGATATCCTCGGCGCGGACATCCTGGAAAAGATGCCGGTCAACTACAGCTGGGAGCTGTTCAGCCGCGCGCCGGGGGTCATGCTCACCGAGTTCAACCAGGGCACGACGTCCGGCAAGATCTCCTTTCGCGGCTTCAATGGCGAAGGCGAAGTGAATGCGGTGAAGCTGCTGATCGATGGCATCCCCAGCAACAGCAACGACGGCAACATGCCGTTCTTGGACATGATCTTCCCGCTGGAGCTCGACAGTATCGAGGTGGTGCGCGGCACCAGCGATGCGCGCTATGGCCTCAACAATATCGCCGGCAACGTCAACATGCTCACCCGCACAGGCGGCCAATACACCCGGGCACGGCTGCGCTATGGCAGCTACAACACCCAGGAAGCTCAACTCGCCAAAGGCATCCAAGGCAGCAACTGGACGCAGAACTACTTCTTCGCTTACCAGAAGGCCGATGGCTACCGCGATCATGCCGAGGCGGACAAATTCTCGCTGTCCGGCAAATGGTTCTATACGCCGGACGACGACAGCTACCGTATCGGCCTGATCGCCCGGCATTATGAAACCGAGGCACAGGAGCCCGGCTACTTGAGTGAAGAGGATGCCCACCAGCATCCGCGCATGACCAACAGTTACAACGCCACCGACAAAGGCACGCGGCGCATGAACCAGCTCAGTGTGCATGTCGACACCGAACTGGCCGAGACCCTGGCCTGGTCGGCGAAAACCTACGTGAACACCTTCGACGACCGGCGCTGGACGCAATACTGGCGCACCAGCGCCCAGCAGGAACGCGACGCCTACGAAACCCAGTACGGCGCCCTCACCTCCCTGACCTGGCGCCCGCAGGTCAGTTGGCTGTACGACTTCGCCCTGGAAGGCGGCGCGGACATGCAGCAGCAACAGAACAAGAGCGAGCGCTACCGCACCCGTGACCGGGCGCGCCAGGCACAAACCCGCGACCAGCCATTTGACTTCGACACTTACGGTGCCTATATCCAGGCCGAGATCAAACCGTTCGAGTCGCTGAAGATCATCCCGGCGTATCGCGTCGACAAGATCCAGGGGGACTTCACCAATGAAATGACCGGTCTGGATTACGACATCAATGACTATGGGTTGATCAAACAACCCAAGCTCAGCGTGGTGTATTCACCCTGGGAGGTGGCCAGCGTGTACGCCAACTGGGGACGTACCTTCCAGGTGGGCACCGGCGCGGCGGCCTACAAGATTCCGCCCAGGGACACCGACTTGGCGCCGTCGATCAATGAAGGCTGGGAAACCGGCATTAAATTCACCCCTGCCGACTGGATCGACGGCCGTGTGGCGTATTGGCAACAGGACGCCAGTGGCGAAGTCAGCCGCCGGCTCAACGACCCGAGTGGCGAGTCGGATAATGTCGGCGAAACCCGCCGCTGGGGCTACGACGCCCAGTTGAACCTGCACCCGAACGCGCACACCGACATCTGGATGGCCTACGCCTGGCAGTACTCGAAAATCCTCAAGGCCAGCGCCACGCTGCCCAACAGTAAAGGTCAGGAAATCGACCACATCCCCCATCACCTGTACAACGCGGGCGTCAGCTACAAGGCCACGCCGTCGCTGCAACTGACCGCCTGGATGAATGGCCAGACGAACTACTACCTGGAGCGCGAGAACACCAAGGGCACCTACGGCGGCTATGTCCTGATGAACCTGGGGGCGACGTATCAGGTGACCGAGTCGGTCAGCGTTGACCTGCAGCTGAAAAACCTCACTAACCGCTACTACGAGTACGTCTGGTATGACCCGGACGGTGCGCGTGCGTCGCTGCACTCACCGGGTGACGGGCGTGCGTTGTACAGCGGGGTGACGCTGGATTTCTGATCGGTTCACCGTCCGGTCTCCTCTTCCGTCTCCGTGCGGCGTTGTTTCATAAGCGTGCCTTTGAACAACGACGACACGGCGACGAAGAACAGCGGCACCCAAAACACTGCCAGCACCGTGGCGGTGATCATGCCGCCGATGACGCCGGTACCGATGGCGTGTTGACTGCCGGAGCCGGCACCGCTGGAAATGGTCAGCGGCAACACGCCGAGGATGAAGGCCATTGAGGTCATGATGATCGGGCGCAAACGCATGCGACTCGCCTCGACAGTGGCTTCGAGCAGCGGCTTGCCTTTCTCATGCAGTTCCTTGGCAAACTCAACGATCAGAATCGCGTTTTTTGCCGCCAGCCCTACGGTCACCAACAGCCCGACCTGGAAGAACACGTCGTTGGATAGCCCGCGCAAGGCGGTGGCCATCAAGGCGCCGATCACGCCAAGGGGCACCACCAACATCACCGCGATCGGAATCGTCCAGCTTTCATAGAGCGCCGCGAGACACAGAAACACCACAAGGATTGATAACGCATACAACGCCGGCGCCTGCGAGCCGGAAAGGCGCTCTTCATAAGACAAGCCTGTGAACGAGATGCCCACACCTGGCGGCAGCTCGGCAGCGATACGCTCGACTTCGTCCATGGCCTCCCCCGAACTGTAACCGGGCGCAGGCGTGCCGAGGATCTGTTCGGCGGGCACACCGTTGTAGCGCGACAATTTCGGCGAACCGAACCCCCACTCGGCGCTGGCGAATGCGGAGAACGGGACCATTCGGCCCTGGCTGTTACGCACAAACCATTTGGACAGGTCTTCGGCCGAGTTACGTGAGTCCGGGTCACCCTGCACGTACACCCGCTTGACCCTGCCACGGTCAATGAAGTCGTTCACGTAGCTGCTCCCGTACGCCACCGACAGGGTGGTGTTGATGTCGGTCAGGGAAATCCCCATCGCCCGGGCGCGTTCATCGTCGATAGTCAGGTGGTACTGCGGTTCATCCGTCAGGCCATTGGGCCGAACGGCCGCGAGGATCGGGCTTTGCGCGGCCAGTTCAATGAACCTGCCGCGCGCCTCCATGAGTTTCTCATGACCCACGTTGTCCTGATCTTGCAGGTAGAAATCAAAACCCGTGGCGTTGCCCAGCTCCCGCACGGAAGGCGGCACAATAGCGAACACCATCGCGTCGCGGTACTTCGAGAACGCCTGCTGCGCACGCTGTGCAACCTTGAACACTGTGTTGTCATTGTCGCGCTCACCCCAGGGTTTGAGCAGTACAAACGCAATCCCTGAGTTCTGCCCTCGGCCGGCAAAGTTGAAACCATTGATGGTAAACACCGAACTCACGGCCTTGCCCTCACCCTGCTCCGTATCGAGTAGAAACCGAGTCATGCGGTCGAGGACTTTTTGCGTGGTTTCGGCCGAACTGTTGGCCGGTGTCTGCACCTGCGTAAAGATCACACCCTGATCCTCGGCAGGCAAGAACGAGGCTGGAATCCGCGCAAACAACCAGACCATGCCGGCTACGATCACCAGGTACACCACAAAGCCCGGTACCTTGTTACGGATGATCTGGCCCACCCCACGCTCGTAGCCATTCACAAAGGCATCAAAGCCACGGTTGAACCAGCCGAAAAAGCCGCGCTTGGGCTTGCCGTGCTCAAGTGGATCAATCGGCTTGAGCATCGTTGCGCACAATGCCGGCGTAAAGATCAAGGCCACGAACACCGAGAGCACCATGGCCGACACAATCGTGATGGAGAATTGACGGTAGATCACCCCGGTGGAACCGCCAAAGAATGCCATCGGCAGCAATACCGCCGACAGCACCAGCGCGATACCAATCAGGGCGCCCTGGATCTGCTGCATCGATTTGCGTGTGGCCGCCTTGGGCGACAAATGTTCTTCAGCCATGACCCGTTCGACGTTTTCGACCACGACGATGGCGTCATCCACCAGCAAACCAATGGCCAGGATCATGCCGAACATGGTCAGCGTGTTGATTGAAAACCCCGCCACGGCCAGTATTCCGAAGGTGCCCAGCAGTACCACCGGCACAGTCATGGTGGTGATGATCGTGGCTCGCAGGTTCTGCAGAAACAGCAACATCACCAGAAACACCAGTACCACCGCCTCCATCAGTGTGTACACCACGCCCTTGATCGACTCAGTGACCACCGGCGTGGTGTCGTAGGGGTAAATCGCCTCGACCCCTGCCGGGAAAAATGGCTTCAGGCGATCGACTGTCGCGCGAATGGCTTTGGCCGTGTCCAGCGCGTTGGCGCCCGTGGCCAATCGAATCGCAATGCCCGAAGCGGGCCGGCCATTACTTTGTGCATCAATGCTGTAGTTCTCGCTGCCCAGGCCAATGCTTGCCACATCACTCAGGCGAACTTGGGAACCGTCGCCGTTGACTTTCAGCAAGATGTCACCGAATTGCTCTGAGGTTTGCAGGCGCGTCTTGCCGATGATGGTCGCGGTGAACACCGTGCCACTGCGCGCAGGCAGGCCGCCAATCGCACCTGAAGCGACCTGCACGTTCTGCGCCTCAATCGCTTCAGTCACATCCACCGGTGTCAGCTGGAACTGGTTGAGCCTGGCTGGATCGAGCCACACACGCATCGCGTATTGAGTGCCCCATACTTGGAAATCACCCACGCCGGAGGTTCTGGAAATCGGGTCCTGAATGTTCGAAACGATGTAATTGGACAGGTCTTCCTTGGTGTATCGACCGTCAGTGGACACCAGCCCGATAAACATCATGAAGTTTTGCTGGAACTTGGTGACCCGCAACCCCTGTTGTTGCACCTCACGCGGCAGCAGCGGCGACGCAAGGTTTAGCTTGTTCTGCACCTGGACCTGGGCGATGTCCGAGTCGGTGCCTTGGTTGAAGGTCACGATAATCCGCATGCTGCCGTCGGAGTTGCTCTCCGACGCAATGTAGCGAAGGTTATCGATACCGTTCATTTGCTGTTCGATCACCTGCACCACGGTGTCTTGCACGGTTTGGGCGGAAGCACCAGGGTAGTTGACCTGAATCGCAACAGCGGGCGCCGCGATGGTGGGGTATTGGTTGATGGGCAGGTTAAGAATCGACAACGTGCCCACCAACATCACAATCAGCGCCAGTACCCACGCAAAGATCGGGCGTTCAATGAAAAACTTCGACATGTATCACTCCGGTTCAACGCGGGCGGTTTAAAGCGCGCTTATCTTCGGCGTTGCACCCAACTCGCGACTTGCCTGATTCAAGGCAAACACTGCCCGTTCCGGCGAACTTCGAGCCCGCCAGGGCTGAATGTTCGCGGCCGTTGGAAAATCGTCAGTTCAGGCAAGGCTTCCCCCGAATCGAGCAAATAGCCAACAGCAAAGGCGCCCAACATAGAGACGTTTCTTGGACGCACACGCGTGCCAAGCGGTGCGCACTGCGATTGGAAAATGCAGTGGCGCTTATGGGAATCAACAGCGGAGAACAGCATGAAAACCAGGACACTCGGTACCCATGGGCTGGTCGTTTCAGAACTGGGTTACGGCTGCATGGGTTTGAATACCACCTACGGCCAACCGTTGGACAAGGCTGCGGGCGTGAGCATGATCCACGCTGCGGTCGAACGCGGCGTGACCCTCTTCGATACCGCAGAGGTCTATGGCCCGTTTATCAATGAGTCACTGGTGGGCGATGCCCTCGCCAGCTATGGAGATAACGTACACATCGCGACCAAGTTCGGCTTCGGCTTGAACCCGGATGGGTCGCGCTACGGCTTGGACAGTCGCCCCGAGACCTTGCGCAAGGCCTTGGATGGGATGCTGGCGCGGCTGAAGGTCGACAAGATTGACCTGCTCTACCAGCATCGAGTCGATCCCAACGTGCCCATTGAAGACGTTGCGGGAGCGGTCGGTGAGTTGATCGCCCAAGGCAAGGTCAAGCATTGGGGCCTGTCCGAAGCGAGCGCGCCAACCATTCGCCGCGCGCATGCTACCCAACCGGTGGCTGCGGTACAGAGCGAATACTCCCTGTGGACTCGGGATGTCGAACATAACGGCGTACTCGCAGCATGCGAGGAACTGGGTATCGGTTTTGTGCCATGGAGCCCGCTGGGCGCGGGTTTCCTGACAGGTTCCATGACCGCCGACACCCACATTGACGAGCGTGATTTCCGCAGTGCGGTGCCACGCTTTTCAGCCGAGGCGCGCCTGGCAAATATGGCGCTGGTGGATGCCTTGAAGCGAATTGCCGTGGACAAGGATGCAACCCCGGCCCAACTCGCCCTGGCCTGGTTGCTGGCACGCAAGCCCTGGATCGTGCCGATACCGGGCACGACTAAATTGCATCGACTGGAAGAAAACCTCGGTGCAACGACTGTTCGGCTGACCGAGCAGGACCTGCACACCATCGAAGAGGCGCTCGCGCGCATTCCCGTACAAGGACAGCGCCTGCATCAAGCGGCACTTGACCTGGTCGACTCCTGAAGTGAGCGTGAGAGGCGACGCACCCACGTCGCCTGTCGACCGTCTAGATCCGGTGAAAAATATAGCCACCCTGGCTCTGCTCAGCCAATGCCACACCGAGCGCATGCAGTTGCGCACGCAACGCGTCGTCATCCGCGCGCACCTTCCACGCCTGAGCGGCTGGAGAATGCTCCCCCGCATCGTAGCGATTTATCGCCGCCAGCAGCGCCGCGTGCGACGGCAGATAAACCGCCAACGCATTGCCTTTCCACGCGGCAACGTTCAGCCCCAGGTCTTCACACACGGCGATCTTCGCCTCGGCATCGTCGCGGTCGGCCTGTCGGGAGCGCTCAACCTGGTCATTGAGCAGCGGGTCGACGATCCGGTCCGTGAATAACACCTCACCCGTTTCCCAAACCTGCGGCGCACAGGCCTTGTCTTCCGGGCGCAAGGCAATGAATGGGTTGATTTCCATCGGATAGATACGGCACACCAGCGGACGCTGGTCATAAATACCGCACCGATCATCCGCCCCCAGGTTCGGGCATTGCCCAAGCGCATTGGCGGCCATTATCGCAACTACACGAACGGGTGCACGCCCACTCACCACTTCAACAGCACGCTTCGCGCTGTGAGCATATTGGCCGGGCTGTGCCGTCCAGGTCGACTCATCGAACGCTTCCAACAGCACGGCCACGTCGTGGCCTCGCAGCAGCCATTGCCGGGTTTCACTCAACGTCAGGGGAATCAGGCGGCCCTTGCAGCAAACGCCGCAGCCGTTGCAGGCAAATCGAATTGGGTTGTTGTTCATAAAACCTACTCACACGGGGCGGGAATGCGCTGGCGCTCGGTGAGTATGAAAAGTTAATCGCGCCTGATATTGCCTGATCCAGCGGCATCATTGCCTGATTCAAGAGGTTTGATGCCCAGCTGTTTGCACGGTCACGGCAGGCACTCAATATCGCCATATCAGGCAATCATCTCCACCGTTTGAGCAACCGAGCGACCAGGGCGCCCACTTATACTTTTTTACGATCCACACCCATGCCGCCCCCGGAGTCAGCCATGAAAAAAAGTGACGTAGACGAAAATCGCCGTATTTTCATTGGTACCTCAGCAGTAGCGCTGTGCAGCGTTGCCATTGCCGGGTCTGGATTGCTCGCACCGGGCTTCGCGTCTGCTCAAACGAAAGCCTCCTCAGGCCCCGCCGTCATTGGCCAGCCTGACACACAGGGTATTTTGATCGAGCGCGTGAGCTACCCCAACCGCAATACGGGCAGTCATATCACTGGCAACCTGTTCAAACCCGCCAACTTCGATGCCAACAAGCAGTACCCCGCCATTGTCGTCACTCACCCCATCGGCGGCGTCAAGGAGCAAACCGCGGGCTTGTACGCGCTGCGCCTGGCCCAGCAAGGCTTTATCACCTTGGCCTATGACGCCTCTTACCAGGGCGACAGCGGCGGTGAGCCACGCTTGATGGAACTACCTACCGCGCGCGTTGATGACATCAGCAGTTCGGTCGACTTCCTCAACACATTGGCCCAGGTAAATGCCAATCGCATCGGCTCCCTAGGCATATGCGGGGGCGGTGGCTATGTGCTGAACGCGGCCCAGACAGAGCAACGTATCAAGGCCGTGGCCACCGTCAGCGCAGCGGATATTGGTGACCTGCGCCGCAACGGCTTGGCCAGTTCACGTAGCTACGAGGAGCGTATGAAAATGCTGCAGGACGCCTCGGCGCAGCGCAGTCGCGAAGCGCGTGGCGAGCCGATTCGGCTGACACCCACGGTGCCGGAATCAAGCAAGGATTTTACCGCCAGCACGCCGGTCATGTACCGCGAAGGCTACGAGTATTACCGCACCCCTCGCGGCCAGCACCCAAACGCCCCCGGCCGCTCGGTGTTCTCCGCCCTTCCCGCGCAAATGGCGTTCTTCGCGTTTGATCAGATAGAGACTATTTCACCCCGGCCTGTGCTGATGATCGCTGGCGCTGACGCCGACAGCCTGTACTACAGCGAAGTGGCGTACAAGAACGCGAAGCAGCCCAAGGAACTTCACCGGGTGCCCGGCGCAACGCATATCGACATGTACGACAAACCGCAATATGTAGGCCCTGCCGTCGAAAAATTGTCAGGATTCTTTGGTCAGTATCTGGTTTAAAAGGACCTTTCACATGCCTGTATTTCTACGCTCCGTCGTATTTACACTCGTTGCATTCTGGACGCTCGGGCTATGTCCCATCACCGCCAATGCGACAGAAAAACTGCGCATCGCGATAATCGGCGCGGGCTCACACGGTGGCACCATCGGCCAATTGCTGGTCAAGGCAGGCCATGGCGTGATGTTCTCCTCACGCAACCCGGCAGAGCTTGAGGCGATGGTGAAGGCGCTCGGCCCGCTCGCGTCGGCGGGTACTCCCCAGCAGGCCGCCGCGTTCGGATCGGTCATTCTGTTTGCAGTGCCTTATAACGCCCTGCCCCAACTCGGACGCGACCTGGGCCCGCAACTGCGCGGCAAAATAGTGCTTGATGCGACCAACCCTCCGCCGGATGAAGGCAATCCCCTCTCGCGTGAAGCCTACGCCAACGGTGTCGGCGAAACCTCGGCCAAGTACTTGCCCGGCACCCGGTTGGTCAGGGCCTTCAGTGCGGTGGATGCCACGGCGGTCAATGCGTCCGCTCGCGGTAACGGTGAAACCTTAGGTGTGCCCATCGCCAGCAATGACCGCGAGGCGCTTCAAGTTGCTGCACAACTGGTACGCGATATCGCCGGTGAGCCGGTCATCACTGGCGATCTGTCCACGGCGCGCAGCTTTCAACGTGGCGGCGTTGGCTTCAGAGCCAACACAGACGCGCCAGCATTGCGACGCTTATTGAATTTACCGCCTGATGCATGACCCGGTGACCGCTGTCGCCAGGGCGCGCGCCCCAGGTTGAAAACACTGACCCGATTGATGATCAAGAGAGCTGTCAACCATGAGCGTCCTCACTATCAATGGCCGTGACTACACCGTCGACGTCGACCCCAGCACTCCCATTCTCTGGACCCTGCGCGACGCGCTGGGCATGACCGGTACCAAGTTCGGCTGCGGCGCCGCCCTGTGTGGCGCATGCACCGTGCACCTGGATGGCCAGGCGATTCGTTCGTGCCTCACGCCGATAACCGCCGCCGAGGGGCGCAGGATCACCACGATCGAAGCGGCAACCGACGGCAGCGACCCGGTCGGCACGGCCGTGCACGAGGCGTGGGTCAAACATGACGTGGCGCAATGCGGCTACTGCCAGAGCGGCCAGATCATGAGCGCGACAGCCTTTCTCAAGGCTCAGCCCAAGGGCAAGCAACCCACGGCGGCCGAGATCGACTCGGCGATGATGGGCAACATCTGTCGTTGTGGCACTTACGTGCGCATCCGCGCTGCGGTGGCTGATGCCGCCAAAGCCCTTGCCTGACTGGAGCAGCCCCATGTTGAACGATCTTTTTCCAGAGGAACTGCCTCGCGCCTTGCAACATATGCTGGAGCGCGATCAGGTCGACGGCCCTGCCACCTACGCGCGGCGAAGCTTTTTGAAGATACTCGGTATCGGCGGCCTGGCGCTGGGCGCCTTTCCTCACCTGGCCCTGGCGCAGCAGGCTAACGGCGTTGCGGTGGAGCCGCTGAAACCGACGCAACAACCCAACGCTTTCGTACAGATCGCCGCCAATGGCGAAGTGACGGTGACCATTAACCGGCTGGAATTCGGCCAGGGCGTACAGACCGGCTTGCCGATGATTCTTGCCGAAGAATTGGATGCCGACTGGAGCCTGGTGCGCAGTCGCAACGGCACCAGTGACATCGCCTATCAGGACCCACGCTTTGGCATGCACCTGACCGGCGGCTCCAATTCCATCAAGAACAGTTATACCCAGTACCGCGAACTCGGTGCCCGTGCCCGCGCCATGCTGCTGGCGGCTGCGTCAGCGCGCTGGAACGTCGACGTGTCCCGTTTGAGTACGCGCGCCGGCCACGTGCTCGGACCGGGGGGCCGCACCGCGAGCTACGGCGAACTGGCCGATGCCGCGATGGCATTGCCAGTACCGGACCAGGTCAGCCTCAAGGACCCCAAGGATTTTCGCATCATTGGCCAAGCCACTACGCGCATCGATGCCAAGGCCAAGAGCAGCGGCCAGCAGGACTTCGGCATTGACATGCGCCTGCCGGAGCAACTCACCGCCGTGGTGGCGCGCCCTCCGGTATTCGGCGCCAGGCTGGCGGCTCTGGATGACAGCGCAGCACGCGCCATTCGTGGAGTAAAGGCGGTCTATCGCGTACCGCTTGATGGCGGTGCGGAAGGCGTGGCGGTCGTGGCTGAAGGCTATTGGCAGGCGAAACTGGGGCGTGATGCCCTCAACGTTCAGTGGGATACGTCGACGGTGGAAAAGGTCGACAGCGAGCGGCAACTGGCCGACTACAAAACCCTGGCCGCCCGCCCGGGGCCCCACCATTTCGACGCGGATATGAGGCCGCTGGCAACGTCGCCGCATACCCTCGAAGCCGAGTTCGTGTTTCCGTACCTGGCCCATGCCCCAATGGAGCCGCTGAACTGCACCGTCCAACTGTCGCAGGACCGCGCCGAATTATGGGTCGGTACCCAGTTTGCCGGTGCCGATAACGCGGCGGCCGCACGCGTGCTGAATCTCAAGCCCGAACAGCTACGGATCAACGTACAGACGGCCGGCGGCGGTTTCGGCCGGCGCGGCATCGCCACCAGCGACATTGTGGTCTTGGCCTGTGAAGTGGCTAAGGCGGCACGAACAGCGGGGTTAAACGTCCCCGTGCGGACAGTGTGGAGCCGCGAAGATGACATCAAGGGCGGCTACTACCGCCCCATGCACCTGCACCGCGCGCGCATCGGTTTCGACGACAGCGGCAACGTCCTGGCCTGGGATCACGTTTTGGTCGGGCAGTCGATTGTGACGGGCACCATGTTCGGTGGACGGGTCAAGAATGGCATTGATCCCACGGCCACCGAAGGTATGCGCGACCCTTATCCGATTCCGATGCGCCTGACGGTGCATCACCCCAAGCTCAACGTCCCAGTGCTGTGGTGGCGCAGTGTGGGTTCCACCCATACCGCGTTCGTGATGGAGACCTTGATTGATGAAATTGCCCGAGCCACCCAGCAGGATCCCGTGGCTTACCGGATGAAACTCTTCGCCGACAAAAGCCCGCGCCATAGCGCGGCGTTGCAATTGGCGGTGGACAAGAGTGAGTACGGCAAGCGCCAGCTGCCGGCGGGTCGCGCCTGGGGTGTGGCGGTACATGAGTCGTTCAGTTCGGTAGTGGCCTATGTCGTCGAAGCCTCGGTACAGGACGGCCGTCCGGTGTTGCACCATGTGACCGCAGGCGTGCATTGCAACCTGGTGGTCAACCCTCGCAGCGTGGAAGCCCAGGTACAGGGTGCAGCCTTGATGGGGCTGTCGATGTGCCTGCCAGGCGGCGCCATCACCCTTAAGGACGGTGTCGTGCAGCAAAGCAATTTTGCCGACTTCAGCGTGCCGCGCATCGTGGACATGCCGGAGTTTTCGGTGCACACCCTGCCGAGTGCGGAGCCACCCACAGGCATGGGCGAACCGGGCCTGCCGCCGCTTGCTCCGGCTTTCGCCAACGCCATAGCGCGGATCACCGGCACGCCTTTGCGTGAATTGCCCTTCAAGCTCGCCTGAGCAACGCGGTGCAGTCGACTGCACCGCCTTTTTGATTGATGAGAGAGTGTCCCATTGAACCAGTACCTGAAATTACCGGGGATTCCCCAGTCACCCCTCCTGGCACACAGCGCCAGGCTCGCCATGCTTGTTCTATCACTGGGCACACTGACCAGCGCCTTGTGGCCGACGCAGGTGGTGGCGAGCCAGGCACTGGTCCAGCGTTACGCTTGCGTGGGCTGTCATCAAGCCAATGCACAGGTCGTTGGCCCCTCCTGGAAGGGTATCGCGCAAAAGTACGCTGGCAGCGATACCACGACTGAGCAACTGGCAGCGAGTATCAAGGCCGGTGGCACCGGCAAATGGGGGCCGATGCCGATGCCGCCACAAGCTCAGGTGTCCGACGCCGATGCGAAGTCAATCGCCCAATGGTTGCTGGACGGCGCACAATAATTGCCCTATTCGGCATCAGTTCGTCGAACTGATGCCTTGGCAGTCATCTGTCGCTGACGCCTTGCCAACCCATAGCACACCCCACCCCACACGCCTGCGACCGGCACAATCAACACGGCGACCACGCCAAACCCGGCACCCGCCGCAGCCAACCCGACCGAAAGCCAGCCGCTGAGCGCATCCCCACCTCGATACACCAGGGTCTCGATGACATTCTTGGCCTTATACTTTTCCTCTCGGCTGACGACGGTCCAGAGCACTTCGCGCGCCGGACGCACCACCGAAAATTCAATCGCGCGACGCAAGCCCTGTGCCAACGCCACCGTCGCCGGCACGGGTGACAACGCCATTGCAGTGAATGCCACCAGCGTCACCACGGGCAATGCCACCAGCGCGCCACCGACGCCAACCCGGCGAATCAATGGTCCCGTGAGCAAGAGTTGAAAGGTCAAGGTCAACGCCGAAACGATAAGATCGATGACCGCAAAAAACTGGGTTCTGCTGGCCACATCCGCGTACCTTCCAGCGACTATGCGACCCTGCTCGAAGTACAGAAAAGTGGCAGCCGTGGTGTGCAGGAGCATAAACAGCACCAGCCCCAGCAGATAGGGTGAACGAGCAATCAGCGTGAGGCCGGCGAGCATGCTGCCGCCCATCCGGCGATGCCTTTGCGCCAGGCAGGTCGCCTGCGCTTCGGTGTGTGACAACAATGCCCGATAGCAACGCACCGCCAGTTCCAGCAGCAGTGCTGCCACCAGCGTCAATGCAATCGGCCCAAGCCGGGTGGCCAGGGTGGCGGCCAGCAGCGGGCCGATGAACGTCCCCAGCGTCCCGCCCGCTGCAATAAAGCCAAACAGGCGCAAGCCTTGCTCACTGGAAAAGCGGTCGACCAGAACGCTCCAGAAAATCGAGACGATGAACAGGTTGTAGACGCTGATCCACACGAAAAACACCTGACCGACCTGCACAGGCGCAATTTTTGCGGCAATCAACACACCAAACAGCAGCATGGTTACTGCCACGAATCGATAGATCAGCGGGATAAACCGCGTCGCCGGCAGCCGTGAAACCAACGCGCCGAACAGCGGAACCATCAGCAGCATCACCACAAACGTCGCGGAAAACAGCCACTGCAATTTGTCTGCGCCGCCTTCCAGGCCCAAAGCGTCACGCAAAGGCCGCACCAGGTAGTAGCTCGCCAGCACGCAGAAATGAAAGGCGACCCCCAGCAGCAGCGCTGTTCTTTCCGCCGGCAAGACGTGCGCCCACTTGAGTGTCCCCGCAGGCGTCATTGCCCCCTACCTTCGACGGCCGGTACTGCGCACACCTGCGCTACCGCATTGAAGGTGCTGAATAACAGCGCACTGGCGTGATGTTGGCGGGCCAGATGCAACAGATCGGGCTCAGCTGTTTGAGAACGCTCAATCGCCAGCTCGCTGTATTGCCTGGAGGGCCACGACAGTTGCATCAGCACCCTGTCGCCAGCCTCGCTGACGTGCACCTGCGCGCTGATGAACCCTGGGCAGAGACAGGTAAAGCGCTCGACGCGTGCGATCAGAGCCGTCACCAGATCCTGCACATGAAGAGGGTCGACGACGAACTCAACGAACTGGCTGAACGGGGTGCAGGGGTCAGACGAACGCATGAGTGTTCTCCAAAAAAGGCGCACTTGACGCTTATCGATTGGGTAAGTCCTCACCAGTATGCTGTGCCCCCGGCACGCCACGTTTGCCTGATCGACGCGATTGCTTGCCCGAACTGACGTGGCGAAAACGCAAAAAAGTCCACACCCGCAGGGGCGTGGACTGTTCAAACACGCGATTACTGCTTGGCGTGTTTCACCTGCACTTCAGGCATCGCCGAGGAGTGGTGGTTGAGGATTTTCCACTCGCCGCCAACCTTTTCGTAGACGAAGGTGTAGCGTGCCTGAACGTGGCGGATCTTGCCGTTGCCCTCGGTCAGGGTGAACGTGTAGACCCCGCTGTCCATCGCCACGTTAGTGCCAAGCTGACGGATCTCACGGTAGTTGATCTGGCCTACCGGCTTGAGCACCAGGAAGTGATCGAAGTAGTCCGTGATTTGCTCCGGCGTGCTGCGCACCTGGTTGGACACGGTCGGCTGCAGCACCGCGCCCGGTGCATACAAGTCGACCACCGACTTGACGTTACCGGTCTGCAGCGCGCTGTTCCAACGGTCAAACAACCCGGCAATCTCGCGGTCTTGCGCATTGGCCGGCGCCTGGGCCACGTCGCGGTAGACGTAGGGAGCGGTCTGGGCCGCCTGCACAAAGGGGGTGCTCAAGGCAAAAATCACGGCGATCGACACGGCTTTAACGTTCATTGGGATGCTCCTGTTGTGAGTGAGTCCACTTTGCCAATCGCCTGCCCGGCCTACATCGGCCAACCGGAGCCATTTAACTATGCCATTTGGCAGATGGCGCCCTACCCGCTCAACAAGGTTTAATAGCCTTCCTCGCGCCTGCGAGCCTGAGACACCGGAGACCACGCATGCAAAACACGCCACACGATCCCGGCAGTGCCCTGGCTATCCGCGCGCATTATCGACAATCAGAAAGTCGCACCGCGCGATTGCGGTTGCTGGTGGACACCGGGCAGGCATTACCACAACTGGCGCCTGATGCCATGCGCGAACGCGTGCTGGCGCGGGCAGGCGCGTTTCTTGCGATGGATCACGGGCTGATTCAGGAGTGGGATGCCGAGGGATGCGCCACTGTCACGGCACGCCATGGCAGCCTGGATCGACTGAGCAGCCTCACCGCCGTCGCCGATCGCCGCTTACGCACACCATGCTGGCTGGAGCTGCCGGGAAGCGCCCTGCCCAGCGTGTTACAAGTGCCGCTGCGCGGCGGCGATGGCGATGCCTTTGGCGTACTGGTGCTGGGCAACAGCGTCAGCCTGCGTGCGCCCGACCACGAAGACAGTGAATCGCTGCAATTGCTCGCCACGCTGCTGGCCGCGCACCTGCAGAACGATCGGCTGCTGACCACCCTCAAGGCGCGGGACAGGACGCTGTCCGACCTGGTCAACCGGCTGCTGCGTGCCCAGGAAGACGAGCGCAAACGCGTGGCCTACGACTTGCACGACGGGTTGGCGCAAACCCTCGCGGGGTTGCATCAGCGCCTGCAAGGGTTTGCCGGGCGCTGCCCGACGCTGCCAGGCACCTTGAACGCGGACCTGCAGGCGATTCTGACCTTGGCCCAGCACTCGGTGGGTGAAGGCCGGCAACTGATCGCCGGCCTGCGCCCGACTGTGCTGGACGATTTCGGGTTATTCAAGGCGCTCGACAAAGAGGCTGACCGCCTGCGCGAAGCCACCGTCAGCGTGCAGTGGACCGCCGCCTACGCGGGGCGCTTGCCCAGCCAGATGGAAACCGCCTTATTCAGGATCGGCCAGGAAGCCATCAACAATGTTCTCAAGCACGCGCAGGCCAGCCATGTGCAACTGGCCCTGGCACTGCACGACGGCCAGGCTTCGCTGCAGGTGAACGACAACGGCCAAGGCTTCGCCCTCGACCAGCAGCTCGACACCCAGGGTGCCCAGCACCTGGGCCTCGCCACCATGCACGAGCGCGCCAGCCTGCTGGGCGGCCAGTTTACCTGCACCAGCGCGATCGAGTGCGGCACCCAAGTGCACGCCCGCGTGCCGGCCCACCTGAATGGAACACCTCAATGAGCCAACTCTTGCGCCTGGTGCTGGCGGACGATCATGAAGTCACACGCACCGGGTTTGTCGCGCTGCTGGCCGGTCACCCGCAATTCGAAGTGGTCGGCCAGGCCCGTGATGGCCAACAAGCAGTTGAGCTGTGCGAACAGCTACTGCCCGACATCGTCATCCTCGATATTCGTATGCCGGTGCTCAATGGCCTCGGCGCTGCCCGCCTGCTCCAACAGCGCCTGCCGGCCGTCAAGGTGGTGATTTTCACCATGGATGACAGCCCCGACCATCTGGAAGCCGCGATGAATGCCGGGGCGGTGGGCTACCTGCTCAAAGATGCCAGCCGTAACGAGGTGATCGAGGCGTTGCAACGGGTCGCTGCCGGTGAAGAAGCGCTCAACAGTGCGGTGAGCGCTCGCCTGCTACGGCGCATGACCGAGCGCAACGCCAATGGCGCGGCGGCAATGGAAAACCTGACCCCACGAGAGCGTCAGGTGCTCGGGCTGGTCGCGAACGGGATGAGCAACCGGGAAATCGGTGAGCGCCTGGGGATTACCACCGGCACCGCGAAAGCCCACGTCGAACGGGTGATCGGCAAGCTCGGTGCAGCCGATCGCACCCAGGCGGCCGTGCGGGGTATCGCGTTGGGCCTGGTGACCCACCCATGAGGCGCTTGTACGCCAGGCGCTGGGCGGACCTGCCCTTGCGTGGCAAGGCGCTGGTGGTGATTTCGCTGCCGCTGGTGGTGCTGTTGTTGTCCTTGGTACTGATCTACATCACCGAACGGCAAACCGCCCGCGCTGAAGAAGACGTGCGCCGGGTGCTTCGCGTGCAAGGCGATATCCGCGCCGTGCACACGCTGCTGGCCGAAGCCGCCGCCAGCGTGCGCGGCTACCTGCTGACTCGCCGCGATGATTTCCTGCCGGGGTACCTCAACGCCAAGCCGCAGATTGAGTCAGCCCTGCGCCGACTCGACCATAATGTTCGCGATCAACGGGTGCGCGAACAGCTCGCGTCGATCACGCCGCTGATCAACAGCAAGATTGATGGACTGGAGGACATGCTCAACGACCCGACGACAAGCCCTGAGTCGATTACCAGCATTCTCGTTAGCAACAAACACATCCTGGATGCCTTGCGCCAGCATATCGGCACCATGCTCACCCTTGAGGACTCGTTGCTCGCTGAGCGCACCGCGGCCGCGGCCGAAACACGCCAGAGACTGCTGCTGTCCACCTGGCTGGCGGCCATCTGCGGACTATTTGGGGCCATCGTCGCGGTGCTGTTTCTGTCCAAGGGTATTGTCGCGCGGGTGCAGCAAGTGCAAGGAAACGCGCAACGCCTGGCCCTCGGTCAGCCGCTGCAGCCGCAACCGCCGGAACACGACGAGATTGGCCAGTTGGGCACGCGCCTGGTGGAGGCCGGGGTGCTGCTGGCCGAGCGCGAACGCGCATTGCGCGAGAACGAAGAGCGCTTGCGGCTGATCATCGACGGGGTCAAGGACTACGGGATCTTCGCCCTCGACAGCGCAGGCCATGTCACCAGTTGGAACAACGGCGCCGAGCGGATCAAGGGCTACACCGAACAGGAGATCCTCGGCCAGCACTTCTCGGTGTTCTACCTGCCCGAAGAGTGCCCACAACATCCGGACATGGCGCTGCGCGAGGCCACCCGCGACGGTGACTACACCGAAGAAGGCTGGCGTTGCCGCAAGGACGGTACGCGCTTCTGGGCCAGTGTGGTGATTACCGCGCAGTACGACAGCACCGGCGCTTTGCGGGGTTTCTCGAAGATCACCCGCGACATCACCGACCGTCGCGCGGCGGAAATTGCGCTGGGCACCGCCCGTGAGGAGGCCGAACGCGCCAGCCGAGCCAAGAGCGAGTTTCTCTCACGCATGAGCCACGAACTGCGCACCCCGCTCAACTCGATCCTGGGCTTTGCACAACTGCTGGACATGGACTCGGTTGCGGGGCAAAAAACCCAGGTCGGTCACATCCTGCGCGCCGGCCAGCATCTGCTGACGCTGATCAACGAAGTGTTGGACATTGCCAAGATCGAGGCGGGACGCTTGCCGTTGAACATCGAACCGATCCCCTTGGCGGGCACGCTGCAAGAAGCCCTGGCGCTGGTATCACCCATGGCCGCCGAAGCAGGCATCCAGTTGCAAACGCTGCCCACGCTGGCGGCGGATATCGGCATCGCTGCCGACCGACAGCGCCTCACCCAGGTGCTGCTGAACCTGCTGTCCAACGCCATTAAGTACAACCGACCTCAGGGCCAGGTGAGCATTGAAGTCAAGGTCGAGGGGCAACGCATTGGCGTGTCCGTCTGCGATACCGGCAAGGGCATCGCGACCGATCACATCGGGCAGTTGTTCAAGCCGTTCGAGCGCCTGGGGGCCGACCCGAACGTGGAAGGCAGCGGCCTGGGCCTGGCACTGAGTAAAAGCCTGCTGGAAAAGATGAATGGCAGACTGAGCGTGCACAGCCAACACGGTATCGGCTCACGCTTCACCCTGGAACTGCCCTTCGTGCGCGTGCAGCCCTGCGGCGACTTGGTCGCTGCCATGGTTGATACCACGCCGGTACGCCCTGCCCCCGCGATCCAGGGCAAGGTGCTGTATATCGAGGACAACCTCTCCAGCCTGGCACTGATCGAAACCTTGCTGCACCGCAGGCCGGGAATAAAGCTGTTGTCCAGCATGCAAGGCCAACTGGGCCTGGACCTGGCCGCACAGCATGTGCCACAGCTGATTCTGCTCGACGTGTCACTGCCGGACATCGACGGCCTGGCCGTGCTGCAGCGCTTGCGCCGGTCTGCGATCACCCGGTACACACCCGTGCTGATGATCACCGCCGACGCGAGCGATCTCACTCGCCAGGCCCTGCATGATGCGGGCGCGACGGCCATATTGAATAAGCCGATTAACATCCCCGAGTTTCTTGCCCACCTCGACCAGTACTTTCCGGAGCCCGTGTGAACCTTGACCTGCGCATTCTGATCATCGACGACCAACGCCCGAATCTCGACCTGGTGGAGCAATTGCTGGCGCGCGAAGGGCTGAACAACGTGCTCAGCAGCACTGAGCCATTGCGCACGCTGGAGCTGTTCAACAGCTTCGAACCGGACCTGGTGATTCTTGACTTGCACATGCCCGAGCTCGACGGCTTTGCCGTGCTGGAACAACTCAACCGGCGCATCCCCAATGGTGAATACCTGCCGATCCTCGTGCTCACCGCCGATGCCACCCGCGACACTCGTCTGCGCGCCCTGGCACTCGGCGCCAGGGATTTCATCAGCAAGCCCCTGGATGCGCTGGAAACCATGCTGCGGGTATGGAACCTGCTGGAAACCCGCGTGCTCTACAAAACCTTGCGCACGTTAGTGCCGGCCGATCAGATTGAGTTGTTGCAACGGCGCGGCTCAACGGGCGGCACCGGGAACACCCACGCGGCGATGCCCCCCTCCACTATCCGACGCTGCTAGACACGGATTCGCTTGATGTCGCGTTGCGGCGGTTCGCCAAACAGGCGGCTGTATTCACGGCTGAACTGCGACGAGCTTTCATACCCCACGATGCCACCGGCACTGCTTGCGTCCACACCCTGGCTGAGCATCAACTGCCGTGCGGCTTGCAACCGCAGTTGCTTCTGATATTGCAACGGACTCATGCCCGTCAGGGCGCGAAAATGCTGGCGAAACGTCGACGGGCTCATATGGGCGTGGGCGGCCAGGTCATCCATGCGCAGGGCCTGGCGATAGTTGAGTTTAAGCCAGGCAACGGTCCTGGCAATGTGCTGGCTGGGTGACCCGGCAGCGATCACATGCAGTAACTGTGGGCCGTGCGCACCGCTCAACAGTCGCGCAATCAGTTCTTCCTTGATCAGCGGGGCCAGGGTCTCAAGCAATTGCGGCTCGCCAAGCAGGTCCACCAGGCGGCGCACGGCATCCAGCACACCAGCGTCCAGGGGTTGTACAGTCACCGCTCGAAACTCTTCCTCCCGCATGCGTTGGGACAGTTTCATGCGGTCAGCGACGTGCATCACGGTGGCGTTGTCCAGCGCCAACATAATTCCCAAAAACGGTTGCGCCGCACTCGCCTGGCTGACCTGTGAAATGACCGGCAGATCAACACTGGTGACCATGGACTGGCCGGGGCCGTAGGTCAGCACTTCACTGCCGACCAATACCCGCTTGCAACCTTGCAACGTGACGCCAATGCCCAGGCCATAAATACAGTGCATGGGTGCCGTGATGTCGGGGCGCCTGTACAGGTTCAGGCCAGGCAGTGCGCCAATCCTGTCGTCATCGCTGCCCAATGCCAGGTCAACCGCGCCCGCAAGGCGGCTGACGGCGCACGCTATCGGTTCTTTCATGAGCACAGGTTGCACATAGGATTCCTTGATCAGCACAGGTCTAGAGTTGGTCACGAACGACTCCGTTGCTCAGGCGAACAATATCCGCCATGACGGCGAGGGCAATCTCGGCTGGGGTCTTGCTCCCTAAGTTAAGTCCAATCGGCGCATGAATGCGCTCGAGCATCTGCGGCGCCAACGCGCCAATGCGCTTGACCCGCTCAAGACGCTTTTCGCTGGTCCGTCTGGAGCCCATGGCGCCGATGTAAAAAGCGCGGGTCCTCACGGCCTCCAGCAGCGTCAGGTCGTCCATGCGCGGGTCGTGGGTCAACGCCACAATCGCGGTACCGGCATGGCATCCGCCTGCGGCGATGAACGTGGCGGGAAACACGTTGAGGACTTCCACCCCGGCCATGCTGAAGGCGGTGGTCAACTCTGCGCGCGGGTCGCACACGACCACCTCATAGCCCAGGGCCACCGCGAAACCGGCACAGAACTCGGCCACCGGGGACAGGCCGGCGATCAACAATCGATGGGCTGCCCCCATACGAATCCGCACCTGATCGCCATCAACGACAACCGGCGCAGTGGCACCGGCATCGCTCTGATCATGTCGGGCATGTGTTCCAAGCGTGACATGCCGCACCACGCGCTGGCGCCCTTGCAGCGCGCCCAACAGTACTGCGAAGTGCGCTTTCGCCACGCAATCGGGTTCGAACTTTTCGACCAGTACGTCGAGTACGCCGCCACACGGCAGCTCCAGTGACGGTGCAAGCCCGCCCTCACCGTAGCGCACCACATGGTTGTGCTCGACGAACTCATGGCGCCCCAACCGTTCAAGGAAGTCTTCCTCTACACAGCCTCCCGAGAGTGAACCGCAGAACTCGCCTGTCGACAGGGCGGCCAGTAAAGACCCCGGCCCTCGCGGTGCCGAACCAAACGTCGCAAGCACCGTGCACAGCCAAACGCAGCGATCTTGTTCGAGCCACGTCGTGGCTTGCTGGATAACTTGGAGATCAAGGTTTTTCATGAAATGCGAACCGGCCCGGCCTTCCTCCGATGAGTGTCCCAGCGTGATCGGTAGGCCTTTTCCGGGCCGGTACCGTGGGTTGAGGTGCAGGCCTGTTGAGTACGGCCTCACGATGAGCGGAGTATGTGGAGTTAGCCGGTAGAGGTGATTGCCTGATCAAGGGAATTTATTGCCTATTTCAACAGAAGTCGGCATATAGCCTTGCATGTGACAAATTGTTTCTGGTTTAGACCGTGCTCAAACTGATCAAGGGCGCATAGTCGTTGCGTTGGCAGCAACAGTCTTTTGTCATCATTCCTATTGATAGCCCCCTAACGAAACCCCCATGCTAGAGGGCTAACACCTCGCTTATATCATTCCGAATGATAGTTACCTTTGCTTCATTCGATTCGTGACATACCCCCTCGCCGCGCATGATCCGCCCATCTCAAATACATTGGCGGATACACCTCATGGAACAGTCACTCAAACATTTGCGCTTCCCCCTGGCGATTTTGGCCGTGGTGGTGATGAGCGCGTGCGGCAAGACCCCGGACCAAGCGGCCGCCATGCCAGCGGCCAAAGTCAGCGTGGCCAAGGTGCTGGAACAACCGGTCAACGAGTGGGATGAATTTACCGGTCGCCTGGAAGCGCCCGAAACCGTACAGATTCGTCCACGGGTCTCTGGCCAGATTGACCAAGTCGCTTTCACTGAAGGCGCTTTGGTCAAGAAAGGCGACCTGCTGTTCCAGATCGACCCACGCCCGTTCCAGGCCGAAGTGCGTCGCCTTGAAGCCCAGTTGCAACAAACCCGCGCCGCTGCCACCCGTAGCGACAACGAAGCGCAACGTGGCGAACGCCTGCGCCAGAGCAATGCGATCTCCGCCGAACTGGCCGACTCGCGCACCACCTCCGCCCAGGAAGCCCGCGCCGCCGTCGCCGGGATCCAGGCGCAATTGGACCTGGCCAAGCTGAACCTGAGCTTTACCCGCGTGACGTCGCCGATCAGCGGCCGCGTCAGCCGTGCCGAAATCACCGCCGGCAACCTGGTGACCGCCGATGTCACGGCGCTGACCAGCGTGGTCTCCACCGACAAGGTCTACGCCTATTTCGACGCCGATGAGCGCGTTTTCCTCAAGTACACCGAACTGGCTCGCCAAGGCCGTCGTGGTGCGACCACCCCGGTGTACCTGGGCCTGTCCAACGAAACCGGCAACCCGCACCTGGGCCAGATGAACTTCGTCGACAACCAGGTCAACCCGGCCACCGGCACCATCCGCGGTCGCGCCGTGTTCGATAACAGCAAAGGCGAATACACCCCTGGCCTGTACGCCCGCTTGAAGCTGGTCGGCAGCGGCACCTACTCCGCCGTATTGATCAACGACGAAGCGGTCGGCACCGACCTGGGCAAGAAGTTCGTGCTGGTGATGGAAGGCGACAAGCCGGCTTATCGCTCGGTGGAGCTGGGGCCGAAGATCGAAGGTCTGCGCATCGTGCGCAGCGGCTTGAACAAAGACGACACCATTATCGTCAAGGGCCTGCAGCGCGTGCGCCCTGGCTCGCCGGTCGCCCCGGAAACCATTCCGATGGCCAGCAAGGAAACCCTCGCCGCCTTGGCCCAACAACGACAAGCGCTTGAAGCCAGCAACCTGGAACAAGTGGCGCCGGAAAAAACCGCGTCCAAACTTGCCAGCGCTGCGACTCCACGCGGTTAAGGGATACGACTCAAGATGAATTTTTCCAAGTTCTTCATTTCGCGGCCGATCTTCGCAGCGGTGCTCTCGCTGTTGATCCTGATCGCCGGTGCGATCTCGCTGTTCCAATTGCCGATCAGCGAATACCCGGAAGTGGTGCCGCCGACGGTGGTGGTACGCGCCAACTTCCCGGGCGCCAACCCCAAGGTCATCGGTGAAACCGTGGCCGCGCCGCTGGAACAGGCGATCACCGGCGTCGAGAACATGCTGTACATGTCCTCGCAGTCGACCGCCGACGGCAAGCTGACGCTGACCATCACCTTCGCCCTGGGCACCGACCTGGACAACGCGCAGGTGCAAGTGCAAAACCGCGTGACCCGGACTCAGCCGAAATTGCCTGAAGAAGTGACGCGCATCGGTATCACCGTGGACAAGGCCTCCCCCGACCTGACCATGGTGGTGCACTTGACCTCCCCGGATCAGCGCTACGACATGCTGTACCTGTCCAACTACGCCTTGCTCAACGTCAAGGATGAGCTGGCGCGGCTGGGCGGTGTGGGTGATGTGCAGCTGTTCGGCATGGGCGACTACTCCCTGCGGGTGTGGCTGGACCCGAACAAGACCGCTTCGCGCAACCTCACTGCCACCGATGTGGTGACCGCGATCCGTGAGCAGAACCGTCAAGTGGCCGCGGGTGCGCTGGGTGCACAACCTGCGCCGACTGCCACCGCGTTCCAGTTATCCGTGAACACCCAAGGTCGCTTGGTGACCGAGGAAGAGTTCGAGAACATCGTGATTCGTTCAGGCGCTAACGGTGAAATCACCCGCCTCAAAGACATCGCGCGGATCGAGCTGGGTTCCAGCCAATACGCCCTGCGTTCGCTGCTCAACAACCAGCCGGCCGTGGCGATCCCGATCTTCCAGCGCCCAGGCTCCAACGCCATCGAGATTTCCAACGAAGTCCGCGGCAAGATGGATGAGCTGAAAAAGAGCTTCCCGCAAGGGATGGACTACAGCATCGTCTATGACCCGACCATCTTCGTGCGTGGTTCCATCGAAGCCGTGGTGCATACCCTCTTCGAAGCGTTGATCCTGGTGGTATTGGTCGTCATCCTGTTCCTGCAAACCTGGCGCGCCTCGATCATTCCGTTGGTGGCGGTGCCGGTATCCTTGATCGGTACGTTTGCGGTGATGCACCTGTTTGGCTTCTCGCTCAACGCGTTGTCGCTGTTCGGCCTGGTACTGGCCATCGGTATCGTGGTGGACGACGCCATCGTGGTGGTGGAGAACGTCGAGCGCAACATCGAGCTGGGCCTGGAACCGTTTGCGGCGACTGAAAAAGCCATGAGCGAAGTGACCGGTCCGATCATCGCCACGGCGTTGGTGCTGTGTGCGGTGTTCATTCCGGCGGCCTTTATCAGCGGCTTGACCGGGCAGTTCTATAAGCAGTTCGCCTTGACCATTGCGATCTCGACAGTGATTTCGGCCTTCAACTCGCTGACCTTGTCCCCGGCCCTGGCCGCCGTGTTGCTGCGCAGCCATGACGCGCCGAAGGATCGCTTCTCCAAAGTTCTCGACAAGCTCTTCGGCGGATGGTTGTTCAAACCCTTCAACCGCTTCTTTGACAAAGCCAGCCACGGCTATGTCGGCACCGTACGCCGTGTGATTCGCGGCAGTGGTATCGCGCTGTTCCTGTACGCCGGGTTGATGGTGCTGACCTGGTTTGGTTTCGCCCATACCCCGACCGGTTTCGTGCCGGCCCAGGACAAGCAATACCTGGTGGCCTTCGCCCAGTTACCGGACGCCGCCAGCCTGGACCGCACCGAAGACGTGATCAAGCGCATGTCCGACATCGCGCTGAAACAGCCGGGCGTGGAAGCCGCCGTGGCCTTCCCAGGCCTGTCGATCAACGGTTTCACCAACAGCCCGAACAGCGGCATCGTGTTCGTGACCTTGAAGCCGTTCGACGAGCGTAAAGACCCGAGCATGTCCGCCGGTGCGATTGCCGGCGCGTTGAACGGCAAATACAGCGACATCCAGGAAGCCTACATGGCGATCTTCCCACCGCCGCCGGTTCAGGGCCTGGGGACGATCGGCGGCTTCCGCCTGCAGATCGAAGACCGTGGCAACCTGGGTTATGACGAGCTGTACAAAGAAGTGCAGAACATCATCACCAAGAGCCGCACCACGCCGGAGCTGTTCGGCCTGTTCACCAGCTACACGGTCAACGTGCCCCAGGTCGATGCCGCCATCGACCGTGAAAAGGCCAAGACCCACGGCGTGGCGATCAGCGACATCTTCGACACCCTGCAGATCTACCTGGGTTCGTTGTATGCCAACGACTTCAACCGCTTCGGTCGGACCTACCAGGTCAACGTGCAGGCTGAGCAACAGTTCCGCCTGGATGAAGACCAGATCGGCCAGCTGAAAGTGCGCAACAACAAAGGCGAGATGATCCCGCTGGCGACCTTTATCAAGGTCAGCGACACCTCGGGCCCGGACCGCGTGATGCACTACAACGGCTTTATCACCGCTGAAATCAACGGCAACGCGGCACCGGGCTACAGCTCCGGCCAGGCCCAGGCGGCGATTGAAAAACTGTTGAAAGAGGAACTGCCCAACGGCATGACCTACGAGTGGACCGACCTGACCTATCAGCAAATCCTCTCGGGCAACACCGCACTGTTCGTGTTCCCGCTCTGCGTACTGCTGGCGTTCCTGGTACTGGCGGCCCAATACGAAAGCTGGAGCCTGCCGTTGGCGGTGATCCTGATCGTACCGATGACGCTGCTGTCGGCGATTACCGGGGTGATCATCTCGGGCGGCGACAACAACATCTTTACCCAGATCGGCTTGATCGTACTGGTGGGCCTGGCGTGTAAGAACGCGATTCTGATCGTCGAGTTCGCCAAGGATAAACAGGCAGAAGGCCTCGACCCGCTCGCTGCGGTACTGGAAGCCTGCCGTTTGCGTCTGCGGCCGATCCTGATGACCTCGTTCGCCTTCATCATGGGTGTGGTGCCACTGGTGTTGTCCAGCGGTGCCGGTGCCGAGATGCGTCATGCCATGGGCGTGGCGGTGTTCTCCGGGATGATCGGTGTGACCTTCTTCGGTCTGTTGCTGACGCCAGTGTTCTACGTACTGATCCGTCGCTATGTGGAGCGCAGCGAAGCGCGCAAAGCGGCCAAGGCCTTGAAGCTGGAGACACAGCAATGAGTGTGAACGTCTTTCTGCCGAGCTTGCTGGTACTGGCGCTGAGCGCCTGTGCCGTAGGCCCGGACTACAAAACCCAGACCCCGGAGGCGGCCAATATCACGGCCGCTGCCGATGCCAAGCAGTACGATCACGCCAAGTTCGAAGGCATCTGGTGGCAGCAGTTCGAGGACCCGACGCTCAACCAGTTGGTCACGCAGTCACTGCAAGGCAACCGTGATCTGCGCGTCGCCTTTGCCCGCCTGCGGGCCGCACGGGCGATCCGCGATGACGCCAGCAATGACGCCATGCCGACCATCACCAGCCGGGCCAGCAGTGACCAGGGCAAAGGCCAGATTCCGGGCCAGACCACTCGCCGCGTGAAGACCGAGCGTTACGACCTCGGGCTGGACATGGCCTGGGAACTCGACCTGTTCGGCCGCATCCAGCGCAACCTGGAAGCCACCGACGCAGACCAGCAGGCCGCCGAGGCTGACTTGTACCAGCTGCAAGTCACCCTGATCGCCGAACTGGTGGACGCCTACGGTCAACTGCGTGGCGCGCAACTGCGTGAACGCATTGCCCTGGACAACCTGAAGAACCAGCAGGAATCGCGCACCATCACCGTCAGCCTGCGCGATGCCGGTGTGGGCGACCAACTCGACGTGGAGCGTGCCGACGCACGCCTCGCGGCGGTTGAAGCCAGCGTGCCGCAACTGCAGGCCGAACAAGTGCGCGAGCGTAACCGCATCGCCACCCTCCTCGGCCAGCGGCCCGATAAGCTCACCGTAGACCTGGGCCCGAAAGACCTGCCGGCGATTGCCAAAGCGCTGCCGATCGGCGACCCGGGGCAACTGCTGCAACGTCGCCCGGACATCCTCAGCGCCGAACGCAAATTGGCCGCCGCCACCGCGCGTATCGGCGTGGCCAAGGCCGACCTGTTCCCACGCGTCAGCCTCAGCGGCTTCCTCGGCTTTACCGCCGGGCGCGGCTCGCAGATCGGCTCATCCGCCGCGAATGCCTGGGCCCTGGGCCCGAGCATCACCTGGGCCGCGTTTGACCTGGGCAGCGTGCGCGCCCGCTTGCGCGGCGCCGATGCCGAGGCCGATGGCGCCCTGGCAAGCTACGAGCAGCAAGTGTTGCTGGCGCTGGAAGAATCCGAGAACGCCTTCAGCGACTACGGCAAGCGTCAACAACGCCTGGTCTCGCTGATCCGCCAAAGCGAATCCAGCCGCGCCGCCGCCGACCTCGCCGCGATCCGCTATCGCGAAGGCACAGTGGACTTCCTGGTATTGCTCGACGCGCAACGCGAGCGTTTGGCAGCCGAGGACTCCCAGGCCCAGGCCGAAGTGGACCTGTATCGCGGGATTGTGGCGATCTACAAGGCGCTGGGGGGTGGGTGGAAGCCGGATACAGTGGTCGCTACCGCCAAGTGATGTAAAGAGCTCCTTTGGTTGGTCGCATCCAGCCAATTTTTAGCCCCGTGGTCCATTTGGTCACGGGGCTTTTTTTGGTGACTGAAAAGAGCCGAGTCAAACAATCGGCAAGCGCAGGTCTCGCTGGCCGGTGACTAACGTTGAAAACGCTCAAACAAAGAAAGCCCCGAACCGTTTAAGGCCACTGGTACAGACCTGTTAGAAATGACAGTTGAAAAACATTAAGCCGCGCCTTTTACTACCACCCATTCAGCCTTCGCGTTAAACGACAAAGAGCCAGGATTAGTTTGTGGAGCAATTCCAGACACCGTTAACTTTTCACGTACTATTTAATGTACGTCTTACAAAACCAAAAAAGAGACCATCATGAAAATCACAGTTCTGTTGTTATTAGTTGGACTCTCATTCGCTCAGTGAGCTTTTCCTGCGAGAACGTACGCCCAGCCTTTAAAGGGTTACGATGGGTGTGCAGGCTACAACGCCACCTATGCTCCACGCTTAAGCTTTTTAAATTTAAACAGCACTAATTTCAACTCATGGAAAACCGTAAAACGCTGTTTAGACTTCACTACCAAAGGCAACGGCGAAATCAAATTTTATATATATTAAACTCAAAATTCTCAGGGTAAACCTTCTCCCTTAATCAGAAACCGTGTTTATCCGACATCTGTCATGCGCGACTAACGGGCCGCGCGTGTTCGCTATCAATTGTGCCTTTGGTTGACAGCATCCAGCGATTTTTTAGCCCCGCGGTCCATTTGGTCACGGTTTTTTTGTTTGGAACGTCCTAAAATGCTGTAGGTTATTTCCGTAAGACAAACCAGAAGTCCTCAGCAAGTAATTTCCTAATACCGCACTGAGCCTTTCGAACAGAGTGAAATGTTTTCTATCGCAGCGGCCACTTCTCCGATTGGAGACGCACAGATACATAGAATTACAAAGTGCACATTTGCGTAAGAATGACAACATAGCCTTTAATCAAGGTGCGCCGATTAGCTCAGGAGTCGACGAACGCATCTTCAAACTTAAACTTCAGGTCTTTTGAGCTTACAAAAAACAGGTATTTAAATAAAATGGGTATCTCAAACATACTAAAAAACAAGAACGATAGCTTATACTACTCCTTATCAATATTCATGAATCTTGATGTTCAAAGAAGTTTGTTTGTACTTTACCTGCTGCAGCTTGGTATCACACAAGGAGAGATAGGTATTCTTCAATCTTTTCTGTTCTTTTCTTCAGTAGCGTTAGAGATCCCGTCTGGTTTACTCGCCGATCGATACGGCCGCAAATTTTCTCTTATCATTAGCTTTTTAGGATTATTTATAAGCGGCATTGGATTTTTGTTATTTTCCTCTTTCACTCCTTTCGCAATTATATTTTGCTTATTCGGCGCCAGTATCGCTATGGGCTCCGGGTCAGACAGAGCACTATTGTATGACAACTTACTAGCTGAGCATCGAGCGGAAGACTACCCTAAAACAATATCGCGGGCGCGTGCCATTGGCGCGATTTCGTTAGGTTTATCTATGCTTCTTGGTGGCGTATTGCAAGATACTTTTGACTGGAATAGCGTATATATATTTTTTGCGCTATCCAAGCTTATCGGAGCTTTTGCTGTAACACTCATCCCAGAAATAAAACTCCCGCACACGTTACTTAACCCGATCAAACAATCAGGTATAAACAATAAAAAAACAGAGGGGATTTTTACTCTACTCATTAATTTTTTCCGCTCTAAAAAAGGTGCCTTCCTTATACCTTTGTTTATTGGATATTCTTTATTTGAGCTTTCAACAATTCCTTTGTTCATCTACGGCCAGCCATTTTTCTCCCTGCAGGGTTTAGACGTGCCTGTGATCGCCGGTATTTATGCTACGGTTGAAGCTATATCTGCATTAATGTTCATGGTTGCTGGTTACGTTTGTTCCAGGCTCTCTCTCGGCACAATTGCTCTCACTACGACCTGCGCCGTCACCTTTCTTCTTTTTGTTTTATCTTTAAATATCGGAGTAATCACTTCAATTGCAACCTTTCTTCTAATAATGTCGCTCCCTGCCATATATGAAACCGCATATGAAACCTATATTCACGACAATATTGAGTCACGTATCCGAGCGTCTTGTCTCTCAGTTGCAAATCTAGTTAACTCAGTCATCATCGGTATCTCCTACACTGTTTTCGGAGGACTATTAGATAGGTATGGCTTCTCGCTGACTTTGATCATAGTTGCAGCCACCTGTTTTGTTGGCTTATTTGGTGTTAGCACAACATTGCTCTTAGGTGGCAAAAAAAACGATTTAACAAGACAAGAAGCCTGAATATGGATTTTGGAAATCCATCCGCAGCTTGGCGGTCTTGGTCGAATTGGACATCAAATTTGCCGTGTTCGACCTTGTGATGTTTTTTTCTGAACCGCGACCGCATGAAGGGAGTAGAGCCTTATCCGCGCGCGAATGCTTTATGTAGCATCACTCAATATCAAACTCCGATAATGCCCAGGATTAGACCCACTCCACTTACGAAACGCCTTATAAAACGAGCTCGTATCAGCAAACCCCAACCGCTCCGCAATCTCGGTAAAACTGATCTGCGGCTCTGCCAGCCACACAATCGCCAGCTCTTTGCGCACACTGTCCTTGAGCCCCTGATACGTCTGCCCTTCTTCCGCCAGACGGCGGCGCAGGGTGGAGGCGGAGATGCACAGGCTGGCGGCGAGGCCTTCGGTTTCCGGCCAGGTGTCGGGGGGTAGTTGGCGCAGGTCGTGCTTGATGCGGGTGGCGAGGCTGTCGGGGTCGCGGTATTTGACCAGGATGTTGGCGGGCGCGTGGGCCAGGAAGCGTTTTAGTTCTTCAGCGGTGCGCTTGATCGGCAGGTCCAGGCAGTCGGCGGAGAAGATCATGCGGGTACGCGGCCGATCGAAACGCAGGTTGTCGGAGAACATGATCTGGTAGTCGTCGCAGAAGTCCGGTTTCGGACAACGCAGTTCAATCGCCAGGATCGGAATCCGCCGTCCCGCCAGCCAACAGGCAACGCCGTGCACAATCATCCAGTAGGTAAAGTAGGTGAAGGCACGGTTAGGTTCAGACTCGGGTTCGAGCAACACAATCTCCGCCAGACTTTGTTGACGCACCAATTCAGCGGGCAGGCGTTCGAGCATCAACGACAGAAACCCCAGGCCGGTTTCCAGGCCAGTGGCCAAGGTCGGCTGCGCCATCGCCGCATGGCAGAGGAACGCCAAGCTGCCGGACTTGAGCTTGCGTGGGTCCATGCCGAAAAACTCATCATCCAGACGCCGCGCCAGCAGGCGCCACAGGCGTGCATAGGTCGTGGCCGAGACCCGCGCGCCGGGCTCGGCCAACCGTTGCGGTTCGATCCCGGCTTTAAGCAGCGCGTCGGCAGTGGCCGCCCCAGGGGCGCAGCTTTGCAACAAGGCTTCGCGCACGAGGTGGAGGGAGATGGTGTCTTTTTCCGACATTGGCGCGGTCCGTGCCCTGGGTGGCGTGAAATGCCGCCATCTTAGGCAGTCACGCGACAAAAGAGTAGGCGCCGCGCAACCGGTCTCGGGTATTCTGCGCCAGGATTTTTACTGACAGGAAGTTGCACTGATGAGTTGTTGGGAAGTACTTGGGCTACCGCATGACGCTGACACTCGCACAATCAAGCGTCAGTACGCCGTCTTGCTCAAGCAGCATCGTCCGGATGAGGACCCCAGCGGCTTCCAGCGCTTGCGCGAGGCGTATGAGCATGCCCTCGAGTGGAGCCGTTTCGAGGCGCCCGCTGACACACCGCAGCCGGTGCCCGTCGACAGCGTGCAACCTGCCCCGGCCGAACCGGACACGCGTGTCGAACAGGCCCGAGCCTTGGTGGCGCAGGCCACTCCCAGTGATCTGCGTCACCTCTATCAGCAAGCCAGGGACAGTGAGTGCGCCGACGCCTTTGAGGCCCTGCTGTTGCAGCGCTGCCTGACGTCGACAGACCCCGCCATCAGCGAGTGGGCCGTCACCCACCTGCATTGGCTGACCCCCTGGTTACGCGAAGCCCCCGCACGCTTGCCCGCATACCGCCTTGATGCGCTGCTGGAACAGATGTTTGCGCACGTCGAACAGCGCTTGGTCGGGCTGCTCGATCAACAACAGGTCGAAGCCTTCAAAGCCGCATTGAGCGAAATGAACCACACTGAATGGCTGAAGCCGCTGCCTCGCCACGCGCGGATCAACGACCTGCTCGCCCGTGCCCTACTGGCGAGCCGATGCTGGTCCGAGGACCTGTTCGACACCTTGTGCGCCCAACAAGCCTGGTCCGATAAGGACTTGGAAAACCCCTGCCCCGAGCCTGAATGGTCGCAGCTCCAGGCGCGCAATACGCTGGAGCGTTTCAAGGCGCATACACTCGCGCAGGCCAGCCTGGACTCGCGCGATGCGGAGTGTCGCGCAGCCAAATTGCTGTTTGGCGACATGCCACTGGCGCAACGGCAACGTTTCGCCCGGCGCTTTGGCGAGTCCGACTGGAACGCCTGCCGTACGCTCAGCGAAACCATCCTCAGCCAGTACCCGTCACTCTGCGCCCTGATGCCCGGCGGCGATCCGTATTTCTGGCGCGACTGGGAACGTGCCACCCGACCGTGGCCGATGTTCGTAGCCTTACTGGGCATGGCCGCCGGCTGGACGATCCACGACCAACAGGTGACCGACCATACCCTGATGGAAACCCTCGGAATGGCGCCAACCTGGGCCTTCCTGATTGCCATTCCAGCGTTGTTGATCCTGGCGATCTGGCGTCCCGCCACCGATGGCTACGGTGAAATCGACGACGGACTCTCGCCGCTGTCGCGCTGGCTGAGCTTTCGCCGACCCTCGCCCTTGTTCATCCGCGAGATTTTGCCGTGCTGGCTGTTGGGTGCGTTGATCTGGATCATCCTTGGCCTTTACGCCTTTATCGGCTACGTGGCGACGCTGCAGGGCCTGGGTCTCGCACAGCGGTTGTTCGGCAGGCGTGGCTGACAGGCCTTCAACAGCTGTTCAGCCAAGGTTCAGCAAATGTCAAGATTGCCTGTTTAGTAATGAGTATCATTATGTTACAAATTAGCATCCTATCTAATTCTGATGCGGTGCCGAATGCTCGTTCCTTTTCTCATCATGCTGCGCGAAGGCATTGAAGCCGCATTGATTGTTGGCATTATCGCCAGTTACCTGCAGCAGACCGGCCGGGGCCAGTGGATGCCCGCCGTGTGGATCGGCGTGTTTCTCGCCGCTGCGCTGGCCCTGCTGGTCGGTGGCGGCCTGGAGTTGGTCAGCGCCGAATTCCCGCAAAAGCAGCAGGAGCTGTTCGAAGGCATCGTCGGCCTGGTCGCCGTGGGCATCCTGAGTTCCATGGTGTTCTGGATGCGCAAAGTGGCGCGCTCCATCAAGCACTCGCTGCACGAATCCCTTGATCACGCGCTGGCGGGCTCCAAGCATCAAGTCACCGCCCTGATTCTCATGGTGTTTTTCGCCGTGGCCCGTGAAGGCCTGGAAACCGTGTTCTTCCTGCTGGCGGTGTTCCAGCAGAGCGAAGGCCCAGGCGCACCGATTGGCGCCCTGCTCGGCCTGATCCTGGCGATCATCGTGGGCTTCCTGATCTACACCGGCAGCATGCGCCTGAACCTCGGTGCGTTTTTCCGCTGGACCGGCCTGTTTATCCTGGTGGTGGCCGCCGGCATCCTCGCCAATTCAGTGCAAGCGCTGCACGAAGCCGGCGTGTGGAATCACCTGCAGACCGTGCTGTTCGACTTCAGCGCCGCGCTGCCAATGGACAGCCCGCTGGGCTCGGTACTTGCCGGCATGTTCGGCTATCAGGAAGCCCCCACCATCAGCACCCTCGGCGCCTACCTGATTTACCTGGTGGTGGCCCTGGTGATGTTCTTCCTGCCCGCCGTGCCGTCCAAGCCTGCCGCCGCTCCCTCTTCCGTTTCCAGCCAGTAAGGACCGTCCCTTGTCCAACCCAACTCCTCAACCGGCTTCGCCACCCCGCGCCCTGCGCTGGGCCTTGGCGGGCTCGGTGGTCGTGATGATCGCCGCCGGTGGCTTGTTCTATTACGCCTCGCAGTTGGCGGCCAGCAAGCGCCAGACCAACCACAATGAAATTGCCGTGACCATTCATGGCCACGCCTGTGAGCCGAATGAACTGACGGTACCGGCCGGCCGCGCCAGCTTCCGCATCATCAACCGCTCCGACCGTGCGGTGGAATGGGAAATCCTCGACGGCGTGCTGGTGGTCGAAGAACGGGAAAACATCGCCCCCGGCCTCAGCCAGGTGATCAATGCCAACCTGTTGCCCGGCGACTATGCAATCACCTGCGGCCTGCTGAGCAATCCACGTGGCACCTTGCACGTGACGCCCACCGCCGAGTCCGACGCACAGGCCAAGGCCAAGCCGTCGATGGTGGCGTTTATTGGCCCGCTGTCGGAGTTCCGCGTGTACTTGAGCAGCCAGGGCAGCGCGCTGATCAAGGCGGTGACCGCCTTGCAGCAAGCCATCGACAGCGGCGACCTCGCCCAGGCTCAAGCGCTCTATGTTCCCGCCCGTGAGGCCTACCAGCGACTGGCCCCGGCGTCTCAACGCCTGGCGGAACTGGACAATGCGATCAACGCCCGCGCCGACTACTTTGAAAAACGCGAACAGGACCCGGCCTTCAGTGGCTTCCACCGCGTGGAATACAGCCTGTTCCAGCAACGCAGCCTCGACGGCCTGGCGCCGATTGCGCAGCGCCTGGTAACCGACGTCACCACCCTCAAGCAACAACTGCTCGCCCAGTCGCTGCCGCCGGAGCAACTGGTGAGCATCGTGGTACGTAACCTCAACAGCCTGGCCGATGTACGTGCCATCAGCGGTGAAGAGGAGCGCTACAGCCACGTCGACCTGAATGGCTTCGCCGCCAACCTGGAGGCCGCCCACAAGGTCGTCGAGTTGATGCGACCGCTGCTGAGCAAATCCGCCGCCGACCTGTTGCCCAAGGTCGACAGCGCCCTCGCCGCCTTCGATGCCGAACTCCAGGGCTTCAAGGTCGACAAGGGCTATGCCACCTACGACAGCATTACCGCCGATCAGCGCAAGCAGATCGCCGACAAGGCCAAGGCTCTGGCCGTTGCACTCGATGGAATCGACCCCGCCCTTGGCCTTTCCGGCCTGCAGTGAAGACGACCGCATACATGAGCGATTCAGCACAGTTTGACCCCCAACGCCGTCGTGTCCTCCTGGGTATGGCGGCCACCGGCGCCGCCATAGCCGGCAGCAGCCTGACCTGCCCAGCCATGGCCGCCGCCGCCGAGCAAGTCACCACCGCGCCACGCAGTGATAAAACCCAGGACCACCACGACTTTTTCGGCACGCACCAAACCGGCATCGTCACCCCACGCCCGGCCTGCGGCATGCTCGTGGCGTTCGACGTACTGGCCAGTGATCGTGAAGACCTGGAGCGCCTGTTCCGCACCTTGAACGAACGCATCGCCTTCCTGATGACCGGCGGCACCGTGCCGCAAGTCGACCCGAAACTGCCGCCCACCGACTCAGGGATCCTCGGCCCGGTGGTCACACCGGACAACCTGACCATCACCGTGTCCGTCGGCGAATCACTGTTCGATGAGCGCTTCGGCCTCGCGGCGGTCAAGCCCAAGCGCTTGAGCCGCATGGTCGGTTTCCCCAACGATGCGCTCGAACCGGCGCAGTGCCACGGCGACCTGAGCCTGCAATTCAGCTCCAACACCACGGACACCAATATCCACGCCCTGCGCGACATCGTGAAGAACCTGCCGGACCTGCTGCTGGTGCGCTGGAAACAGGAAGGCAGCGTGCCGCCCCAGGCGCCTGCCAAACCTGGCGAGCCGGCCCAGAGCGCACGCAATTTCCTCGGTTTCCGTGACGGCTCGGCCAACCCGAACTCCAACGATGACCAGGCGATGAACCAGATTGTATGGGTGCAGCCTGGCAGCGACGAACCGGCCTGGGCGGCCAACGGCAGCTATCAGGCCGTGCGCATCATCCGCAACTTCGTTGAGCGCTGGGACCGTACCCCGCTGCAAGAGCAGGAAAGCATCATCGGCCGCATCAAGCCCACCGGCGCGCCTATGGACGGCGACAAAGAAAGCCAGGTGCCCGACTACAGCAAGGACCCGGAAGGCAAGTTGACCAAGCTCGATGCCCACATCCGCCTGGCCAACCCGCGCACCCCGCAGACTCAGGCCAACCTGATCCTGCGCCGGCCGTTCAACTACTCCAACGGCGTCAACAAAAACGGTCAGCTGGACATGGGGCTGTTGTTCATCTGCTACCAGGCTGACCTGGAGAAAGGCTTTATCAGCGTGCAAACCCGGCTCAACGGCGAGCCCCTGGAGGAATACCTCAAGCCGGTCGGCGGCGGGTATTTCTTCACCTTACCGGGGGTCACGGGACCGAAGGATTTCCTCGGGCGCACGCTGCTGGCTGCAACGCACCCTCACACCACTGCCCCTACCTAAAACAAACCCCAGAGCGGAAACCCTCCCATGAAAAAGTCGTCTATCGCGTTGTCGTTGTTGCTGACCCTTTCGCCGCTGGCAGCCTTCGCCGCTACCGCGCCGCTGGATTTGGTAGGGCCGGTGTCGGACTACAAAATCTACGTCACCGAAGAAATCGGTGAACTGGTCACCCAGACCCAAGCGTTCACCGACGCCATCAACCAAGGCGACCTGGCCACCGCCAAGAAACTCTACGCGCCGACCCGTGTGCACTATGAGTCCATCGAGCCAATCGCCGAGTTGTTCAGCGACCTCGATGCTTCCATCGACTCCCGCGTCGACGACCACGAAAAAGGCGTGACCGCCGAAGACTTCACCGGCTTTCACCGCATCGAATACGCGCTGTTTTCGCAGAACACCACCAAAGGCCTGGAAACCCTCACTGCCAAGCTCAACACCGACGTTAACGACCTCAAAACCCGCGTCGACGGCCTGACCTTCCCACCGGAGAAAGTCGTGGGCGGCGCCGCAGCATTGTTGGAAGAAGTCGCCGCCACCAAGATCTCCGGCGAAGAAGACCGCTACAGCCACACCGACCTGTATGACTTCCAGGGCAACATCGACGGCGCGAAGAAAATCGTCGACCTGTTCCGTGGGCAGATCGAGAAACAAGACAAAGCCTTCCTGGCCAAGGTCGACAAAAACTTCGCCAGCGTGGACAAGATCCTGGCCAAGTACAAGACCAAGGACGGCGGCTTCGAGACCTACGACAAGGTCAAGGAAAACGACCGCAAGGCCCTGGTGGGTCCGGTCAATACCCTGGCGGAGGACCTGTCCACCTTGCGTGGCAAGCTGGGCTTGAACTAAACGCCGCACAAAAAAAGACCCAGCCCTGTTGAAGGGGCTGGGTCTTTTTTTGCCTGCCGGTTTACAGGATCCGGTACAGCAACCGCTCGATGCGCACGCGGCTGACCCGACGCAGGAACTTGCCGACCGCTTCGGGATAGTCCGGCAGCGTTTGTAAATCCTGATAACCCTCGATACGCGTGGTGTGCTGGAAAATCTGCGCCAGCTCGGTGCGCCGCGGCGCCAGCCACTGGCCTTGGGGGTCATCGATCAACAAGGCGTTTTCCAAGTCGAGACGGAACGCGCGCGGGTTGAGGTTGTTACCGGTGAGCAAGGTGTAGCGCTGGTCGACCCACATCCCCTTGAGGTGGTAGGTGTTGTCGCCGTCGCGCCACAGGTGCAGGTTCAGTTGGCCGCTGTCGATCATCGGCTGATGGCGTTTGGCGAAGCGGCGCAGGCTGATTTCGTACAGGTACGGCAGCGCGGCAATGACCTTGAATGGCTCGCTCGGCGGGATGTAGAAGTCGTTGGCGGTCTTGTCGCCGACGACGATGTCGATCTTCACCCCACGCGCCAGGGCACGGTTGATCTCGCGGGTCACCGGCAGCGGCAGGTTGAAGTACGGCGTGCAGATGGTCAGTTGCTGCTGGGCGCTGGCGATCAGTTCGAGGATCACCCGGTTCAGCGGGTTGTTCTTGCCCACCCCGAGCAACGGGCTGACCGACAGGTGACCATTGGGCAACTGCCCCGTCGTGGTGTCATAGGTCGCGTGTTTCAGGCGGCTGCGCAAGTCGCCGATATCATTGCGCAAGCTGCGCGTGGTGGGTGGGTTGGGCAGGTCCAGGCGATTAACCGCCTTGGAGGCGATCAGCCCGTGTTCCACCAGGTGTTGCATCGAGTCCGCCAGAGGCTTGCTGTGGATCAGGTGGTAGCGGTCGAAACGGTACTTGTCGAACTTGTGCAAGTACACGTTGTTCAGGCTCGCCCCGCTGTACAGCACGCTGTCGTCGATCACGAAGCCCTTGAGGTGCAGCACGCCGAACAGCTCGCGGGTTTGCACCGGCACGCCATACACCGGCACGTCGCTGCTGTGGCTTTGGTTCATGGCCTGGTACCAGGCGCTGTTGCCCGGCTGTTTACCGGCACCGATCAAGCCACGCTGGGCGCGCAGCCAGTCGACCACCACCACGATCTCCAACTCCGGCCGCGCAGCCTTGGCCGCGTGCAGGGCATCGTAGATCTCCTGCCCCGCTTCGTCCTGCTGCAGATACAGCGCGACGATGTAGATACGCCGCGTGGCCTGGGCGATTTTTTCCAGCAGGCAACGGCGGTACGCGTCGGCGCCGGACAGCACCTCAAGGGCGTCGGGAGTGAGGGGGAAACCGCGCAGTTTGGGCAACAGGGAGCGTTTGAAGAACGACGGCATAAGGCTCGCAATGGGTCGAATCCGAAGAGTCCCCGAGCTTACACCATGGGGGTGCTCAGGTCTTGCTGCGCGGCATGTAAAAATTTATTGACCAAGAAGAACGATCGTTCTACTGTTTGCGGCATGAACGATATGACCGGTAATGAAACTCGCGACATCATCCTCGACGTGGCCGAAAAGTTGATCTATCGCCATGGCATCGCCGCCACGGGCATGGACTTCCTGGTGAAAACCGCCGGCGTCTCGAGAAAAAGCGTTTACCGCTACTTTGCCAACAAAGACGAATTGGTGATTGCCGCCCTGCAACGTCGTGACGAGCGCTGGATGCAGTGGCTGCGCGATGAAGTGGAACGCAGCGAAGGCACGAGTGAACGGCTGCTCGCGATGTTCAGCGCGCTCAAGGCCTGGTTCGACACGGCGGATTTCCGCGGCTGTGCGTTTATCAACACCAGCGGCGAAACCGGCAACCCGCACGACCCGGTGCGCCTGCTGGCCAAGGCCCACAAACAGAAACTGTTCGAGTACGCACTTGAACTCTGTCAAGCACATGGCACCCCCGACCCGGCACAGCAGGCCGCGCAACTGCTGATCCTGATCGATGGCGCCATCACCGTTGCCCTGGTGATGGGTGATTCAACAGCTGCCGATAATGCGCAATGCATGGCGCGAACGTTATTGGGACTGTGAACGCACAGGTCAGCGCAACTTTCGACTGAAACCTTATTGTCTTGAGGAAAATGCCCATGTCATCCGCCGCAGAAACACGCCCGCCGCTGCCGCCGTTCACGCGCGAGTCGGCTATCGAAAAAGTCCGTCTGGCCGAAGACGGCTGGAATTCCCGCGACCCGCACCGCGTATCCCTGGCCTACACCCTCGACACCCACTGGCGTAACCGCGCGGAATTTGCCTACAACCGCGAAGACGCCAAGGGCTTCCTGACCCGCAAATGGGCCAAGGAGCTGGATTATCGGTTGATCAAAGAGCTGTGGGCGTTTACCGACAACCGCATCGCGGTGCGTTATGCCTATGAGTGGCACGACGATTCCGGCAACTGGTTCCGTTCCTATGGCAACGAGAACTGGGAGTTCGACGAGAACGGCCTGATGGCCAACCGTTTTGCCTGCATCAACGACCTGCCGATCAAGGCAAGCGAACGCAAGTTCCACTGGCCGCTGGGGCGGCGACCGGATGATCATCCGGGCCTTTCTGATCTGGGGCTTTAAGACCTGGCAAATGCGTGAGGGGGCGGTGCGACGATTCGACTTGCCCCCTCACGTGCGGCTACGGCACTTCAGTCCTGATTCAGCCCTACCCGATACAGAACCCCATCATCCTCATCCGTCAGCACATACAAGAACCCATCCGGTCCCTGCCGCACATCGCGGATCCGCGCCTTCAAGCCTCCCAACAAGCGCTCTTCGTGAATCACCTTGTCGCCATCAAACTGCAACCGGATCAACTCCTGGTCGACCAGCGCACCGATAAACACGTTGTGCTGCCAAGGCTTGAAGCGATCCGCATCATAAAACGCCATACCGCTGATACCCGGTGATTTTTCCCAGACGTGATGCGGCGGCACTGTGCCTTCCAGCGTCTTGCCCTTGGCTTCGGGAATCGGTGTCAGGGAATAATTGATGCCGTGGGTTGCCAGCGGCCAACCGTAGTTCTTGCCCCGCTCGATGATGTTGATCTCATCACCGCCACGCGGGCCGTGTTCGTTTTCCCAGATCGTGCCACTCCAGGGGTTCAACGCCAGCCCCTGAGGGTTGCGCTGGCCGTAGGACCAGATCTCCGGGCGCACGCCTTCTTGATCGACAAAGGGGTTGTCGTCCGGCACGCGGCCGTCCGGATAGATGCGCACGACCTTGCCTTGCAATTTGTCCAGGTCCTGGGCGGTCGGGCGATCGTTGTTTTCCCCCAGCGTCACGAACAGGTAGCCATCACGGTCAAAGGCCAGGCGTGAACCGAAGTGATTGCCGGTGGACAGCTTCGGCTCCTGGCGCAGGATGACGGTGAAGTCGGTCAAGCCACTGAGATCAGCCGCCAGGCGACCACGGCCCACCGCAGTGCCGGCCGCACCGCCCTTGCCGCCGCCTTCGGCGTAGGACAGGTAGACCATGCGGTCCTGCTTGAAGTCGGGCGACAGCACCACGTCCAACAGGCCGCCCTGCCCTTTGGCCCATACTTCAGGCACGCCTTTCAGCGGCGCGGAGAGCTTGCCGTCCGGGCTGACAAAACGCAGGTGGCCAGGACGTTCGGTAACCAGGAAGCCTTGCTTGTCCGGCAGAAATGCCACTGCCCACGGGTGATCGAGGCCTTTGGCGATGGGGGTGGCGGTAATGCTGCCTTGTTCGCTGGGAAACTGCTGGGCGTCGGCGGCGAAAGCCGTGGTCAACGGCAGCAACGTGGTTGCACAAAAGGCGGCTATAAGGGTTTTGCGTAGAAACATAAGGCTGAATCCTTACCGGCGATTGCCGTTGGCATCATAGGTGGGGGCTTTGGTTTCGGTGGTCGGACGGCTGGGGGCGGCATCGCGTTGCGGGTAACGATTGCCGATACCGCCGTTCTCCAGGGTCGGCGTGCGCGTGGTCGGCCCGGTCTGGATACCGCGAATGGCCGGCGCATTGGGCTGAGTGCCCTGCATACTATTGGGGTTGGCCCGGTGGATCGGGCCGTTGTTGGCGTTGTTGTTGCCGGGCAGGTTTTGCGCATGCGCCAAAGGCGCAAGGGCCAAGCCCACCAGCAGCGCTGCAACGTGACGCATACCGCTATTCATGACGAAACCTCTCAGGGCGAGGATTACCTGCTTTCGATAACACGCTACGCCTAGGGTTCGGCTTTCGACACTAAATAGTTTCTCATCAGGTGTAACACGATCTGTCCGCGCATCTGTCGGTGGAAACTTTTCGTACAGCGTCCGAGTCACCAGAACACAGCCTCTACTTAAGGAATCGCACCTATGCCACGGGCAATCTGGAAAGGCGCCATCAGCTTTGGCCTGGTGCATATCCCGGTCTCGCTGGTCTCGGCCACGTCATCACAGGGCGTGGACTTTGACTGGCTCGACAAGCGCAGCATGGACCCGGTGGGCTACAAGCGCATCAACAAGACCACCGGTAAAGAGGTGACGAAGGAGAACATCGTCAAAGGCGTTGCGTTCGAAAAAGGCCGCTATGTGGTGCTCAGCGAAGAGGAAATCCGCTCGGCCCACCCCAAGTCGACCCAGACCATCGAAATCATCGCGTTTGTCGCCAGTGACCAGATCCCGTTGCAGAACATCGACACCCCCTACTTCCTCGCGCCGGATAAACGGGGCGGCAAGGTCTACGCGCTGCTAAGGGAAACCCTTAAAAAAACCGGCAAAGTTGCGCTGGCCAATGTGGTGCTGCACACCAAGCAGCACCTGGCGGCCTTGATGCCACTGGAATCGGCGCTGGTGCTGGTGATGCTGCGCTGGCCCGCCGAAGTCCGCAGCCTGGACGACCTGGAACTGGGCAGCGACGTGACCAAACCCAGCCTAGCCAAGGGCGAACTGGACATGGCCAAGCGCTTGGTAGAAGACATGAGCGCCGACTGGCAGCCGGATGACTACCGTGACAGTTTCCAGGAAAAAATCATGGCGCTGGTGGCCAAGAAGGCCAAGGCCGGCAAGATCGAAGACGTGGAAACCAGCAAGGACAGCGAAGCGCGCAAGTCCGCCGACGTGATCGACCTGACGGAACTGCTCAAGCGCAGCCTGGCCGGCAAGCCCGCCAAGAAGCCGGCGGCGAAGAAATCCACCAAGGCCTCATGACCCATGCCAAAGCCCCTCAGCGAGTACAACCGTAAGCGCGACTTCGGCGTTACCGGCGAACCGGCAGGCCGTGCACCTGCCGGCAAACGCAACGCGTCGGCGCTGTCTTTTGTGATCCAGAAACATGACGCGCGCAACCTGCACTATGACTTTCGCCTGGAACTCGACGGCGTGCTGCTCAGTTGGGCGGTGCCCAAGGGCCCGAGCCTGGACCCGAGCCAAAAGCGCCTGGCCGTCCACGTGGAAGATCACCCCCTCAGCTATGGCAGCTTCGAAGGCAGTATTCCCGCCGGCCAATACGGCGCCGGCGACGTCATTGTGTGGGATCGCGGCATCTGGCAGCCCCATGATGACCCGCGTAAGGCCTACGCCGCCGGCAAGCTCACATTCACCCTGGTCGGCGAAAAACTCTCCGGCGACTGGGCGCTGGTGCGCACCCGCCTGAAGGGCAGCGGCGACAAGGAACAATGGCTGTTGATCAAGGAAAAGGACGCGCAGGCACGCCCGGCAGACGACTACGACATCGTTCAGGCTCAACCGGACAGCGTGGTCAGCGACGCCTCGGCAGGTAAATCCAAGGTTAAATTCAACGTTAAATCCAACGCCAAGCCCAGCACCAAAGCCACGCGACAACAAGCAGCGGCAACCGCCCTCCCCGAACAATTCAACCCACAATTGGCCACGCTGGTCGACCGCGCCCCCGAAGGCAACTGGCAGTACGAAATCAAGTTCGACGGTTACCGCATGCTCACGCGCATTCGCGACGGCGAGGTGCGCCTGTTCACCCGCAACGGCCATGACTGGACCGAACGCCTGCCGCGCCAGGTCAAGGCCCTGCAGGCCCTCAAGCTCAAGGACAGCTGGCTCGACGGCGAGGTGGTCAGCCTGAACGGCGACGGCCTGCCAGACTTCCAGGCGCTGCAAAACGCCTTCGATATCGGCCGCAGCCTGGACATTGTCTACTACCTGTTCGATGCGCCGTTCCTCAACGGCCAGGATCAACGCCAGGCGCCTGTCGAGGCACGCCGCGCCGCGCTCAAGGACACGCTGGCCGCAAGCAGAAGCAAGTTGCTGCGGTTCTCCGAAGCCTTCACCGCCCACCCTCGCGACATCTTCGAAAGTGCCTGTGACCTCGCCCTGGAAGGCGTGATCGGTAAGCGCCTGGGCAGCCCCTATGTGTCGAGTCGCAGTGCCGATTGGATCAAGCTTAAATGCCGCCTGCGCCAGGAGTTCGTGATCGTCGGCTACACCCGGCCACAGGGTTCACGCAGTGGTTTCGGCGCGTTGTTGCTGGCGGTGAATGACGATGCCGGGCTGGTGTATGCCGGGCGTGTGGGCACAGGCTTTGATCACGCGGCACTGAAAGCGATTTACGCGCAACTCAAGCCCCTGGAATGCAAGGCATCGCCGCTGGAAAAGCCGCTGAGCAGCGCCCAGGCCCGTGGCGTGCATTGGGTGGAGCCGACGTTGGTTGGCGAGGTGCAATTCGCCGAATGGACCCGGGAAGGTGTGGTCCGCCAGGCGGCATTCGTGGGGCTGCGCAGCGACAAACCGGCCGCCGAGATCATTCACGAGCAACCACGAACGGCCAACGCCATGAAACCCGCGAAAAAAACCAGCGCTGCGGTAACTATCACCCACCCCGACCGGGTGATCGACCCGCAAAGCGGCACCCGGAAGCAGCAACTGGCGCAGTTCTACGACAGCATCAGCCAGTGGATCCTGCCCTTCCTGCGCCACCGCCCTGTTTCATTGCTGCGAGCGCCTGAAGGCATCGAAGGCGAGCCATTCTTCCAGAAACATTCGGAGCGCCTGGCCATTCCCAACATCAAGCACCTGGATCAGGCACTCGACCCAGGGCATGCGCGCCTGATGGAAATCGACAGCGCCCGCGCGTTGATCGGTGCCGTGCAAATGGGCGCCGTGGAATTTCACACCTGGGGCGCCACCTCAGACAAGATCGAAACCCCCGACCTGTTTGTGCTCGATCTCGACCCGGACCCGGCGCTGCCCTGGAAAGCCATGCTGGAAGCGGCGCAACTGACCCTGTCGGTGCTGGATGAACTGGGGCTGCAAGCGTTCGTCAAGACCAGCGGAGGCAAGGGACTGCACCTGGTCGTGCCCCTGGCGCGCCGCGACGGTTGGGACACCGTTAAGGCGTTCGCCAAGGCCATCGCCCAGTTCATGACCGAGCAACTGCCCGAGCGTTTTACCGCGACGTCAGGGCCCAAAAACCGCGTCGGCAAGATCTTTATCGACTACCTGCGCAACGCGCGGGGCGCCAGCACCGTGGCGGCCTACTCCGTGCGGGCACGCCCAGGCCTGCCGGTGTCGGTGCCGATCAGCCGTGAGGAGTTGAAGGGTTTACGCAGTGCGCAGCAATGGACTGTCGCCAATGTGCAGCAGCGGTTGAACGGTTTGAAGGCTGATCCCTGGGCCGGGTATACCAACCGACAGAAGCTCAGCCAGAAGATGTGGGACAAATTGGGCGCCCGTCCACCGGTGTGAATGGCGCCCAACGTGACGATCAGATCAGTAGGAAGATCGCTGCCAAACCAGCGAAAATCGCCCACTTTTCCAGGTAATAACGGGTACGGTTGCGCTTTTTCAGCGCTTTACCACGCAGACGGATCTTGTACAGCCGCGTGAATGCGCGGTTGAGCCCACCGGTCTTGTCACCCTCATCATTGGGCGAACCCGCAGCGGCCATGACGGTACGGCTGAACCAGCGATTGAAAGCCGCCGCCCAGCGGTACTTCATCGGACGCTCAATGTCGCAGAACAGGATGATGCGGTTCTGCTGTGTGGTGTTTTCCGCGTAGTGGATATAAGTCTCGTCGAACATCACCGGCTCGCCATCACGCCAGGAGTAGCTTTCGCCATCCACGTTGATGTAGCAACCTGGGTCATTCGGCGTATCCAGGCCCAGGTGATAGCGATACGAGCCGGCATACGGATCACGGTGGCGTACCAATTTTGAGCCCGGCGGCAGCTCGGCAAACATCGCGGCCTTGATCGAGCCGATGCTCTGGACCAACGCCGTGGTGCGCGGGCACAGCTTCATCGCCGACGGATGACTGTCGCCATACCATTTCAGGTAAAAGCGTTTCCAACCCGACTTGAAGAACGAATTGAAGCCAACGTCGTTGTATTGGTCCGAACGCTTGATTTCCCCGGCACGCATCAGGTTCTGGCCTTCCTGGCGGATTTCTTCCCAGTGTTCCTGGAGCGGGCTCAGGTCGGGAAAATCGCTGGGCGGCAGGTAGGGCCGGCTGGGCAGCTTGGAGAAGAGATAGAGAAAACAGTTGATCGGGGCGAGAAAGGTCGAATGATCACTGAGCTGGCGGCCCAGCTTGTGTCGCACCCGGCCACGCAGGTGGACATACGCAATCGAGGCAACGTAAAGAACAACAATGATGAGCTTCAAGGGATTTCGTCACACGTCAGAAGAGAACAGGCTGCTCCTGCGTGCCCACGACGGCCGAGGATGGATAGCAGCACCTGAAATCACAATTCACACAATCGGCACCACCGTCTGAGAGATCGATGCGTTGCCATTGGCAGTTATTTAGCCACAGTTTGTAACCAAAAGTTAACTAAGAATTGTGAAAAGCTGTCTTCTGAATGTGTTGAGCGGGCTTGCTCAGGGGCACGCCCGCGGTGCGGTTAATCCATCTTATCGAGGGGGTAAACGACGCTCATTGATCACCGAAAATGGCCCGTTCTCCCGGCGCACTTGTGCGAAATGCCGAATCAACGCCACCAAAACACCCAGCATCAGCCCTGCCATCAGGCTCAATGCAATAATCAGGGCTTTTTTCGGTTTGACCGGCCCCAGCGGTTCCTGTGCCTGGCGGTCCACCGTCACCAACTTCAGCGCGCTCATATCGATACTGAGGCCGCGCAGCCGGGCCTCCTCCGCCCACAGTGGCTCCACACCTTGCAGGAATATGTCCTCATCCTTACGGCTGTTGAGCACCTCCACTTCGCGATTGACATCAAGCATGCGCAACTCCTTGCTGATTTCGGCAACCCGATTGTTGGTGAAGTCATCATTGGAACGTTGCGCCAACGCTGTGCGCTCGGCCTCCAGCGCCTCGGTGCCCATGAAGTACAGCGGGATTTTCTGGTTGGTGACTTCGGTGCGCATCACCTGGCCGGCCCCCCGAACCGCGCTGGCTCCCATGGCGGAAGGCGTGGTGGGGCTGTTGATGCCGATGGACTTGGCGATGGAAATAGCCTCGGCCAATTCTGCCAGGCGGCTGACGCGTTGCATTTTCATCTGCAAGCGCAGCGCGGAGAGTTCATCCTTCAATTGAGCGCGCTTGACCTTATCCGCCTCCAGCAACCTGGCGATTTTTGACGCTTTGCCCGTTTCGTAGTTGGCGCGTGCCGCGTCGATCTTGCCTTTGAGCTCGTTCAGGCGGTTGTTCACGATCACCTTGAGGTCCGCGCCCACTTGCTCGCGTTGCTGCATGATCGCATAGGCTACTAACCCGTTTAGAATCGCCACCCCATCAATCCCATTGGGGTACTGCATTTCCAAGCGGAGGTAATTGTTGAGTGCGTCGGGCTTCTTGGGATCTGCGCCCACCAAGTTGATAGCGTTCTGATTGAACGCTTCAAAGCTCTGTTCCAGGCTTCGCCCAGGTTGTTGAAAGGCCTCGAACAAAGGCAGGTTGGCCCTGAAGAAGCCCAGCCGCGTTTCGTAGGAATCCAGCTGTGCACCGACTTTGGCCAGCGCATCGGCCGGCGGTAACTTGTAGACTTCGGAGCGGTTGAGTGCATCCAGCTCATTGATTGCCGCAGGCCGTAACACACTGCTGACTTGGTAAACCCTCGGCGCAAGGAACGCGTAGCCTACTCCCAGAAGGCCCGCCAGAATCGTGCAACCGATGATCAGTTTTTTTTGCTTCCAGATCGCGTGAAACAGTTCAAACAGATCGATTTCATCCGTAGGCAAATATTGATGCAGCTGGGGAGTGTTGTTCAAATGTCTTACACCCTGGTGAGTTGAAATTCAGCGCCTGACAACAGACCTGATCAACAACTGAATAAACAGGGGGCAACGTCCGGCCACACGACACGCATGGCCCTCTGCGGTAACGGAGCCACCCAACTCACTGAAACGTCAGCCTAAGCAGCAAGCGGTTTCATTTCAGTGACACGGGTGTCATTAGTGACCGACACCCAGAGCATTGACGCTCCGTTACAAGACGTTACCCGGAGGGCAGGCAAAGTACGCCAATTGCCTGTGTTCATAACGAAAAATTGCATAAGAAAATAAAAAACAGGACCCTTCCTACGCTTGACTACGCATCAGGCCTTCACCCCCTCAGCAAAAAGGAATTTGTATGTCATCCATTTCCGACCCAGACCTTCAAGCCCTCCAAGGTGCCTGGGAGCAAACCTCACTCGAAGACAGTGGCGTGCTTAATCCCGTCGACGCGCACAGCGCCCCCGGCGCAATCACCACGATTAGCGGCGACCGCTTCGAAGTGAAAACCGTCAGTGGCGAGGTATTGCTGGCTGGCCGGTTTTTCCTGGACAGCAGCACCGTTCCCAAGGGCATTACCTGGGTCGACTCCATAGGGGATGACGCCGGCAAACACTTGCCTGCCAGTTATCGCCTCGAAGGGGATGAGTTTGTGTTCATTGCAGCCGATGAAAGTATGCCCAGGCCAATCGTATTCAGTACTGGCCCAGGTCAAACCATGCGCACGTTCGTGCGGCGCTCCTGAACGACGCCTTACGATCCTGTGACAGTATTTTCACAGGGCCTTCACTTTCGGGTCTATAGGGTGAAGCCTACCTACTCCAGTGAATCTCCAGTGAATCCCTTAGCCCGCGTCTTTTCGCGGGCTTTTTTTTGCCTGTGGAATGACGCCTCAATCGGCACGCTTGATGGCCGTCAAGGTAAAGCACATCGGCAATTGCGCAGGCTGGTCTTCGTACTGGTCGTAAAGCTCTTCACGGTTGGAATGGGCATATTCCTCCAAGTGGCTGATCTGCAAGCCCGCGCAGATCGCGGCGTTTACCAGGTCGCCCAAGGTATGCACATACCAATAAGAGGTGGGCCCGGCAATCTCGCCCTGGCCTTCATAAACAATTGACTCCTGCAGCAGAAAGGCTCGCGCTGGAAGTAGGAGCTGGCCGGCAGGAATGGGTTTTGCGCGCGAGGATCGAACACCTCCAGGAACGGATGGGTTTCGTACATCACCAGCGTGCCGCCGGGTTTCAGGGTGCTGGCAACGTGGTGCATGAACAGCGCCACGTCCGGCATCCAGCCCAGCACACCGATGGTCACCAAGGCGATATCGAAACGCTCGTGCAACACGTGCGGCAGCTGATGGATATCACTTTCCACGAACTCAGGGTTATGCGGCGAGACACTCGCCAGCTCACGGGCCTGCTGCAGAAACGCGGGCGATTGGTCCACGCCCACCACCGAGCGCGCGCCAAGGCTGAACAACGAGAGGCTCTCGCGACCATTGTTACAACACAGTTGCACCACGTCTTTACCGGCCACGCCTACGTCTTGCAGCACGCCGCTGATGGTAGGGTCCAGGCATGAAAAATCAGGCTTGCCGACACCGCTGAGCAGCGCGTTCCAAGTGTCGGTGGTTTTGTGCAGGCTGGCAGATTGGTCCCAGGCGTCCTTGTTGCAGGCGACCGCCTGTTGAGGTGAGGGCATGTCCATTGCGTCTCCAGATAATCCATTGAGTGGGGCTCTGAAAATAAGCCAAGTGCCTGCGGATTAAAACCCCGAGAAACGGGCGAAACTTAACGCGACGCCTGTAGGTCATTTACGCTGTGAGTGTTCAACCCCTGAACGCCGCCTCAGAAGTTCTCGCCGTGGCCAAACATTCCGACCTGCGTAATACACTGTCCCTGGACAGCCTGAACTTCTTCCTGGCGGATGTGCGCGACGGACTCGGTCCCTACCTCGCCATCTACTTGCTGGCCGTGCACAAATGGGACCCGGCCAGTATCGGCGTGGTCATGACCCTGGCGGGTATCGCCGCGCTGCTCACCCAGGGGCCGGCAGGTGCATTGATCGACCGTACCCGCAGCAAGCGCGCGGTCATTGCGCTGGCCGCCATCGTGGTCACCGCCAGTTGCCTGCTGCTGCCCTTTGTCAGTTCTTTCAGCCTGGTCGCCCTTACCCAGGCCGCCAGCGCCGTTGCCGCGTCCGTGTTTGCCCCAGCGATCAGCGCGATCTCCCTGGGCATCACCGGCCCCCGCGCGTTCACCCGCCGCACAGGGCGCAATGAAACCTTCAACCACGCCGGCAATGCCGTGGCCGCGTTGTTGGCCGGCGGCCTGGCCTACCTGTTCGGGCCGGTGGTGGTGTTCTACCTGATGGCCTTTATGGCGGTGGCCAGTATCGTCGCGATCAGTTGCGTGTCGGCCGAGGCGATCGACCACGACGTCGCCCGAGGCTTCGACCCGGCGCATCACACCGATCATGAGCAACCGTCCGGCATGAAGGTATTACTGGCGAACCGCCCGCTGTTGTTGTTCGCCATCTGCTGCGCGCTGTTCCACTTGGCCAATGCGGCGATGCTGCCGCTGGTCAGCCAAAAGCTGGCGCAGATCAACCTGCACATGGCCACCCCGCTGACGTCGGCCTGCATCGTCGCCGCGCAACTCGTGATGGTGCCGATGGCCTGGCTGGTCGGGTTGAAGGCCGACATCTGGGGACGCAAGCCGTTGCTGATGGCCGGTTTCATGATCCTGCCGTTGCGCGGCGTGCTCTACACCCTGTCCAGCGACCCTTACTGGCTGGTGGCCGTGCAAATGCTCGACGGCATCGGCGCAGGCATCTTCGGCGCGTTGTTCCCGGTGATCGTCAAGGACCTGACCCAAGGCACCGGCCGCTTCAACGTCAGCCTGGGCGCCCTCTCCACCGTCTTTGGCCTGGGCGCGGCGCTGAGCAGCAGCCTGGCAGGTTTTGTGGTGCAAGAGGCCGGCTACAACGCGGCATTCCTGACCCTGGCCGGCGTGGCGGCGCTGGCCTTGGCGCTGTTATGGCTGGCGATGCCGGAGACGTTGGAGAAACCTTCCTTCGCTCGACATACAACTGTCGCCTGACATATGCGACAATGCGCGCCAAATTCCAACACACATCCCAAATTTTCTGCTCAGCGACCGGGTTTCGCGCCTTGATGTCGCTGTTGACGCATGCCTGAAGGCTCCTGCAGTCACGCTCGCAACCCATTGATAGGTAAAGTAATTGATCTCCACAGCTAACATCACCATGCAGTTCGGCGCCAAGCCGCTCTTTGAGAACGTCTCGGTCAAGTTCGGCGCCGGCAACCGTTATGGTTTGATCGGTGCCAACGGTTGCGGCAAGTCGACCTTCATGAAAATCCTCGGCGGCGACCTGGATCCGTCCGGCGGCCAGGTCATGCTGGAGCCGAATGTACGCCTGGGTAAACTGCGCCAGGACCAGTTCGCCTACGAAGAATTCACCGTGCTCGACACCGTGATCATGGGCCACGAAGAGCTGTGGAAGGTCAAGGCCGAGCGCGACCGTATCTACTCGCTGCCGGAAATGAGCGAAGACGACGGCATGGCCGTGGCCGAGCTGGAAACCGAGTTCGCCGAGATGGACGGCTACACCGCCGAATCGCGTGCCGGTGAGCTGCTGCTGGGCCTGGGTATTCCCCTGGAACAGCACTTTGGCCCGATGAGCGAAGTGTCCCCAGGCTGGAAGCTGCGTGTGCTGCTGGCCCAGGCATTGTTCTCCGATCCTGAAGTGCTGTTGCTCGACGAACCGACCAACCACTTGGACATCAACACCATCCGCTGGCTGGAAAACATCCTGACCCAGCGCTCCAGCCTGATGATCATCATCTCTCACGACCGTCACTTCCTGAACAGCGTGTGCACCCACATGGCTGACCTGGACTACGGCGAGCTGCGCCTGTTCCCGGGCAACTACGACGAGTACATGACCGTGGCGACCCAGTCCCGCGAGCAATTGCTGTCGGACAACGCCAAGAAGAAGGCGCAGATCTCCGAACTGCAATCCTTCGTCAGCCGCTTCTCGGCCAACGCCTCGAAAGCCAAGCAGGCCACCTCCCGCGCCAAGGCGATCGACAAGATCCAACTGGCCGAGGTCAAGCCTTCGAGCCGCGTGAGCCCGTTCATCCGTTTCGAACAGACCAAAAAGCTGCACCGCCAGGCGGTCATCGTCGAGCGCATGGCCAAAGGCTTCGATGGCAAGCCGCTGTTCAAGGACTTCAGCTTCCAGGTTGAAGCGGGCGAGCGCGTGGCGATCATCGGCCCGAACGGCATTGGCAAGACCACCCTGCTGCGCACCCTGGTCAACGAACTGACGCCGGACGCCGGTAGCATCAAGTGGACCGAAGCCGCTGAACTGGGCTACTACGCACAGGACCACGCCCACGACTTCGAAGACGACATGAGCCTGTTCGACTGGATGGGCCAGTGGACCCAAGGCGAACAAGTGATCCGTGGCACCCTGGGCCGCATGCTGTTCTCCAACGACGAGATCCTCAAGTCGGTCAAGGTGATCTCCGGTGGTGAGCAAGGTCGCATGCTGTTCGGCAAGCTGATCCTGCAAAAGCCGAACGTGCTGATCATGGACGAACCGACCAACCACTTGGACATGGAATCCATCGAAGCACTGAACCTGGCGCTGGAAAACTACCCAGGCACGCTGATCTTCGTCAGCCACGACCGCGAGTTCGTATCGTCCCTGGCCACCCGCATCATCGAGTTGAGCGCCGATGGCGTGATCGACTTCAGCGGCACCTACGATGACTACCTGCGCAGCCAAGGCGTGGTGTTCTAAAACACCCCTTGTAGTGAGCGCGCTTGCTGTGGTGAGCGGGCTTGCCCCGCGCTGGGCTGCGAAGCGGCCCTAAAAAGAACACCGCGCTCTGTCAGACAGAACGCGGTGTTTTCTATTGGGGCCGCTTCGCAGCCCAGCGCGGGGCAAGCCCGCTCACCACAGCAAGCCCGCTCACCACAACAACACACCTGTTCATCAGGCAAAGTAGTTAGCCTGCTTTCTTTTCCCCCTGGCCCTTGCCATCATGCCCTCACCGCCCGCCCGCGAATGAGTGCCCATGCCTGCCGCCGCTCCCAGTTCAATGTCGATCACCCTGAAGATCGTCTCCATCGTCTTCTACACCTTCATCGCCTTTATCTGCATCGGCCTGCCGATTGCGGTGATCCCAGGCTATGTGCACGAACAACTGGGCTTCAGCGCCGTGGTGGCCGGTGTCACGATCGGCTCGCAATACCTGGCCACCCTGCTCAGCCGCCCCATGGCCGGGCGCATGTCCGACACCGTCGGCACCAAACGTGCGATCGTGTTGGGGTTGGCGGGGATCCTCGTGAGTGGCGTGCTGACGTTTTTCGCGACGCTGGTGGACAGCCTGCCGTCATTGAGCCTGGGCATTCTGATCGTCGCGCGGCTGTTGCTGGGCGTAGCCCAAGGGCTGATCGGCGTGGGCACCATCAGTTGGTGCATGGGCGCCGTCGGTGCCGAACACACGGCGCGCTCGATTTCGTGGAACGGCATTGCCTCCTACGGTGCCATCGCCATCGGTGCGCCGCTGGGCGTGGTGATGGTGGCCGAGTATGGCTACAACAGCCTCGGCATTGCGCTGTCGGTGTTGTCCGCATTGGGCCTGGTGCTGATCCGCAACAAACCCTCGGTGCCGGTAGTGCGCGGTGAGCGACTGCCGTTCTGGGCAGTATTCGGGCGTATCGCACCGTTTGGCGCCAGCCTGTGCCTGGCATCTATCGGCTACGGCACCCTCACCACCTTTATTACCCTGTATTACCTCAATCGCGGCTGGGCCGGCGCAGCGTACTGCCTGACCGTGTTCGGCGTGTGCTTTATCCTGTCACGGCTGGTGTTTATCTCGGCCATCAGCCGCTTTGGTGGCTTCCGTGCCGCGATTGCCTGCATGACCATCGAGACCTTGGGCCTGACGCTGCTCTGGCTCGCACCGTCCACCGGGGTGGCATTGATGGGGGCCGGGCTGACCGGCTTTGGCTTGTCACTGGTGTACCCGGCGCTGGGTGTGGAAGCCATCAAGCAGGTGCCCAACAGCAGCCGTGGCGCGGGACTGAGTGCGTATGCGGTGTTCTTTGATTTGGCCCTGGCGATTGCCGGGCCATTGATGGGCGCCGTGGCGCTGAACCTCGGCTATGGCTGGATCTTCTTCTGCGCGGCACTGCTGTCGGTGACCGCACTGGGTCTGACGCTACTGCTCAAGCGCCGCGCTTACTGATCAGCCGTCTGCAAACCGGCGCGGGTGGATTGGCCGAGGGTGTGGCTGAAAAAACGCCCTGCCTCGGAAATCAGGTCGCGGTGAATGCCCTCGCGGTCGACGCCATCGGCATCGGTGCAAATCGCCGGCATTGCGGCCAACTGATCGCTGTCGCACGGTGCCATGAACACGAAATGCCCGGCCCCGGCCAGCAGTTTGAAGTCCGGCGGTTCCGGCAGTTTGCGCGCCAGGGCCGCCGCGTTCTTGTCCACGGCCACCAGCTTGTCGCCGTCGCCGCTGTAGAGCAGCACCGGCACATGCACATCCGCCAGGGTGTGGCGACCAAACATCAGGCTCAGCGGTGCCATCAGCATCAAGGCATGAATACGCGGGTCGGACTGCGGTTGCAGGTCGTCACGGTCCACCACCAGTTCACCCTTGGTGGTGCAGGCGTCGCGGTCTTCCGGGCGCTCCTGGCAATAACGGCGCAACCGGTCGAAGTCCGGCTTGGCACCGGCCAGGATCAACGCGGTCTCGCCCCCAGCGGAATAACCGATAACCCCCACTTGGTCGATGTTGACGAACGGCGAGAGCATCGGGTCGCCCAAGGTCGCGGTGATCGCTTCGGAAATCTGGATCGGCCGGCCATACAGGTTACTCACCGTGCCCAGGCGGCTGTGGTCCTTGTAGTTGTCGCCGGGGTGCAACACCGCCAACACCACGAAGCCTTTGCGCGCCAATGAGGTGGCCAGGTCATGCAGGGCCAGCGGCGTGCCGGTGTTGCCGTGGGACAACATCAACATCGGGAAACGGCCGATGGCAATTTTGGAGTCTTCGGTGGCGGCGACGTGGTACGCACCCAATTGTGTGGTGTGCTCAAGCCCGGTGGACGGGTAAAAGGCCACGGCCTTCATCGGCTGCAAGTCCAGCGGATCAAGAAACGTCATGCGATGGAAACCCACACTCCAATGCGGGTGCGGTGCCGGCGCAGCGTGCACTGAAATCAGGCCGCCGAGCAGGGAAAGAACCATAACAGCACAAAGACGCATCATGGGGATGTCCACCTTTGCTGCGTGAGAACCGACATATCGAAGAAACGTCCAGGTTGTTAAACCCATGCTTGCACAACCTGGGCCAAAGTAATGACAGCGGGTAAACGAAAAAACTCCGTACTCCGGTCGTTTTCAGGCGAGCAGAATACAGAGTTTAGGCGCCCGGCTTCAGATTGAAACCGAGGAAGGGCGAAATTTACACAAGCCTTACGCGGCGGCGAACAATTGTTCGTTGATCAGTACGTTGGCGTCGCTCAGGGCTTTGCTGCGCACTTCGTCACCGTAGGCCAGGCCTTCGGCACGCACGATCTCGATATCGGTGATGCCCAGGAAGCCAAACAGCAGTTTCAGGTAGCCTTCATGGGCGGCACCCGTGGCTTGCCCGGCATGCATGCCACCGGACGTGGACACGATGATGACTTTCTTGTTGCCGCACAGGCCTTCCGGACCGGCTTCGCTGTAGCGGAACGTCTGGCCGGCGACGGCGATGCGGTCGATCCAGGCTTTCAACTGGGTTGGAATAGTGAAGTTGTACATCGGCGCACCCACCACCACCGCATCGGCGGCGAGGAACTCGGCCAGCGACGATGCGCTCAGCTCGGCCTCATGCTTTTGCGCGGCATCACGCAGCTCGGCAGCGGTGCCCAGCGCGCCCAAGGTCGCGCCGGAGAAGTGGTTGATGCCTTCGCTGGCCAAGTCACGGTAGGTCACTTCCACACCCGGCTCCGCAGCTTGCCAGGCCTTGACCACGCCGGCGCTGAGCTGACGGGACGCCGAGTTGTCGCCGAGGATGCTGGAATCGATATGCAACAGTTTCATGGTGGATCTCCGAGGTGGGATCGACAGTGGCGATCAGATGGTGGTGATCCTACGCATCAAACGAATAGTCGATAAGTCAGCTCAAATGCGATAGTTTGTCCCACTGACAGGACAATAGGCTGACCATGCAAGACCTCAACGACCTCTACTATTTCGCCAAAGTCGTGGAAGCCGGCGGCTTCGCGGCGGCCGGGCGCCTGCTGGGGATTCCCAAGTCCCGGTTGTCGCGACGCATCGCCGAGCTGGAAGAACGCCTCGGCGCGCGCCTGCTGCAACGCACCACCCGCCAATTGACGCTTACCGCCGTCGGCGAGCGTTACCTGCGGCATTGCCAGGCGATGCTGCTGGAAGCGGAAATGGCCGATGAGGCCGTCGCCAGCATGTCCAGTGAGCCCCGTGGGCGGCTGCGGGTGAGCTGTCCGGTGGGCATGGCCCAGCACATCCTGCCGGAACTGGTCGCGGGTTTTCTCGCAGCCCACCCTCAGGTGCAATTGGAGATGACCCTGGTCAACCGCCGCGTCGACCTGGTGGCCGAGGGCATCGATGTGGCCCTGCGTGTGCGCGAGCTCGGTGATGAAGACCCCTTGCTGGTCACCAAGCGCCTGCGTCAGGCGCAGACCGTGCTGGTGGCCAGCCCCGCGTTGATGCTCGGTCGTCAGGTGGCCAGCCTTGAGGACCTCAAGCAATTGCCGATCCTCGGGGCGCTGGAGGCGGATCGCCTGGTGCATCAGCGCATTATCGACCCGCAGGGCCATGCCCACGAGCTGGCGATGGAGGCCCGGCTGGGTATCGACGACTTCATCGTGCGCAAAACCAGCGCCATCATGGGCCTGGGCTTCACCATACTGCCGATGATGTACTGTGAAGCCGAACTGGCCAGCGGCCAGTTGGTACAACTGCTGCCGGAATGGTCGTTGCCGGGCGGCTGGCTGCAAGCGGTGTACCCGCATCGCCGTGGCGTGTTGCCGGCCATCCGCGCCTGGATCGATTACCTGGAAGAAGGTTTCAAAGGCTGTGGAGACCGCCTGCTATGAAGATGACCGAAGCCCAAGTCGCGACCTTCTGCCTGAGCCTGCCCGGCGCGCGGGAGGACTACAAATGGGGCGGCGTGCGGGTATTCTCGATTGCCGGCAACAAGATGTTCGCCCTGCAAAACCTGCGCGGTGACTCGCTGGCGTTCAAGGTCGACAAGGAATTGTTCCTCGGCCATGTGGACCGCCCAGGCATCCACCCGGCGCCGTACCTGGCACGTGCGCAGTGGATCATCATGAACACGCCCTACCCGCTGGGCGCCGAGGAGCTGCGTGGCTTGTTGCAGCGCTCCCACCAGTTGGTGGTGAGCAAACTGCCCAAGCGCACGCAGATCGGGTTGTTGCTAGAGGATTGAAACCAGGGTACCGCCGAGGAACATCTGGTCCAGCCAAAACACCTGGTGCAGCAACACGATCACCCAGAACAGCACTTGGTAGGACACCTTGCGCGTCTTGTGCCGGAACACCTGCTGCGCAATCAACGCGCCCGGCCAACCGCCTGCCAGCTCGACGGCGTGCAGGATATTTTCCGGCGTGCGCCAGCTGTCGGTGCGCGCCTTGCGCTTGTCGCTCCAGTACAGGAAGAACGCGATCACGCTGACCACGCCATAGGCCACCAGCGGGATCAGCGTCTCGCCACGCTGCCACACCAATACCGAACCCAACAACGGCGCCGCGCACAGCAGCACAAAGATCGCCGCCTTCAGGCGTGGGTGCTGGATCATCATGCCTTGGCCGCGGTCCAGTCTATCCAGCCGAACTGCCAGGTCGCCAGGATCAGCAAACCGAACGCAATGCGGTACCAGGCAAACGCGGCATAGCTGTGACTGGCAATGAACTTGAGCAGGCCCTTGACCGCGATCATCGCGAAGATAAACGAGGTCACGAAGCCGATGACGAACACCGGCAGGTCCGCCGGCTGGAACAGGTCACGGTACTTGTAGCCCGAATACACTGCCGCGCCGACCATGGTTGGCATGGCCAGGAAGAACGAAAACTCGGTGGCGGTCTTGCGTGACAGCCCGAACAACAGGCCGCCGATAATGGTCGAGCCCGAACGCGAGGTGCCAGGGATCATCGCCAGGCACTGCGCCAGGCCGACTTTGAGCGCGTCTTTCCAGGTGATGTCATCGACGGTCTCGGCATGCACTTCATGTTCACGACGCTCGGCCCACAACATGACGATGCCGCCCAGCACCAGGGCCGTGGCCACGGTGATCGGGTTGAACAGGTAGTGGTGAATCACGTCAGCGAAAATCACCCCCAACACCACCGCCGGCATAAAGGCGATCAGCAGGTTGACGGTAAACCGCTGGGCCTTGCGCTGGGTCGGCAGGCCGCTGACCACTTCGAAAATCTTGCCCCGGAACTCCCACACCACGGCCAGGATGGCGCCCAGCTGAATGATGATATTGAACGCGTTGAAACGGTCGCCGGTAAAGTCGAGCAAGTCGGCGACGATGATCTGGTGGCCGGTGCTGGAAATCGGCAGGAACTCGGTAAGCCCCTCCACAACGCCAAGAATCACTGCCTGAATGGCGGTCCAAAAATCCATACTTCCCCCAAAGGTCTTGCTCTACGGCAAGCCTTGTTAATCTTTTTAATGGTTCACTGACGACAAGACACAGCGCTGAGTTTCAACCCCACGCTGCAAAAATCCTGTGAAAAATCAGACAGTACTCAGGTTTTTCGATTACAGGCCGAAAGCCTATCAGACAAGGCGTAAAAGTCGATGTGGCGCCCACAATTATAAAAAGCCCGGAGTGACAGGACGATGAACAGTTTGCGCAATATGTCGATCAGCCGACGGCTCTGGCTGATCCTGATAGTCGCCGTGCTGATGCTGATGGCCCTGGGTTTGCTGATGCTCAAGCAGATCCATGACGACCTCTACCAGGCCAAGCGCCTGCAGACCCAACACGTGGTCCAGACCGCCAGCGGTATCCTGACGTTTTATCACAGCTTAGAAACCACCGGCGTGATGACCCGCGAAGCCGCCCAGAAACAAGCCATGAACGCGGTGCGCGGCTTGCGCTACGACCATGACGACTATTTCTGGATCAACGACCTCACGCCCGTGATGATCATGCATCCGGCCAACCCCAAGCTCGACGGCCAGAACCTGTCGGCGATCCGCGACCCCGACGGGTTTGCCGTGTTCAATGAATTCGTGATCCTGGCCAAGGCCAAGGGCGCGGGCATCGTCAACTATCGCTGGCCGAAGCCGGGTGCCGAAGCGCCCGTGGCCAAGACCTCGTATATCCAACTGTTCGAGCCGTGGGGCTGGATCATCGGTTCCGGGGTCTACGTGGATGATGTACAGGCCGAGTTCAGCGGCCAGGTCTGGAAAACCTCGTTTATCGGCTTGGGCATCGCGGTGGTCATGGCATTGCTGGTCTCGCTGATCGCCCGCAGCATTGTGCGGCCGCTGCAGGACGCCGTGAATGCCATGGGCAACATCGCCAGCGGCGAAAGCGACCTCACCCGCAGCCTCGATACCCATGGCCAGGACGAAGTCACCCAACTGTCCCAACACTTCAACAGCTTTACCGCCAAGCTGCGCCAGGTGGTGAGCCAGTTGCAGGCGTGCGCCAACGCATTGGGCCAGTCCTCGCAGGAGCTGGGCGCCAACGCCACCCAGGCCCATGACCGCAGCCAGCAACAGTCCCAGCAGATGGAACTGGTGGCCACGGCCATCAACGAAGTCACCTACGGCGTGCAGGACGTGGCCAAGAACGCCGAACACGCCGCCAGCGAAATGCGCGATGCCCAGGCCCAGGCGCAGCAAGGCCAGGTCAACATCGACGGCAGCCTGCAGCAGATCGACCAGCTCTCGGGCACCATCAGCCAGGCGGTGGAAGTGATTCGCACCCTGTCCGCCGAAAGTACCCAGATCGGCAGCGTGCTTGAGGTCATCCGCTCCATCGCAGACCAGACCAACCTGCTGGCCCTTAACGCGGCGATTGAAGCGGCACGCGCGGGCGAACAAGGCCGTGGCTTTGCCGTGGTGGCCGATGAAGTGCGCCTGCTGGCCCAGCGCACGCAAAAGTCCACCGCCGAGATCCAGGGCATGATCGAGCGCCTGCAAGGCCACTCGGAAGCGGCGGTTAAGGTGATCAGCGACAGTCACAGCGCCTCGCAACTGACCATCGAACAGGCCGGCCAGGCCGGCGCCAGCCTGACCGCCATCGGGCAAGCCCTGAATAACCTCAACGGCCTGAATGCGTCGATTGCCAGCGCCACCCTGCAACAGGCCCATGTGGTGGAAGATATCAACCAGAACGTCACCCAGGCCGCCGGTTTGTCCCACAGCACGGCGCTGGCGGCGGAACAGTCGAGCGTGGCGAGTGCGCAATTGCGCGGGTTGAGCGAACAACTCGACGGCCTGCTGCGCCAATTCAAAGTGTAGTTTTGTGGTGGGCGGGCTTGTTGTGGTGAGCAGTCCTATTGTGGTTAGCGGGCCTATTGTGATGAGCAGGCTTGTTGTGGTGAGCGGGCTTGCCCCGCGCTGGGCTGCGTAGCAGCCCCAATAAATACGCCGCGTATTGCCTGACAGTATGCGGCGATTGGTTTTAGGGCTGCTGCGCAGCCCAGCGCGGGGCAAGCCCGCTCACTACAACAGCCAATTCCTAGACCCACCTTCTTTGGTTACAATCCCCGCCCTCTCCCACTCTCCCAAGGAACCACCATGTCCGGGCTTGAACTGTTCGCCGCCGCCCTGGGGGTGATCGCCGTATGGCTGACGGTCAAGCAGAACCCTTGGTGCTGGCCCATCGGGCTGGTGATGGTGTTGCTGTACACCTGGGTGTTCTTCGACGTAAAACTCTATTCCGACATGCTCTTGCAGGTGGTCTACGCCGCGCTGCAAGTCTACGGTTGGTGGCAGTGGACCCGCGCCGGCGAGGTCCAGCAGGGCCGCCAAGTGACGAGCCTCGGTGTGCCAGCGATCACGGCCAGCCTGGCGGTGGGGGCAATCGGCAGCTTGCTGCTCGGCGCCGCGATGGCGCACTGGACCGACGCCGCCCAACCCTGGCTGGATGCCGCCCTGACCGGTTTCAGCCTGGTGGCGCAACTGTGGATGGCGCAGAAGCGCGTGCAGTGCTGGCCACTGTGGATTGCCGTGGACGTGATCTTCGTCGGGCTGTTTGTCTACAAAGGCCTCTACCTCACCGCCGCGCTCTACGCGCTGTTCACCGTGATCGCCATGCAAGGCTGGCGCGAATGGCGCGCCGACCCGGCGTTGCACGCATGAAGGTGGTGGTACTGGCCGGGCCGGAATCCAGTGGTAAAAGCTGGCTGGCGACGGAGCTGCAAGCGCAGTTTGGCGGGTTGATGGTGCGTGAATACGTGCGCGAATTCATCGACCATCACCAGCGTGATACCTGCCTTGCGGATATCCCGGCCATCGCCCGTGGCCAACTCGCCTGGGAAGACGCCGCCCGCGCCGAACAGCCCCGCCTGCTGATCCTCGATACGCACTTGCTGACCAACAAACTGTGGAGCCAGACCCTGTTTGGCGACTACCCGGCCTGGCTGGACGACGAACTGCTGGCTCGGCACTACGACCTGCACCTGCTGCTGTCGCCGGAAGATGTGGAGTGGACGGCCGATGGGCAACGCTGCCAACCTGAGCTGGCCGACCGCAGGGCGTTTTTCCAGGACAGCCTGGACTGGATGCAGCAGCACCAGCAACCCGTCGTGGTCATCAGGGGAAATTGGGAAAAACGCCGGAGCGCCGCATTCACCGCAGTAGAACAGCTGTTGTAGTGAGCGGGCTTGCCCCGCGCTGGGCTGCGTAGCAGCCCTAAAACCAATCGCCGCATACTGTCAGGCAGTACGCGGCGTATTTATTAGGGCGGCTTCGCCCCCCAGCGCGGGCGGTGCGACGATTCGACAAGCCCGCTCACCACAACAAACCCGCGCGCCCCCCCGTCAGTACCCCAGCGACAGCCCCGTATTACGACGCGGGTCATTCGCCCCATAGAAGCGGTTGTTACCCACCGGCTTGCCACCCAGCGACGGCGCGCCCACCAGGATCGCCGCCAAGTGGTTGGCATCCTGCGGACCGGCAAACTTATGGCCCCAGCTTTCCAGGATCTTCTGGGTGTCCGGGCTCACGGCAAACGTCTCAAGGTTGGTGGTCTCCGGCATCCACTGCTGGTGGAAACGCGGCGCGTCCACGGCTTCCTGGATGTTCATCTTGTAGTCGATGACATTCAGGATGGTCAGCAAGGTCGCGGTAATGATGCGGCTGCCACCTGGCGTGCCCACCACCATCACAGCCTTGCCATCCTTGGTCACGATGGTCGGGCTCATCGACGACAGCGGCGCCTTGCCCGGCGCGATGGCGTTGGCTTCACCCTGGACCAGCCCGTACATGTTCGGCACGCCGACCTTGACGGTGAAGTCGTCCATTTCATCGTTGAGGATCACCCCGGTCTTGCTCGCCATCACGCCCGCGCCGAACCAGTCGTTGAGGGTGTAGGTCACCGACACCGCATTGCCCCACTTGTCGACGATGGAATAGTGGGTGGTGTTGTTACCTTCGTGAGGTGATACGCCCGGCTTGATGGCTTGGGAATCCCCGGCCTTTTGCGGCTCGATGGCGTCGCGCAGTTTGGTCGCGTAGTTTTTATCCAGCAGGTGCTCGATCGGGTTCTTCACGAAGTCCGGGTCGCCGAGGTAGCTGTTACGGTCCACATAAGCGTGGCGCATGGCTTCGATCTGGTAGTGCAGGCCTTGGGCCGAGTGATAGCCGAGGTCGGCCATCGGGTAGCCTTCGAGGATGTTCATGATCTGGCAGATCACCACGCCGCCCGAGCTTGGCGGCGGTGCCGAGACCACGTGGTAGCCACGGTAGTCGCACTCGATGGGTGCCAACTCACGGGTCTTGTATTTGTCGAGGTCCGCCTGGGTGATGATGCCCTTGCCGGCCTGGCTGGAATCCACCAGCGCCTTGGCGACCCAACCTTTATAGAAACCGTCGGTGCCCTTGGCCGAGATTTCCTTGAGGGTCTTGGCCAGGTCTTTCTGCACCAGTTTCTGACCCACCTGCAGCGGCTGGCCGTTGTGCAGGAAGATCGCGCGCATGTCCTTGTCTTTTTCAAACTCGCCGGTGGCGGTGTGCAGCAGGTCGATATCACCTTGCTCCAGGGCAAAGCCGTTTTCCGCCAGCTTGATCGCCGGTGCAATGACCTGGGCGCGCTTGAGGGTGCCGTATTTGCTCAGGGCCAGTTCCATCCCCGACACGGTGCCGGGTACGCCGACGGCCAAGTGGCCCTTGGCGCTGAGGCCTTCGATGACGTTGCCGTCTTTGTCCAGGTACATATCGGCGGTGGCCGCCAGCGGGGCTTTTTCGCGGAAATCGAGGAAGGTCTTGCGCCCGTCCGCCAGTTGCACGGTCATGAAACCGCCACCCCCCAGGTTACCCGCCGCCGGGTACACCACGGCCAGCGCATAGCCCACCGCTACAGCAGCATCGACCGCGTTGCCGCCGGCCTTGAGCACATCCACGCCCACATGAGTGGCCAAATGCTGGGCCGTCACCACCATGCCATTTTCACCGGCCACCGGGGCCTGGGAAGCGGCGTGCACACCACTGACCGTCAACACCAGGGCTGTGGCAATCAAGGTACGGCTGAAGGGTTGGTATTTCATCCATGGCTACTCTAGTTATTGAGATGCACCAAAATAGCCCGGCGCACAGGTAATCCCCAGCGCAATGGCGTTTTTATTACAGAACTTGTCGGTCATAGAACGTAGGCTCGGTGTGCCCTCACTCCAGCCAGCGTGTTTAACGGGGCGCCTAAGATCAGAAGCAGACTGATATCTACCTGATGTATGGAGATCAAACTGTGGGAGGGGGCTTGCTCCCGATAGCAGTGGGACAGCCAGAGATGCATCAACTGACACACCGCCATCGGGAGCAAGCCCCCTCCCAGAGTTTCAACCCAGTACGGCACACCTCAACAACGGTAAGCACCAATCAACCCTGGCCTATAAAAATAATGACGCTAGAATCAGCCCCATTCCCGCGCCCGACGCCCTGACACGAGCCCCCCATGAGCTTTGATTTCGACACGATCCACCCGCGCCTAGGCACCGGCAGCACCAAGTGGAACCGCTACCCGCACGACGTTTTGCCGATGTGGATCGCGGACATGGACATCGCCGCCCCACCCGCCGTGCTGCAAGCCTTGCACGCGCGCCTCGACCAGCAGGTGCTCGGCTACAGCGTCGCCGGCCCGGATGTGCGTGAGGCGATCATTGCCGATTTGTGGGCCAAGTACGCCTGGCGCGTGCAGCCGGATGAGTTGCTGTTCCTGCCCGGCGTCGAACCGGGTTTCAACATGGCACTGCACGCCTTTATACAACCCGGCCAACCGGTGGTACTGCAAACCCCCAACTACCGGCCGATCCGCCTGGCGCCGGGGCACTGGAAGCTGCCGCGCATCGAAGTCCCCTTCGAGCTGGTCGACGGCGAATACCTCACGCCCATGCCAGCCATGCGTCAGGCGCTGACCGGTGCCGGCGCGCTGCTGTTGAGCAACCCGCATAACCCCATGGGCAAAGTCTTCCCCCGCGAAGAACTGCTGGCCGTGGCCAACGCCTGCCTGGAACACGGCGCGCTGATTATCTCCGACGAAATCCACGCCGAGCTGTGTTTTGACGGCCGTCGCCACATTCCCACTGCCAGCCTCAGCGATGAGATCGCCCAGCGCACGATCACGCTGATGTCGGCGAGCAAGGCGTATAACGTCGCTGGCCTGAAAACTTGCTTTGCAGTGGTCCAGAACGCCGAGATCCGCGAACGCTTCAACCAGGCGCGTTGCGGCATGGTCGACAGCGTCAGCCCCCTGGGCCTGGAGGCCACCCGCGCCGCCTACAGCCAGTGCGGCGACTGGCTTGATGCGTTGGTGCAGTACCTGCAAGCGAACCGTGACTACCTGCTCGATGCCGTGCAAACCCGCCTGCCCGGCGTGGTGATGCAGGTGCCGCAAGGCACGTTCCTGGCGTGGCTGGATTGCAGCGCCCTGGGCCTGGATGATCCGCAGCAGTTTTTCCTGGAGCAGGCCAAGGTCGGGTTGAGCGCCGGTATCGAGTTCGGCGATGACAGCCAACAGTTCGTGCGACTGAACTTCGGCTGCCCACGAACGATGCTGGAAGAAGGCCTGCAACGCATGGAACGCGCCCTTCGCCAACGCTGAAGCATGCACCTATTAATGAGGGCCCGGGCTTGCCAGCGCCCTCATTCGATGGGGTTCACAACTTGGCGATGGACACTTCCGTCGATTTCACAAAGGCAATCACTTCACTGCCCACTTTCAACTCCAGGTCACGCACCGAGCGGGTGGTGATCACCGAGGTGACGATGCCGGACGCGGTCTGCACGTCGATTTCCGACACCACTTCCCCCAGCAGGATTTCCTTGATGACGCCCTTGAACTGGTTGCGCACGTTGATCGCTTTAATGGTCATGTCGGCTTTCCTTTTGGCTGTTGGGTCAATCCGCACGAATGCGCAGGCCCTCAACATGCGCCACCCACGAAGACATTAAAAGGAATATATAACTCTTTATTTATTCGATACAGATATATAAGAACTGTTGCATCACCAACAGCCGATCAACAGTTTGCGCATTCGCGCTACAGCTTTAGCCCCTTCAAGCCCCGTAAACACGCCTGCGAACCAGATGGCACAGAGACTGCATATTCCCGAAAAGCATGATGGAACATGCCGTTTAATTTTTCTGGATATAAGAAAAGCCTTCTCTCAATGCCTTGCCGGAGCTGTTCCATGAACCCCTTCACCCGACGCTTACTCGGCGCCTGCGCCCTCGCCCTGTGCCTGCAACCGCTGGCCCATGCCGCCGACACCGATCCCGCCGAAGTCAATCTCGACTACGCCTACTACTCGCCCGTCAGCCTGGTGCTCAAGCATTTTGGCTGGCTGGAACAGGCCCTGCCGAACAGCAAGGTCGGCTGGGTCCTGAGCCAGGGCAGCAACCGGTCGTTGGAATACCTCAACAGCGGCGGCGTGGATTTCGCTTCTTCCGCCAGCCTGTCGGCGGTGTTGAGCCGCGCCAACGGCAGCCCGATCAAATCGGTGTATGTGTACAGCCGCGCCGAATGGACGGCCCTGGTAGTGCGCAAGGACTCGCCGTTCAAGAGCGTCACCGATCTCAAGGGCAAGAAAATCGCCGCCACCAAAGGCACCGACCCGTACCTGTTCACCCTGCGCAGCCTGCAAAAGGCCGGGCTGAAAAAAGACGATGTGGAGCTGGTACACCTGCAACACCCGGATGGCCGCACCGCCCTCGAGAAAGGTGACGTGGACGCCTGGGCCGGTCTTGACCCGCACATGGCCGCCAGCGAAATCCAGGCCGGTTCGCGCTTGCTGTACCGCAACAAGGACTTCAACAGCTATGGCGTGGTCAGCGTCACCGAGCAGTTCGCCAAGGCGCATCCGCAGACCATCACCAAAGTGCTTGGCGCCTATGAAAAGGCCCGCGACTGGGCGGTGAAGCACCCGGATGAATTCGCCAAGCTGCTCGCCGACGAATCCGGCCTGCCGCTGGAAGTGGCCAAGCTGCAACTGTCGCGCACCGACCTGAGCACGCCGTTCCTGAGCAGCAAGGATGTGCTGTCGTCCAAGGCCGCCGCGCCGATCCTGGTGTCCGAAGCATTGGTGCGCAAAGGCGTGAATGTGGACCAGGTGATCGACCAGTTGATCGACACCTCGTTCGGCCACTGACACTAAGGAGAAGGAGCGCGTGATGACCAGCAAAACCCAAGCATTGCCCCTTGCCGCGCCCGTGGCGATCAACCGCAGTGGCTGGCCGAGACGGCTCAAGGGCCTGGTGGTGCCGGCGCTGATCCTGCTGGTATTGGAAGTGGTGGTACGTGTGGGTTGGCTGCCGTCGTACCAGATGCCGGCGCCCAGCGAAATCGCCGTGACCCTGACGGACCTCGCCGAAGGTGCACTGTGGAAACACATCAGCGCCAGCCTCGGCCGGGTGCTGCTGGGCTTTGCCATCGGCGCCAGCCTGGCGTTGATGTTTGCCGCGTGGGTCGGCTTGAGCCGTGAGGCCGAAGCCTATCTGGAACCGACCTTCGCCGGGCTACGCTCGATCCCGAGCCTGGCCTGGGTGCCGCTGTTGCTGCTGTGGCTGGGCATCGACGAAACGTCGAAGATCGTGCTGATCGCAATCGGCGCGTTCTTCCCGGTGTACCTCAATGGGGTTGCGGCCATCCGCGATATCGACCGCAAGTTGGTGGAAGTCGGGCAAATGTATGGTTTCAATCGCCGCCGCCTGGTGCGCCGCATTTTATTGCCCGCCGCCCTGCCCGGCCTGTTTACCGGGTTGCGCAGCGGCTTGAGCCTGGCGTGGATGTTTTTGGTGGCGGCTGAGTTGATCGCGGCCACCAAGGGCCTGGGTTATTTGCTCAGCGACGGGCGGGAAACCTCGCGGCCGGATATCGTGCTGGCCGCGATCATTGTGTTGGCGCTGCTGGGCAAGGTCAGCGATGGCCTGCTCGCGGCACTGGAGAAGCGCTGCCTGGCCTGGCGCGATACGTTTCAGGGAGCCGGACAATGAGCGCACAGCCTCTGCTGGACATTCACGTGGCGCGTAAAAGCTTCGCCCACACCACCGTGCTGAACGAGGTGCGCCTGGCGTTGCAACCGAGGGAAGCCGTGAGCCTGCTGGGCCCCAGCGGCTGTGGCAAAAGCACCTTGCTGCGCATCGTCGCCGGCCTGGAAAAGGACTTCCAGGGCGAACTGCACAGCCCGGAGGGCGAAGTCGCCTTTGTGTTCCAGGAACCCCGGCTGATGCCCTGGCTCACGGTGGAACAGAACATCGGTTTCAGCGATGACAACCACTACGACAGGGCCTGGGTCACGCAACTGATCGAGGAAGTCGGCCTCAAGGGGTTTGCCCAGGCGCTGCCCAAGGCGTTGTCCGGCGGCATGGCGCAGCGGGTCGCCATCGCGCGGGGCCTGTATTCACGCCCGCAGGTGTTGTTGCTGGATGAACCCTTCAGCGCAGTGGACGCGTTTACCCGCATGAAGTTGCAGGACCTGCTGCTGCAACTGGCCAAACACCATGCCATCGCCTTGCTGTTGGTGACCCATGATGTGGACGAGGCGCTGTACCTGAGCGACCGTGTGCTGGTGATGGACAACCGGCCCAGCAGCATTCGCCAGGAACTGGCGGTGGACCTGCCGCACCCAAGGGACCGGCGTGATCCGCTGCTGGCCCGGCTCAAGGCACTGGCCTTGACCGAGCTGCACCGCGCCCATGTAATCTAACAACACTGAGACTTGTAGTGAGCGGGCTTGCCCCGCGCTGGGGCGCGAAGCGGCCCTAAAACCAAACACCGCGCTCTGTCTGACAGACCGCGGTGTTTTTATTGGGGCCGCTTCGCAGCCCAGCGCGGGGCAAGCCCGCTCACTACACTAACGGTGTGATCAGGTCATTGCTTTGCGCAATGTCACCCAATAGCGTGTCCGCGCCTGCAGCTCGAGCCCGAGTGTCGAGGCAAGCAAATTGAGGATGCGGTCGGTGTCGTCGAGGCGGAAGCTGCCGGTCACACGTAAATTCTCCAGGCTCGGCTCCCAACGCAAAACACCTGGCCGATAACGTTCCAGCTCCCGCAAAAAATCGCCCAGCGCCTGGTTCTGCGCCGTCAGCACACCGTCGCGCCAGCCCAGCTGCGACACATCAAACGGCACCCAGGCACCCAGCCCGCCGGCTTTCAGCGGCGCTTGCCGCCCCCCCTGCAGGGTCGCCACCTGCCCGTTCCGGTCGCGCACTTGGACTGCGCCCTTGAGCACAGACACCAGGCAGCCGGCAGCCTGTTGTCGTATGCACACGTCGGCCTGGCTGACGCTCAACTCGCCGTAGCGGGTCTGCACGGTCATCGCGGTCGCGCCGGGTAGATTCAGCGCCAACTCACCGTCCACCAGCGTGATACGCCGCTGTGCCAGGTCCACATCCACCGCCGTGGCGGTATTGAGTTGCAGGTTGCCGCCATCATCCAAGGGGATACGCTTGCGCTCACCGGTGGCGGTGTGCAGGTCGGCGCGCCAGACCTCGATGGGCAATTGACGGCTGACCAACCAGGCCGTCGGCACCAAGGCCGCGATACCCAACGCGCGCTTGAGCACGGCGCGGCGTCCCGGTTGCGGGCGGTCGAGGCTGGCCATCGCCAGGGCCTGGGGCAAGGCGCTGAAACGCTGGCGCAGGGTCTGGGCTTTTTGCCAGGTCTGTTCGTGCTGGGGGTGGCTGTCCCGCCAGTGCTGCAAGGCGGCGTGATCATGCTCGGTGGCCGCGCCAGACTCCAGCAGCGCCAGCCATTGGGCGGCGGCACGCGCCACGTCACGGCTCACAGGTCCACCAGCAGGCAATGTTCGTAAGCCTGGGCCATGTAGCGTTTTACCGTGCGCTCGGAGACGTCGAGGCGCTCGGCGATCTCCCGATAGCCCAGGCCTTCCAGTTGGCTCCAGAGAAAGGCGCGGCGGACCAGCACCGGCAAGCCATCGAGCAATTCGTCCAGGGCTTGCAGGGTTTCCAGCACCAGCCAGCGCTGCTCGGGCGACGGCACACAGGCTTCCGGCAGGTTCGCCAAGGCCTGCAGATAGGCCTGTTCGAGGCTGCGCCGCTGATGGAAATTCACCAGCAGGCGCTTGCCGACGGTCACCAGATACGCGCGCGGCTCCTGCATCTGCGCAATCGGCTGGGCGCTGGCGAGTACCCGTAAAAACGTATCCTGGCTCAGGTCCGCGGCATCCCAGGCATTGCCCAAGCGCCGGCGCAGCCAGCTTTCCAGCCAGCTGCGATGGTCGCGGTACAGGCTCGACAACGTCAGCTCGGGGGCGTGGGTCGAAACAACAGCATCATTCATGGCAAGCGACCTGCGCGGCGCGAGTGAGTCTCAAATGAGATTCATTCTATTTAATATCGCAGTCAGACACCATGATCTTTTCAACCTTGCGCTAAGTGGGCGATGCAGTCGGCGAGTCGGACCAACGTCGTATCCTCCTGCGATCAGAGAGGTTCAAAAGCTAGCACTACCACACGAATCTTTACTATCTGTCTTGTTATGGATATTTTATCCAGACATGCCATTGAGGTCCGTCCCATGCACCTGCCGACTTACCAAGACGTCATCGCCGCCGCCCAACGCCTGGAGGGCGTTGCCTGCCTGACGCCGGTGTTCACCTCTCGAACGCTCAACGCACAGACCGGCGCCGAGGTCTTCATCAAGTGCGAGAACCTGCAACGCACCGGCTCATTCAAGTTTCGCGGAGCCTTCAATGCACTGTCGCAGTTTGACGCACGGCAGCGCGAAGTCGGGGTGGTGGCGTTCTCGTCGGGCAACCATGCCCAGGGCATTGCCCTGGCGGCGCGTTTGCTGGGCATACCGGCAACGATTGTGATGCCCGGCGATGCGCCTGCCGCCAAGGTCGCGGCCACCCGCGAGTATGGCGCCAGCGTGGTGCTGTATGACCGCTTTACCGAGGACCGCGAGCAGATCGGCCGCAAGCTGGCGAACGAACACGGCATGACCCTGATCCCGCCCTACGACCATCCGCATATCCTCGCCGGCCAAGGCACCGCCGCCAAGGAACTGCTGGAATTCACCGGCCCCCTGGACGCGTTGTTCGTCGGCCTGGGCGGTGGTGGCATGCTGTCGGGCACGGCGCTGTCGACCCGCGCCTTGTCGCCGGAGTGCCAGTTGTACGGCGTCGAACCCGAAGCGGGTAACGACGGCCAGCGCTCGTTTCGCACCGGCAACATCGTACATATCGACACCCCGACGACCATCGCCGACGGCGCCCAGACCCAGCACTTGGGCAACTACACCTTCCCTATCATCCGCGAGCAGGTGAACGACATCCTTACGGTGTCGGACGCACAGTTGGTGGCCTCGATGAAGTTCTTCATGCAGCGCATGAAAATGGTGGTGGAACCCACCGGCTGCCTGGGCCTGGCCGCACTGCACACGTTGGGCGACCAGCTCAAGGGCCAGCGCGTGGGCATCATCGTCACCGGCGGCAACGTCGATCTCCAGAAGTACGCCACCCTGCTCAGCGAGGCGCCATGAACATCATCCACACCCCCACGGCGGCAAAGCCTGCCGGCCATTATTCCCAGGCCATCCGCCACGGCGACACGCTGTATATCTCCGGGCAACTGCCGGTCAGCCCGGACGGGCGGCATAACCTGTCGGCGCCGTTTGCCGAACAGGCCCAGGTCGCACTGGCGAATGTGTTGGAAATCCTCAAGGCGGCCGGCGGCACGCCGCAGGATCTGGTGAAAGTCACGGTGTACGTGGCGGGGGTCGAACACTGGCCGGCGTTTGACCAGGTCTACGCCGGCGCACTGGGTGATCACCGCCCGGCACGCGCGGTGGTGCCGGTGCCCGAGTTGCATCACGGGTATCTGGTGGAGATTGAAGCCGTCGCGCGTTACTTGGCGTAGGTGTAGACCGCCGCGCGCGACACACCCAGGTGCGAGGCTACGGTTTCCATGGCCCGACGCACATCCATGCAGCCGGCGTCCTTGAGCTCACGCATCAAGGCACGCCGATCCGCGGTCTTGAGCGCGCGCGGCGTGGTGGCCAGGCGTGCGGCGAACTGATCGATGCGCGCACGAATGGCGTCGGCGCCGGACGGGTCGAGAGACTCACGGGGCGTGTCGCCACTGACGGAGCCGAACTGTTCCAGCATGCCCTGCAAGCCTCGGAACAACGAGAGGTCGACGTTCATGCACAAGGCCGCGACGTATTGGCCGCGGGTGTCCTTGATGCCGATCGAGGTGCTCTTGACCTGGCGGCCGTCGGCGAACTGGTTCTGATAATTGGCAATGACTTGCGGGTACTCGGGATCGGCAATCCGCGCCAGGCCCAGCTCAGTGGCCGGGTCGCCAGGCTGGCGGCCCGAGAGGTTGTTATGGATGGCCAGGATCGCGTGCTGCGGGTCGCGCAAGTCGTGCAGCACCACTTCGCAGAACGGGCTGAAGGTTTTGCTCAAGCCTTCGGCGATCTGTTCGAGCTGGCTGATCAGGTGGGTGTCTTCGGGCAGGGTCTTTTTCATGCAAGACAACATATCCAGTCCTGGACAGGGCGTCAATCAAGCGCCCGGCAGCGACCCCAGACCGCACATCTTGTGCGTTGACCATCGTCACCACACCCCATATAGTGTGCCCACAAACAGAACAGACCACTACATAGTGTGCAGTATCGGTAAATACCGACCACACTATGCGCCGTATTTCAATGCCTAACCGCCTGCAAATTTTATATTTTGGACGGCCCAATAGGCCGTCAGAACAGACCAGAAGGGAGTATTTCAATGCTGAGTTGGGATGAAGTCGACAACGAAGACACCGGTGCAGCGGTGATCAAGGGCGCCAACGCTGGCCACGCCAGCGAAGCCAACATGGACCGCCTCGACGGTGCCGGCGCCGCCGCCGCGCTGGAAGCCCGTAACGTGACCGCCAACGACTCCGCTGCGATCATCCGCGCCAAGGCCGCCCTCGATAAACTCGACGTCGCCGAAGGCCTCGCCGAACTCGAAGGCTCCGCCGCCCGCGTCGCCGTCGACGAAAAGCGCATGATCAACTG
>NZ_LKEG01000024.1:0-52516 GCF_001645105.1 Pseudomonas marginalis
AACTCAGTAGTGAAACGATGCATCGCCGATGGTAGTGTGGGGTTTCCCCATGTGAGAGTAGGTCATCGTCAAGATTAAATTCCAGAACCCCTGTTTGCTAACGCAAACAGGGGTTTTGTTTATGTAGAAGTCCATGAATTTAACCGGCACGTTGCTAACAAGACGGTCCGGTGCACAGAATTTCTTGACGACCATAGAGCATTGGAACCACCTGATCCCATCCCGAACTCAGCAGTGAAACGATGCATCGCCGATGGTAGTGTGGGGTTTCCCCATGTGAGAGTAGGTCATCGTCAAGATTGAATTCCGAAACCCCTGTCTGCTAGCGCAGACAGGGGTTTTTTCGTTTAAGAGAGGCGGCAGTTGATAGATCCTCGGTAAGCATGTTCGATTTATTCACGTCGTCAGTGATCGATTACCAGGCCATTGCATGACATGCAAAAACCTACGAGGCATCTTGATTCCGGAGCTCCTGCTCTGTTGCAGCAAGTTCACAAAGGCGCCTTGCGCGCACGTATCTGCGGCACGACCCTGGCGACTGAAAGGATCCGCATCACCGATCCGTTATCGCCTACCACCGGTCGGTTTCCCTCGCGAAAACAGGATATACCTCACAATCCCCTAAGATTTGCCCTGCTTTGGCCGAAAGCCTGATGAGCCATGCGTGCACCGAAATAGAGCGGTCAGAGAGTCCGCCTATACCGTTACATGGAATGTTCCACTCGGCACGCTCACACCCCCATTTGGCAAAAGAAGTCGGTGAAATGAATCTTAAGTTCAGTCATAAAATTCTGTTGGCCGCGTCAGGCGTTGTGGTTCTAGCCTTCGCGTTATTCACGCTTTACAACGACTACCTGCAGCGCAGCACCATCAAGCAAAACCTGGATTCCTCCATCCAGCAATCCGGCGAGCTTACCGCCAGTAGTGTGCAGAACTGGCTCAGTGGGCGAATTCTAGTACTCGAAAGCCTGGCGCAAAATATTGCCCACCAGGGCACTGGCGCAGACCTCCCGGGCTTGGTCGATCAACCTGCCCTCACAGCAAATTTCCAGTTCACCTATGTCGGCCAAACCAACGGTGTGTTCACCCAGCGTCCAGATGCGAAGATGCCTGATGGCTACGACCCCCGTCAGCGTCCTTGGTACAAGCAAGCTGTAGCCACTGATAAAACCATGCTCACCCCGCCTTACATGGCCGCAGTGGGTGGGCAGATCGTGACCATCGCGATGCCGGTGAAAAAGAACGGTGAACTGCTGGGTGTCGTCGGTGGTGACCTGAGCCTGCAAACCCTGGTGAAGATCATCAACTCTGTGGATTTCGGCGGCATCGGCCATGCGTTTCTGGTCAGCGGCGATGGCCAGGTCATCGTCAGTCCTGACCAGGACCAGGTGATGAAGAACCTTAAGGACATCTATCCAGGCTCCCCTGTGCGTATCGAGAAGGTCAGTCAGGATGTCGTCCTCAATGGCCAGGATCGTATTTTGTCGTTCACCCCGATCAGCGGCCTGCCAGATGCGGATTGGTACATTGGTCTGTCGATCGATAAAGACAAGGCCTACACACCGCTGGGTAAATTCCGTACATCAGCGTTGATTGCCATGTTGATTGCGGTGGTGGCGATCGCAGTGCTCTTGAGCCTGCTGATCCAAGTACTGCTGCGGCCTCTGACCACTATGGGCGTTGCCATGCAGGACATCGCTCAGGGCGAGGGCGACCTGACTCGTCGCCTGGACGTCACCAGCAAGGACGAGTTTGGCGAGGTAGGCAGTGCATTCAATCAATTCGTGGAGCGTATCCACGCCTCCATCTCCGAAGTGTCTTCAGCAACACGCCAGGTGCATGACTTGTCCCAGCGCGTAATGGCATCGTCCAACGCCTCGATCATCGGTTCCGACGAGCAGAGCGCGCGCACTAACAGCGTGGCTGCCGCGATCAACGAGCTGGGTGCAGCCACTCAGGAAATCGCGCGTAATGCTGCCGACGCCTCGCAGCACGCGAGCGGTGCCAGTGAACAGGCTGACGATGGGCGCAAAGTGGTGGAGCAAACCATTTTGGCGATGTCGGAACTGTCGCAAAAGATCAGCCTGTCCTGCACCCAGATTGAAACCCTGAATGCCAGCACCGACAACATCGGTCACATTCTTGATGTCATCAAAGGCATCTCCCAGCAGACCAACCTGCTTGCGCTCAACGCCGCGATCGAGGCTGCCCGTGCCGGGGAGGCTGGCCGCGGGTTTGCCGTGGTCGCTGATGAAGTGCGTAACCTGGCCCACCGTACGCAAGAGTCGGCTGAAGAAATCCACAAAATGATCACCTCGTTGCAAGTGGGTTCGCGTGAAGCGGTGAGCACGATGAACGCCAGCCAGACCTCCAGCGAAGAAAGTGTCCAAGTGGCCAACCAGGCGGGTGAGCGGCTGATCAGCGTGACGAAGAGGATCGTTGAAATCGATGGCATGAACCAATCGGTCGCTGCCGCCACCGAAGAGCAGACTGCAGTAGTGGAAACACTCAATGTCGACATCAATCAGATCAACCTGCTGAACCAGCAAGGCGTGACCAATCTCAACGAAACGTTGAAGGACTGCGACGCGTTGTCCCAGCAGGCCAGCCGCTTGAAACAGCTGGTCGACAGTTTCAAGATCTGACGGTGATTGAACAGGAGCGAGCCCTCTCGCTCCTGCTCCTCAACCCAGCATATGGCGCACATTTCCCAAAGCGTTGTCGGCGAATGTTTGTACAAACTGTTCAAACTCCGCCTGCGCCATTTCTGCCGGTTCGCCGATCAGCGTCCAGGTCGCCCTTGAACCGCTTGAACCGAGTGCTTCCACGCGCATCGCCGCCCACAATCGAGCTACGCCCAGCGTGTTATAGATCGTTGTCCAGGTCATGCTCATGGCATCTTCGTCCCGGCTATTGAGTTGCTCCACGACGCAATGACCATCGTGGAAAAACTTGGTGCGCAAAGCGCCCACGCCTTCCCCCGTCATTTCGATGTGCGACAGGGCCGGAATAAAGGCATCAAAGCCTGCAAAGTGACCCACCACCCCCCACAGTCGCATGGCCTCGCAGTTGACCACGACAGAGGCCACCACCGGCATGCCAGTTGGGTTGTGAATCAATGTATCGGGTTGCAGCGGTTTCATGAGGTTGTCCTTAATCCGTTCAAAGAAAGCCGATAGCCTTGAGGTAGTCGCAGCCCCTTTGCAGCAGCGATGCGTTCTTTTCGGGGTAGCGGGTGCCCATTGCTTCCACTGCCCGACGTGCGTTGTTGCAGTGGATCATTGAGGTGTCGCCAATGTCGTCACCCAGCCCATCCAGATAAAAGCCCAGTACGCCAAACAGCGCGTTTTCGCGGCTTACCGTGCGCAGCGCCCTTTGCCAGTGCGCCACACTGACGCGCTCGAATTCGTAGCCCGCCCGGCTGAATGCATCCAAATATTGATCCCAGCTCAAAGGCTGTGGGTTATGCAGGTTGAAGACGTTTCGCCTCGCTTCAAAATGGCCGCAGTGGAACGCGAGAAACCGAGCAAAAAAATCCACAGGCATCAGGTCGAAGTTCACTTCCAAACGGGGCACCAAGCCCAATTGCAGCGAGCCTTTTAGCATCAGCATCAGGCGATTTTTCTGCGGCTGACACACACCGCTCCGGCTGTTGAAACTGATGTTCCCCGGGCGGTGAATGTTTACCCAGGAACCTTGCTTGACCGCGCGCCCCAGCCAGCGCTCGGCGACCCATTTGGACAAGTTGTAGCCATTTTTGATGTAGATCGGCAGGGTCTGCGCGGCAGGGGTTTCGAGGACGTGGCCATGTGCGTCGGTGTCGCTGCAGGCCGACAAGGTCGAGATGAAATTGAGCACTTTCTTGCAGTGGGTCTCACACAGGCGCAGGCACTCCAGCAGTGGGGCGACGTTGTCCTTTACCAACGAGGCGTAGTCCATCACGTGATTGACCCGCGCGGCGTTGTGCACGAGCACACCGTAGTCCCGTGCAAGGTGCTCATACGTATCGCAAGCCAAGCCCAGGCGTGGTTGGCTGATATCCGCGGCATAGACCTGCACCCGGCTCAAGTCCAAGTGTTCAAGACGGTGTTCGCGCAACGCCTGAGCGAATCGCGTGGTTGCGGCTTGTCCCGGCAGCTCCCGCACCAGGCACGCCACGTGGGTTGCACCATTGGCCAACAGCGCCTCGACGATATGCACACCGATAAAACTGTTTGCGCCTGTCACGATCACTTTGTTGCAATCACCAACGCGCTCTACAGGCAGTACCTGAACAACGTCTTCCCTCTGTGCATCCTGAAGCGCCTGGCCGGAAGCTGCTTCAGGCAGCGCCCCATCCTCGATCAGCAGCGCAAGCGTGCGAATCGTTGGTGCTTCAAAGAAGCGGTTCAACGGCAGGCTGCGGCCAAACTGCTCGCGGATACGCAGTAACAACATCGACAGCAACATGGAGTGGCCGCCGAGATTGAAGAAGCTGTCATCAATTGACAGCTCGCCCACTGGCAACCGCAACAACTCACGCCATAACGCCACCAGTTGCATGTGAAGGGCCGTTTGCGCAGCCTGCCCGGCGCTATTCAACGTGGGGTGGGCCGGCAACGCCAGCAAGGCCTGGCGGTCGACCTTGCCGTTACTGGAGCAAGGCAGGCTGGGTAGCTCGGCCCACAAGTCGGGCTGCAGGTAATCAGGCAGCCACTGCCGTGCATGCTGTTTCAAGCCGGCTAGCGTCGCGCCAGGCTCCGGTTGGGCGACGACACCACGAATCTTGCGTTCACTATCAATGACCACCGCCACCTGGCGATACAGTCGACTGTCGCGCAGGCACTGTTCGATTTCCTGAGGCGCGACCCGGATTCCGCGAATCTTCACCTGCGCATCGCGCCTGCCGCCCAGCTCGATACCCTCGGCAGTCCACTTCGCAAGGTCGCCACTGCGATAGGCCCGCAGGGGCTTGCCACCCGGCAGGGCCAGCGTCATGAAAGGGTCGTCGGGCAACTGCGCTGCATTTAAATACCCCAGGCCTACCCCAGGGCCGACGATGTACAGCTCGCCCATCACCTGTTCGTCCACCGGTTGCAGGTTATCGTCGAGGATCAGCACTTGGCTGTTGGCGATGGGGCGGCCCAGGTTGCGATTGCCATCCCCGGCTTGCAGGATGCGATGCGTGACCAGTACCGTCGCTTCGGTGGGACCGTAGAGGTTGTGCAGGTGGCATTGGCCTGCCAAGCGTTCGATCACATAAGGCTCGCAGGCATCGCCGCCGGTCAACAGATGCGTCAGGCCCAGGGGTTTATCAAGCGGCAAGAGGCTGAGCAGCGCCGGCGGCAAGAACGCATGGGTGATGCGCCGTTGCCGAATCAGCTCGACCAATTGCTGCGGATCGCGCCGTTGCGTCTCGCTGGGGATGATCAACTCCGCGCCGGCGATCAGGCTGGGGAAAATGTCCATCAGCGATGCATCGAAATTCACCGAGGCGAACTGCAGCACACGACTCTGTTCACTCAGCGCCATTTGGCTGGCAAACCAAGCGCTGAAATGGGCGAGATTGTCCTGGCCGAGCAGTACACCCTTGGGCCGTCCCGTGGTGCCCGAGGTGAAGAGCGCCATGCAAGGTGCTTCAAGGTCGATGCAAGGAGGCCGCAATGGTCGTGCAGTGTCTGGCGCGCCGAGATTGCCGACGTCCAGCGAAACGAAGTGCTCACGCAATGGATGGCTGCCGTCATCCAGCAATACGCGGGCGCCTGCACTTTCCAGCATGGCCTGCTGGCGTTGTGATGGGTGGTCGGGCGCCAGCGGCAGGTACACCGCGCCGCAGCCGAGCACTGCGAGAATACTGGCGTACAACGCGATGGATTTTTCCAGGCAAACACCGACTACGGCGGGTGCCTCAATGCCCTCCAGTAGCCGTTCCAGCCGCTGCTGGATGGCGAGCATCTGAGTCTGCAGTTGCCGGTAAGTCGTCACATTGCCCGCGATGTTCAGGGCAGGTCGCTCGGCGAAGGTGAGAAGGCTGGCCTGCAATCGCTCGATCACCGGCACCTGGGCTGCCTGCCACACGGCCGGGTCCGCCGTGCGATTAAACCGATGCAGAAACGCCACCGCTTCCAGCCCCTGCATGCCTTGCTCAGGCCAGGCATTGGCGCAGGCTTCTGGGGGCAAATACTCAGGGTCACGTGCAAAACGACTGATGTGCAAGGCAACCCATTCCGCCAGCACCCGGGTTGCGTGCAAGCGCAGTCGCTGGCCGTTCCCACTGGGCTCTTCGGCAAGGTCCAGCGCGGCAAGCAGGCGCCTGTTGCGGTCATAGCCGCGCAACTGTACGGCGGGCAGCCCGTATTCAGTCAGAGCGCCGATGCCCACGCGCAAGCTGATGCGGGAGGCTTCGGAAAAGCGCCGGGGTACTGGCTGGCTCCCGTCTTCGATCACCCAGTCGGCGGCCTCATCACCAGACCGATGGCCGTACTGCTCCAGCACGTGCTTCACGCTCTCCAGGGCTTGGCTGACACCGACCCATCCAATGGTCAGGCATCTCATGCCGCTCTCCCTGCCAGGGGCAAATAGTCACTCAATGCCTGTGTCACGCTGGGTGTCTGCAGCAATCCGCTACGCTGCAGAAAACCTGTGATGTTACCGATCAGTGGGTGTTGTCGGGTGATGGGGAAATCCAGCGCGTTTACTTCTCGTGTCAGCGCCTGACGGATGTCGGGGTCCACGTCCAGACGTTCGATCAGTTGCAGGTCGAAGGACTTCTGCAGGTCGTTGGTCAGGTAGTGGCTCAAGAATGTTGGCAGCACGTCGGCGATGCCGTCGCGATCCTCCGGGCTCGCCGCTTGCCAGTAGAGGCGTACCAGGCGTGTCCAGAATTGCGCATGACGCCCTTCGTCAGAGAGATGATCGGCCATCATGCCGCGGACCGACGACTTGACGCTGTCGTCCTTGGCGAAGGCGGCGACGTCATGGGTCACCGTGTTTTCGGCGATGGCCACGCCAATCAACTCAACCGCGTCACGCAGGTGTGCCGGGGCCTGCGCCTGTGCTGCCGGCAGGGCGCGACTGAGCTCGATTTGTGCCGGCAGTTCGAGCGGTTCTATACCGGTCATTGCCACAGTCTGTTGCAGGAAATCCAGCGCGACCAGGGCATGGTAATCCTCGTCCACCACGATGGTCATTGCGTCGTAGCGACAGGCGAGGGGGAAGGTGATGGCGAAGCGATTCTTGGCAATGCGGCGGGCGGTCTTGTCGACGATCTCGGTTTCGAAAATCACTACGTCATTGATGAATTTATAGAAGCTTTGCACCAGCACAAAATCGCGCCATTGCGAGCAGTGCTCAAGAAACGTCGCGCCCACTACCAGTGGCTGGCGACACAATGGATAGATCAGATTGCCGTCGTTTTCCAGCACGCGGCGAGGACGTGTGCGAATGGTTGCACGGCACTCCCAATCCTCAGCGATGGAGCGGTAGTCAGCGGTATTCATGGATGCCCCCTTGCAACGAGGCACGCACCGAGTCCCAGAAGGTGATGCGGTTTTCCACCGCGTTGAGTGCAGCGCCAGCAGCTTCCTCTTTGCGGCACGCGTCGGCGCCAATCAGGCGTTGCAGTAACTGTTGCGCCGCTGGCTCATGGCCCTGGGTATCCAATTCGATGTGACGGTTCAGGTAGTGGCCCAGGATAGGCGCCTGTTGATTGATGATCCCGCTACCTTGCAACAAACGTTCGAAGATGGCCGGGATTACACTCTCACGGCCGTGCAGGAACGCTGCGGCAACACAATGGGTCGGGGCATTTAACGCGATAAGCAAGGTGTCCTCGACGAAGCGGGACACGCCCTGCGGTACATTGACCTGTTGCAAGGCTGCCTGGGCCTCGATGCCTCGGCGTTGCAGCGTAATAAAGGCATCGATGGCGGCGGTGCTGGCGCCCACTTCGACCATTGCTTCACGGTACAGCTCGAAGTGGCTGCTATAGCCTCGCTCAGGATGCTCGTCGGACTCCTCACCCAGCACGATCTCGTTGATCAATCGGGCGGCGTGTGGATCGGTCGGGGGGAGCCAGGGTAGCCGCGTGCACGTCAGGTCCTGTTGCAGGCGTTTGGTGAGGGTCATGAAGTCCCATACCGCAAACACATGGCTCTCCATGAAAAGTTGTAACTTACCCAGTGAAGTTATTTCATCAAATAACAGATGGTTGCATAACTGCTGTTTTTTTTGCTCAAGCAAAGTTTGATACATGGTTGATGCCTATAAGTTGTCGCGACTGCTCGTGAAGCAGTGATGGCTTTTGCAGCCGGAAGTAGACAAATAGCGTTCAGTCAGGCCACGCGCAAGGCGCGCCATAGGCCTGGATGGATACGGACAGTTGAAAAGTTTAATGTTCAGCGGAAGATAATAAGCTGATTAAACGTTTGGGTGAGCTTATAAGTGCACTGGATGTTTTTTCGAGAAGTTACATGTGGTGTGTAAAGTGCGTTTTAAAGGTGGGAAGTTTCCTGGGTAGAAGCAGGTTTAGTTTAATCAAGTTGTTTTAATCACGTCATCTGACGCGGCGCTCTCCTTGAGGGGGGGAGCCCCGCAACGCAGGGGGTCGAGCGTTGCGGTGGAAACCTATCTATCGGCTTCTTCAAGGCCATTGAGATAGTTCGCGATGACTTCCATGCCGCGCGTCAGGTGATTGCGCAGTGCCAGGATGCTTTCGTCGAGCTTCTTCTGCGCCACCAGGTTCAGCAGTTCACGGTGATCTTCCTGGGATGTCTCGCCCAGCCCCATCGCTTCAAGGTTGAAGCGCAAAAAACGCTCCTCTTCATTCAAACCGTGTTCGACCAGCTTGAGCAGCCGCTGGTTAGGAGCCTTGCCATACAGGACCATGTGAAACAGTCGATTCAGGCGGCCAATCTCGGTGTAGTCTTTCTCCCGTTCCAAGGCATCGATGTAGGTATTCGCCTCGGCAATATCGGCGGCGGTCAGCAATGGGGTCGACAAGCGCAGCGCTTCCGACTCCAGAAGAATGCGCAAGGCATAGGTCTCAGCCGAGTTGTCCTCAATCAGCGGCGCAACCACTGCGCCCTTGTGCGTCACCACATGCAGCAATGACTGTGCCTCCAACTGGCGCAAGGCTTCGCGGACTGGCATGCGGCTGACCCCGAACAGGCTGGCCAGCTCTTGCTGGCGCATGGCGGTACCACACGGCAACCGCCCATCGAGAATGGCGTTACGCAAGGTTTCTTCAATTACGGAGCGGGCAAGGTGGGCGGGAATCGGCCCGCTGATCTTGATGCTGTTCAAGGGGTTCGGCTTCTGCGTCACGGCTACGCTATCCTCCTTATTAGAATGAGTGTGGCTAATTGGATCCAATGCACACTAGAGACTGCCTGCCGGGTTGTCAAACGGGCAAGGTTTTCGGCTTGTAAGCGGCTAAACACGCGGTTCTTGGCGCCCACACAGCGTTTCTACGACGTCTTACAGTTGAACGTTTCGCTTCGCTGATTTATGCCATCCCGGCCGCCGAAAGCGCCTTTTCGCCGGAACATTCCTGTCTATAGATATTCATTAACGGTATTTAAAATGCCGCTCTTATATCTATAAAGTCACTCTCCTGTCTGACCGGGAGTGAACTCATGTCCGCCGCCTCTACTGTTCCAACAGCGATCCCTACCCACCAAACCTTCGAGATTCGCCCACTTCCCGGCAGTGTCGGTGCCGAGATCATTGGCCTGGACTTGACCCGTGCGATCAACGACAAAGATTTCGCGCGCATCCACCGCGCACATCTGGACCATCATGTCGTGGTCTTCCGTGACCAACGCATCACCCCCGAGCAACAGATCGCCTTCAGCCGTCGCTTTGGCGTGCTGCAGATCCATGTGCTCAAACAGTTCCTGTTGGCCCACCATCCGGAAATCCTGATCGTCTCCAACATCATCGAAAACGGCCAGTCCATCGGCCTGGGGGACGCGGGCAAATTCTGGCATTCGGACCTGTCCTATAAAGAACTGCCGAGCCTGGGCTCGATGCTGCACGCTCAGGAGCTGCCCTCTGAAGGCGGCGACACCTTGTTCGCCGATATGCACAAAGCCTGGGACCAATTGCCCGAGCACTTGCGCAACGCCGTCGAAGGTCGCAGTGCCGCCCACTCCTACACCGCGCGCTACAGCGAAACCAAATTCGAAGGCAACTGGCGCCCCACGTTGACCCCTGAGCAGCTTGCCCAGGTGGCGGAAGTCGTGCACCCCATCGTGCGCACTCACCCGGAAAACGGCCGCAAAGCGCTGTTTGTCAGTGAAGGTTTCACCACCCGCATCGTCGGCCTGCCGGAGGACGAAAGCCGCGACCTGCTGGCCCAACTCTATGCGCACAGCGTGTTGCCGCAAAACATCTACCGCCACCAGTGGCAGCCCCACGATCTGGTGTTCTGGGACAACCGTTCACTGATCCACCTGGCCGCCGGTTGCCCGAGCCATCTGCGCCGCAAGCTGTTTCGTACCACCATCCAGGGCGACGCGCCTTTCTGACTCGGAGCATGACCATGTCCAGGAACATTCCATTTGCACGGCTGGCCGCGACCGTCGGCCTGGGTATCAGCCTGCTGGCTGGCAGCCTGGTCGCGCCAGCGGCCGCGCAGGCCGAAGGCGAGATTCGCATTGCTGAGCAGTTCGGCATCGTCTACCTGTTACTCAACGTGGTACGCGACCAGAACCTGATCGAGAAATACGGCAAGCAGGAAGGCATCGACATCAAGGTGGACTGGACTCAGCTGTCTGGCGGTGCGGCAGTCAACGACGCACTGCTCTCCGGTTCCATCGATATTGCCGGTGCCGGTGTCGGCCCGCTGCTGACCATCTGGGATCGCACCCACGGCAAGCAGAACGTCAAGGCCGTCGCTTCCCTGGGCAACTTCCCGTACTACCTGGTCAGCAACAACCCCAAGGTCAAGACCATCGCCGATTTCACCGAGAAAGATCGCATTGCCGTACCGGCGGTGGGCGTGTCGGTGCAGTCGCGTTTCCTGCAATACGCGGCGGCCAAGCAATGGGGTGACAAGGAATTCAACCGCCTCGACAAGTACACCGTTGCCGTCCCGCACCCGGATGCCACCGCCGCGCTGATCGCTGGCGGCACCGAGCTCACCGGGCACTTTTCCAACCCCCCGTTCCAGGACCAGGCCCTGGCCAACCCGAACGTTCACGTGGTGCTGAACACCTATGACCTGCTCGGCCCGAACTCGCCGACAGTGCTGTTCGCCACCGAGAAATTCCGCAACGACAACCCGAAAACCTACAAGGCGTTCGTCGAGGCATTGACCGAAGCCGCGCAGTTCGTCCAGAACGACAAAGGCGCTGCGGCCGACACTTACATCCGTGTCACCAACGCCAAGATCGACCGCGCCGAGTTGCTGAAAATCATCGACAACCCGCAGTTCGAATTCAGCGTCACGCCGAAAAACACCTACCCGCTGGCGGAATTCCTCTACCGCGTTGGCGCCATCAAGAACAAGCCTGAATCGTGGAAGGATTACTTCTTCCAGGACGCCAAGCCCCTGCAAGGAAGTTGAGATGAACGCGCCCTTGCAAGGCCACGCGGCCAGCAACCTGCACACCACCACCACCCCGCTGCTGGCGGTGGATAACGTCAGCCTGGAATACCGCACCCCCGAGCGCGTGGTGCGGGCCACCCACCAGGTGAGTTTCGAGATCGACCCGGCCGATCGCTACGTGCTGCTCGGCCCTTCGGGCTGCGGTAAGTCCACCTTGCTCAAATCCATCGCCGGGTTTATCAAACCCTGCGAAGGCGAGATCCGCTTGCTGGGCCAGAAGGTCGAGCAACCAGGCCCGGACCGTATCGTGGTGTTCCAGGAATTCGACCAACTGCCGCCCTGGAAAACCGTCAAACAGAACGTGATGTTTCCGCTGCTGGCCTCGAAAACCCTGAAGCGCGCCGAAGCCGAAGAACGTGCATTGCACTACCTCGACAAAGTGGGCCTCACGGCCTTTGCCGATGCCTACCCACACACCCTTTCCGGCGGTATGAAAGCCCGCGTCGCCATCGCCCGTGCCCTGGCCATGCAGCCGAAAATCCTGTTGATGGACGAACCCTTCGCCGCCCTCGACGCGCTGACCCGGCGCAAGATGCAGGAAGAGTTGCTGCTGCTATGGGAAGAAGTGCGTTTCACCCTGCTGTTCGTCACCCACTCCATTGAGGAAGCGCTGGTGGTGGGTAATCGCATCCTGTTGCTGTCGCCCCACCCGGGGCGCGTGCGCGCGGAAATCCACAGCCATCAATACGACCTGCACAGCCTCGGCGGTGTGGACTTCCAGGCGTCGGCGCGGCGCATTCATCGCCTGCTGTTCGATGAAGCGCCCGAGGCCGAACGTGAGTTGGGTTTCGCCGATATCCGCATCGCTTACTGAAGGGACAACCCATGCGCCAGGAATACGAAATCACCCTCGAGCCGTTGCTCAGTGTCCCCGTGGAACGCGAGCTGCCGCTGCGTCAACGTTTGTGGCAACAAGGCTGGCTGCGCAAGGGCCTGATCCTGATCGTGCTCGCTATCCTCTGGGAAGCCGTTGCGCGTTATCAGAACAACGACCTGCTGTTGCCGAGCTTCTTGCAGACCTTTCACGCACTGTACGACGGCCTGCTCAGCGGTGAATTGCTCAGCAAAGTCAGCATTTCGCTGGTGGTGCTGATCAAGGGCTACCTGATCGGCATTGTGCTGGCGTTTGCCCTGACCACCTTGGCGGTATCAACCCAACTGGGCCGTGATCTGCTGAGCACCCTGACCTCGATGCTCAACCCGCTGCCGGCGATTGCCTTGCTGCCGCTGGCGCTGCTGTGGTTCGGCCTGGGGCAGAACAGCCTGATTTTCGTGCTGGTGCATTCGGTGCTGTGGGCGTTGGCGCTCAACACCTATTCGGGGTTCCTCGGCGTGTCCGAAACCCTGCGCATGGCTGGCCGCAATTACGGCCTCAAGGGCATGCGTTTTGTGCTGTTCATCCTCATCCCTGCGGCGCTGCCGTCGATCCTCGCGGGCCTCAAGATTGGCTGGGCCTTTGCCTGGCGCACATTGATCGCCGCCGAACTGGTGTTCGGTGCTACCAGCGGCAAGGGTGGCCTGGGGTGGTACATCTTCCAGAACCGCAACGAGCTGTACACCGACAAGGTGTTTGCCGGGTTGGCGGTGGTGATCATGATCGGCCTGCTTGTGGAAAATCTGGTGTTTGACACGTTCGAGCGCCTGACCGTGAAGCGCTGGGGCATGCAGCGCTAAACAGGAATGATTGCTCTTTGTCCGCCGTGAACCCGATAATGCCGGCCAAATCTGACGTCGCCCTGGCGTCAGGTGTGCCCGGTAAAAGGATTTACGACGATGCGATTTTTTGTGTTGGTGGCGGCTTTGTGTTTGTCGACTTCGGTTCTGGCGGAATTCGTGCCTGAAGTGGTCACCATGCCCAAGCCGCTGTACCCCAGCCATCTGATAGCCACCCAGGGGCACGCACGCATCAGCCTGAACATTCATAACGACGGTACGGTCAGCGACGTCAAAGCGCTCAGCGCCACCAAGCCGGCATTTGGTGAAGCCGCCGTGGCGGCGGCCACGCTATGGCGTTTCAAGCCCTGGACGGTAGAGGCCGATCGGCCCGCAGTGCTCCAGGCGCAAAACGATATGGTGTTCACACCCGAACCGGTGAGAAAGGAAACCACTCAACTGACCTTTACCCAGACCACCTACCAATCCTGCAGCACGCTGACCGAAGAAGTCAGCCAGTTCCGTCGCGAACATCCCACGCGCCCCTTGATCGCAATGAAGAGCTTTGCCATTACCCGAGTCGCGGTGATGTTCCCGGCGCTGAGCGGTAAGAGCGACTACAACGAGGGCCTGACTCGCGCCGACGAACTGGAAAATGCCCTGCCGGACATCGTGCGCAAATGCCAGGCCCATCCCAAAGCCGCCTTTGCGGACTACCTGCCCCGCAACCTGAAGCCTTACCTGTAAAGCCTGCTACGATTGCGCTCAATTCACGCCCCGTTGATCACGAGTGCTTGGCATGCAACTACCGGACATGAACCTGCTGGTCGCCCTCGACGCCTTGCTCGACGAGGGCAGTGTGGTTGGCGCCGCGCGCCGCATGAACCTCAGCCCGGCGGCCATGAGCCGCACCCTGACGCGTATTCGCGAAGCGGTGGGCGACCCGATCCTGGTGCGCGCCGGTCGCGGCCTGGTGCCCACGCCTAAGGCGCTGCAGCTGCAAGGCCAGGTGCGCAACGTTGTCGAGCAGGCGGCGCTGCTGTTCCGCTCGGCGGACCAAGTGGATCTGAGCACCTTGCGCCGCCGCTTCAGCGTGCGCGCCAATGACTTCTTTATCGGCGTATACGGCGGGCGGCTGTTCGACACCATGGAGCGCCTGGCGCCCCTGTGCGAGCTGTGCTTCGTGCCCGAAGGCGACACCGATGACGAGGCCCTGCGCGAAGGGCGCCTGGATTTACGCGTGAGCAACACCATGCCGGCCAGCCCCGAGGTGAAGGTGCAGAACCTGTTCTCCACCACCTTCGTCGGCCTGGCGCGGGAAGACCACCCGTTGTTCGACGAAGAAATCACCGCCGCACGTTTCGCCAGTTATTCCCATATCAGCATCTCGCGGCGCGGCATCGCACGGGGGCCGATCGATACCGCGCTGAATGCCCAGGGCCTGGAGCGCCGCGTGGCGATGATCGCCCCAGGCTTTCACGGCGCGATGTTCATGCTGCCCGACTCCGACCTGATCCTGCCGGTGCCTAAGGAGGCGCTGTTGAGTGCCAATCGCCTGAAGCTGCCACTGCGCGCATTCACCCTGCCTATCTCGCTGCCGACGCTGGTATTGGCCCAATCCTGGCACCCGCGATTCGACAAAGACCCCGCCCACAAATGGCTGCGCGAAACCCTGCGCGAGAGCTGCCACGCCACGTGGCTCGAAGCCCAGCCGGCCTGAAGTGAACTCGGTGAATGTGGGAGCTGGCTTGCCTGCGATTGCGGTCTGACTGTTCCAAATGGATCACTGACCCACCGCTATCGCCGGCAAGCCAGCTCCCACAGAGGTTGGTGTTTATCGTGATTGTTGCGTCTGGTGCAGTTACACACTGCCAACAAGTAACTTTTTGTCATGTTTGTGCCTGATTAAACTGCTCGGGTATTTATCATTCGAGCTACTTGTTCATGACGTCCCTCGCTGCACCCACCCTTGCGGCCGCAGCCAAGCCCACTGCCATGACCCCGCCCGTGTTCGGCCCGCGCATCATCATCGGGCTGGTCGGCGTGTTGCTGGCGGTGCTGGTCTCCGGTCTCAACGAGATGGTCACCAAAGTGGCCCTCGCCGATATTCGCGGGGCGCTGTACATCGGGTTTGACGAAGGCACCTGGCTGGTCGCGGCCTACACCGCCACCTCGGTATCAGCCATGGCCTTTGCACCCTGGTGTTCGGTGACTTTTTCCCTGCGCCGCTTCACCCTCTGGGCGATCGGAGTGTTTACGGTGCTGGGGATCCTGTGCCCGTTCGCGCCGAACTACGAAAGCCTGCTGCTGCTACGCACCGTGCAAGGCCTGGCCGGTGGTGCGCTGCCGCCGATGCTGATGACCGTGGCGCTGCGTTTCCTGCCGGCCAACGTCAAGCTGTACGGCCTGGCCGGCTACGCCCTCACCGCCACCTTCGGCCCGAGCCTGGGCACGCCGCTGGCGGCAATGTGGACCGAGTACGTCGGCTGGCAGTGGGCGTTCTGGCAGATCGTTGCGCCGTGTCTGCTGGCCATGGCCGCCGTGGCCTACGGGCTGCCGCAGGACCCGTTGCGCCTGGAGCGCTTCAAGCAGTTCAACTGGCGCGGCCTGCTGCTGGGCTTCCCGGCGATCTGCATGCTGGTGATCGGCATCCTGCAAGGCAATCGCCTGGACTGGTTCGAGTCGGGCCTGATCACCTTCCTGCTGTCGGGTGGCAGCGTGTTGTTGGTGCTGTTCATGGTGAACGAGTGGTCGCACCCGATGCCGTTTTTCAAATTGCAGATGCTCGGGCTGCGCAACCTGTCGTTCGCCCTGATTGTGTTGGCGGGCGTGCTGATGGTGCTGACCTCGGTGATCATCATCCCGTCGAGTTTTCTCGCCCAGGTCCAGGGGTACCGTCCGCTGCAAACCGCGCCGGTGATGCTGTTGATGGCGATCCCGCAATTGATCGCGCTGCCGCTGGTGGCGGCGCTGTGCAACCTGCGCTGGGTCGATTGCCGCTGGGTGCTCGGGATCGGCCTGGGGATGCTGGTGCTGTGCTGCGTGGGCAGTGCGCACCTGACCTCGGCCTGGATTCGCGATGACTTCTACGACCTGTACCTGCTGCAAATTTTCGGACAACCGATGGCCGTGTTGCCGCTGCTGATGCTCTCCACCGGCAGCATCCAGCCAACGGACGGCCCGTTCGCCTCAGCCTGGTTCAACACCATTAAAGGCCTGGCCGCCGTGATTGCCACCGGCGTGCTCGACACCTTGGCCACCCAGCGCCTGCACTTCCACTCGACTCTGCTGGTGGACCGCCTGGGCAACTCACCCCTGGCCGACGGCGACGCGCCGGGCTTGGCGCACCGTCTGCACGAGCAGGCCGTGGTGCTGACCTCTTCGGATCTCTATTACGTCATGGCCGCAGTCGCGGCGGCGTTGATCCTGCTGATTTTCTGGATGCCCACGCGGATTTTCCCGCCTCGTGCACCGACTTGATTGAAAGGACTGCTCATGAAACGCAAAGACAAAATTGCCGTCTCCGTTATCGCGGTATTCGCCGTCGGCGTGCTGGTGTACCTGGTCGCGCCGGGCGTGCTCGGCAGCAAGCGCCAGACCACCAACGACGCCTTCGTCGCCGCTGACTTCACCCTGGTGGCGCCGCGCGTGGCGGGCTTCATCAAAGAGGTGCTGGTGGAGGACAACCAGCGCGTCAAGGCCGGGCAACTGTTGGCGCTGATCGACGACCGCGATTTCCGCGCCGCCGCCCAGGCTGCTGACGCTGATACGTTGGTCGCCCAGGCCCAACTGAAAAATGCCACCGCCACCCTCGAGCGCCAAAGCTCGGTGATCGCCCAGGCCCAGGCCACCGTCGCAGCGGACCGCGCCGAAGTGGCTTTTGCCGAACACGAACTCAATCGCTACAACCACCTCGCCGGTGTCGGCGCCGGCACCGTGCAGAACGCCCAGCAAGCCAAGACCCGCATCGACCAGGCCACCGCGCGCCTGGCGAACGCGACGGCGGTGCTGGCGGCCGAACGCAAGCAAGTGGAGATCCTCACCGCCCAGCGCGATGCCGCCGAAGGTGGGCTCAAGCGTGCCCAGGCCGCGCTGGAATTGGCCAGTTATCAACTGTCCTACACGCGCATCGTCGCGCCGGTGGATGGCATGGTCGGCGAACGTGCGGTGCGCGTTGGCGCGTATGTGACGCCGGGCAGCAAGATCCTCGCGGTGGTGCCGCTGGAAGAGGCGTACGTGGTGGCCAACTTCCAGGAAACCCAGCTTTCTCATATGCACGCCGGCCAGGCCGTGCAGGTGCGCGTCGACAGCCTCGACGGTGAGTTGCTCAACGGCCATCTGGAAAGCCTCGCGCCTGCGACGGGTGTGACGTTCGCCTCGGTCAAACCCGACAACGCCACCGGCAACTTCACCAAGGTCGTGCAGCGGATTCCGGTGAAGATCGTCCTCGAACCCAACCAGGCACTCACCGAACGCCTGCGGGTCGGCATGTCGGTGGAAGCCAGCGTCGACACCCAGCCCGTTGCGCAGCAGCGTGAGGTGGCCCAGCAATGAAGCGAATTGCCTGGCTCACCTTGAGCCTTATCAGCCTGAGTGCCTGCACGGTCGGCCCGGACTTCCACAAGCCCCAGAGCCTGCCAGTGTCGCAATGGAACGAGCCCCAGGGTCGTCAGGCGACCAGCCGTGCCGTCAGCGATCCCTTGCAGGAGCGCTGGTGGGATGTGTTTCACGACGCGCAACTCTCGGCCCTCACCCGTCGCGCGCTCACCGATAACCTTGACCTGAAACTGGCCAGCAGTCGCCTGCAACAAAGCCGTGCCGTACGCCAGGTGACCACAGCCGATCGTTATCCCAACCTCAGCGCCAACGGTGATTACCTGCGCCAACGCAACAGCGGCAAAGGCCTAAGCGACCCGTCCGGCAATAACGGTCGTTCGGCGTTCAACCAGTGGGACATGGGCTTTTCTGCCTCTTGGGAGTTGGACTTCTGGGGCCGTGTGAAACGCGAAACCGAAGCCGCTGACGCCACCCTGCAAGTCGCCGAAGACGACCGCCGCGCTGTGCTGTTGTCGGTACTCGCCGAGACCGCCCAGGACTACATCCAACTGCGCGGCGTACAGAACACCCGCGCCGTCACCGAGCAGAACCTCGACGTCGCCCGCCACAGCCTCAAGCTGTCACAGTTGCGCCTGGCCGATGGCGTGGCGACTGACCTGGACGTCGCCGAAGCCGCCGCCCAGGTCGCGGCCATCGAAGCGCGTCTGCCGGATCTGCAACAGCGTCAGGACCAACTGATCAATGCCCTCAGCCTGTTGATGGGCGAGCCGCCGCAGGCCCTTCACGCGCAGTTGTCCAAGGACGCCGCCGTGCCGCAAACCCAGCGCCAGGTTGCGATTGGCCTGCCGTCGGAACTGGCCGAGCGCCGCCCGGACATCCGCCAGGCCGAAGCCCGCCTGCACGCCGCCACCGCCAGCATCGGCGTTGCCAAAGGCGACTTCTACCCGCGCATCACCTTGTCCGGCAGCCTCGGCTCCCAGGCCATGCAACTCTCGGATCTCGGTTCTTGGGGCTCCCGCGCTTTTGCCTTCGGGCCGCAGTTCAGCTTGCCGCTGTTCAACGGCGGGCGCCTGCAAGGCATGGTGAACCTGCGCGAAGCCCAACAACAGGAAGCGGCGCTCGCGTACCAGCAAACCGTGCTGCGGGCCTGGCATGAGATCGACGACCAGTTGACCCGCTACAACGCCAGCCAACTGCGCCGCGACAGCCTCGCCGAAGCCGTGCGGCAGAACCAGATTGCCCTGAGTACCGCTCAGCAGCAGTACGTGGAAGGCGTGGTGGATTTCGTCAACGTGCTCACCGTGCAAAGCGCGCTGCTGGCCACGCAAGAGCAGTGGGTGGAAAGCTCGACCGGCGTGTCCCTGGCCATGGTTGGCCTGTACAAAGCGTTGGGTGGCGGCTGGGAATCGGTGTATCCGCTGCAAACCGCTGGGCGCTGAACGGCAAAGCTACAGATTGAACGCATCAAGGGTTTTGCAAAAACACCACGTAGCCTCGAAACCATTCGCTGTCCTTCAAATACCCCGGTGCTTGCCACTCTCCGCCCTGAATCAAGCCAATCTTGAACGGCAGCCCCAGCCGATCCATGCGTGGCAAGTACGCCGCGTAATCCGGGATGCTGTGGCGGCCTTGGTACGTCTGCACCACCACTTCATCCACCACGCCCTTGAGCTGGGCGATGGCCGCCGGGTCGGCGTTGCTGCTCCAGTCCATCAAGCCGGTGATGCTCAGGCGCAACTCGGCAGGCAAACGCTGGCGCAGGTCGCGCAGGAACTCGGCGTATTCGTGCAGGTATTGGGTACGCGCATCGAAGTCGATCTGTATACCGACCACCGGGTTGCCCGCATCGCGCCAGCGTTGCACTTGCCCGAGCAGTTGTGTGTAGACCTGTTCCGGCCAGCGCAGGGTGTGGGCGCGGTAGACGATCCAGATGTCGCCCTGGGTGAGGCGTGGCACGCTGATGCCTTGGGCGATCATCTGCACGCCACGACCCGGCGCGCGGCGGGTGGCGTTGATCTGGCCCTGGAGGATATACAGGGTCTTGGCCTGCTTGAGCACCGGTTGAGGGGTGACGCCACTCCACAGCCAGAAGGCGTCATAGTCACGGGCGTCAACAGCGCCGAAGGCCGGGCTTGCCAGTAACAGCAAGCCTAGCCACAGGTGCTTCACCAGTAGTACTGCAGGGACTTGCCCCACTGGGTGTCGGCGAAGCCGGTTTTCAACTGACGGAACCACGCCTTGCGCACGGCCGGCTCCACATCAACGCCGCCGCAACTGTTGTAGCCCGATGGCCCATAGCAGTTGATGGCGCGAAACAGCGCATAGGCGCGATCATTCTTAGGCGCCTTGGCGTTGCCGATCACCTGTTTGTAGCCGTCCAGGCGCGAGAAGGTTTCTCCCTTGAAGTCCGACGCAGTGCTGCCCAGGCTGCCGGCGGCGCGTGCCTGTTCCAGTGGCATGCCGTCCAGGCCGTTGCGCAGGATGAACTCACCCAGACAGTTCAGGCCCTGTGGGTTTTTGGCATCGCCCTGCAAGGTCGCGGCGGTTTGCGCAATGCTCGGGCAGGCGTAGCCGGATTCGGCCTTGTCGCCATTCCACTGGAACAGCTTCAAGGTCTGGCTGGCGCTGTAGACGTAGCCCAGGCTGGTGCCCAGTTTGTCTTCCGAAGCCTGGGCGGGCAGTTGCTTGAGGTCCTCGGCAAAGGTCGCGAACTGGCCGCGCAGCAGGTCTTTGTAGAGCAGCACGAATTGTGCGGTCTGGCGTTCCAGCGGGTCGCTGGCCTGGGCGATCTGCTGGCGCAGCAGCTCGGGACCTGCAACGTTGCGCAGCAGGATGTAGCGCACCGGCTTGGCGCTGATCGGCGAGTCGGCGGCGAATACCTTGGCCAACTGGCCGCTGCGCTCGTAGTTCATGGCCAGGGCCAATTCCAACTGGTCGCGTTGCAGCGGCAGTTTCGCCAGCGGCAGCAGTTGCAGCCAGAGCGCTTCGGCACCTTTCCAGTCTTGCTTGGCTTCCAGGGCCAGGGCGCGCAGGGTCTGCTGGCTGAAGGCGAAGTAATTCAGGCTCGACGGTACGGTTTGGGGCAATAGCTTCAAGGCAGCGTCCGGTTGATGCTCGCTGTACAGCGCATTGACCGCCAGCAGGTAGTCATGCAGTTCCGGCGCACTGGCGAATGCGGCTTTTTGCTTCTCCAGGTCGGCGCGGGAGAGGGCCGGCTGGTTGCCGCCGCGCATCACCATCAGGTCACTGACAAACTGGATCATCGGTGTGGTGACGGTCTCGCTGTTGACCATCAACAGCTTGAGGTCAGCTTCCTCCACCAATTCATCCACCGACACATTGCGCTGCGCGTCAGTGGCCTGGGTCATCGCCCAGGCGTAGGCCTCGGCGAGTTTGGTGTTGTCACCCGCCAACCAATAGACCCGGCGCAACAGGCCTCGGGCGGAAGCGACGTAGTCGCCCTGTGGATAAGTTTTCAGGTAGTTGAGGAAACCTTCCTCAGCCTCGCTCAGGGCTGACTTATCCACATGATCGAGGCGCGGCATGCCGTATTCGTCGAAGGCTTCGGCCTGCGCCTGGTTCAGTGAGGTACGCGCGGTCATGTACAGCGCGGTTTCCGTCAGCCACGGCACGTTGCTGCTGCTGGCGGCGGCAAACCCCCGTTCGGCGTCACTGAAGCGACCACTGTAGAAGTCGGCCGCGGCTTGCAGGTAAGTGCGCAACAGTTGGCCTTCGCTGGACTGGATCTGCTGGGCGTCCACCACCTGGCCCTCCCACGAACAGGCCGTCAGCAGCTGCAAGCGCGCCTTTACCAACAGCTCGCGTTCGGCCGCCGGCATGTCGGCCTTGATCACCTGGCGGATAAACGCGGTGGCGCTGTCATCGTCGTTGCTGCGGCAGCGGCTGCCTTCGCCATTGAGGAATGCTTCGCCAGCGGTTTTGTACTCGTCGCGCTTGATGCCCAAGGGCTGCAGCAGTGTGTCGAGTTCGGCGGTGCGTGAGTCGTCCGGGGCGTTGTCGGGTTCTTCGTTTGTGCTGGGAATCGGCGCCAGGCGATAGACCGGGAAGGGCACCGGGCCAAAGCCCTGGGACAGGTCATCTTCGCTCAGGGCATTGGGCGCTAACGGCGCTGCCTTTTTGTCGGCCAGCAACAGGCGCAGATTGACGCGGCTGTCATTGCCCGGGCTGAGGAAGGGCAGGTTGCTGCACGCGTCGAGGCTGTCACGCGCCACCCGCCAGTCGGGGTAGCACGAGTCGTCGGAGCTGGCCTGGGCGTGTTGGGAAAGGCCTGCGAGCAGTGCCAGTGCCAGGGGTGACAGAAAACCGATGCGCATGACGTGTCCTTGATCCTGAGTCCGTGGAGGGGGGCAATAATAGCGTGTTCCTACGGTTGCTTCGGAGACGCCCTGCACAATTTGCTGATTTGTCCGATTCCAGCAGCCAGCCTGGATCTTTTGTCCTAGAGTGGCGGTGTTTACGCGTGGGCAATCAAGGCAGTGGTAGGGGAATCGAGGTGCGTCGGTCTGTGGTAGAACAAAACGAAAAGGTCGGGACGTTACCCGTACTCAACCGCCTGACGTGGGAAGGCGCCGGTTGGATCAGCCGACTCTGGTGGGTGCCGATCCTGGCGCTGGCTATGATTCTGCGTTTTTACAACCTGACGGCGGCGGCGATCTGGGGCGATGAAGGCTCGAGCCTGTTGCTCAGCGAATACGCCTTGGCCGACCTGTGGTTCCACGCGGCGCACGACGTGCATCCGCCGCTGTATTTTTTCCTGCTGCGCGGCTGGATCGAGCTGTTCGGCGACAGTATCTGGTCGATACGCGGCATGAGCGCCATTCCCGGTGTGGTGGTCGTGGGCCTGGGCGTCTGGCTGACCCGGCAACTGTCCACGCGCCGGGCGGCGGTACTGGCGGGGATCCTGCTGGCGTTGTTGCCGACAGCGGTGCGTTACAGCCAGGAAGTGCGCATGTATTCGCTGCTGGGGGTGTGGTTGCTGGGCGCCACGCTGGCGCTGGTGTACTGGGTGCGCCAACCCGAGCGCACGCGCTATCTGGCGGCCTATGTCGTATTGATGAGTGCCGGTTTCTACACCCATTACTTCACTGCGTTGTGCGTGCTGGTGCATTGGGCTTACCTGGGCGTGCTGGGCGTGCTGGGTGGCACGGCGCCGCGAGGCCAACGCCTGATCACGCGCCCGGCCTGGTGGGTGGCGAACACAACGATTGTGCTGGTGTACCTGCCGTGGCTGCCGAACCTGCTGGACCTGGTACAGCACGTCGACCAGCTCAAGGTGGGGGGCGACATCGGCTGGGAAGAACCGGTCAACCTGTTCTCCCTGCCCTCGATGATCTGGCAATTCGTGCTGCAGGATGAAGGCGTTGGCTTCTGGGCACCGCTGTTCTGGCTGTTTCCGCTGTTGCTGGTGGCTGTCGTCCTCATCACGGCCTGGCGTGATCGCGAGCGTCATCGACCGGCCCGCCTGCTGGCGCTGTTTTTCTTGCTGCCGTTGTTATTGGTCTACGGCGTGTCGTTTATTTCCCCGGTGTTTATCGAACGCTACCTGACGGTGTATGCCCTGGGCTTGCCGATCCTTTGGGCGATGGCCATCGACCGCCTGCCATCACGGTTTGCACTGCTGGGGGCGGCGTTGTTCGTCCTGTTTGTCGGCGTGGAACTGGTGGGGCTTAAGAACAATTTCACCGTGGATGAACACGACCAGTTCAACGTGCCGGTGGAGTTCGTCAACCGCAATTACCAGGAAGACGACCGCATCGTCCTCAGCGACATGATGTGGTACCTCAGCTACGTGTATTACGACCAGACCGACGCTCAATTGCAGCTCTACACCCCGCCCAAACCGGACGGCACGCCCACGCGGCCGAATGCCTACGGCTTCGGCACCCTGGTGGACCAGGACGGCGGACGCATCTACCTCGACCGCCTGTCGGCACTGCCCGCCGAAACCCGCCGCGTGTGGCTGATCAGCAGCAACGAAGCCCCGGACGACTTCGCCCCGCTGCCCCAAGGCTGGCGCGAACTCAGCCGCCAGGATGGCGGCGGCGCGAGGGCGCGGTTGTTCGTGTTGTGCAACGTGCCGTCGGCGCAACCCGAGGGCTGCCGCTAGACTGGGTTAACGATTTTCTAACAGGAGTCCGTCATGGAATCGCCCGTGCATAGCTTGCCGTCACTGTTCAAACAGCTGGGGCTGCCGGATGACCCGGTGAGTATCGAGCAGTTTGTCACGACTCATTCGCCCCTCAAGCCGGAGCTGAAACTGGCGGATGCGTTCTTCTGGACGCACAGCCAGCAGGCGTTTTTGCGTGAGGAAATTCTGGAGGATGCAGATTGGGCAGAAGTGGTGGATGAGTTGAATTTGATGTTGCGGGGTGGGCGAGGGGTGCAAAAAACTTAGCAGAAAGGGCAAAAGTTGAAAAAATCCGGTCTTTTACCGCGTTAGTAAACTTTTCCTGAGGTCTGGGCTTGGTGGCCAGGCCGAACACCAATCCTGAAGCCAGCACTGATCTAAATGTGGGAGGGGGCTTGCTCCCGATAGCGGTCAATCAGTCAACCTTGTATTGACTGAAACTGCGAAATCGGGAGCAAGCCCCCTCCCACATTCGGTATGCGGTAAATCCTACCCCGACGCTAAAACCAGCTTTACTGACTCCCACCACCCATCCGCAAAATTGTTTCAAAACTTGACGCATTTGGATCCATCCACCATATTGATAGTTAGCAAACTAACTGTATGCGAACTATCCAGTGCCTCAATCCCTCGAACAACTCCAGATGAACCTCAGCAGCAGCATGGTGGTGGGCGCCCGTAACTGGCGCAAAATCTGCCAGACCACGCTGGTGAGCTATGGCATCTCCGAAGCTTGCGCCGTGCCGCTGTTGATGATCGGCCGTCTGGGCGACGGGGTGCACCAAGTCAAAGTGGCCCAGGCGTCGGGGATGGAAAGCCCGTCGCTGGTGCGCCTGCTCGACCGGCTGTGTTCCGACGGCTACGTGTGCCGTACCGAAGACGTTCACGACCGTCGCGCCAAGTCCCTGAGCCTCACCGAGCGCGGTCGTGAACTGGTGCATGCGGTGGAAGTGCAACTGGTGCGCCTGCGCAAGGACGTGCTGGCGGATATCGCCCCCAGCGATCTGGAAGCCGCGCTGCGTGTGCTGCGTGCTTTCGAGGCGGCGTCGCTTTGAACGGATTTTTTACCGGTTTCCCGCCCGCCCGTGATTGGTTCTACGGGGTCCGTACCTTCGCGGCCTCGATGATTGCCCTGTACATCGCCATGCTCATGCAAATGCCGCGTCCGTATTGGGCGATGGCCACGGTGTATATCGTGTCCAGCCCGTTTGTCGGCCCTACCAGTTCCAAAGCGCTCTACCGTGCGATCGGCACGTTCATGGGGGCGGCGGCGGCGGTGATCTTTGTGCCGATGTTCGTGCAGTCGCCCTACCTGCTGGTGGTGGTGATTGCCCTGTGGACGGGCACCTTGCTGTTCCTCTCCATGCACCTGCGCACCGCCAACAATTACGCCCTGATGCTGGCCGGCTACACCTTGCCGCTGATCGCCTTGCCGGTGGTGGATAACCCCCTGGCGGTCTGGGACGTGGCCGAAGCGCGCACTGAAGAAATCTTCCTCGGCATCGCCGTCGCAGCGGTGGTGGGCGCAATGTTCTGGCCGCGCCGGTTGATGCCGGTGTTCGATGGCTCGGTAGCCAAATGGTTTGCCGACGCGCAGGTCTACAGCCAGCGCTTCCTCACGCGCAACGTCGAGCCTGAAGAAATCAGCACACTGCGCGGCGGTATGGTCGCCACTTTCAACACCCTTGAATTGATGATCGGCCAATTGCCGCACGAAGGCGCACGGCCACAGACGGTACGCAATACCAAGGAATTGCGCGGGCGCATGATTCACCTGCTGCCGGTGATCGATGCCCTGGATGATGCGGTGTACGCCATCGAACACCGCGCACCGGAGTTTGTCGATCAGCTCGCGCCGTTGCTGGAAGCCGCCAACGCCTGGCTGGAAAGGACTACCGACACCGCGCCTCTTGAGCGCTGGCGCGTGCTGCGCGACCAGGTCGACGCCGCCCAACCCCAAGGCGAAGCGCTGGACGACCGTCACACGCTGCTGTTTTCCAACGCGCTGTACCGCCTGGGCGAATGGATCGACTTGTGGCAAGACTGCCGCAGCCTGCAAGCCGCCATCCAGTGCGAGAGCCAGGACACTTGGCGCGCCGTCTACCGCCACTGGCGCCTGGGCCGGCTCACGCCGTTCCTCGACCGTGGCTTGATGTTTTATTCGGCGTTTTCCACCGTCACCGCGATCATCGTCGCCTCGGTCCTGTGGATCCTGCTCGGTTGGACCGACGGCGGCAGCGCAGTGATCCTGGCCGCCGTCGCCTGCAGCTTTTTCGCAACGATGGACGACCCGGCGCCGCAGATTTACCGGTTCTTTTTCTGGACCGCCATGTCGGTGCTGTTCGCCAGCCTGTACCTGTTCCTGGTGCTGCCCAACCTGCATGACTTCCCGATGCTGGTGCTGGCGTTTGCCGTGCCGTTTATCTGCATCGGCACGCTCACAGTGCAGCCGCGCTTTTACCTGGGCATGCTGCTGACGCTGGTGAATACCTCGTCGTTCATCAGCATCCAGGGTGCCTACGACGCGGACTTTCTCAACTTCGCCAACGTCAACCTGGCGGGGCCGGTGGGCCTGCTGTTCGCCTTTGTGTGGACGTTGATCGCTCGGCCCTTCGGCGCTGAATTGGCGGCCAAGCGCCTGACCCGTTTCAGCTGGCGCGACATCGTCAGCCTCACCGAGCCGGCGACCCTCGCCGAACACCGGCACATGGCCGTGCAAATGCTCGACCGCCTGATGCAGCACCTGCCGCGCCTGGCCCTGATCAACCAGGACACCGGCACCGCCCTGCGCGATTTGCGTGTGGCGCTGAACCTGCTCGACCTGCTGGCCTACTCGCCGCGCATCCTCGGCGTGCCACGGGTGCTGCTCAACCAAGTGGTGGAAGGCGTGGGGGGTTACTTCAAGGCCTGCCTCAAGGCGGGTGAACGCTTGCCCGCGCCCAGCGGTCTGCTGATGACCCTGGACCGCACGCGCCGCGCCCTCAACGGCCAGGGCCTGCAAGACGAAGACGACACGCGCCTGCACTTGCTGCACGCGCTGGCCGGGCTGCGCCTGTCGCTGCTGCCGGGCGTGGAATTTATTGGCGGCACCGAGATGGAAGCGCCGCTGCCTGATGGAGCGCCTTTATGATCGGTGATCTGGATATCAGCGGGGTGTTCCTGCCCACGCTGCTGGTGCTGATGGGCATTACGTATGTGTTGTTCCTGGTGGTGCACGGGTTGTTGACCCGCGTCCACTTCTATCGCCTGGTCTGGCACCGGGCATTGTTCAATGTGGGGCTCTACGCGCTGTTGCTGGGCGCGGTGGACTCACTCAGTCGATACCTGATGACATGAAAAAACCTTTTTTGACCATCGGCCGTGTAGTCCTCACGCTGTTGATCGTGACGTTTGCGGTCGTTGTGGTGTGGCGCATGGTCATGTACTACATGTTTGCCCCCTGGACCCGTGACGGCCACATCCGGGCCGACATCGTGCAGATCGCCCCGGACGTCTCCGGGCTGATCCAGCGCGTCGACGTGCGCGATAACCAGTTGGTGACCAAGGGCCAGGTGCTGTTTGCTGTCGACCAGGACCGCTTCAAGCTGGCCCTGCGCCAAGCCCAGGCCGCCGTGGCCGACCGCCAGGAAACTCTGGCCCAGGCCCAGCGCGAGTACAAGCGTAACCGTGGCCTTGGCAACCTGGTGCCCAGCGAGCAACTGGAAGAAAGCCAGTCGCGTGTCGCCCGCGCCCAGTCAGCCTTGGCCGAGGCCCAGGTGACGGTGGATTCCGCCCAGCTCAACCTCGACCGCTCGGTGATCCGCAGCCCGGTGGACGGCTACGTCAACGACCGTGCGCCGCGCACGCAGGAGTTCGTCACCGCCGGGCGCCCGGTGCTGTCGGTGGTGGACAGCAATTCCTTCCATATCGACGGTTATTTCGAAGAGACCAAGCTCGACGGCATCCATGTCGGCATGAGCGTGGACATCCGTGTGATCGGCGACAACGCCCGTCTGCGCGGCCATGTGCAGAGCATCGTCGCCGGTATCGAAGACCGCGACCGCAGCAGCGGCTCCAACCTGTTGCCGAACGTCAACCCGGCGTTCAGTTGGGTGCGCCTGGCCCAGCGGATTCCGGTGCGCATTGCCTTTGACGATGTGCCGGCGGACTTCCGCATGATCGCCGGGCGCACGGCGACGGTGTCGATCATCGGCGATAAGGTCGACAACGGAGCCAAGCCATGAAGCAGCTGCTGGCAACCGCTGCACTGGGGGTGTTGCTGTCGGCCTGCCAAGTCGTGGGGCCGGATTACACGCTGCCGGAAAAGTCCGCCATCAACCGTGGCGACCTGCAAGGGCAGCTCGCGGGCGAGGGCCACAACGTGGTCTCGGCGCCGGTGCCGGCCGACTGGTGGAAGCTCTACAAGGACCCGCGCCTGGATGAGCTGGTGCGCCAAGCCATGGCCTCCAACACCGACCTGCGCGTGGCGGCCGCCAACTTGCAGCGTGCGCGCTATCAAACCCAGCAAGCCGAATCCGCCGGAGGCTGGAGCGTCGGCGCCAAGGCCGAAGCCCAGCGCCTGCAAGAGTCCGGTGAGGCCTTTTTGCTGTCGGAAAAAGTACCGGTGGGCAATATTGGCAGCGTCGGCATCACCACCTCTTACCAATTCGATTTGTTCGGCACCCTGCAGCGCGGAATCGAAAGCGCCCAGGCCAGTGCGGACGCCGCGCAAGCCGCCGCCGATATCGCGCGCATCACCCTGGTGGCGGATGTAGTGCGCTCCTACACCCAGGTCTGTGCGGCCAATGAAGAGCTGGCGATTGCCAACGAGTCCCTCGACCTGCAGGCCCAGAGCACTAAGCTGACCCAGCGCCTGCGCGACGCCGGGCGCGGTGATGAAACCCAGGTGACGCGCTCGCAGACTCAATACAAATCCTTGCGCGCCGACACGCCGCGCTACCAGGCGCTGCGCCAGGCCGGCTTGTTCCGCCTGTCGATGCTGCTCGCCAAGCCGCTGGACCAACTGCCGGCGGGCACCGGCACTTGCGCCGAATTACCGCACATCGCCCAATTGTTGCCGGTGGGCGACGGCGCGACGCTGCTCAAGCGCCGTCCCGATGTGCGTCAGGCCGAACGGCAACTGGCCGCTGCCACCGCGCGTATTGGCGTGGCCACGGGGGCGCTTTACCCGGATATCAGTATCGGTGCCACCGTGGGCACCGTCGGTCTGCTCGATAACCTCGGCACACCGGCCACCAATCGCTGGGGCTTTGGCCCGATGATCAGTTGGACAGTGCCGACCAACGGCGCCCGCGCCCGCATCCGCGAAGCCGAAGCCGCCACCCAGGGCGCCCTGGCGCACTTTGACGGCGTGGTGCTCAACGCCATCCGCGAAACCCAGACCGGCCTTGCGCAATACACCGCGCAGTTGCAACGCCGCGACGCCCTGGCCGAAGCGGGTGAGTCGGCCAAGGAAGCGGCGGGGCAGACCCATCGCTTCTTCCAGGCGGGTCGCGCGTCTTTCCTGGCCGACCTGCAAGCCACCCGCACCTACACCGATGTGCGCGCGCAACTGGCGGCGGCCAACACCCAGGTCGCCATGAGCCAGATCGATCTGTTCCTGGCCCTGGGCGGTGGCTGGGAAAGCGGACGAACGCAAGCGTCACAGCCCGGCAAACCCTGAGCGAATAGCTATGCTTTGACAGGCGGATCGCCGTGACGATTCGCCTGACACTGCTCGCGTTTGCTCATGGGGATTCCAATAATGAAAAACCCTTATGCTCCCGCTTTCTGGTGCGTGTGTTTCGCACTGGTATTGTTATCGGCGACTTACTTCTACGGCGTCATGCTGGCTCATCAACTCGACAAGGCGATGGTATTTCTCGACAGCGCCTGCCTGGTGATCGGCACCCTGTCCATCGGCGTCGTGGCCTGGGCCTCCTACCAAAATCAACGGGTGAAGAAAAAACTCCTCGAACAAGGCAAGACCCGCGTAGCCATCTGGGATACCAAGGTTGCGCTGCGTCGGGTCGAAACCGTGTTCGACCGCTATTTCTGGGGCAGCTATTGGCAGCCGGGGCGCACGTTCCAGGAAGTCATGGGCGACCTCACCGGCACGCCCCTGGAAAAAAGCCTCGAAGTCCTGAAAAAACAGTGTGTGGCGCTTGATCAGCAGGTTGCTGACGGCAGGCACTGGCTGAATAACGCGCGGGAATTGTCCGACGTGGCCACCCAGATGGCCCGCGAGCGCTACCAGCTCGACTTCTGCGACCCCAAGACCGACACCCCCGGTAATGCCGTGATACACCGCGAGTTTGAGGTGTTGGTGTACACCTGGACGGCGCGCTTGAAGAGTTTCGACCACCAACTGGATGAAATTGAGCTGGAGTACTCCTGAACTCCTGTTGAACTGATCCCTCTGAAAGGCTGGGCCGTTTGTGGCCGCCAGTGCTAATCTTCCCCCGTTTTCGGCGGGCTTGAGCCAATCCCCTTGGGGTTCAAGGAAGACAGCCCACTTCTCACAGGATTTGATCAGGTCACTTCATGAATAAGCCAGCAGTCGTTCTTTTGGGTTTTGTTGTCGCCGTCGGCGTCGTCAGTGCGGGCGGTGCCTGGTACACCGGTAAGCAACTGGAGCCGGTGTTGCAAACGGCGGTTCAGGACGCCAACAAGGAACTGCAACGTTCCATGGCCGGCATCGACGGCACCGTTGCCCTGGAGCTGGTGTCCCTGGACCGTGGCCTGTTCAGCAGTACCGCGCACTACCGCCTCAAAGGCCAGGGCTCGTTCTTCGGCGAGCAGAACCCGAACCCCGAGCTGCTGATTGTCGACCATATCGAACACGGCCCGCTGCCATTCTCGCGCCTGGTGTCGCTGAAATGGCTGCCGGTCATGGCCACCAGTCACTACGAACTGGAAAAGAACGCCACCACCGAGAAATGGTTTGCCGCCGCCAAAGACCTGTCGCCGCTCAAAGGCGTGGCCAATATCGGCTACAGCCGTTCGGTGAACGGCAATCTCGAACTGCTGCCGCTGGAGTTCAAGGACGCGACGGGCTCGTTCAACTTTTCCGGCTTGAACCTGGATTTTGACAGCACCGCCGAAGGCAAGAAGGTCAAGGTTGACGGCTACATGAACAGCCTCAAGCTGGCCGTGATCGACGCCAATGGCGCGCCATTCGACGCTGAACTCGCTGGCCTGACCGTGGCCAGCAACCTGGAGAAATCCACTTTCGGCTTCTACGCCGGGCAGAACACCGTAGAGCTGAGCGACGCCAAGCTCACCTTCGGCCCGCAGAAAGCCGTGCTGACCCTCAAGGGCTTCGAGCAAAAAGACGCCAGTGAAGTCAAAGACAACACCATGTCCGGCCGCGTCGACTACAAGATCGACGAGATCGGCTACCAGGGCAAACCGGTCGGTTCCGCCGCCATGGCCCTGAGCTTGAAGAACATCGATGTCCCGTCGGGCCTGGTGCTGACCAAGCTGTACCAGGACAAGATGCAGCCGGTGCAAGCCGCTGCCGCCGCCGGCCAACCGGTGCCGGAGCTGCAGCTGACCGAAGCCGAACAAGCGCTGGCCCAAGCCAACGTCAACCAGTTGCTGGCCGCCAAGCCGCACCTGGCGCTGGAAAACCTGTCGCTGAAAACCACCCACGGTGAAAGCAAGTTCAACCTGGTGCTGGACCTGGCCAAGCCGACCACCCTGGAGCTGCCGCCGGTTGAACTGGGCAAGCAAATGGTCTCGCTGCTGGACGCCAACCTGACCCTGTCCAAGCCGATGATCGCTGACGTTGCCGCGCTGCAAGCACAGGTCGGCGGTGTGACCGACCCTAAAGCCATCGAGCAGCAATCCCAGATGGCCAGCGAAATGGTCAGCGGCATGGCCGTCGGCACGCAGCTGGCGACCCTGGTGGGCAGCGACGTGGTCTCCAAGCTGCATTACGCCAACAATGAAGTGACCTTCAATGGCCAGAAGATGACCGTTGAGCAATTCATTGGCTTCGTGATGTCCAAAGTCGGTGCGGTTGGCGGCGCGCAGTAAAGATTTCGCCATCGCCCAGAAATAAATAATGGGGGAGCGGGATTGCCCGCGATACGGGTCAAACTGTCGGCGCTCCCGCCGGCGTATGACCCGCTATCGCAGGCAAGTCCGCTCCCCCATTCGTATTTCAGATTTGTCGCGCAATTCTGAACAATTGTGCCGATTTGTGCATTTCGATACAGGCGTCGGGGATAGTTCATACAGGAAAGCTAGGTCGGGTCACGAGACGCCGACGCCCTGATGCAAATCGCTCAGGACCACCTATCGTTACAGCTTTCCGTGTGTAAGGAAGCTCACGATATGCTGCGAAACATTCCACTCAGTGCCTCAGGCCGGTTACGGCTGCTCATCGGGGTAACCTTGTGCAGCCAGTTGCTGATGCCCACCTTTGCCATGGCCGACGCGGCCTATGACGCCCTGATCATCCAGGCGCGCAACGGCAACTTCACCCCCGCCCTGACTCAATTGCGCCAATTGCCTGCCGAGCGCCAGACGCCAGGCCAGATCAGCGATCACCTGGTGATCGCCGGTTGGGCCGGCCAGGATGCCGAAGTGCTGAAGGTGTACGAGGCGCAGGGTCAGAACCGCAACTTGACTGCCCAGGCGCTGGCGACGGTTGCGCGTACCTATCGCAACCAGAAGCAGTGGGCGCAGGCCGAGGCGGTCTATCGCAAGGCGCTGCTGCGTGAACCGAATAATGTCGACCTGCAATTGGGCCTGGCCCTTACCCAGGCTGACGGTGGTAAGGCCAGCGAAGCGGTGCAGCGCACCCGCGCCTTGGTGGCCGCCAAGCCCGATGACCCCAACCGGCGCATGGCGCTGGGCTACGCGCTGACTCGCGCGGGCTTGCAGTTCGATGCGCTGCATGAATTCGACCAGGCGTTTATCCGCGCCGGCGACAAACCGGAAGTGGCCCGCGAATACATCGTCGCCCTGCAAAAGGCGCGTTTACCAGAGCCTGCATTGCGCCTGTCGGCCCAGCGTCCGGGGCTTGTTGACCCCGTCACTCAGCGTCGCCTGGAAGGTGACCTGGCGGCCGAGCGCGTGCGCATGGCCGAGTTCGCCACGCGCTCCGAGAAAGAACGCTATGTCATCGCTGATCGTGCCTTGCAGGGCTACGACCAACTCCTCGCCCGCTGGACCCCGGACGCGACGGCCCATGACGACGTGCTGACCTGGCGCATCGACCGCCTGGGCGCGCTCAAGGCACGGGCCCGCACCGCTGACGTGATTCGCGAGTACGAAACCCTCAAGGCTGAGGGTGTGCAATTGCCCACCTACGCTGTGCGTTGGGTGGCGGCATCCTATCTCGACCAGCGCCAGCCGGAAAAAGCCGAACCGTTGTACCGCCAGGCGCTGAGCGCCCCCGACGCCGAGCCCGATGATCGGGTCGAAGACACCACGGCGTTGTTCTACGCCTTGCAGGAAAGCGATAAAGCCGACGACGCCCGCGAAGTCGCCAACAACCTCGCCAAGAACCAAAACCCTCGGGTCGAACTCAAGGGCTTGCCTGTCGGCAACCCCAGCGATGCGTGGATGGACGCGCAACAACTGTCAGCCCAGGCCGGCGTTTTCGGCGGGGACCTGCCAGGCAGCGAGGCCGGCCTGGAAGCGCTGGTGGCAAAAGCCCCGGGCAATGTCGGCTTGCGCCTGGCCCAGGCCGACATGTACCGCGCCCGTGATTGGCCACGGCGCGCCGAAGGCCTTCTCAAGGAAACTGAAGCCCAGGCCCCGCGCGACATTGGCCTGGAAGTGAGCCAGGCCTACACCGCCATGGACTTGCAGGAGTGGCGCCAACTCGATGTGCTGACCGATGACGTGGTCGCGCGCAACCCGGACAACCGCCAGGTGCAGCGCCTCAGTCGCCTGCGCGATGTGCATGACATGGCCGAGCTACGGGTCGAGGCCTACACCGGTAAAAGCTTCGGCGGTGGCAACGACGGCGATGCGGGTGCCGTTTCGGGCAGCCGTGACTGGGGTATCGAAAGCCGCCTCTACACGCCGCCCATCGACGAAGATTGGCGCCTGTTCGCCGGTGCCGGCTATGCCCGCGCCGATTTCGAAGAGGGCACCGGCCAGCATCGTTGGCAGGTGGTCGGCGTAGAGCGGCGCACCCGCGACATGACCATTGAAGCCGAAGTGTCCAACCACTCCTACGGTGATGGCTCAAAACAAGGCGCTGCCGTGTCGATTGCCCGCGACATCAACGACAACTGGCAATACGGCGGCAGCCTTGGCTACCTCCTGTCCACCACCCCGCTGCGGGCGTTGAATGACGGCGTCACGGCCAACGGCGGCAGCGGTTTCATCCGCTGGCGTGCCAACGAAAGCCGCGAATGGAAACTGACCCTCAGCCCGTCCCATTTCAGCGATGGCAACGACCGTTTCGAAGCCTTGCTCAGCGGCCGTGAAGGCCTCTACAGCTCGTCGAAAGTGCAAGTGGACCTGGGCCTGGAAGTCGGCGCCAGCCGCAACAGCAAGGAAGACACGGTGTACTTCAACCCGAAGTCGGACTTCACCGTGTTGCCTGTCCTCAACATCAACCATGTGCTCTATCACCGCTACGAGACCCAGTGGAGTCAGCAGTTCCAGGTCGGTGCGGGTACGTATAGCCAGCGGGATTATTCCACCGGTGGCATCGGTCTGGTGGGCTACGGCCAACGCTTTCGCTGGAACGATGTCCTGGAAGCCGGCGCCAACCTGAGCCTGATCAGCCGACCTTATGACGGTGATCGCGAACGCGATCTGCGTCTGCTCGTCGACCTCACTTACCGTTTCTAGAAGAGCCTGACCATGACCGTCCTCAGCCGTTGCCTGTTGATCCTGGGCGTAATGCTGGCCAGTGCCTGCGCCCAGCAACCCGCACCCTTTACTCCACCCGCCGAGCGGCCGACCCCGGCCAATGAAGCGCCGTGGCCGAAAAACCATTTCCTGGGCATTGCCTACCACGACGTCGAGGATCGCGACCCCGATCAGGCGGTGGTGGCGGTGCGTACCGAACGTTTGATCGAACAGCTGGCCTGGCTGCGCGAGAACGGCTACCAGGCGGTCAGCGTCGACCAGATCCTGGCAGCCCGCAACGGTGGGCGGCCGCTGCCACCCAAAGCCATCATGCTCAGCTTCGATGACGGTTATTCCAGCTTCTACACACGGGTGATGCCGATCCTGCGCGCCTATCACTGGCCGGCGTTGTTGGCGCCGGTGGGCTACTGGATCGATACGCCGATGGACAAACCGGTGGACTTTGCCGGCCAACCACGGCCGCGTGGAGAGTTCCTTACCTGGCAGCAGATCCGCGAAGTGTCCCAGTCGGGCCTGGTGGAAATTGCGGCGCACACCGATGCCAGCCACACCGGCATCCTCGCCAACCCCCAGGGCAACCTGGAGCCGGCGGCGACCTCGCTGCGCTTTGATCCGGCCACGGGCCGTTATGAAAGCCAAGCGCAGTTCGATGCGCGGATGCGGGCCGATGTGGTGGCGATCTCCAACAAGATCCAAAAAGTCACGGGCAAGAAACCACGGGTGTGGGTATGGCCCTACGGTGCAGCCAAGGGCACTTCGCTGGCGATCGTTGGCGAGCAGGGCTATCAAATGGCCCTGACCCTGGAAGACGGCCTCGACAGCTCCAGTGACCTGATGAACAGCCCGCGCTTCCTGGTCGCCTCTGACCCGGACGGCGAGCACTTCGCCAACAGCATCGTCGCGGCGCAAGCCAAGGCACCGCTGCGCGTGCTGCATGTGGACCTGGACAACGTCTACGACCCGGACCCGGCCCAGCAAGCGCGCAACCTCGACCAACTGGTGCAGAGAGTTGTCGACATGGGCGCGGGCACCGTGTTCCTGCAAGCCTTCGCCGACCCCAAGGGTGACGGCCTGGTGCATGAACTGTATTTCCCCAACCGTCACTTGCCGGTACGTGCCGACTTGTTCAACCGCGTCTCCTGGCAATTGCACACCCGTGCCCATGCCGCGGTGTATGCCTGGATGCCGGTGCTCAGTTTCGCCCTCGACCCCAAGCTGCCGCGCGTGACGCGCTGGGACCCGAAAACCGGCCAGGTCGGCCTCGACCCAGACCAATACAAACGCCTGTCGCCGTTTGACCCGCAGGTGCGCAAGATCATTGGTGAGATCTATGAAGACCTGGCGCGCAACAACGCCATCGACGGTGTGCTGTACCACGACGATGCGGTGCTCAACGACTTCGAAGACGCCAGCCCGGCCGCGCTTAAGGCGTATGCCGCCAACGGCCTGCCGAATACGATCGAGGCCCTGCGTGCCGACCCGGCCGTGATGCAACGCTGGACGCGCTTCAAGAGCCGCTACCTGATCGACTTCACCAACGAGCTGACCGCCAAGGTCCGCGCCATCGGTGGGCCGCAGGTGCAGACCGCGCGCAATATCTTCGCCGAGCCGATGCTCAATCCCGGCAGCGAAGCCTGGTTCGCGCAGAACCTTGATGACTTCCTCCAGACCTACGACTGGACCGCGCCCATGGCCATGCCGTTGATGGAAGGCCAAGAGTACAAGACCTCCAACGCCTGGCTGGAGAAGCTGGTGGCGACGGTCAAGGCGCGTCCTGGCGCGATGGAGCGCACGGTATTCGAACTGCAAGCCAAAGACTGGCGCACCAAGGCCGCGCCGGATATTGACGCTAAGCAGATGGCTGAATGGATGGGTGTACTCAAGCGCCAGGGTGTCACGAGTTTCGGTTACTACCCGGACAACTTCCTGGAAAACTCCCCGGACCTGAAGACTGTGCGTCCGGCCCTTTCCAACCAATGGAACCCTTGACCATGTTCGACAGACTCCTGGCTTTATTCGTGCTGGCATTGGTATTGGGCGTGCCCCTGGGCCTGATCTTCCTGGTCACCGGGCAGTTCCTGATGGACTTTGTGTTTTTCTACCCGCTGTTCATGTCGGCGTTGTGGATCGCAGGCGGCGTTTACTTCTGGCTGCACTGGGAGCGCCACTGGCCCTGGGAAGAAGACACCCCGGCACCCACGCTGGCCGGCAACCCGCTGATCTCGATCATCATCCCTTGCTACAACGAAGGGGATAACGCCGCCGACACCATCCATGCGGCGCTGGGCCAGTTGTACCCGAACATCGAAGTGATCGCGGTGAGCGACGGCTCCAAGGACAACACCGCCGCCGTGCTCGACGCACTGGCACTGGAGCACCCGCGCTTGCGCGTGTTGCACCTGGCGCAGAACCAGGGCAAGGCGGTGGCCTTGCGCATGGGGGCCGTGGCCGCACGCAGCGAATACCTGGTGTGCATCGACGGCGATGCGTTGCTGGATAAAAACGCGGCGGCCTACCTGGTTGCGCCGATGCTCGATAACCCGCGCCTGGGCGCCGTGACCGGCAACCCACGGATCCGCACACGCTCGACCTTGATCGGCCGGGTGCAAGTGGGTGAGTTCTCTTCGATCATCGGCTTGATCAAGCGGACACAACGGGTGTTTGGCCGGATCTTCACGGTGTCGGGTGTGGTGGTAGCGTTCCGTAAAAAGGCGCTCGACCGTATCGACTACTGGAGCACCGACATGATCACCGAGGACATCGATGTCAGTTGGAAGCTGCAGCTTGATCACTGGAGCATCTTCTACGAGCCGCGCGCCCTGTGCTGGATCCTGATGCCCGAAACCGTCGGCGGCCTGTGGAAACAGCGCCTGCGTTGGGCCCAGGGCGGTGCCGAAGTGCTGTTCAAGAATATCCGTGGCATCTGGCAATGGCGTCACCGCTACCTGTGGCCGCTGCTGTTCGAATACTGCCTGTCCACCGGTTGGGCGTTCACGTTCCTGCTGTCGGTGATTTTCTGGGGGGTGGGCAAGTTCATTCCGCTGCCCCAGGCCATTGCCGTGGACTCCCTGATGCCGCCGGCGTTTACCGGGCTGGTGCTGGCGATGGTGTGCCTGTTGCAGTTTGCGGTGAGCATCCTGATCGACCGCCGCTACGAGAAAGACCTGTGGAAAACCCTGTTCTGGACCGTGTGGTACCCGATGGTGTTCTGGCTGGTCAGTTTGTTCACCACCCTGGTCAGCTTTCCCAAGGTGCTGTTCAACCAGCACCAGAAGCGCGCGCGCTGGGTCAGCCCCGATCGCGGCATCAAACCCACTGAAGAGGAGGCGTGATCATGAAACTGGTCAGAACCCGCCAACGTACCGTGATGTGGATCATCGATGTGCTGTTGACCCTGATGGCCTGGGCCGGATTGATCTGGCTGCTGGCCCGCGGGATCGGCTCGATGCTCGACAGCCACGGTGGGCCACGGATTGAAGCGCCGATCTTTGCAGCGCTCAATACCCTGCAGATCTACCTGTGGATCGCGCTGTTCAACGCTGTGATCCTGGTCAGCTGGGCCCGCTACCAGCAACGCAAGGGGCGCAAGTTCGCCCAGCGTCGCGCGGAGGCCAAGGCCCTCACCGACAAGAACCTGAGCGAGAGCTTCAGCCTTGCTGAAGGGGACCTTGAGCAGTTGCGTCGACCTGGGGTGTTGGTGATCCATAACGACGAGGACGGCGGTGTCGCGCAAGTGACATCCCATGTCTCCCGCGATGTGGAAAAGCCGGGGCTGACACTGGTGCCTGGTAAGGACCAGTCCAAAGACGCCGGTTGAGTATTGTGACGGGCGGGCTTTGTGTCTGCCACAAGCCCACTCGTCACAGGCATAAGCTTTAAGCCCATAAATGGGATCTAAATCACAAAAAGGCCGCGAACTTTTCTGCTGTTTTCGGTACTAACTTATCTCGGCAAGAACTTGATGGCTAATTAATAGCAATCTGTTAGTTCTCCGACGAATCGCGATCAATAGTGCTGCCGCTTGTCGGATTAATACTTCCAGTTACAAGTCGTTCGCCTATTTGATTATTTTTACTTGTTATTAATCAATGAGTTGCGTGATTAACTTGCGCGAATATCCAACTAGCTCTGTTCTTTGAGTTAGCGGAAGTTCGATGTTAGTTTGCCGCCCTTTGATTTTCGACGGATCGAACATGTCTTCGTTACTGCCACGGACTCGGTTTCTGCTGTGCACTTTACTGCTCGCTTATTTGAGCCTGAACAGCGCCACGGCCGCCCCTACGCCCGGGGATCAGGACCTGATCCGCGACCGGCAGAACCGCTTGCTCGAAGAGCAGCGCCGGCGCCTCGAAGAGCTCCAGGACCTGCCGGGCAAGGGCACCCAGTCCCAGACCCCGGCCGCGCCTGCCGACACCCGTTGCTTCCCTATCAAAGACATCCAACTGCAGGGTGCCGACAGCCTGTCGGCGTCGGATCGCGTGCGCCTGCTCAAGCCCTATGTCGGCCAATGCCTGGGTGTCTCGCACCTCAATGAGCTGCTTAAGGTCATCACTGATTTCTACATCGCCAAAGGCCGTGTCACCAGCCGCGCCTACCTGCCGCAGCAGGACCTTTCCAGCGGCCACCTGCAGGTGCTGGTGGTGGAAGGCAAGCTCGAAGGCGTGAAAGGCGGCCCAGGCAGCACCGTCACCGACCGCGAACTGGCGATGGCCTTTCCCGGCAAGGTGGGTGAGCCGCTCAACCTGCGCGAAGTCGAACAACTGGTCGACCAACTCAGCCGCTTGCCGTCCAAGCAGGCGCAGATGGAGCTGACGCCCGGCAGCCAAGTGGGCGGCAGCGAAGTGGTGGTCAAGAACACCCCGCAGAAGCCCTGGCGCGCCAGCCTGTCGCGTAACAACGATGGTCAGAAAAGCACCGGCGAACAGCAATGGGGTGCTGGTCTTGAGTGGGACAGCCCCCTCGGCCTGGCCGATCAACTGATACTGCGCGGCGGCCACGACGCCATGAGTGACCACCAGAAAACCTCGAAAAACAGCATGCTCTACTACAACGTGCCATGGGGCTGGTGGAACTTCAGTTACACCTACAGCGAAAGCGACTACCGCACCCTCGGCGATGCTGATGGCTTCAAGTTCAAGCAGTCCGGCGACAGCCAGAACCATCAGCTGCGCGCCGAGCGTGTGATCCATCGTGACGATGTGAGCAAGACCTCGGTGAACGTCGGCCTCGCCCATATACGCACCAACAACTACTTGCTCGATACTCGCCTGGGCCCCAGCAGCAACCGCCTCAGTGAGTTCCAGGTCGGCATCAACCACGGGCGGCGCATCGGCAGCGCCTTCGTCAACCTCGACCTGGGTATGCAGAACGGCATCGGCGCCTTCGACGCGCAAAGCAACGACCAGGAACGCGATCGCGAGGGCAACCTCACGCCCACGCCGAACTACCGCAAATACACCGCCACGCTCAGCTACCTGCAGCCCTTCACGCTGTGGGGTGAGTCGTTCAGTTTTTCCAGCCTGGCCACCGGGCAGCGCAGTGAAGACGTGCTGTTCAGCCCCCAGCGTATCAGCCTGGGCGGGTCGGCCTCGGTACGCGGCTACAAGGACCAGCAACTCACCGGTGACAGTGGTGGCTACTGGCGCAACGACATTCGCTGGGCCCGCCCGGTGACGTGGGACTGGATGCGCCCGGCGTTCCTGGAATACGGCGCCAGTGTCGGCTACGACCAGGGTGTGATCCGCAATGACCGCTACAACGAAACGCTCCATGGGCGGGTTTCGAGCAACTCCTTGGAGCTGTTCGCCCGCGGCAAAAACGTCAGCGCCAGCGTGACATTTGCCCACTCCTTGGAACGCCCTGCGGTGATGAGCGAGCGCGAAGCGCCGATCTATTTCCGCATGGATTTTTACCTGTAATTCAACGCCAGCTGCCTTGAGATCTTGAATATGGACATTCGCCCTGCTTCTGCCCTGAAAAGCCTAACCCAGCGCGGCCTCGCACTGATTCTGGCGAATGCGCTGTTCTGGCAGCCGCTGTTGGCCCAGGCCGACGGCATTGTCGTCAGCGGCCCTGGCACCACGGTCGGCCAGGCAGGCAATGGCGTGCCGGTGGTGAACATCGCCACGCCGAACGGCAGCGGCCTGTCGCACAACCAATTCAAGGACTACAACGTCGGCCCCAACGGCGTGATCCTTAACAACGCCAGCGGGCCGGTGCAAAGCACGCAACTGGGCGGGATCATCGTCGGCAACCCGAACCTCAGGGGCGGCGCGGCGAATGTCATCCTCAACGAAGTCAAAGGCGGCAGCCCCAGCCAATTGCGCGGCTACACCGAAGTGGCGGGCCAGTCGGCCAAGGTCATCGTCGCCAACCCCTACGGCATCAGCTGCAATGGCTGCGGCTTCATCAACACCCCCAACGTCACCCTGACCACCGGCAAACCGATGATCGATCAGGCCGGGCAGCTGAAAAGCTACCAGGTCGATGGCGGCGCCGTGACCATCGACGGCCAGGGCTTGAATGCAAGCAACGTGGACCGCTTCGAAATCATCACCCGTTCGGCCAAGATCAACGCGAAGATCAACGCCCGCCAACTGACCGTGATCGCCGGCCGCAACGACGTCGATGCACAAAGCCTGAAGACCACTGCGCGCGCCGACGACGGCAGCGCCAAGCCCGAACTGGCCATCGACTCGTCGGCCCTGGGTGGCATGTATGCCGGTGCGATCAAACTGGTGGGCACCGAAGCCGGTGTGGGCGTGAAGCTCGACGGCACACTGGCCGCCAGTGGTGGCGATATTCAGCTCGACGCCAACGGCCACCTGAGCATGGCCCAGGCCGCCGCGAGCGGTGTGGTGGACATCAAGGCCGCGAGCCTGGAGACCAAGGGCGCGGTGTACGCGGGCACCACCCTCAAGGCACAGACCAAAGGCGCACTGAAAAACAGCAAAACCCTCGCCGCCCGCGACAGCATCACCCTGGCCAGCAACGGTCAGTTGACCAACAGCGGCATCATCGAAGCCGGGGTCAACCCAGACAACACCCGCAATGCCGGTGGCGACGTCACCCTCGACAGCCAGCACCTCACCAACACCGGCACGGTGATCGCCAATCGCAACCTCACCGCCACCGCGCAAAGCCTGGATAACCAGGGCGCTACCTTGAGCGCCAAGCAGGCGCTGAACGTCACCGCCGCCAGCGTCGACAACCGCAACAAAGGTCGCCTGCTCAGCGACGGCGCACAGACCCTCAACGTCAGCGGCCTGCTGGACAACAGCCAGGGCGGCATCATCGACAGCACCGGTGCGTTCACCCTCAACGGCAATACCCTGGAAAACAGCGCCGGTAGCTTGACCGCTGGTGGGGCGATCACCCTCGATTTGATCGGCGACCTGATCAACCGCAACGGCAAGCTGGCAAGCGGCGGGCCGCTGCTGATCCAGCGCGCCGCGCACATCGATAACCAGGGCGGCAAGCTCGCCAGCCAGGGCTTGCTGACGGTATTCGCCAATAGCATCGACAACCGTAACACCGGCACCCTGGCTGCCAACGATGGCCTGGCCCTGACCACCAGCGGCCTGTTGCAAAACAGCGGCAACGGTCTGATCCACAGTGAAAACGCTGGCGTGACCATCACCGCCGGTACACTCGACAACGACGGTGGCCGCATCGCCGCCAAAGCCGGTGATGCGCAGATCGATGCAACGGATTTCAACAACGGCAGCGGCGCGCTGTTTGCTCGGGATCGCGTGCACCTGACCGGTATGAATGTGGATAACGGCGGCGAGATCGCCGGCAACCGGATCGACGTCAGCCTGAAGGGCGCACTGACCAACCGTGGCCTGATCGAAAGCGCCACGGCCCTTGATGTCGAGACCGCCAGCCTCAACAACAGCGGGCAAATGCGCGCCTTGGGCACCAGCGGCAAGACCCGCTACGCCATCGGTGGCCTGCTCAACAACAGCGGTAGCCTGGAAACCGCCAACGACCAATTGAGCCTCGCCGCGACCCGCTTCCAGAACACCGGCGGCAAGGTGTTGCACGTGGGCACCGGCGCGCTCGACCTCAGTGGCATCAGCCTCGATGACGTGGGTGGCAGCCTGGTCACCAACGGCGACCTGACCTTCGACAAAGTCAATTGGACCAACAGCACCGCGATCCAGGCCGGGCGCCTGACCGTCAACGTGGATAACCTGCAACAGACCGCCACCGGCAAACTGCTCGGCACCCGCGCCCTGGTCGGCAGCGGCAAGGACTGGACCGTGGGCGGCAGTGTCGCCAGCCAGGGCAGCCTGGATCTTTCGGTGGACAACCTGCTCAACGACCACGGTCTGATCTTCAGCGGCGGCGACCTGAACCTCAAGGTCGACCGCCTGAAAAACCTCGGCGCCACGCTCTACGCCATGGGCAACCTGCGCGTCGATCGTGACGGCCAGGGCGGCTTGGCCAGCAGCATCATCAACAGCTCGGGCACCATCGAGAGCGAGCGCAACCTGGTCCTGGCCGCCAGCACGATCCAGAACATCCGAACTGTGCTCACCACTGAGTCCGGCATCTACAGCGCCTCCATCACTCCCACGGCCTGTATCTTTCGCGTAACCGGTGGCGACTGCGAAGGCGGCAAGCAAAACCGGCCGTTCCAGATTACCCAGCGTGATCACTTCATCGTCAGCGATGCCACGGCAGCGTCCAGCATCACCTCGGGCGGCAACATGCTGCTCACCGGCGGCGAGCTGCTCAACAGCAGCAGTAGCATCGGCGCCGGTGGCAACCTCACGGCTGTCGTCAACCAACTCACCAATGTCGGTGTAGTGACCCACGACACTCAGTACGATCGCATCTTCACCTCCGCCCGTGAGCGCAAGCCCGGTGCCTGGTACCGCGAAGCCGCTGCGTTCACCCAGCGCTATTCGGCCGGCCAGGACATGGGCGGCGTCGAAGCGGGCCTGGCCTCGTTCATCGGTAAGATGGAGAGCGAGCAGATCGCCCTGCGCAAGACCACCCAGTTAAGCGCGCCAGACCAAAGTTACGCCGCTGTGATCCAAGCCGGCGGCAGCGTGGATGTGAAGGCCCAGGCCGGCATCGACAACAGCGTCGTGCGAGGTGGCTACACCTACGTCGGCAGCGGCGCCAACACCCATGCGCCGGGCTACTCGACCCTGGTCAGCCTCAACCCGCAACTGCCACCGGACGTGGCCCAGCAACAGGTCAACCCGCTGGGCCTGCCCGGCTTCGACCTGCCCAGCGGCCAGAACGGCCTGTTCCACCTCAACGACAGCGATGGCGCCAAAGGCCTGCCCACCAGCCAGTTCGCGGCCAGCCCGCATAAATACCTGATCGAAACCAACCCGCTGTTCACGGATATGCGTCAGTTCCTGGGCTCGGACTACATGCTGACCAAGCTCGGCTATGACCCCGACACCGCGCAAAAGCGCCTGGGTGATGGTTTCTACGAACAGCGCCTGATCCAGCAAGCCGTACTCGCCCGCACCGGCCAGCGCTTCATCGACGGCCAGACCAGCGACGCCGACCTGTTCAAGCACCTGATGGACAACGCCATCAGCAGCAAAAGCGCCCTGAATTTGTCCGTAGGCGTGAGCCTCACCGCCGAACAAGTCGCCGCCCTGACCCACGATATCGTGTGGCTGGAAAACGCCACCGTCGCCGGGCAACAAGTGCTGGTGCCGGTGTTGTACCTGGCCCAGGCGAACAACCGCCTGGCACCCAATGGGGCGCTGATTTCCGGCAGCGACGTCAACTTGATCACCGGCAGCAACCTCAATAACGCCGGCACCCTGCGTGCCACCGGCAACCTGCTGGCGAACGTCGGCGGCAACCTCACCAACAGTGGGTTGATGGAAGCCGGTGGTCGCCTCGACCTGCTCAGCGGCAACAACCTGACCAACCGCGCAGGCGCTGTGATCAGCGCGGGCAACGTCAACCTCGCCGCTGGCGCCGACCTGCTCAACGAACGTAGCGTCACCACCCACGAAAGCGCCAGCAACTACCGCACCGAACGCAGCGACTTCGTCGACAGCGCCGCGCGCATCGAATCGGCCAACGATTTGGCCATGCAAGCCGGTGGCAACGTCAACAACGTCGGTGGCGTGCTCAAGAGCGGTGCCGACACCACGGTCAAGGCCGTGGGCGACGTCAACATCACCGCCTCGAAAACCCTCGACAGCGGCGCCATCGGCAACCGTTCCAGCTTCACCACCATCGCCCAGCAAGGCTCGGTGGTCGAGGCCGGCCGCGACCTGCATGTGATTGGCGGGCGCGACATCAGCGCCGTGGCCAGCCAGGTCAATGCCAAGCGCGACGTCAACCTGATTGCCACCCGCGACCTCAACGCCATTGCGGCGGCCAACGAACAACACTCCACGGGCAACACGAAAAAGGTCAAGAGCATCGAAGACCACGTGCAGCAAGTGTCCAGCGTGATCAAGGCCGGCGGCGACGCCACCCTGAGCGCCGGGCAGAACCTGCAACTGGTCGCCAGCCAGGTTAATGCCGGCAACGAGGCGTACCTGGTCTCCGGCAAAAACCTCGAGCTCAAAGCCGCCGAAAACCAGGACTACAGCTTCTACAGCAAGACCAAGAAAACCTCCCAGGGCAANAAAACCTGCTGCTGGCCGGCAGTGCCGTCACCGCTGAAAAAGGCGCCACGCAACTGGCGGCCGGCCAGGACGTGAGCATCCTCGCCGCTACTAACTCAGACAGCGCCCGTCACGAACGCAAGGAAAGCAAAAGCAGTTGGGGCGGCCTCAAGTCGAGCAAAGTCCAGGACAAAGTCGACGAAAAACGCACCACCGCCCTGGGCAGCATGGTCTCCGGCGAAACCGTCACCATCGCCGCCAAGCGAGACGCCACGGTCACCGGTTCCAACCTGGTCAGCACCGGCGACCTCGCCGTCCAGGCCGGCCGCGACCTGACCATCGACGCGGCGCAAAACACCTTCGCCCGCACCGACATGCACAAGGAAAAAAATCGCGACCTGACCGGCGTGCTGACCGGCAACAAGCTCGGTCTGGACGACATGACCGGCAACCAGAAGCTGTACATCAACAGCTCGAAGCATAACGGCACCGCCAATGAAATGACCTTGACCGGCAGCACGATTGGCTCGAGTGCGGGCAATGTGTCGCTGACAGCGGGGCGTGAGTTGAAGGTGGTGGCCAGTGATCTGGTGAGCACCAAGAACATGGAGTTGAGTGGGGCGAATGTCACAGTCACCTCGGGTGTGGAGACTGCCAGTCAGACCAGTAAGGACAGTTCCAAGAGCTTGGCGGTTGGGCGGGTGATCGCGGGCACCGTGGTCGACACCGCCAACAGCATCCGCGACGCAGCTGAGGCGGCGCGCAGCTCCGACGACCCGCGCCTCAAGGCCGTGAAGATCGCCCAGGCGGCGCTGTCGATGTACAACCTCAATAACCAGGCCGGCGAACTCGCTAAGCAAAGCACCGGCTTCAAGGACAAAACCGGTGGCTCCGTCGGCAACGGTTCGTTCATCAAGATCGGCACCGAACTGGCCAATACCCGTACCAAAAACAGCAGCGAATACACGGCGCAGACCGCTCACCAGAGCAACCTCAACGCCGGGGGCAAACTGTCGATCATCGCCGCGGGCGATGCGCCGGGCACTGTGGGTGACTTGACGATTACCGGCAGTACGTTGAAAGCCGACAGCACGTTGCTGTCCGCGAAAAACAATATCCTGATGCAAAGCGCACAGAACACCACCGACCGCAAAAACGACGGTTCACGCAAAAGGACCGCTATCGGTGCCAGCTTCAACATAGGCGAGCAAAACGGTTTCACCATCGACCTCGGTGCACAAACCGCCAAGAACCTCGGTTCGGGTGGCTCGGTTACCCAGGTCAATACCACGTTGGACACCGGCTCGCTGGTACTGCGCAGCGGCCAGGACACCAGCCTGATCGGCGCGCAGGTACGCGCTGACCGTATCGATGCCAACATCGGCGGCAACCTCAACATTCTGTCGCGCCAAGACACCGAAACGTCCAAGAGCAAGCAGAACAGCGCGGGCTTCGGTGCGAGCATCTGCATTCCGCCGATCTGTTATGGCTCCCCAGTGACAGCGTCCGCGAGCCTGGCGGCGTCGAAAATGAACAGCGACTACCAGGCTGTCACCGACCAGAGCGGTTTCTTTGCCGGTAAGGGCGGCTACACCATCGACGTGGCCAAAAACACCATCCTGCAAGGTGCGGTGATTGCCAGCGAGGCTGCGGCCGACAGGAACCTGCTGCTCACCGATCGGTTGCTGGTCAGTGACATCAAGAATAAGAGCGAGATCAAGAGCCAATCGGCCGGCGTCAGCGTCTCCGGTTCCTACAGTAGCGGCGCGAGTACCCTCACGCCGGGTGCCTTGTATGGAATGTCGCTGAACGATTCGGACCACAGCTACACGCGCAGTGCCGTCAGCGAAGGCACGATCGTGGTGCGCAACCCTGAAGGCGCGGGTGACCTAGTCGGCCTGAACCGCGACACCGCCAACGCCAATCAACGCCTCGACAAGCCTGATGAAAAGGCCATGCAGGAACGCATGGACCTGATCAAAAGCTCGATGGAGCTGACCAAGGGCATTGGCGACGCGATTGCTGCGGCCAGGATCAGGGCCGCTGACGACCCTAACAGTGACGTCAACAAAGCCACGCGCCTGAAGTTGATTGATGAGGGTATCGCCAATCCGACACAGGCTCAGATCAGCCAGCGTGCCCAGCAGGATTATGGCGTTGGCAGCAGCTTCCAGAAGGCCAGCCAGGCAGTGACTGCCGTGGTGCAAGCGGCGATGGGTGGCAGCGTAGGTGGGGCGTTGGCGGGGGCGGCGGCGCCATATCTGGCAGAAACAATCAGGGACAGGACCAAGGGCGACCCTACAGCCAATCTGATGGCCCATGCGGTACTGGGTGCTGTGCTCGCCAAGGCTGGCGGTAACTCAGCACTCGCTGGTGCAGCCGGTGCTGTGGCGGCAGAGGAAACCGCACGTCTGATCAAAGAGAACCTGTATGGCGATGTCAGTAACGAGAACCTGACCCAGGCGCAAAAGCAGACGATCTCCAGCCTCGCGACCTTGGCGGGTGGCCTTTCAGGATCGTTGTCCGGCAAGGGCGCACTGGATGCGGTGGCAGCGGCTCAGGTTGGGAGGAATGCGGTTGAGAATAACTATCTCAGCGTGCCGGAAGCGACCCGTAAGTTTGTGCTTTCACGCAAGCAAATGCTGGGCACCATCACTGACAAAGAAAAAGATGAACTCGCGTATATAAACGTTATCGATAAAGATCGAGATGAAGCGATTCGCGATGCCTGCACTACCGGAAATTTGTCCAGTTCCGCTTGCGGTCGTTTGATCGAACCTGCACGTCAGGCTCTTGCGGAATACGAGGCTCCTGTCTCTGTCCGTCTGCTTTATAAAGAACTTTACCCGGCTGATGCAAAAAATGCCGAGGCTGCATTACGTGGCTTAGACGATGCCAGCATTCTCCACGACATCGTGATAACGGACCTTGCGAGCCGTTCTGAGAAAACGCGGGCGGAAGTTGAGCAACAGTATGATTTTGTCATGACGATGCATGCCATCACGGCGGCGATTGCTGGGGGGTACGGATTAAAAGGGTTAACGTCTACTACAAAAGTGCCTGCATCGACTTTGATTTCTGGAGAGGCCAAAGTTGTCGGAACCGGAAAATCAGCAGCAAACGACGCGAGCTTTAATGTTCCCAAAGGCTACACACAAGAAATTGATGGAACCGTGAACGGCCCCGGTGGTGGGACTTACAAACCTACCGGAACGCAGGACGCCAATGGCAATCAGGTGTTTCTGGCCGGTAATGGTAACTACTACACGTTGACCGAGGATAGAGCGACGCGAATTGTTTCTCCTAATCCGTCCGCCGGAATTGGAGCAACAGGGAAAATCGGGGAGGATGCCCTAAAACCATTGGGTGGTCAGTCTCAAGTTACCTTCCAAACGACCCAAGGCGTGCGTGTCGTCGACCAGCTAGCTCCAGGTGCTTTGGCTCATGAGTCCAAGGTTGGATACACTTCACTCGACGCCAATACAGCCCTTCAGGTGATGAAGGATACGGAGCTCCTGAGCCGCGGTATGGTTAATGGGGTAACATGGAATTTTTATAGGAGCCCCGTCACAGGACGCGTTGGACCTGCGCCAGCCCTTGAAAAAGCTTTGTCCGACGCGGGAATCAAAATTAAGGTGCATTGATTATGGAATTTACAACCGCCTATACGCCAGTCACAGATTTTTTTTCATCTATGAATTCGAAAGAGCTAAATAGTTTTTATGAACTCTTTATGCTTAATAAACCCTACTGTTTAGATGAGTTAATTCAAGCTGTTTGGCATACGCCGGGATATGAAAGCTGGAACGCGGATTTTTCCCCGGAATCTTTAGATGGTGTGGCTGAGTGGTTAGCTTCACGGATTTATAAAGAGCAACTGTCATCAACGGTTAACGAAACAGGAAATGATTCAATTGCCGGCACGGCTGATTTGAACACACCTGTTCTATCCGAAGAGGCAATGTCTTTGGCTGTTTTAGTTGGAATGTATTATGGTGAAGTGGCGGTTCGAAATAACCCTGAACTGAGCTGGAGTCAGTTAAAAGGTAATAAGAAACAGGCGGATTACGGGCAGCCTGTTATATCCGCATCTGGCTCGCTGCCTACCAATCCAGTAAGAGTTGCTCATGCATTCGCGTGCGCTATTGCTGATGGATCAAAGACATTAGGTCGGCTTCGAGAGACATATAACTATTGGATGCAATTAATAAAGGCTAAATAAGATGTGCAGTGACGTGCAAGTATTTCACTGTGTCGTTTGTCGTAACTGTGATTGCGCTATCCATTAGGGGGCAGGCCACGTTTTTGTTTGAATGCTTGTGGAGAAGCAAATCTGGAGGTGTTACGTTCTTTAACAATTGGCTTTTTTATTTCATTTGTCTGGGAAGTTTTTAAGCTGGGCGGTTTTTAAAATAACCGCCCATTTTATTTATGAAATTTTTGAGTTCAACTTCCGGCCAATCACATCCAGCAAATCACACCCATCTCGCAGCGGAATTGCCAGTAACAGCGCAAAATCGTGAAGCACAATCGCATCACTGCTGATCTCTTCCCGAAACGCGAGGTTCTCCAAAAACTGAGTCACCGCACGAATGCGATACGCGGCGGCATCATAGAGAACATCTAGGGGCGCTTGCGTGTCGATCACCAGCGCGGGGATGGTTGAGTCATGGCCTGTAAGCGGCATGTATCTATTCATAGGTAAAGCCTCGGTCGATGTAATGAAAGCTGTCACCTATCGTCGCCAAACGAATGGGTGACAGCTGTACGCAGGTTGGCGAACCGGGACCGAGTTCCGGCAGACCCGAAGGTCTCCCGCGCACAGCTGCCATAAAGCAGCGATGCGGGTACGGAAACCCCTGCAAGCAAGCAGAAAGCTTTCGCATACGGTCAACGGATCGCCAAATCCGATCGCCCTTTTGGACGACCGGCGGACTATAAGTCCTCAGCGTAAAAACACGCAAGGCATCAAAAGGCCAACGTCGCCCTGCGAGCCGGCGCCAACCTCAACGCCATCGCGGCAGCCAACGAGCAGCATTCGACCTACAACTCGAAAAAATCAAAAGCATCGAAGACCACGTCCAGCAAGTCTCCAGCGTGATCAAGGCCGGCGGCGACGCCACCCTGAGCGCCGGGCAGAACCTGCAACTGGTCGCCAGCCAGGTCAATGCCGGCAACGAGGCCTACCTGGTATCCGGCAAAAACCTCGAGCTCAAAGCCGCCGAAAACCAGGACTACAGCTTCTACAGCAAGACCAAGAAAACCTCCCAGGGCAANCAGACCTGCTGCTGGCTGGCAGTGCCGTCACCGCTGAAAAAGGCGCCACGCAACTGGCGGCCGGCCAGGACGTGAACATCCTCGCCGTCAGTAACGCCGACAGCGCCCGCCACGAACGCAAGGAAAGCAAAAGCAGCTGGGGCGGCCTCAAGTCGAGCAAAGTCGAGGACAAAGTCGACGAAAAACGCACCACCGCCATGGGCAGCATGGTCTCCGGCGAAACCGTCACGGTCGCCGCCAAACGCGATGCCACGGTCACCGGCTCGTCCCTGGTCAGCACCGGCGACCTCGCCGTCCAGGCCGGCCGCGACCTGACCATCGACGCGGCGCAAAACACCTTCGCCCGCACCGACATGCACAAGGAAAAAAATCGCGACCTCACCGGCGTGCTGACCGGCAACAAGCTCGGTCTGGATGACATGACCGGCAACCAGAAGCTGTACATCAACAGCTCGAAGCACAACGGCACAGCCAATGAAATGACCTTGACCGGCAGCACTATTGGCTCGAGTGCGGGCAATGTGTCGTTGACCGCTGGGCGTGAGTTGAAGGTGGTGGCCAGTGATCTGGTGAGCACCAAGAACATGGAGTTGAGTGGGGCCAATGTCACCGTCACCTCGGGGATGGAGACGGCCAGTCAGACCAGTAAGGACAGTTCCAAGAGCTTGGCGGTTGGGCGGGTGATCGCGGGCTTGGTAGTGGACACCGCCACCAGCATGCGCGACGCCGTCAAAGCGGCCCGTAGCGCTGATGACCCACGACTCAAGGCAGTCAAAATCGCCCAGGCAGCCCTCGCCGCCTACAACCTGAATGGCCAGGCTTCGGACGCCAATGCGCAAAGCTCCGGCTTCAAAAACAAAACCGGCGGCACGCCCGGCAACGGTTCGCTGATCAAGATCGGTACTGAACTGGCCAATAACCGCAGCAAGAACAGCAGCGAATTCAACAGTGTCACCGCCAAGCAGAGCACGCTCAACGCAGGGCAAGACTTGTCGATCGTTGCCACGGGCGCAGCGGCGGGTACTCAGGGTGATATCCAGATCACCGGCAGCAGCTTGAAAGCCGCCAACACGTTGTTGTTAGCCAAAAACGATGTGCTGATGCAAAGCGCACAAAACACCACCGACCGCAAAAACGAAGGGTCGAAAAATAAAACCGCTATTGGCGCCAGCTTCAATATTGGCGAGCAAAACGGCTTCACCCTCGACCTCGGAGCGCAGGGTGCCAAGAACAATGGCAACGGTAACTCCGTCACTCAGGTCAATAGCACCCTCGATACGGGCAGCCTGTTGTTACAAAGCGGTGGCGATACCACCCTCAAAGGCGCCCAGGTTCGTGCGGACCGTATCAAGGCAGATATTGGCGGCAACCTCAATATTATCTCCCTCCAGGACACCGAGTCTTCGCGCAGCAAACAGAGCAGCGCAGGCTTCGGCGCGAGTATCTGCGTCCCGCCGTTCTGCTACGGCTCTACCGTAGCGGGCTCGGCGAACCTTGCCGCCGCCAATATGAACAGCGACTACAAGGGCGTGACCGACCAGAGCGGTTTGTATGCGGGCACGGGCGGCTACGACATCAATGTCGGCAAGAACACCACCCTGCAAGGCGCGGTGATTGCCAGTGAAGCGTCAGCTGATAAGAACCGCCTTAGCACTGACCGCCTGATCGTCAGCGACATCAAGAATGTCAGCGAGATCAAAAGTCAGTCTGCCGGTATTTCGGTGTCTTCCAGCAGTACCAGCGGTGCGTCGATGGGCGGCAGCATACCGATAGCGCTCAAGGAGAAAGACCATAGCTACACCCGTAGCGCGGTCAGCGAAGGCACGATTGTGGTTCGCAATGCCGAAGGCGCCAATGANNNNCCTGGTGGGG
>NZ_LKEG01000024.1:52529-58764 GCF_001645105.1 Pseudomonas marginalis
TTGAACCGTGACACCGCCAATGCCAATCAGAAACTTGACCGTCCTGATGAAAAGGCTATGCAAGAGCGTATTGACCTGATCCAAAGCTCGGCGCAGTTGGCCAGTGGGGTGATCAGTGCGGTGGGCAAGGCGAAGGCCGATGAGGCCAAGAAGCTTGGGCAGGCGGCGAAGGAACAAGCAGACGCAGGCGCGCCTGGTGCTGCTGATACCGCCCGTGCCGCCGATCTGGCTTATTCGGAAGCCAAGCGTTGGCAGTTCGGCGGCGACAAGAAAATGATGGCCGATATCGCGACGGGACTGATCGCCGCGGGCCTTGGTGGCGCGCCCGTCAGTACGACAGTCGGTATCGTCGCCAATACTGCGTCTAGCGAGATCTTCAAGCGAGTGGGTGATTACGCTGAGGCGCAATCCCTGAACCCGAAATCGGACGCGGCCACCCGAGCCGCATGGGCAGAAGGTGGAGCAGCACGCGTCATGTTGCACGCGTTGGCAGGTGCCACCATGGGGTTGTCCAGCGGCAGTGTGGAAAGTGGCGCGTTGGGGGCTGGTGCTTCTGCTGCGTTGATGCCCTCGATTGCAAAGGCGCTGGAAAACAGCAAATTATCTGAGGCCAGCCAGGACAACATCGCCGCGTTGGTAGCGACCGGGATAGGCGCTGGAGCAGGTGCCGGGAATGGTATCGGCGGCGCGGCTGTCGGGAGTGGGACAGGTTACGGCGTCGAAGTATTCAATCGCCAACTTCACCTGACCCAAGAGGTGCCACTACTCAAGAAGAAAGCTGAAGAGTTAGAGAAAACACAGGGCAAGCCCAAGTCGGATGCTTTGTGGGAAGACTTGCTACGTATGGCGGCAGGATCCAAGGTCGATGCCGTAGAAAACGCGCGTTTGGATGCACTGGAAAAAAACTGGGGCAACGACCCGACGCGGGATTGGCTTGATCGTGATTTGGCGATTGCCAGAGGCGCTATTCAAGAATTGGCGGACCAGAAAATTCCATTAACGTGGAAAGACGGCACCGCAATTATCGCCAATGGCTCTGCGGTTTATGCGTTCAACTCCACCAAAGAGCAGTTTGTAGACACGAGCCTGTTTAATGGTCTGGGCACCGGCCTTTATGGCGAATTGCCCTTGGCTGACAAATGGGCTCAGTACGGTCGGGAGCAGGCAGATGCTCATGCGACGGAAATCATTAACGTCTCGAGCAACGACCTGGCTTCAAAAGATTCGATGTCGAGGTTGTTGGTACTCGCCAGGAAATCGGCTGAACCGGTCACGGCGTTGGATGATGCGCTGCTTTCTCTTGCCGGTGTGCGCTTGGGTGGGAAGATTTCAGAGGTCATTGCCGCTGCCTTGGCGAAAAAGAAGTTGGCCACGGAGGAGTCGGGTGAGTTTTTAGCCCAGGGTGCGAAAGGTTTCACTGAACTGTCGAGTCAGGCTCGTCGTTATCTTAAAGATCTCGAAGCGCAGACCGGATTTAAAGTGACAGATGAACAACGTGCTAACCTCGCCAACATTTTGCGCGAGCAAGAATTCACCAAGCTTTCTCCGGAGCTGTCTGATATTAATAGGAAGCAGTTCAATAAAGTGAAGAATGACTTAATCAGTCAATGGGAGGCTAATACAGGCCAAATGTGGCCGCGCTATACTGAGGACGTTCTTGCTAAGAATGGGCTTACAGTGTCACGAAAGGCGGGGCAACCTTTCGATGCACATCATATTATTGAAAATAGCTTTGGGGGGCCTAATGAATGGTGGAACATGCACCCTGCTAGATTCCCGGATCAGCACCAAGGTGGAATCCATCGCGCGGGGAGCGTAGCGCGAGAAATTTTCTCAGATAAAAAATAGAGAGGCTCTGATGGAGAACTTTGAAGTTTTGATGCGAGAGAAGAAAGATGAGCATTTATTGGATGGGTTAGACGCTGTGGATGATGCAGTTTTACGTGCGATAAGAGACAGTTTTCAAAATGTTCCCGAAGATTATCTGGCATTCTTAAAAGACTTTGGTGCTGGAGAAATTGACTATGCAGGTATAATGCTTTACAGCGGCTTTTTAGAGGCTGAAGAGATTTTTGATGCAGGTACTGCTAACGCTTTTCGGGATATTCGATTTTTCGGAGATGATATGCAGGGCCGATGCTTCGGCTTCGATACAAACGACAACTGGTCTGTAGTCGAAGTGGACTCATCGGATATGAATCTTAGAAAGTTGTCTGATGAATTTTCTTGTTTTTTATATGGTTTACTGAGTTGAGGGGAATAGGGGTCAGGGAAATAGAAAGGAAAATAGGGGAGGAAAATAGGGGAGGAAAATAGGGGAGGAAAATAGGGGGCGGACCACGATTAGTGCACTTATGTATATTGCTGGTCTGACCCCTATTTCCCCTATTTCCCCCGAGCAAATGCACAGCTGGAACCTTCAGCACTTATAACGCCTCATGATTGTTATAAGGAATTGGGAAAAGATAGTGGTCAGACCACGGTTTTGCGATTTTTAGAGTTCAGCAGAATTGCTCTTTTAAAATATGATTCATTTTTTGTAATTGTTCGATTTTGTTGGCCTGGTGATGGGCGGCTAAGCTGTAAGCTCTTATTCATTTGAGCGAAAATAGGGGTCAGACCACCGTTAAATTTATGCTGGTCTAACTGCTATTTTTAAAGGGTATACGCTTTACGAGGAGGCTTCGGGTGAGAAGAAATAAATGGATCGGTGGGTTTTTCTTATCGATCTCACTGTTTTCCATGATTCTGGCGGTTAGCCTGCTACTCGCAATGATCATCGCTGCGGTGATTTCACTTGCCCTGCGCACTGACTCGCCTTGGGTATACAACTGGATCGGCTTTCCTCTTACGTTTGTATTCGCGGCGTATTGGATCTTCACTCGATGGACGTATGTGAAGTCTTACATATCCGGTAATGGGGGAATGTAGAATTTACTCAAGGGTCTGACCCTTATTTTTCTCGGAGAGAGATCTGGGGAACGCTAAGCGCGATGGTGAATGTTTGATTATGGGCTGTGTGCCGGCCGACTATATTAAAAGAGTAAAAAAATAGGTATTTTTATGGAGCCGAAAACATACGAACTGTTAAATAGCATTCCAGAGCATGCAGATTATGCCGTGACGGCAGGAGATTTGGATCCAGAGGATATTCCACAGGAAAGAATTGACGCTGTGCTGGATTTGCTCCGTCATGCGAGTAATAATGAGGAGCAATTCTTGGCTGCGAAACTACTGACCAGTTGGGGCGTCTATGAAGGCTTGATCGCTTTGGAGGGGAGTATGGAAAAACCCGAAGGCATCGAAGGAACCTATTCTCATCGACTACATGGGTACGACGACACTTATCGTCAAATACTCTTGGCTGTTACTCGGTATTTTTCCAATGTGGCTGATCGTGGGGAAGTCGAGGCGGCTAGAGTCCAGATCTATTCTCCGCTATCGAAGATTATTACTTTGGCGAGTAGTAAACCGTTCGAAATAGCAAAGATTTTTGATTTCGTGAAGAGGAAGAACTACTCGGAGTATGTGCCTCTTGTTGAAGAGCACCTTGCCGCTATAATTGATCATCCCGAAGTGCATCGCTGGAAAATTTATGATGCTATTGATTTTTTGATGAGTTTTAATCCCGATTTCATTGCGTCTTTATTGAAAGAGAAAAACAAGTCAATTGATGATTTTAGGCCTGTGACATAAGGGCGATAACCTCGATGCAAAAGGGCCGGGCCAGGTTACCCCTGATGCTATAAGCCCCCCCAAGCTCAGCTCGGTTGAAGACCTGTTTGGGCAGACATTTGAAAGTATCCCGCTGTCGCACCTTCCCAACTGGAAGACCGGTTCGCTTGCAAATGATGGGGTGTTGGGCGAGCAACTGTCCCTTCAAACCCTTAACGAAAAAACCGGCCTCAATTTCAAACCTCTGCAAAACAGTAGCAACCACGGCTGTGATGGCTGCGCGGTNGGAAAATAGGGGTCAAAGGAAAATAGGGGTCAGACCACGATTAGTGCACCAATGTATATTGGTGGTCTGACCCCTATTTTTCCTGCTGAGTTTGCGTTGGCGATGATTCCTGCGGGCAGAGCAGGTGCGGTAGGCAACCTAGGAGGGCTAGCCAAGGGGGCTGAGGGCGCAGCAGAACTGGGAGCAGCTACAAAGGCTTCAGCTAAGTCCGGTGAGCTGAGTGTGGGCAAAAATTGGGCTGGCACAGTTGATAGCGAAGCCGGGCTGGCCGGGAGCCCTCTTACGGTTGTTCCAGGAAGATTTGATAATGAAATTGACTGGGCACTTAAATCAAATGTGATGGGAGAGGTATTAGAGGGGCAAGTTGGAAGGGCATTGAGCGAAAAAGGGATGCTTTTGGATTATCAAAGCAAATTCAGGTCTGGTTTTGTTGATGGGAAGCCTGTTGGCATTGGCGAGATTGATGCTGAAACACCTCGCTTTATCATTGAAATTGCCAGCAGTCCGAAGCCTGGAAAAATCGAACAGTTACAGAAGTTACAAAATAACACTATGCTCAACCCTGATCGTAAGGAGGTCATACTTTTTGCTCCGAACGTGGTTAAGCCGCAGCAGATCAAAGCTTACGAAAAGATAGGGGTTAAAGTAATTAATAGTGTCGACGAACTGTTCGAGTATGGTGCCAAAAAAGGAGGGTTGTAATCGTGAGCGATTCAGCTTCAATTATATCGGATGTGGCAATTGATGAAGATGCGTTTGCTGATTTTATCCACTCTATAGGCGGAGTCGTTAGTATCGGAAAACGTAATCGTGGAATATTGAATTGGGATGACGCCACTTTGTATATTTCATTACTCAACTCCGAAAAATTCATGAATTTTTATGATTCGCAAGATATGCTCGATTGGGAAAATTTGTTGGGTGCCCCTCCTAAGACAATGATCGAAATGCAGTTGGGTCATTCGAAAGGCTCGATGGAGATGTATTTATGGTTGGCGTACGAGTTTGGCAAGAAATGGAATTGTGTTGTAGATGACGTTAATGCGGTGACGCTTAACTACTCCGAAGTCTGTGACAGGTACACAAGGTCGAGTATGAAATAGGAGAAAATAGGGGTCAGACCACGATTACTGCTGAAACGTATATTGGTGGTCTGTGACCCTCGCCATCAGGTACCCGTACCTTCGCGCGAGGCTTATCAACTGATCCATGAGCTGCGAATTCGACCTCCAATTTCTTCTTTGGTCCTATTTCGTCATTACACAGAATGAAGGTCCCCGAGTGGTCGACGCCTCTGGCGCCAAAACGGTGAAGGCATGAACGTTAAAACAGCATTAGAAGCGCTGGGGTTACCCGACGCGGTGGTGGCATGCGCCGATGGAAGCATCGACACGCCCATTTGCACACTGCAAGCTCCTGCCGAGTGGTATGTGTTTCCACCTGCATTGATCCCGATATGGAGTGACGGGTCTTGGCCTACTTATATCGGGTACTGGAAGCACTGGTTTGTTGATCGTGAACCCACCTTCGTAAAAATGTACGTTGGCAGCGACCTAATGACCGTAGAGATCGCCCGCACGCCTGCGCAACTGATGGGCGTGCTCGCGATGATGTCGATGAGTCTTGAGGAGGGGGTAACGCCCGAACTTGAGCGGTTCGCCAGGGCTGTGGGCCTTGATTGCCTGGACGCATTGGATGCGCAGTCGTTGAAAAGTGGTGATGACCCCAAAGGCCTCGCCAACGTCGAAACGTTCAAGACGTTGACGCCACTGGAGAGTATTTCTGACGGCGCAACCCCTTACACCGGAAGCTTTCCGAATCCGTCAGACCCAACCACTGATTGGTGGAAAAGTAGCTGCTATTTTGAGGTTGTCGATAAGCACATGCCGGTGCCGAAAGGCGTGGAACTGCCCGCTTGGTTTGATCCTGAGCGCGAGAAAAAGCCGTTGTTCGAGGATTTTATGCAGGCGGGACGCCTTGACTGCGCATGGCTGACCTTGAACTCCACTGGCTGGTCAATTGCCGATGCGCGGCAGGCACTGGTTGCGTTGCAGGAGCGCGCCGACGATAAGGCGTTTGACGCGGTTGTCGCCTACTGGTTGTCCATTGCGGATTTGGATGCTGGGGGTTATTAAAAAGGAAATCGGGTTCAGATCGCGGTTAAATTAATGGTGGTCTGACCCCTATTTCCCTCTGAAACACTTGGGTGAAGCGCTGGCTCCCTTGGCGTCTATCTACGAGAACAGTGCGATGTATCCCGAGGGGACCCGTCGC
>NZ_LKEG01000024.1:58783-59603 GCF_001645105.1 Pseudomonas marginalis
CGGGTGAAGGAAAATAGGGGTCAGACCACGATTAGTGCACCAATGTATATTGGTGGTCTGACCCCTATTTTTCTTAAATAGGAGTTTTATTGATATGTTTGAAATAATAGAACCTGGAAATTCCATCTCGGATGACGCGATGAAATTGCTAGAGAGTTTTATTGGGGCGACGTTGCCTAGAGAATATTATCTGTTCTTATCTCAAAACGGAGGAGGTTACCCTGAACCAGATAGTTTCCGTTTTATGGAGGGTGAGGATGGGTCATCTGTTCAACGTTTTTACGGTTTGAATAGAAGTGATACATATGATTTTGTCAGAAATTTAAACGTGTATAGAGGGCGTATCCCCGAGGGGTTTATAGCAATTGCATGCGACCCTGGAGGCAATCAAATTTGCTTGGGTATTAAAGGGGAAGGCAGAGGCAAGGTGTATTTTTGGGATCATGAATTAGAAAAGTGTGATGGAGCAAAGCCTGATGATTCAAATATGACACTGGTGTCGAGAAACTTTTCTGATTTTTTGAACGGGCTATATGAGCTTGATTTATAGTGCGCAATCGGGATTAGACAAATTTTAGGGAAATAGGGGTCAGACCACGATTAGTGCACCAATGTATATTGGTGGTCTGACCCCTATTTCCCACGACTGATTATGTTCCAGTTCCTACGGATTTGAAAGAAAAATAGGGGTCAGACCACGGTTTTGCGCTTTTTAGAGTTCAGCAAAATTGCTCTTTTAAAATATGATTTATTTTTTGTAATTATTCGATTTTGTTGGCCTGGTGATGGGCGGCTAAGCTGTAAGCTCTNNTATTCATTT
>NZ_LKEG01000024.1:59608-59878 GCF_001645105.1 Pseudomonas marginalis
TGGGGTTTATATGGCTCGCCGTCCTAGAGTTATACTGCCGGATATCCCGTTGCACATTATTCAGCGGGGAAACAACCGGTCTGCGTGTTTTTATTCAGACGAAGACTATATTTTTTACGTTGATAAATTAGACCTGCTTGCTGAATTGTATGGCTGTAAAATTCACGCAATGTGCTTGATGACAAACCACGTTCACTTGTTGTTGACTCCCACCTGCTTCGCAGGGGCTGGTCTACTTATGAAAGGGCTGGGGCAGCGTTACGTTCAATA
>NZ_LKEG01000025.1:0-7959 GCF_001645105.1 Pseudomonas marginalis
TGGCCGGTATGAAAGACTCCAAAGTGATCGTTGCGATCAACAAGGACGAAGAAGCACCGATCTTCCAGGTGGCTGATTACGGCATGGTGGCGGACTTGTTTGACGCGGTGCCGGCGTTTCTGGCTGAGCTGAACTGAAGACGCGGTTGTTGACGCAAAAAAAGGCCTGGTTCACACCAGGCCTTTTTCATGGTGCTCACTTAGCCATTGACCCATTTGCTGGTGTCGTCCAATGCCATGCCAAACCGATCCACGATTGACCGCACCTCATCTTCATTAATGATCAGCGGAGGGCAGAAAGCGATGGCGTCGCCCATGTTGCGCGTGATCATGCCATGCGCCTGGGCACGTCCTGCCAGATAGCGTCCGAGCGTGCCTGGCGCGTCCAAGGGGGCCTTGGTGGCGCGGTCAGCGACCAGTTCGACGGCTGCGATCAGGCCCGCCCCCCTGATCTCACCGACCAACGGATGATCGCCGAAACGTTGCAACTCTCTGCGCAGGAGTTCACCCATCTGTGCGGCATGCGCCACGAGGTTTTCTTCATCAATGATTTTCAGGTTTTCCAGCGCGACGGCTGCCGCCACAGGATGCCCGCCGCCGGTAAAGCCATGGCCCAGTGCGCCGAAGGACTTGGTCTGGTCAGCGATGCCTTGATACACCCGCTCATTGAGCAGAATGGCCGATATCGGCTGGTAGGACGACGACAGTTGTTTGGACAGAATCATGATGTCCGGTTCAATGCCGAAGGTCTGGCTGCCGAACATAGTACCGGTACGGCCGAAGCCACAGATCACCTCGTCGGCGACAATCAGAATGTCGTGCTTGCGGCACACTCGCTGGATTTTCTCCCAGTAGGTGCGCGGCGGCACAATCACGCCACCGGCCCCCATCAAGGGCTCTCCGACGAATGCCGCGATGGTTTCCGGACCCTCTTTTAGGATCAACGCCTCCAGTTCAGCGGCAAGTCGATCAGCAAATTGCTCCTCGGTTTCATGCGGCAGCGCATGGCGGTAGTGGTGCGGGCAGCCGACGTGCAGGAAGCCTTGCAACGGGACATCGAAGCCGCGCTGGTTGGCCGGCAGGCCCGTGAGGCTGGCACTGGCAAGCGTGATGCCGTGGTAGCCGCCGATTCGGCTGATGAATTTTTTGCGGGTCGGTTTGCCCTGGGCATTATTGAGATACCAGACCAGCTTGATCACGGTGTCGTTGGCCTCGGAGCCGGAGTTGGTGAAGAACACCTTGCTCATGGGCACCGGCGCCATGTTGATCAGCTTCTCCGCCAGCTCGATGCTGGGGGCGTGGGCCTTATGACCAAACAGGTGGTAGAAGGGAAGGGTAGACATCTGCTTTTCAGCCGCCGCCACCAGTCGCTTGTTGCTGAAGCCCAGGGCCGCGCTCCATAGCCCGGCCATGGCCTCTATGTAACGTTTGCCGTTTTCGTCGATGACGAACACCCCCTCCCCTCGATCAATCACCAATGGCCCCTGTTCCTCGTGAGCCCTGGCGTTGGTGTAGGGGTGCAATTGATGACGCATGTCTTTGTCGGCTAGAGAGGAACGTGTCGTGCTCATGATGATCTCGCTGTTTTATGGGACCGCTAACTGAAGCATAATGCATGATGCATCATGTTGTGTAGCTGGTTTTTTCTCCATAAAACCGCGATGATGCAGCCCTGTGCTGTCGGGGCCTTGTTTCCCGCCAAATAGAGCCTCTCCCTCCATTCGGATCTGATATGAGCTACCCAATCGGTGAAATAAAACACGCGTATCTCGGCACCAGCGTCTATTCATCGCTACGGGAAGCGTTGGTCACGGGAAAGCTCAAGCCCGATGACAAACTTCGCATTCGTGACCTGGCCATGCAGTTGGGCACCAGCGTCACCCCTGTGCGCGATGCAATTCTTCAGTTGGCGAAAGAGCAAGCGTTAGTCATGAAGACGCCCAAGGACATACGCGTTCCGATCTTGACGAGCCAACAATATTTGGAAATTCGCGCTGTGCGGCTGGCCCTTGAGGGGTTGGCTGCGGAGACGGCGGCGAGCCTTGTCACCGATGAGGATTTGAAGCGTATTGAGGCCAACATCAAGGCCAACCTTGACGCAATTCATCGTGAAGACATGAGCGAAGCGTTGAACCTCAACCAGACGTTCCACTTCTTTTTTGCCGACATCGCTCAAATGCCGCTGTTGCGAGGCTTTCTGGACAGTCTATGGATGCGCACCGGGCCACTGCTCGCACTGGCCTACGATCACTTTTCGGAGCAGATGGCGATCGAGCACCACTGGGAAGTGTTGGCGGCCCTGAAGAACCGTGATGGGGTTGCCGCAAGGCAGGCGATCTGTACGGACATTCTTGACGGCAACGAAATGATGCTGGAATTTATCAAGACGCAGTAAGTGCAACTTTCATTCTGACTTGCATAAAAGCGTTGGTGGAGCATCGTGTCTCCAGTTTCGAGAGGCAGATGACTGCTACCCGTCATTGGCCTCTCTTGAGTTCCGCTTCCAAGTGCTCAACGAACACGCGCACTCTGTGCGGAACATGGTGACGGGTCGGCAGCATCGCCGTGATCGAAAGTTGCTCGGGCAGCACATCCTCAAGGTTCACCCTTGCGAGCGAACCTTCAGCAAGCTCGTTGCGGATGTCCCAATACGTCAGCATGGCCAGGCCCAGGCCTTGCTTGCTTGCAGTGCGCACCGCCTCGACACTGTTGGCGGAAAACGCTCCTTGAGCGCGAATGGCCACTGCGTTCTCGCCATGGGTGAACGGCCAGTAAGGCATGCTGTGCAATGCGATGCATTGATGATGATTGAGGTCATCCAGCACCGTCGGCGTACCCCATTGCGCCAGGTAGGCCGGGCTTGCGCAGACCACACGCGGATTTGGTGCCAGGGGTGTGGCCACCAACGTTGAGTCGCGCAATGTGGCGATGCGGATGGCCACATCAATGCCGAGCCCGGCGATGTCGATGATGCTGTCCGATAGCGTCAGGTCGACCTTGAGGGTCGGGTTGTCAGCCAGCAATGCCGGGAGCAACGGCATGATGACGGTTTGGCCAAAGACGCTGGGGGCGGTGACCCTCAATGTGCCGCTGGCACTGCCCGCACTGGTTTTCAATGTGGCACGCGCAGCTTCGTTGGCCTCGAGCATGGTCTTTGCGTAAGGCAGGTAAATTTCGCCTTCCGGCGTGAGTGCGACGGAGCGCGTAGTACGGTGTACCAGGCGCACACCCAGCTCTTTTTCCAGGGCCGCCAGACGCCGTGAGACGGTCATCGCCGACAACCCAAGTCGTCGTGCGGCCTCGGACAGGCTGCTGCTGATGGCGACGTTGGCGAACACCTCTATCTCGGGAATCTGCATGGCTATAACCGTTTGCGTTAAGGCGCCTTATTGCAAGCGTGCGCTTCTAATGAGCTATTGCCGCGCTTATCGTCGTGGCTGGCGAATAATTGAGGGCAAATCATGACAGCATTAAACCCGCGCATTGTAACTCCATTCGATATGGGCGCTCTTAAACTGAAAAATCGCATGGCGCTTGCACCCATGACACGCGTCAGTGCGAGCGAGAGCGGCAATGCCACACCTGCAATGGTTCGATACTACGAGCGTTTTGCCCGTGGCGGTTTTGGCTTGGTCATCACGGAGGGGATCTATACCGATCGCCACTATGCCCAAGGCTATCTGAACCAGCCCGGTATCACTGACAGCGAACAGGCGCTGGCCTGGCGCGCGGTGGTCGAGGCGATTCATCAGCACGAAAGCGCTGCCATCGCGCAGATCATGCATGCCGGCGCACTGAGCCAAGCGAACCGTTTTGTCGAGCAGTCTGCCGGCCCTTCGGCCATTCGCCCGAAAGGTCAGCAGATGAAGTTCTATTACGGCGAGGGTGCCTACCGGGTGCCCCAGGCCATGAGCGATGAAGCTATCGCGGATGCCATTGATGGGTTCGCCCAGGCGGCTAAGCGGGCTGTTGAGGTCGCAGGTTTCGACGGTGTCGAGATCCATGGCGCCAATGGCTATTTGCTGGATCAGTTCATGACGGACTACTCCAATCAACGCGCAGATCGATGGGGCGGTGATGTTCGCCAGCGCTTGAGCCTGACGCTTGAGGTCATCGCAGCGGTAAAAAAGGTGGTCGGGCACTCGCCTGTGGGGGTGCGTATTTCCCAGGGCAAGGTCAATGACTTTGAGCACAAGTGGGCGGGTGGGGAACATGACGCGCAGGCGATCTTCGGCAGCTTGGCTGACGCCGGTGTCGACTACATCCATGTGACGGAGCATCAAGTCACGCAGCCGGCCTTCGACGGTCACGAGACCAGCCTGGTAGCACTGGCCCGTCGCTATGCGCCGAACGTCGTCTTGATCGCCAATGGGGGAGTGCAGGACTCGCAGAGTGCTGAACAGGCCCTGCAGACTGGCGCAGATATCATCGCCGTCGGCAAGGCTGCCTTGGCCAATCCGGACCTGGTACAACGGTTGCGCGAGTGTCGTGCGCCGGAACCTTTCGACCCATCGCTGCTTGCGCCGATTGCCAATATCAAGGACCGCGAGTTGAAGTAGGCGCAGTGAGTTACAGGTCGGCGGTTGGGTTTAGCGCGCCTTTTCAGTCTCGTGCATGAACTGCCCCAGCTCCTTGCTGTAAAACTTCGCCATGCTCGTGGTGCCGTGGCCACGGGTCTCGGCACTGGCGGGGATAAGTAAGAGTCGTGCGTGCTTGAGTTCTTTCATCGACGCCTCCAGCCGCCCGGTTTCCGGCGGGTTGCGTTCATCGTCCGCCGAGTTGATGACCATCACAGGAGCCTGAATTTTTTCCAGGCCTAGGGCTGCGTTGTAGTCGGCAGACGATTGCCATTGGTAGATAAAGTCATTTGCGTCGGCGGTTTGTGCAGCGCTGAGGCGTTCATCCACCAGCTTGTCGGCCTGGGCGCGAGTCGGTGCGGCGGCCTGATACGCCAGGGTTCCGCCACTGGTCCCGACGCTGAACATTGCGTTGGCCAAGCGCAGGGACGGCGGTTGCGCGCTGTAGTTACCGTTGTTCCAGGCTGGGTCCTGCTTGATCGACTCCACCAGCAAACGGCGCATCATCCAGTTGCGGGATGACATTTCGGTGGGTTGGGACGCCATGGGCACCAATGCGTCCATCATCTGCGGCCAAGTCTGGCCCCACATCCACGTTTGCATGCCGCCCATGGAGTTGCCGATGACCAGCCTAAGGTGCTTGATACCCAGGCCTTCGGTGACCAACCGATACTGGGCTTGAACCAGGTCGGTGTAGTTGTACGCCGGAAACCGAGTGCGCAAGCCGTCCGAGGGTTTGCTGGATTGGCCAACGCCAATGCCGTCGGTGGAAATGATGTAGTACTTGCTCGCGTCCAGCGGCTGGCCTGGACCGAATAATTCGCCACCAAAATCTTTGCTCAGCACATCGCTGCCTGGCCGGTAGGTGCCGTGCAAGTACAGGACGGCGGGGTTTTTGGGGTTGCCAAGGGTTATGTAGTGCAGTTTGAGATTGGCGAGTTTTTCACCGGAATGGAAGGTGAACTCCGGGGCGATCCAGTCGCCCTCGGTCGCGGCGGGTAACGGCGCGGCGCTGACGGCGGCGCCGATCAAGGCTAGGGAAAACAACAGGCCGATCGCGGGTCGTGAGCTGAATCTAGGCATGGGGATGTCCTATTGTTTTTGTTTTAGGAGCCCCTGCGCACCAATGCGCGCAGGGGCGGTGATCAGTTAGCGTGCCTTGCAGACGCAGGTCCAAGTCGACCGCCTAGGCCCGGTCCCCGCTAGCACAACCAATCATCAGGCGTCAGGGCGTCATGCGTGCTGGAGCGATACGTCTGAAATGATCAGATAATGTTAATTTTTTTAATCTAACATTATTTAACATTGCGGTGCCGCTGTGTGGAGAAAAAAGGCTTGGAAAAAAGTGAGCACCGTTTTTGGCGGTGCTCACTGGGTTTAACAGGTGATATGCACGGTATGGCGTTAGCGCGAATAGGTGACTTCCGCCGTCCAGTTCGACGCTTTCTGGTTGTGCAGGTCCCAGAAAGCCTTGGCAATGCCCACCGCCTCCTCGGATTCGGGTTCGACGAACGCGGCTACAGTGACCGTGGCCACATGCACGTTGTGGGTTTTCGCCGACTCGAAGAGCCCCGCCGTCAATGCGCGAATACCGGCTTTACCCAGGCTCAACGAAAGGTAATCCGCGTTCGGTTCAATGCCGAAAAAACCACCCGTCAGCAGAAGTGTGCCGCTTTTGCGCGCGTACATAAGGTTGAGGCTGGCCTGTGCCGCCGCCAGTGCGCCACCGATGTTGACGTTAAGGTCCTGGTTGAAGGTGTCGAGTGGCTGCTCGGCAAGGGACGCCTGGCGAATGATCGCGGCGTTGTAGTGCGTCACATCGAGCCCGCCGAAGCGCGTCTGAATATGTTCGACCAACCTTGAGATAGCCTGCGGGTCTGCAGCATCTACCTGCTCGGCATAAGCTTCATAACCAGCCTCTTGGAGGCGCTTGACCAGTGCCTGGGTTTTTTCCAGGTTACGGGCACTGAGTACGACCCGGAAGCCTTCAAGGGCGAAACGTGCAGCTGTTTCATAGCCAATGCCAGGACCGGTGCCGATGCTTAGAAAAGTCTTCATTACGGTTTTCTCTGTCAGGTGTGAATGTTCCGCTCAGGCTAACAGCTGCATAATTGGAGATAATCATTGGATGGTGAATAACTATCATGCAAAAAATGCAGGAATTATTAGGGCGTGTGACGCTGGATGAGTTATCGGCATTCGTGGCAGTGGTGGAATCGCTCAGCTTCACCGAAGCGGCCAAAGTGATAGGGCGCGACGCGACGATTGTTTCGCGTCGGGTCGGACAGTTGGAGGAGCGACTTGGTATACGTTTGCTTTCCAGGACGACGCGGCGCGTGGCGTTGACAGAGGTCGGGACGCTGTATTACCAGCGGGTTCGCGCATTGCTTGATGAGTTGGACGGCGCGAGCCAGGAGGCGAGTAACTTCGCCACCAGCCCCCAGGGTTTGCTCAGGGTGTCACTGCCCATCACCTTTGGCCGTCGATGGGTCGCGCCGCTGCTGCCCGCATTTATTGCCCAGCACCCGAAAATCCGCGTGGACGCGCGCTTTGCCGATCGGTACGTGGATGTCGTGGCGGAAGGCTTTGATGTTGCGATTCGCGTCGGCGTTCTGCGCGACAGCACGCTGGTAGCAAAACAGATCGCGCCTTTTCGCAATCGGCTTTACGCCGCTCCCAGCTACCTCGCGCTCCATGGCCAGCCCGAAACCCTGGAAGCGTTGGCCGAGCATGCCTGCCTGGGATTCTGCAGCCACTCCAGCTGGCCGGATTGGGTGCTGAAAAACGGCAACCAGCAAAAGACTGTCAGGCCTACGGGGCCGCTGATCTCCGACAGTTCTGAGTCGCTTTTACAGGCGGCGGTGGAGGGTGTTGGGATCATTCTGACGCCTGACTGGTTGGCTGGAACGGCGGTGCGCGACGGCACGCTCGTGCAAATACTTTCGCAATGGGAAGGCGCGGAAGCGGGTGGGATCTATGCCGTTATGCCGCCGGGGCGGCTGGTTCCGACGAAAACAAGGGTGTTTGTCGATCAAATTACCCATGCGATTCAGGCGGGTTGGGAGCAGTAAACAAAGACTGCCGATTAACAAAATAAAATTGTGCTTGTGAAAAATTTATATTGATTTTTTTTAAGAGGGTGCGGCTTTAGCATAAATCCACCTTCAAAAAAGTCGTCGGGCAGCGACCACGGTGTCCGGCACCACAAACCAATAAAAAATTGTTATCGGAGTCCTGATGAGTCTTTCTCCTTTCCACCTCGCAATCCCTGTGTATGACCTGGCCGCCACACGTCACTTTTACGGTGAGGTGTTCGGTCTTTCCGAAGGTCGCTCGAGCGACCAGTGGGTAGACTTCGATTTCTACGGCCATCAACTGGTCAT
>NZ_LKEG01000025.1:7985-112262 GCF_001645105.1 Pseudomonas marginalis
TAAATAATAAAAACCTGGCGCACGCCAAAGAGTGCGTCAGGAAAATATAAATGAGCTGGAAGCTCATGAATCTAGCTACTGCCGTCACGCAGTCCTTTCATTCCAACAAAAAGGCTAGACATGAAACGTATCCCCTTAGTTTGGCAAATCGTTGCCGGGCTGTTGCTTGGCGTGCTCGTGGGTTGGTATTTCAATACCCACCCGGAAAATCAAGTTTGGGTCAGTACCGAAATCCTTAAACCGCTCGGGGATATCTTCATCAAAATGATGAAGATGGTCGTCGTGCCGATTGTTTTCTGCTGCATGATCCTCGGCATTGCTGGGGGCGGTGATAACAAATCGTTCGGTCGCATGGGCGCAAAGTCGTTGATCTACTTCTTTGCAATCACCAGCCTCGCCATCGTGCTCGGCTTGTGTTTCGCCAACATGTTCGAGCCGGGTAAAGGCACCGAAATCGCGGGCATCGCGCACAACGCAGCAGCCGTGCATATGGAGCCGTCGAAAGGCGCGCTGATCATCCTGCAGAACATCGTGCCCGATAACGTGATTGTCGCGATGTCGGAAGGGAAGTTGCTGTCGGTACTGTTCTTTGCGGTGCTGCTGGGCATGGCGTTGAACACGTTGCCAAAAGCCAAAAGTGCGCCGGTTGTAGCGGTTGTGCAGGGCTTCTCCGACGCAATGTTCAAGGTGGTATCGTTCGTCATGGCCTACGCACCGATCGGTGTATTCGGCATGATCGGCGCCACTGTAGCGACCTTCGGATTTGCCTCGTTGCTGCCGTTGCTCAAGTTGATCGGTGTGGTGTACCTGGCGCTGATTACCTTTGCCCTGGTGATGCTCGGCGGTATCTGCTACCTGATCGGCGAAAACGTCTTCAAGTTGATCAAGTACTTCCGCGATGAGCTGATTCTGGCCTTCTCCAGTGCAGCTTCTGCGGCTGTCATGCCGCAGTTGATGACCAAGCTGGAAGCCTACGGCGTGCCTCGGCGAATCGTCAGCTTCGTGGTGCCGGTGGGTTATGCGTTTAACCTGGACGGTGCTTCGATCTTCCTGGGTGTGGCGACGATCTTCATTGCCCAACTCTATGGCATCGATCTTTCGTTGACTCAGCAAATTCTGCTGGTGGTCACGATGGTGCTGACGTCAAAGGGCGCTGCGGGTGTACCTGGGTTTGCCATCATCATTCTGTCGGCTACTTTGGCGTCTGCCGGGCTGCCGCTGGAAGGGGTCGCGTTGATTGCCGGGATCTTCCGGATCATCGACAGCGGCACTACCACCTTGAACGTGCTGGGTAATGCAATTGCACCCCTGGTTATCGCCAAGTGGGAGAAAGCACCCTTGGAGAGAAAAAGCGCTGTAGGGGGCGAACAGAACGCTTAATCAGTGACACACAAGAGCCTTCCACGTTAACCGCGTCGAGGGCTCTTTTTTTGACTGATAAACCAATAAGAAGATGTTGCGTATTCATTCTTTTCAGGCGCTGGGGTGCTCGGTTCAGATAACGAATCGCGCCCTGTTAGTTGCCACTGTGCTGCCATTATTTATAAAAAAAACAGGTGGTCTATGTGCAAGAAATCAGTGTTCTATCGGACGCGTCGCTGCGTTGCACTATGGATGGTGTTGCTATTTATGGGAACTTATCAACTGGCGGTCGCCAGCCCACGCACGGCATTGACGCATTCTGCGGTGGCCGTACCTGACCAATTTGCTGCGGACACGGCCAACGCAATCTTTGCCAAAGGCGGGAATGCCGTGGATGCGGCTGTCGCCGTTGCCTTTTCCCTGGCCGTGACCTACCCCGAAGCCGGGAATATCGGCGGCGGCGGTTTCATGACCGTCTACTTCAAGGGCAAACCCTACTTTCTCGATTACCGCGAGCGTGCGCCGCTGAAAGCGACGCGAGACATGTTCGTCGACAGCTCGGGTAAAAAAGTGATTGCTGCCGACCAACCGCAAGGCAGTGTGATCGGCCACCGGTCGGTGGGCGTACCGGGTACGGTCGCCGGTTTGTGGGAAGCGCACAAACGCTTTGGCAAGCTCAAATGGACGCAACTGATCGAGCCGGCCATTCACTATGCGCACCATGGTTTCGTCGTCGATGAAGCACTGGCCAGTATCGCTACGAGCGAAAATGAAAAACGCTTTGCCGGTAAAACCAACTTCGCTGAACATTTTGGCAAGCTGCAGGCAGGCACTACCTTCAAGCAGCCTGAACTTGAGGCGGTTCTCAAGCGCATCGCCGCGCAGGGACCGAAAGGTTTTTACGCTGGTAAAACCGCTGCGCTGATCGTGACCGATATGAGTGCCAATGGCGGGCTGATCAGCACGCAGGACCTGGCCGACTACAAAGCCGTGTGGCGAGATCCCATACAAGCCAACTGGAATGGCTTTCAGATTGTCACCGCTCCACCGCCCAGCTCCGGCGGGGTCGCGCTCGTGCAACTGTTGAAGATGAAAGAGATGCGCCGCGAGGACTTCCAGGGCGTGCCGCTCAATTCCGCGCGCTATATGCACCTGGTGGCGGAGATCGAGAAGCGGGTGTTTGCCGATCGGGCGCATTACCTGGGCGATCCCGATTTTTACACGGTGCCGGTGCATGAGTTGATCGACGAGCACTACCTGGCGGGTCGGGCGTCGCAGGTCAATTTGTCGGTCCCTTCGGACACCGATAAGGTCGTCGCCGGCCTGAATATTGAATCGCCGGAAAAACCCCAGACCACGCACTTCTCAATCGTCGATAAATGGGGCAATGCCGTTTCCAACACCTACACGCTCAATGGCTTTTTCGGCTCCGGTGTAGTCGCGGAAAAAACCGGCATTTTGCTCAATGACGAGATGGATGACTTTTCGGCACTGGCGGGGGTGCCCAATCAGATGGGCGTCGTGGGCACTGATACCAATGCTATCGAACCCGGAAAGCGGCCATTGTCTTCGATGACTCCGACGATTTTCCTGAAGGACGGCAAGGTCGCCCTGGTCATTGGTACACCGGGTGGTTCGCGGATTTTTACGTCTATCTTCCAAGTTGTCAGTAACGTGTATGACTTCCACCTGGGGCTGAAAGACGCGGTGGGTGCGATGCGTTTTCACCACCAACTACTGCCTGCCAACACGATCTTCTGGGAGCCCTACGCGCCGATTTCCGGGCAACTGGCGGCGGACCTTGACGTCGCTGGCTACTACCTGGCTAACCAGGGCTTCAACGGTGATATTCAGGCAATCCGCGTTGAGCATGGGGTGCCTGAACCCGTATCTGATCCCAGGGGGAGGGGCGTCACGTCCATCGCCAAGTAGCGGGTCAATCCGCTCGTCTGGCTTACGAGCATTTGGCCAGAGGCACTCGGTAAGGGGGGGCATCCAGGTGGATCGAGATCCACCAGAGCCCACGCCCCAGTGCTAGTTCTTTATCCTGCGCTGAGGCGTTCGCCTGCCTGACAAGAATCTAAAGTTGGGCGAGCGATTCAAATGAATTTGCACCAATCTCAGCGCGCCTGAATGCCAGGATGGCACGCTCATGCACCGCTCCCCACTCCCGCATCGCGCTGATCAGTGGGGCAAGCGTGTTGCCTAATGCTGTTAGGGAATACTCGACCTTGGGCGGGACCTCTCGATAGATTTCGCGATGGATAACCTTATCTGTCTCCAGCTCTCTGAGTTGTAGTGTGAGCATTCTCTGGGTCACATCTGGCATCAGCCGGCGCAATTCGTTGAACCGCTTCGTTCCTGACATCAGATGGAACAGTATGAGCGATTTCCATTTGCCGCCGATGACATCCACCGTAAAGGCGACAGGACAGGCAAACGCTTCAACTTCACTCTGTGGGGTGCATTTCTTCAAAGGGATCTCCTAGGTATAAAAAATGTACCTACAGCACAAAAATGTGCGTACTTACGCGAATCGGATGTGCACATTATCATTATTCCATATCGATCACTATGGAATTGGTTAGATGAGTTTGCTGCTGTCCCCTCATGAAATCAAAGGCCTTGAACTGAAAAACCGCGTGGTCATGTCGCCCATGTGCATGCACATGGCTGCCGATGACGGCTTTGTCACTGAGTGGCACCGAGTGCATTACGGTGCTCGCGCCTTGGGCCAGGCGGGGCTGATTTTCCCCGAGACGCTGGCAGTTCACGCCGATGGCCGTATCGGGGCCGGTGACCTCGGTATCTGGAGCGACGCGCACGTCGTCGGCTTGAAAGCGCTGACCGAACTGCTTCACAGCTTTGGTGCCAAAGCCGGTGCTCAGATCGGCCATGCGGGGCGCAACGCTGACCTGCCCAATCTCATTCACATCGCGCCATCGGCTATCCCGTTCACGGAAACCAGCCCCGTGCCTCGCGCACTCGCGGCTGACGAAATTCCGGGTTTGGTGAAGCTCTATGGCGATGCCGCACGACGCGCCAGTGAAGCGGGCTTTGATGTGCTTGAGATCCATGCCGCACATGGTTATTTGCTGAGTGAGTTCCTCTCACCACTCGCCAATACCCGCGACGACGAATATGGCGGTGATGCCAAGCGTCGCTATCGCTTCCTGCGCGAAGTGCTGGAGGAAGTCAAAACCCATTGGGGCGATCGCCCTCTGTTTGTTCGTATCTCCAGCTCTGATTACGCCGAAGGCGGGAATACCCCCGAGTCGTTCCTTGAATACGGTCGCTGGATGAAAGAGCAGGGCGTCGATCTGATCGACTGCAGCTCCGGCGGGATCAAGATGATCAAGGTGCAGACCTATCCTGGTTACCAAGTCCCGGCCGCTGAGTTGCTGCGCAAAGAATTGCATATTGCCACGGGTGCGGTGGGTGTCATCCAGAGTGGGCGTCAGGCCGAAGACATCCTGCAAAACGGCCGAGCTGACTTGGTGTTTGTCGGCCGGCAAATGCTGCGTGATCCGTTCTGGGTGCGCACTGCAGCAGATGATTTGAAAGAAATCATTGAGATTCCTGCTGCCTACACGCGTTACGGCTCTGTATGGCTTGATACCAAAGCCTGAACATGTCCACGTCGAACGCGCGCCGCTGCGGCGCGCTAATCCTCAATCCTATGAAGCAGGAGTTAACCATGAGCAAACCTACTTACGTACACGAATACCACGCCATCACCGAGGTGCTGAACCAGTACATCGAGGGCTGCAAGCAAGCAAAAAGCAGCCTCATGAAGCCTGCTTTCAATGAGCAAGCGACCATGTTTAGCGTCGATGGCGACGGTAAGCTGGCCGGTGGCGCAATTCCAATCCTGTTCAAGGGGATTGATGAGGGTTTTCGCCCCTCTCCAGATGCACCGGCAGCTATCGTCCGCATTGAGATTGTCGGTACGGCGGCTAGCGCGCGCATCGACGCCAACGACATGTCAGGCATTTCTTTCACCGACTTTTTCCATCTGCTGAAAGTCGATGGCAAGTGGACGGTCGTCAGCAAGATCTTTCACACCCACGTCGCGGCTTGAACCTCTGTCGTCCTTGAGTCTGCTGTAGCTGATTGCTTCCCGGCACTCAGCCATACAAATGGAACCGTCATGAAAACCCTTACCTCCGCTCTCGCTTTTACGGTCGTTACTCTTGCGCCGGGTAGTGCCTCCGCCACCACATACCCGGGAGTTGAGCACAACACGGCGAAACTCTTGCAATCGCTTGAAGGTGTGCCGACGTTCGATTCCATGAAGCCGGTCGATGCCCGTGCCGCGCTGGCGGGCGCCCAGGCTGCCCCTCAAGTGGCCTTGCCGGCAGCTGATGTCAGTGAGAAGACGATCCGCGTCAACGGCAGCGATCTGAAGTTGACCATCGTGCGCCCGGTCGGTAGCCAACAGAAGACGCTGCCCGCGTTCATGTATTTCCATGGCGGCGGCTGGGTGTTGGGCGACTTCCCGACCCACGAACGACTGGTGCGTGACCTGGTGGTAGGCTCGGGTGCGGTGGCGGTCTTCGTCAACTACAGCCTCTCGCCAGAGGCGGCATATGGCGTCGCCACCGAGCAAGCCTATGCCGCGACAAAATGGGTCGCCGAAAATGGCAAAGACATCAAGGTAGACGGCACTCGCCTCGCCGTAGCCGGCAATAGTGCTGGCGGGAACATTGCCGCCGTAGTTGCCCTGATGGCGAACGAGAAGGGTGGACCTGCACTGCGCTCGCAAGTGTTGCTGTGCCCAGTGACAGATTCCAATTTTGACACGCCGTCGTACAAGGAGTTTGCCAACGGCTATTTCCTGACGAAGGACATGATGGCGTGGTTCTGGGACAATTACGCACCCGACGCCGAGACACGCCAACAGATTTACGCTTCTCCACTGCAGGCCACGACCGAGCAGTTGAAGGGCTTGCCGCCGACGCTGATCCAGACAGCCGAATTCGATGTCCTGCGCGATGAAGCTGAAGCTTACGGCCGCAAGCTCGACGCTGCGGGTGTGCCTGTGAAGACGGTTCGCTACAACGGCATGATTCACGATTTCGGTCTATCGAATGGCTCCAGCCATCTGCCGACGCCGCGCAGCGCGATTGCGCAGGTATCTCAGGAACTTAAGTCCAACCTCAGCGAGTAACTTCAGAAAAAGCAACGGCAAGTCACGCTGAAACTGCGGGCTTCGTTGTTGAATACACATCGTCATCTCATTCCGAGGCTGCCTGCGCATCGCAGACTTTCGGAGCATCTGTTGCGTTTGTGCGGTTGAGCATATTCCAATAATTACACTCCTTATGAAGAGCAACTAAATGAAAATTATATCTATTAAGCCGTTGTTTTTTTTTGCCTTGATTTCGAGCTTTGGCGCGATGGCTCAAGCAGAAAACTCACCGAACAATCCGACAGTTATCAGTAGTAAAACAGTAAGCAGCGCTACGTATGTAGAAGACTATCAAGCTATCACTAAGGTGCTTAACGCGTATATTGAGGGTTGCAAGCAGGCCAACAGCAGTATGATGAAACCTGCCTTCAATGAACACGCGACGATGTACAGCGTCGGCGCCAATGGCAAACTTGAAGGCGGCGCGATTCCAATCCTGTTCGAGGGGATTGACAAGGGTTTTCGCCCATCTCCGGATGCGCAGGCTGCTATTACTCGTATTGAAATCGTCGGTAATGCCGCGAGTGCTCGCATTGACGCCAATGGTATGTCCGGCCTCTCTTTCACGGACTTCTTCCATCTGCTGAAAGTAGAGGGCAAGTGGACGGTTGTTAGCAAGATTTTCCAAACGCATGAAGCACCTTAATCAGTTTAAAGCGACTCCTTAAACTCGATCATTTGGCTAGGCGTTCGAACGCTATAGGTCGGACGCCTTACTGACTCTTTCTTATATATCTTCCTATTCCTGCTAACGGCGCAGCGCACAATCGTGTCCGCAAATTCTGCTTGGGTAGCTGTTTAGCGCTTGGTTCACATACAATCAGACAATCTCTCAGGCGCGCACTGCGCTTGCCGGAGGCTCGGGTCTCGGCATTCACCGTTGCCGTACTCGATTGATGACCTGTGAATTGCCTTGAGAAAAGAAGATCCCTATGAGGAGAGAGTGTCGATGAGTGAATCAAGCCTCCAGGTTCCCAAGCGTGGCGCGACCCTGCGTTTGTTGGTGGAAGACAAGATTCGGGAAGCTATCTCCACCGGCGTGCTGCGCCCCGGTCAGCGTTTGGTTGAACGAGAACTGTGTGAGATGACAGGGGTAGGGCGTACCTCCATTCGCGAGGCACTGCGCCAGCTCGAGGCGGAAGGCTTGATTACCTGCAACCCTCACAAAGGGCCGTCGGTGAACAAGATCTCCCTGGATGAAACGCGTCAGCTCTACGCCGTGCGCGGTCTGCTGGAGAGCTTTTCCGGCCAGGAATTCGCCTTGCTCGGTACCGACGCGCAGATTCGACGGCTGGAGGAAGCTGCCGCGATGTTCGAGTTTCGTGCCCAGCAATACTGGCAATACCCGGACCGCGACTTGGATAGCACGCGCGTCGCACGTGATGCCCTGATCGAAGCGAAAACCCAGTTCTATGTGTGTTTGATGGAGGGCAGTAACAACGTCTTTATTGTTCAGATGCTGACGACGCTGCATAACCGCATCACGCTGCTGCGGGCAATGTCGATGACTCAACCTGGGCGGCTCCAGCATTCGGTTGAGGAGATCAAAGAGATCGTTGCGGCGATCAAAGCCAGAGACGGCGCCAGGGCGGGAGAGGCCTGTCGCAAGCATATCCAGCTGTCGGCCAATGTGGCTATCAGCTATCTGGAGCGTGTCGAGGAGGAAGCATAGCTTTGTCCGATTGACAGATTGTCTGCAAATCTGGATATTCATCACGGCGTGGTCTCGCCTTTATCTTGTCGCCTGGCAGTTGATAAATGCGCACCGGTTTGCACTCCATGCAGCCCGCTTTGGGCGGTAGGACACTGACGTGATGACGCGGCACTGCAACAGTGGCGCAGGAGAAAAATAATGACTTTCATCAGTTTGAATGAGCGGCTGGTTGACGCTTACCCGGACCCCGAACTGCGTCGCCTGGCGCCTGGTTTATCGGTGGCTGTCGAGTTCAGGGTAGGCGGGCAGTCCATTGGGCTGAGTGTTGTCGACGGGCGACTATTCAAAGGCTTTACGGGTGAGCCAACGATCCGCATCGAGGCCGACGAACCTGAATGGGCGCGCGTGTTGACTACTCCGCCGGTTGCCACTTATCACAGCTTTACAGCACTGCAGATTGCCAACCCGGCATTTGAGGTGAGCGGCGATGCACAACTGATTGCCCAGGCGCGACCGTTTCTCGAGCGTTTGTTTGAGTTGGTAACCCTGACTCCTTCTACACCGGCACACGCTGTCGAGCGGTCCCTTTCCCAGATTCAAGGCCAGTATGCCGAGGTGCACGCGGCGGGGCAGGCCTACGAGATGTATTACGAAGTGGCTGGCGAGGGCATTCCCTTGCTGTTCCTGCACACGGCAGGTGCTGATGGGCGGCAATATTTCGCGCAGATGGCGGACGTCCAGATGGCGCAGCAATTTCGTATGTATGCGATCGATCTTCCGTTCCATGGTAAATCGATGCCACCGCGAACGTGGGATGGAGCACCGTACCTGCTGACCAGCGAACGTTATCAACAATGGTGCACGGCGTTTATTGAGCAGGTGATCGGCGCGCCGGCCATCGTTGTAGGCGGTTCCATGGGCGCGGCGATGTCCCTGGTGCTGGCTGCCGAACACCCTGAGCAATTGATCGGCGTGGTGGCGTTGGAGCCCCCCTTCCAGTCGCGTGGCCGTCGCAACCCTTACCAGAATCATGTGCAAGTTCATGGTGGGCTGCACAACGGCGCCTATGTACGAGGTTTGATGAGCCCGACCAGCCCTGTTGAGGATCGGCGTCGCGCCAGTTGGATTTACTCCCAGGGAGGGCCAGGTATATACCCGGGTGACCTGGCCTTCTACAGCGACGAGTTCGACGGTGCTGTGACCGCGCCGCGAATTGATGCAGGGCGCACACCGGTGGCGCTGCTTTCGGGCACTTATGATTACTCGGCTACGCCCGCGGACGGCGCCAAACTGGCCGAGTTGATACCGGGTTCGTTTCACCTGGTGATGGACGGGCTAGGGCATTTCCCGATGACTGAGCATCCGGATCACTTTCGGCATTATCTGATGCAGGGCCTGGCCCATGTTGCACAGCGTGCAGGGCTGGCGACGGCCTGACTACGCGTGAACGAGCCGCCGGTCGCACGGTTCGTGTGGCCGGCGGCTTTCGTTTATCCGTGTGCAAAAAAAGCCCGGCATTCACCGGGCAAAGGTCACAGGTAAAGGTCAGTCAACCAGGTGGTTGCCGATCGAAGAGCCACCATCCACCGTCAGGATGCTGCCGGTCGCAAAGCGTGAGCGGTCGGAGGCGAGAAACAGGAAGGCCTCGGCGATCTCCTCCGGCCGCCCCATTCGATTCAACACGGCGCGTGCGTCGAACGCTGCACGCAGTGCCTGCGGGTTATCTGACTGGGCGAAAATCCGGTCGAAGTAGGGACTGTCGATGGTTCCCGGCGCGACGGCGTTCACGCGGATGCCATCTGCAGCATGGTCCAGTGCCATTGCACGTGTGAGCGCCGATACGCCGCCTTTGGAGGCCACATAGGCGGTACGGTTGGCAATCGCGCTGGTGGCTGTATAGGACGTGGTGTTGATGATGGACCCGGACTTCTGCCTGGCCATGACGGGCACCACATGCTTGGCACACAGAAACATGCCTTTGAGATTGACCGACATCAGGCGGTCCCAATCCTCTTCTTCGATGGTGACAACGTTGCCGGTCATGCCGAAGCCGGCGTTGTTTACCAGCACGTCGATGCGGCCAAAATGCTCAATGACCGTTTCTACCATTGACTGTACGTCGGCGTTCACGGCGACGTTGCATGCGATCGCGAAAGCGTCGATCTCATCCGCCGTAGCACGTGCGGCCTCGATGTTCATATCGGCCACGATCACCGACGCCCCGTTTTTTGCAAAAAGTGTGGCCACCGCTTTACCAATGCCGCTGGCGGCGCCCGTGACGATGCAGACCTTATTGTGTAATTCCATAGCACTCATCTCTCTGATCAAACCACCGGGCCGGCCCATTTCTGGCGGAAGGATTGATGCTTGAGCATCCTTGCGTACCAGGCCTTGAGGTTGGGCAACTCCGCCCGGTCGAAGTCCATTTTCAGCCACCGGTGTGCGTGCACGGCCCAGGCAATGTCGGCGATGGTCATCGTTTGCCCGCAGATGTACTCATGTGTGGCCAGGCGCTGTTCGATCCAGCCCCAGACCTTGCCGGCTTCGCGAATCGCGGTTTCCAACGCGGGTGTATCGCGTTTTTCCGGGGCGGTGCGAATCAACTGGAAGAACACCACGGTCTGTGGTCGGGTGAGCTGTGTCTGTTGGCAATCCAGCCACTGGTCGACCACCGCACGGAGCTTGGGGGCCGCCGGATAGAGGGGGCTGGTCGGTGCATAAGCGTTGCACAGGTAACGCATCACTGCGTTGCTTTCCCAAATCGTGAAGTCACCGTCGACCAGGGTTGGAACTAGACTGGTGGGGTTCATCCCGCGGTAATCGTCCTCTTCAAGCCCGCCGAAAACATTGCCCAAGTCGATCCTCTCGTAGGCGAGCCCCAGCTCGTCCATCAGCCAGACGACTTTCATGACGTTGCTGGATTTCATATGGCCATACAGCGTGCGTGGCATGGGTGTGTCCCTCGTTGAATGAAATGCTTGATCACTTATAAAAGTCGTCAGACAATCTGTCAATCATGCAAAATATTTTGACAGATTGTCTGACGATCTGTAGGTTTTCATTCCAACACCCCATGGGACTCCTTGGAAGAGGCAGACATGAAAGAACAACAACAAGAAAAAGAACTCGTTAACGACTTCAAACTGGCGATGCGTCGATTGACATCGACCATCTCGCTGATCACTACGCGCCACCTGGGCCAGCCGTTCGGTATGGCTGCGACGGCGGTGCAATCGGTGACTGCCGACCCCGCCACCATCCTCGTCTGCGTCAATCGCTCGGCCTCCATCAGTACGGCGCTGGAGGTGAGCGGTCGCTTCGCGGTGAACATGCTGCACCTCTCCCACGTCGATCTGGTGCCGATTTTCAGCGGCCAGCTCAAAGGGCAGGAGCGCTTTGAGCATGGCCAGTGGGTAGAGGAGCACGGCGTGCCGGTGCTGGCCGACGCGCAGGCGGCGCTGGTGTGCGAGGTGTGTGAAGTTGCGACGATCGGCTCTCACGATGTGATTTTCGGCCGAGTGCTGTGGGTCGACACTCGTCCGGATATTTCGCCCCTTTTGTACGAAGACGGGCGCTTCGCCAGATCCGCCGCGATCAAGTGATATCTCCTGAGACTTGAGACCGTAGAGGTTGTTATGGGCTTTGCAACGATTGAGAAAGCACTGGAAGTCATCGCCACCGGCGGGATGGTGATCGTGGTGGATGACGAGAGCCGCGAAAACGAAGGTGATGTCGTGATGGCTGCCGAGTTCGCCACCACGCAGGCGTTGACGTTTATGGTCAGCCGATGCCGTGGGATCGTCTGTGCGCCGATGCCTGAACGCATTGCACGGCGCCTGGAATTACCGCTGATGGTGGAGCGAAATACCGACTCCATGAAAACCGCGTTCACCGTTTCTGTCGATTTGATAGCAGGCGTCACCACCGGAGTTTCAGCGGCAGAGCGCGCGTTGACGCTTCGAGCACTTGCGGCGGCTGACACGACGGCACAGGCACTTTCAAGGCCAGGGCATATTTTTCCGCTGATCGCCCGCAACGGTGGCGTTGAAGAGCGCGCTGGTCACACCGAAGCGGCCGTGGATCTTGCTGAGCTGGCAGGGTTGTCGCCGGTAGGTGTGATCTGCGAGATCCTCAAGGATGACGGCAGCATGGCGCGTCGTGCTGATCTTGAGGTTTTCGCACAACAGCACGAACTCATCATTATTTCGATTGCAGAGTTGATTGTGTGGAAAGCAGCGAATGCTGTTAGCACTAAACAAGTAAGGCCCAGTTTGGTGGCATAGCTCTAAACCTGAATGTTTAACCGCAACACTTTAGCGCGATGGCTGTGTAGGCAGTCATAAGGTCGCCAAGTTATTAACTCACCCCGAGGAAGATGAAATGAACAGCCAAGCAAAAATTACTTCGCCCGATGGCAACCAACTTTCCGAGCGTTTCCATGATGGCCTCAAGACCCGCCGTGAAGTGCTGGGTGAAGCTTATGTGGATGGTTCCATTGCCAAGGCCACGGATTTTAACTGGCCGGTTCAGGAGTTGGTGACCGAGTATTGCTGGGACGCTATTTGGAACCGTCCCGGTCTGGATCGTCGCACACGCTCCTTCCTGAACCTGGGCATGATTTCGGCATTGAACCGTCCCCATGAGTTGAAGTTGCATGTGCGCGGCGCGATCAATAATGGTTTGAGCAAAGAAGAAATTCGCGAAGTACTGCTCCAAGTGGCGATTTACTGTGGTGTGCCGGCTTCGATTGATGGCTTCCGCCTGGCGCAGGAAGTGTTTGACGATATGGGCGTCTGACCCAGCGCTCCGTAAGCATCAACAACAATAAAAAGAGGAATGTGAAATGGACATGCAAGAACGCTTTCACGAAACCGGCAACCCTATGTTCAACGACAACGCGCTGAAATTGGGTGTGTTCGGAACCAACTGCTCAAACGCCTGCGCAATCACCACGGCTGAATCCACGTTTGAGCCGACCTTCGAGCACAACGTAAAGATCGCTCAGCAGCTGGAAGCGGCGGGTTGGGAGTGCATGGTACCTATCGCGCGTTGGCGTGGTTTCGGTGGTGAGACCAACTTCAACGGCACCAACATGGAGACGTTCACCTGGGCCGCTGCGATGGCTGCAGTTACCACCAAGCTGCAGTTTTTCTCCACCACCCACGTGCCCACTATTCATCCGATCGTCGCGGCTAAAATGGCGACCACCATCGACCATATTTCCAAAGGCCGTTTTGGCTTGAACTTGGTGACCGGCTGGTTTACCCCGGAAATGGAGATGTTTGGCCGCGAGATGATGGAACACGACCAGCGCTACGAGTACGCGGATGAATGGATGGATATCGTGGCGGCGTTGTGGGCACGTAACGGTGTGGACTACAACGGTGACTTCCACAAAACCAAAGACGCCGTCATGGAGCCCAAACCTTACAACAAGGCTGGGCGCCCGGTGATGATTTGCGCCGGGTCGTCGGGTAAAGGCTTGGACTTCACGGCCAAGCACTGCGATTTCAACTTCGGCTTCATGCAGGACATGGAGAAAGGCGCCGCCTGGGTCAAGCACGTCAAGGACCTGGCCCGCTCCAAGTTCGGCCGGGAACTGGGGACCTTCACATCGTGTCCGGTCATTGTGCGAGAAACGGAAAAGGAGGCGCGCGAATACTACGACTACTACGTCAAAGAAAAGGGCGACCGCGTGGCGTGCGACAACCTGGCCGATGTGCTGCAAGTCCAGTCGCAGAACCACTCCGCAGAGATGTACGCGAAGTTCAAAGAACGCTTCATCGCGGGCTGGGGCGGTTATCCCTTGATCGGTTCTCCGGAGCAAGTGGCCCAAGGCCTGATCGACCTGAAGAAAACCGGAGTCGACGGTACGTTGTTGACCATGGTCGATTACAACGAAGAACTGCCGTTTTTCAATGAGCGGGTAATGCCGTTGCTGAAGCAGGCAGGCCTGCGTAACTGAGTGTTGAGCCATGGCGGCCAGGCTTCATGAACGATGAGGCCTGGCTGCCGTTCGCACGCGGAAAAATGTACAAATCGATGTTTTCCAGAAGCGCCTGATGCACGACAAATAACAATAAACGCGTTGCAGGAGTGAATAGGATGTCGACAAGATTTTCGTTGAATTTGAGTATGTGGATCGGTATTACCGTAGGGCTTTACGTGCTGTTGTACCTGATGAGCCCGCTCGGCTTATTGGGCGCGCTGCCTTGCACCTTTGTTGCGCTGCCTATCTACCTGAGCGGTGGCGCCAGAGCCGACAAACTCGCGGACGCCTGCCTGAGTGCGGTGGCGGGAGTGGTATGGGGCATCATTTTTATTTACCTGGATTCGCTGTTCTCACATCAGGGCTTGCACCCGCTGGTGGCGTCTGCACTGTCGGTTGGCCTGGTCACCATAGCGCTGTGTGCGACGCACTTGCTGTTCACCCCATGGGGGCTGTTTTCAAATATTCCGATGATGTTTGGTGCGGTGGCGTGTACGTTCTTTGTAGGGCCGGACAAGTGGTTTTACATCATGGTCACGCTTTGCCTGGGCGTGCTGTTGGGGTTCATCAACCATTCGGGGCGCAAGTTCCTGGATGAGCGCGGGCGGTGGACGCTGCTTCGCGCGCGCAAGGTCGAAGACTGAACCTCGCGGCCTATCTAGTGCTTTTTCACCGCCTGCTCGGTAATCAGTTGTGCCAGTAACTTCACTGGTTCGCTCAGGCTGCGGCGCGCGCGATGCACCAGGCCGATATCGCGATGGAATGTACGTTGTTTCAGGTCGATCGCGCGCACTTCAGCAGGCCACCCTTTGCGGGTGGCCGTTTCCGGTACCAGGGCCACACCGACGCCGTTAGCGACCAGCTTGATGATCGCATCAAGCTCATCGAGTTCGCAGACTTCATGCAATGAAAAATGGGTCTGTCGCAAGAACCGATCAACCTGGCGCCCGCCAAAAGATGAACGGTCGTAGCGGATAAAGGGCTGGCTCGAAACCAGCTCAGCCCAGTCGTCTCCTGGCATATCGGCCGGGACAATCAGTCGATACGGTTCGCGTGCCAAGGTGGTCCAGCGCAGATCGCTTTGAAGAGAAAAGGGCGGGCGGATGATTGCGGCCATGTCGATTTCACCCGAGTCGACCTGGTTCACCAATTCCATCGAAAGGCCCGGTATGACGCGTGTTCTGCAGGCCGGGGAGCGCTGGTGAAATTCAGCCAGCGCTTCCGGCAGATAAGAGCGTTGAACGGATGCAATCGCACCGATAGTCACCAGAATGCTGGCCGGCAGGCCCACAGAGCTTGTGCCCAGATTTTTAAACTGAAGTACCAGTTCCTGGCCTCGCGCCAGTACTTGATGCCCCATCTGATTGAGTTGCGCCGAACGCCCTTTACGGTCGAACAACTCGACCCCAAGCTCGGCCTCAAGGCGTTGCATCTGCGCGCTGACCGCTGCTTGAGTCAGGCCGATTTTGCTGCCGGCGGCTGCAAACGTGCCTTCTCTCGCTACGGCGATAAGGGTTTTCAGTTCTTTGATCATGCGCAAATAATAGTTATGTTTCGTTTGAAAATATATTCATATTTTTGTCGTTGGAAGGGACTTTCAACTCAGTGGGGGCCAGGTTCCCATCCCGACACAGGGCGGGTTGCGGTACGTTTCCGAAGGTAACTCTCCAAACTGGTTTTTGTAGTACTGGGAGAACATTCCAAAGTGCCAAAACCCCCAGCGCATGGCGGCTTCAGACACCGAAGGCACGCCACTTAAAATGTCTTTGCGGGCGCCGTGCAAGCGCACTTGGCGGATATACGTGCACGGATTGACACCCACCACCTGAATGAATGCGCTGTGCAGTCCACGCCTGCTCATGTGCAAGTGTTCGCACAAAGCCTCCACAGAGTGGTTGGAGGTTGGTTGGCTCAAAATAAACGCGCGCGCCCTGTCTACCATTGCGCGATGAACCCGATGATCGCGCGGTGAAGAGGATGAGGTATGGGACAAACTGCCCATCGCTTCCAGTGCCGCGACGGCGACATCCTCGGAGAGTTGCAGGCGCGTGGCCTCACTGTCGATCGAGTCCGGACACGCCACGGCTGAACCCAGGCCTGATAACAGCAAGGATTTGTATCGAGCGATCCCCTGTGTATCGCCCTTGAGCAGGCAGGCGCCGTTGACCAGGCGGTCGGCGCTCACCCCGTAAAGGCCCTGGGACAGGGTGTTCAGGAATGACACGTCAATTGTCGCCGCCAGGATGTCGGACTTGGTTGTCGCACAGAAACGGGCTTCTTCACCTTGGCGCATGATGAATAACGAGTCGGCCTGCATTTCCCTGTTCTGCCAAGAGCACGTCCCTTCATGCAAGGTCACACCTATCATCACGACATCGGTGTCAGCGACCGAGCGTTGATCGACGGCTTGATTGATCCATTCTCTGAACACTTGGACTCGCCCAAGAGATGCACGCGCGACGCCGCCTTCAAAGTTGCCACAGGAGAGCTGGGTATAGTCCTGCATCCAGTCAGGAAGAATTCTCGATTGAAGGAACGGATCATTTGACCGCTCACATGCCACTCTTGGAAGTGCGCAGGGCGGGAGTGCGGTATCTGGATTGTGCTGCATCACGACAGTCTCCGAAGTCTGCCGTTGAAGCAGCAATGTTCGTTCCAGCTTGCCGCGCGCAATCAGCGCTTCAGATAAAAGAATTGATCGCTAAATGCACGGTAACGAAGCACGGGGTTTTCCTTTTGGTGCGTACTAAAAAACAGTCATGTTTGGCGTGCACCACGCGCCGATATTGGATAGCGGCGAATTTTACGCGGGCGCAACAATGATCACGACGCATGTTGTCGATTCGGCGAGTCGGCGTATCAGGGGGACTCCCTTTAAACGAGCGTCACTTTAGTTGCGGATCAGACAACTGCGAACTTACTGACACCGTCAGGGCAGGGACGTCGAAGGTAGATCAGTGATCTCTTGCGGGAAAACAATATCCATAGGGGCGAATATGCACACTGCAGAGCCAGGCATTACTGATAGCAAACCGGGCTTGTCCGGGTCTTTAGGTGTTACCTCGATTGTGCTGATGGTGATTGCAACGGCCGCGCCATTAACCGTGATGGTTGCCAATACGCCGCTGATTATCTCCATGGGCAATGGCGCCGCAGCGCCTTTTGACGCAATGATTGCAACGGTGATCATGTTTCTCTTCAGTGTGGGTTTCATCTACATGTCGAGGTACATCACCAACGCAGGGGCGTTCTATTCCTATATCCAAAAAGGCATGGGGCGGTCCATTGGGTTGGGATCCGCGACCCTGGCAGTGATCTCGTACTTCATGATCCTGGTGGCGTTGGAGGCTTACATTGGCTTCGCCTTGTCGCAGCTGTTGTTGACCACGCTGGGTATCACTATTTCCTGGTGGCTCCTGGCATTAGCTATTACCGCGTTGGTAGGGATCCTGGGCTATCAGAAGATTGAACTGAGCAGCAAATTCCTGGGTGTGGCATTGGTGCTGGAAATTCTGATTGTGTTGGTGGTGGACGCTGCCATTATCGGCAGCGGCAGTATTGGCCCGGATGCGCTGGAGCCGTTTTCGGCGACCACTATTCTGTCGGGGTCGCCGGGCCTTGGGATCATGTTTGCCATCTATTGCTTCACGGGGTTTGAGTCGACGGTGGTCTATCGCGAAGAAGCGGTAAACCCGAATGTGACCATTCCAAAGGCCACGTACATCGCGGTATTTGTGATTGGCGTGTTCTACGCCGTGTCGATGTGGTGCCAGGTGAACGGTGTGGGGTTATCGCAAGTGGTACAGCAAGCGACCGATCACCCAGGTGATATGTATCTGACCATGGTGGAGCGATTCACCAACAAAGCCTTTGTGGATGTAATGCAGGTTTTGCTGGTGACCAGTCTGTTTGCATGCGTGTTGTCGCTGCATAACATCGTCGTTCGCTATCAATACGTGCTGGGACGCTTTGGCGTGCTGCATTCAAAGTTGGGGAGCGTGCATCAGAAACACGGGTCGCCCTTTGTGTCCTCGGTATTGCAAACAACGTTGTCGCTGCTGGCGGTCGCCATTTGCGCGCTGATCGGGATGGACCCGGTCACCCAGATCTATGCGTGGGGTGCGACAGCGGGAACACTGGGTTACATGGTGATCCTGTCCCTGACGTGCGTTTCGGTACTGGTGTTTTTCCGCCGAAGCGACACGCCACATCCGTTCTGGAACACCGTTGTGGCACCCACCGGCGGGTTCCTCGGATTGGTCGCTTGCCTGATCGTGGCGGTCCAGAATCTGCCCGCGCTGGTTGGCGGTGAGAATGCCGGACTTGCAGCCTCCATCATGGAAATGATTGTGATGATTTCATTTGTCGTGGGCTGTGCCGCCGCCTTGATGATGAAGGTGATGAGCCCTGCGAGATTTGCGCTGTTGAAACAGGTGGGTTGAGTTCCCTTCTTCCTGCTTGCTGCACATGTGAACAACGGCAGGCGCTCCACAGGGCGCCTGCCGCTTGATCGTTTTTTTTGATAGCATGCGCCGCATTATGAAGAAGCCCGCCCATGACATGCGCCAGCACATCATTGATGTCGCCAGGTCGCTGATGACCCAGAAAGGTTACACCGCCGTCGGCCTTACCGAGCTGCTCGCGGCTGCGGGTGTGCCGAAAGGGTCGTTCTACCACTACTTCCGTTCCAAGGATGAGTTTGGCCAAGCGCTGCTCGAAGAGTACTTTGACGAGTACCTCACGCGTGTCGATGTGCAGTTGGCCAGTGAGGGCTCCGGCGCCGAACGTCTGCTGATCTATCTACGCTATTGGGCCGAGACACAGGCGTTTGATCATACCGATCAAAAATGCCTGGTGGTCAAATTGGGGGCGGAAGTGTGTGACCTGTCCGAAAACATGCGCGGTGTGCTTGAGAAGGGTACTGCCCTGATCATCGAGCGGATGATTCGTTGTGTTGAGCAGGGCAAAGCCGATGGCTCCATCGCCGCGTCCGTTGACGCCGCGATGCTGGCTGAAGCGCTCTACCAGATGTGGTTGGGCGCCTCGTTGCTGGTCAAGGTCAACCGGACTCGCGAGCCCTTTGACGCGGCGCTTGAAATGAGCCGACGTTTACTGGCCTAACCTGGCCTTGTCATGCTGCTCGACGTAACAACATGCACGCCTGGTGCCTGATTAATCGCGGCTTCCAGCAGTGCCCGCGCGATCAGCGCCGGGGGGTTGAGTCGCCAGCGCCCTGGCAACAACGGCGCCGCGAGTTTCAACAAGAGGATCATGACGCGCTCGGCAGGGCGCACCTCTTCACGCTTGCCTCCAATGACACCCGGCCGTACATACGTCAGCGATTCAAATCCAACTTTCGCCAGATCCTGTTCCAGGCGGCCTTTGACTTGGTTGTAAAAAAATGAAGACCCTGCATCGGCACCGATAGCGGAATTGAGCACGTAGGTTGACGTGCCGTGATCAGCAGCTAACCTGGCCACTGCCAGTGGGTAGGTATGGTCGACGCGTTCGAAGGCTTCTTTGGAGCCCGCTGTTTTCAGCGTGGTGCCCAGGGTGCAGATCACGGCATCCGCTTGCCATTGCTCTGCCTGTTCATCCAGATGCTCAAAATCGGTGAGGGTCGCGATGAGTTTCGGGTGTGCCGCCAGCGCTTTTCGCGTCGGCGCATAGACCCTTCCGACGCGTGGGTCCGACAGCGCTAAATCCAGGACATGACGCCCGACCAGCCCGCTCGCGCCGACCAGCAGCAGCTTGATGGGGGTTGGTGGGTTCATGCCTGTCGACGATCCCGATCAAACGGCTGAATAGCTTCATCGACCGGCGTAGTGCCTTGGGTCAGTTCGATGATGACGCGACTCACACCGGGCTGTTCGATGATCTGCAACAAGGCGGCGGCGACGTCCTCGCGCGGCACGTCGCCGTAGGGGATGGCAAGACCGGCGTGGACTTTGCCAGTGCCAGGCGAGTCCAGCAACGTGCCGGGGCGGAGAATGACCCAGTCAAGATCGCTTGCAGCGAGGTGCACGTCCGCGCGTTTCTTCACGGCCATATAGTTTTCGAAGGTCTCGGACACCGTTTTGCCACGCGATGCCTCTGGAAACGCCGAAACCAGAATAAAGCGCCGGATACCCGCTAACCGAGCCGCGGCGACAGACAGCTCCAGGCCATGACCGTCTATGGCATCCGTCATCTGTGCGCCGCCTTTGCCGCCGGCACCAGCCGCGAATACCACGGTATCACTGCCCGCCATCAGCTTGGCCAGAGCCTCTGCGTCAAGCTCAAGCAAGTTACCCGCAATGGGGATGGCGCCGAGCGCCTGGAGGCCCTCGGCTTGTTCCGCATGACGGTATAACGAATGTGGTTGATGGCCTCGTTCTGCCAGCTGTTGAGCAAGGCTTCGGGCCACTTTACCCGAACCACCGACGATAAAAACTGAGTGCATAGCTCCTCCAGATCAGGCGATGTTTCACAAAAGGCCCGCCCAAGCGAACCTGCAAACGGTGTTGACGAATGCATGCTTGGTTTTATTCTATATCGCTCACTACAGAATCTGTCAAGCGACGGGCGCTACTCCTTAGAGCCACTTTGGCGCAATAGCACCTGTGTCAGGAGCGAAAAAGCGGCTGATCTCTAACAAATATAATTGTTTAAATTCATACAGATATATTGTTTTAATTGTTTTGCGGGGGCCGCTAGCATTCACGCACTATCAACGAATGCTGAAGAGTGGCCCCATGCAATTGCTCGGAAATCTGCTGAAAGCGGTTAAACCCTCGCCCACGCTGGCAATCACGCGCAAGGCCGCCGAACTGCGCCGCAATGGGGTAGATATCATCAGCTTGTCGACCGGTGAGCCGGACTTTCCCACCCCTGATCACATCAATGCAGCTGCCAAAGCGGCGATTGATGCAGGCCAGACCCGCTATACCGATGTGGATGGAACTCCGGAGCTCAAAGCGGCGATCGTTCGCAAGTTTCAGCGTGAAAACGGCATCACCTACACGACCGACGAAATCAGCGTCGGCACCGGCGGCAAGCAAGTACTGATCAATGCGCTGCAGGCCACCCTTAACCCTGGGGATGAAGTCATCATTCCTGCGCCTTACTGGGTGTCCTATCCGGACATGGTGCGCTTGGCAGGGGGCACGCCCGTTGAGGTCCCTTGTGCGGCCCATCAGCACTTCAAGATCACTGCCGAGCAACTCGAGCAGGCAATCACGCCGCGTACCAAGTGGCTGATTTTGAATTCGCCAAGCAACCCGACGGGTGCGGGTTATAGCGCGACTGAGCTTGATCGATTGGGCGCCGTATTGTTGGAGCATCCGCAGGTCTACGTGCTGACGGACGACATGTACGAGCACCTGAGTTACGACGGATGGGTATTTTCCACCCTGGCTTCGCAGGTGCCGGCATTACATGATCGCGTGCTGACCGTGAATGGCGTTTCAAAGGCGTATTCAATGACGGGCTGGCGCATTGGTTATGCGGGCGGTCCTAAACCTTTGATAGCCGCCATGGCCACCATTCAATCGCAGACCACCAGCAACCCCTGCGCGATATCCCAGGCCGCTGCCGTGGCAGCGCTGGACGGGCCTATCGACTTTCTGTCTGAGCGTAATGAAGTGTTTCGTCAGCGCAGGGATCTTTGCCTGGACGCTTTTAACACTACCCCCGGCCTGGTATGCCGCCGTCCGGAGGGCGCTTTTTATCTCTTCCCTTCATGCTCGGGGCTGTTCGGGCGCAAAACGCCAGCCGGTGAGGTACTGACGAATGATGTGGATGTCTGCCGGTACCTGCTCGAAGCTGCGCAGGTGGCGGTGGTACCGGGTAGTGCGTTTGGCCTGGAAGGGTATTTCCGTATTTCTTTTGCCACGTCGACCGCGACGTTGGAGCACGCCTGCAAGCGTATCACCAGTGCATGTCTCGCGTTGACGGCGCAATGAACATCCGCGCGCGTCAGGGTGCCGCGTCGATGATCCTGGCGTGAGTTGCCTACTGCTCCGTGCTTGATTCCAGAACCTCGAGTGCCGCGTTTTCGGCATTCTTGATGTGCAGGGTGGCCATGCGTTGGGCACCTTCGCCATCACGGTTTTTGATGCAGGCCAGCAACTCATCGATTTCAGCCAGGCTTTCGCGCAATCGTTCAGGCCTGGAGAAAGATGTTGCTCGAAGCAGGTTGATACGACTGAGCAGTCCCTGGAGTACTTCAGTGATCAGCCGGTTGCCGCAGCAGCCGAGCAACACGTCATAGATTTTTGATTTGGCTTCAATCAGTGCGCGGCGATCCGGATTGCTGGACTGCTTGTGCAGGTTGTTGACGGCCTTACCCAACTTGACGATATCTTTATCGGAGGCAAGCCTGGCAAATTCATGGGCTGCAAAACCTTCAAGAAGGCCACGTAGCGCGTAAAGTTCGCGAGCTTCAGCAATGTCCAGGCTGGCGACCACCGGGCCCCTGTGCGGCACGATCACGATCAGCTTTTCAGCTTCGAGCTTACGCAGGGCCTCTCGAAGGGGCGGGCGGCTCACTTTAAGCATCTCACAAAGCTCGCGCTCCACCAGCCGTTCTCCGGGGGCGAACCGTCCATTCATGATGGCCTCACGCAGGAAGCTCTCCACATGCCCTCTGAGTGTTTCAGGGCGGCTCATTACCGGCATTGCATCACTACTCATAAAACTCCCGCCTTTAGGTCACACACAGCTTGATGCGTAATAGATCTGTTTATATTAATAGCAGATTGTATGCAGGTAGGCTTGTAGAGCCATCATATGGAGCAGCACACAGGCTTTGCGGCGTAATTGTAATACAATGTTGACGGGTATTCATATTCGGCCGCTGATGAAGCGACCCTGCAGAAAGCCGGGGGGGAAAGGGCGACGCGCCTTTAAATTGATGAGCGCTCGCCGCGGTGTGCGGCGAGCCTTGATTAAAGCAGCTCGTTTATTTCCACCAATACTCGATCTGTACGCCAAAATTTGAACCGTTGCGACTGGTGCCGAATGCACCGCTATCAGATAGCGCCGTTCCTGGCACGAGCTCTGATGCCGCCTCTTGCGCTGCCTTGTTCCACTGCGCATAGGTGTAGTACAAGCGGATTTCCGGTCGGGCCCAGAAGTCTTGGCCGGCAGGGGACCAGGTGGGCGCAACCGTAAATTTATTCAACTTGCGCATGCCGCCAGACGCATTCACTTGGTCATGGCCCACTTCGGTGACGAGTTTGATATGTTCCGTCAGTGCATAGCTCGGACGTACCCCAACCGACAACCAGCTTTGCCTGCCGCCGATATCGCGTTCATCTTGCTGATACACCACGTTGAACTGGCCCCCGAAACGCGGCGTTACCTGCCAGTCGAAATACTCGACGGCACGCCAGCTGCGCGAGCTGTCGTCCAGCGTCGGATCGCCGGTGTAGCCCAGCCCCGTGCCCGAGCCCTCGCCGTACTGGAGGGCAAATGTGTTATGCCCTCCCAGAAACGGCGTTTGCTTGTGTTGGGCGGTCACTGCCCAGCCGTTATGGACTTGCTCGCGATTCGGCTTTTCGATGTAACTCAACCCCAGTTGAAGTACACCGCCGGGGTTCACTTGAATGCCGTCGACATTGAAGTCGTGGCGGTTTATGTAGTCGCGCTGGAATACGTTGTCCTTACGCGAGAAGGCATAGCTGTACTTGTAGTCGCCTAATTGAACATTCTCCACGCCAGCGCCTGTGGCACTCTGGTTCCAGTAAAAGTAGTCTGAAATCAGCACGTCGTTTCGTTTGTAAAACCGTCTGCCTGCCCAGAGCGAGCCGCCGTTGAGCGCGGCTACATTACTCCATTGGCCGTACAGTTGGGCCATCCTTGCCCAGCCGTCATCACCCGTGAATTCAGGGGTATGCCCGTAGCCTTCATAGAAGGCTGCCATGCCATCCACGCTCAACACCGACCCATCATCAAACTTCGCCAGGTCTTGTCGCAACTCAAGTTCACTGTACTGCTCGCATTCGTTTCCCAGCCGATACTTCGACTGTGCTCCCGGAAGCTGGAAGCAGGATTGAGTGCCGCCACTGGAGGACCCACCCGCACCTGCGCGCAAGTAACCCGAAAACTCCAGTGCATGTGCCGACAGTGGGAACACTATCGACGAGCAGGTCATCACTACGACGTTTTTTATCTTTCTGTTCATGAAGGTGTCATCCTTTTTATTATTGTTTTGCATTCAAATGACTAACTAACAGCGACGCGTCATCGCCCCTGGCATGTGGAGATGCCAAGGGTGGTGATTCAGAAAGTATGAGAGCGTCAGGCCCGGCTATGCGGGCCTGACGTGGCGCTTTATTTTTGGCGAACGCCGGCGCTTATCGCTGCCACGGCGATGACCAGGCCCTGTACCATCAGCTTGCCGGGCTCCTGGATACCGAACACGGTCAGTGCCGCAAAGAGGTAGCCGAAGGCGAGCACTGCGATAAACGGGCCCATCACGCCGCCGCGCGCGCTGCCGAATGTCACTGCGCCCAATATCGCTGCCGCGATGGCATTCATTGCAATATCCAACCCTGGTTTGATACTGCCGACCCCCAATGCCGATGTCTGTAGCAAGGCCCCCATCGCCCCTAAAATGCCCGCTGCGACGTGGCTGATGAAGATCACTCGCTGAACGGGCAACCCGGAGATGGTCGAGGCCTTCGGGCTGTCGCCGATGGCTGCTAAAAACTTACCGAATACCAGTGTGCGCAACGCCAATGCGAACACGATGGTCAACCCGACCCATATGTAAACCGCGTATGACAACCCCAAAAGCCGTTCGCTGGTTACCAGGTTGAGCCATTTAGGAACTGCCCCAGGTGGCTGTCCTGTGGTCAACCAGGAAACAGCGCCGAGCAGTACCGTCGTCATGCCCAGCGTGATCATCACGGCCGACGCCCGAATGTAGGCGATAAAGATGCCGTTGAGCACGCCCACCAGCATCCCGAGCAGAATCGGGATAATGACGATAAGCGCAGGATGCAGGCTGGAGAGTACGCCTGATGTGACGAGGTAGATGGTCATGGCGGACACACCGACAACCGAGAGGTCAATTGACCCGGCTCTCATCACCAGTGCCTGCCCCAATACGATGATGCCCAGTGGCGCACACTGGCGCAGGATGATTGAGGTGAACATCGGGTTCAACAGGTTGTTGGCGAAGAAGGCAATGATCACCAGCAGCGCGGCGAGTACCAGATAAGAGGGGGGCAGTTGCAGGACCCAGTGCAACACGGTTTTAGCCCGTTGGCTGGTCGTCCTGGCTGCTAGGGGTAACGGTGTATAAGAGCGGGCGTTCATAGACCAATCTCCTTGCGACGTTGCAGGCTTACCACTGCCAGCAGCAGTAACCCTTTCACACCGATCTGGATAAAAGCGGAAATGTTGGACAGGTTCATCGCATTGCCGATCAGGCTTACCAGCAGTGCGCCCACTACAGTGCCCAGCAGGCTGCCAACCCCGCCGCTTAGTTGAGCACCGCCTAACGCCACTGCCGTCACCGAATCAAGGTTGAACGCGTTGCCGACTTTGGCGTCGCCCGAGGACAGACGGCCCGCCAGGTAGAGACCGGCAATGAACGCAAACAGTGAGCTCAACAGGTAAGCAGCAACGATGATGCGTTGTGTATTGATGCCGTTCAGACGCGCATTCTCGGCACTGCCGCCGGCGGCAAACAGGTGAACACCAAACGGCCGGCGATACAGCAGCCAGGCCGCCGCCGCTACCGGTACGCCGATCCAGAACAGTGACAAGGGCACACCTGCGACATCGCCGTTTACCAGCGCGGTCAGCCAGGAAGGCACATCACCGCCTGGTATCGGACGCAGCAGCAGCGCCAAACCTTGGGCAAAGCTCATGGTTGCCAGCGTCATGATAATGGGGTGAACGTTGAGCCTGGCCACCCCAACCCCGTTGATCAGGCCGATTGACAGCGCTGCCAGCAGGGCGATGCTGAAGGTCATCGCGGCCGGGTAGGGCATGGCCACCAGGGTCGTGGTGAGACTCACGACAGCACCGTTGGAAACATCGAGGCCGCCAGTGACGATGACCATCATTTGGCCAACCGAAGCGAGCACCAGCGGGGCGGTTTGCGCCATGACGTTGGAGAGGTTTTGCCGGGTTAAGAACTCGGGTGAGCTGAGGGCGGCGACCAGCAGGACCAATGCCAGAATCATCAGCGCGATACGCAGCGTGCCACTTCTTGAGTTGCGAGGCATGGCGAAAAGATTGAGGGCGCTCATAAGGCATGAACTCCTGTGTGGGAGGCGACGTGTACATTCGCGTGTTGCGTGCCAATGGCGGCGCGCAAGATGCGTTCTTCGGTCGCCTCCGACCCGCTCATTTGCGTGACGATCCGGCCCTCGTGGATCACCAGGATTCGATCGCACAAGCCGATCAACTCCAACAGCTCGCGTGAAAGCACCAACAGTGCTCCGCCCTGTTCGACAAATTCGCGCAGCAGGCGGTAAATCTCAGCCTTGGCGCCGACGTCCACGCCGCGCGTCGGCTCTTCAAGAACGATGACGTCGACCCCCGACGCCAGCCAGCGGCCGATCAAGGCTTTTTGCTGGTTACCTCCTGACAGCGACTTGACGATCACCCGCGAATCGCCTTTGCCAATGTTCATATCGCGCATAAGCCCGGCAACCACAGATTTTGCATTCGTCAGGATCGAGCCAAGGGGGCGTCCTATTTGCGTACCCAGCGCGATGTTGTCGGCGATCGACAGGTTTAAAAACAGACCTTCGCTTTTCCTGTCCTCAGGGATGAAGCCCAACCCGGCTCGAATCATCGGTTCAATACCGTTCGATGGCGCCAGCCGGATCGTAGCGCCGGTGGAGGGGGACATTTTGACAATGTCCGAATGCGCAGCCGCTTTGAGTCCGACGATGGCGCGTGCAATCTCCCGCTGGCCCTGGCCCTCCAGGCCGGCCACGCCCAATATTTCGCCGCGATTGAGGGTGAATCGGACGTCGGGCGAATGCGCTTCGACCTTGAGTGCACGTACGTCGAGTGCCACCTTTTTGGCGACTTCGCCGCGCGGCGGGAAAAAATCGACGAGGTCTCGGCCTACCATCAGTGCGACCAATTCATGCTCGGTCAGTGACGCGGTTGGACGCGTGGCGACATGCCGACCATCTTTCATCACCGTCACGGTGTCGCACATTTCGAAAATTTCCCGCAACCGATGTGAGATGTAAATGATCGCCTTACCGGCGTCCCTCAGCTCGTAGATGAGCTGTTGCAGCCGCTCTACGTCGGCGGCATTGAGCGCGGCGGTCGGCTCGTCAAAAATGAAGATGTCAGCATTGGCGGATATGCCCTTGGCAATCTCGACGGCCTGCTGCTGAGCGACGGTCAGGTTTTTTACCAGGGTCTTTGGGTCGAAGTTGAGTCCGACCCGAGAGAGTATTTCGGTGGCTTTTTCCTCGGCGGTTGCGTAATCCATCGCTCCCATTCGTGTGCGCGGTTCGCGTCCCAGGAAGATATTTTCCGCGACCGACAGATTAGGGATGAGCGTGAACTCCTGGAACACCGTGGAGATGCCCTTGTGCAGCGCATCAAGAGGGGATGAGAGCACCAAGCGTTCGCCGTTGAGTTCCAGGCTGCCGCTGTCTGGTTTGTGCACGCCCGCGATGATTTTCATAAGTGTGGATTTGCCGGCGCCGTTCTCGCCGGTCAATGCATGGATCGAACCTTTTTCGAGTGAAAAGTCGATGCCATGCAACACAGTGGTATTGCCAAACGTTTTGATGATCTTCTGTGCGCGTAGCATGGTTGATCCTCCGGTTAAAGGCGCAGGCATGCAAATGCCTGCGCGTTGGCGTCATCAGGACTACTTGGTGCCGTAGTATTTCTGGAGTTGCTCTTCCGGTATTTCGGAAGGGCTCCAGAAAGCATCCGACAGGTCCATGCGCACGTATTTATCCAGAGTTTCGGTAGTGACCGGATCGGGTCGGTTCACGTAATGCTTGTAGACAGGCTTGCCCTCAAGCAGCGCAACGGCAGCGCGTATTGCCGCAGCGCTCAAGCCGGGTGGGCAGATGGGGCCGATGGATTTCAGGTTGTCGGTCTTCCAGCGGCGCAACCAGCCGTTCATGGCTTCGCCAGTGATCGGGGGCAGGGTGGCTACCCCCATTTGCTGCAGTGCATCGGCGCAGCCGAGCGACATGTTCGCGCCGTCAGCCCAGATGCCGTTCACTTCAGGGTTAGACAGGTAGAGGCTTTCGCACATGCGCTTGGCATCATCGTAGGACCAGTTGGCATATTGATCGGAAATGATCTTGATGCCTGGCGCGGCTTTGAAGGCTTCCATTGCGCCTTTGTAGCGATCCTCATCAACCGGGTGCCCCGCGACGCCCCGCAGCAACCAGATGTTGCCTTTGCCGTTAGTCTGCTTGATAAGGTATTCGGCCATCACCTTGCCGAAGAAGAAGTCGTCTCCCTGGATCTCGGTGGTGAATTGGTCGGTACTGGTTTTGCCCAGGTAAACGACGACGGGGATACCTGCGGCGCGGGCTTTCTCGATACCTGCCGAAGCTGATGTGGTGGTCAGGGGCGCGACGATCAGCACATCGACTTTTTGGGCGATGAGGTCTTCAATGTCAGCGGCTTGCTTGGACTGACTGAGGTCCGCACTTCGGAAGAGGTATTCCTTGATTTGTGGGATACCTTTGACGGTTTGTTCGGCTTCATGAGCGGTTTGATAGGTATGGGTTGAACCGGCAAGACCGTAGTGGCTCATACCAATTTTCCAAGGTCCTTTTTTCTTGAATTCGTCAGGCTTGGTCTGGGGGTTGGTCCCGCTCGCTGGCGCGGTATCAGCCAACAGGTAGAGATCTTCGGCGAAGACTACGGGAGCACACAGGGCTACGGTGCAAGAGAGGCTGAGCGCAGCCGCCCACCGCTTGATGGATGATTTCATGCTTGACTCCGTTATTGTAATTATAAGCCAGCGACCGGGCAGCCAGGCTGCCCGGTAAACCCAGGGTTAGAACGGTTGTGCCGTAGGACGGATCAGGATTTCGTTGACGTCGACTTCCGGCGGCTGGGACATCGCGAACGCGATAGCGCCAGCGATGGCGGTGGCTTTCATCGCAATGTCGCGAACTTTCTTTTCTTCGGCCTTGGCTTCGACGTCAGTGATGGTCGAGGCCAAGTTGGACTCAACGGCACCCGGCGAGATGATGGTGGTGCGAATGTGCTCACCAATCTCCTGGCGCAGGCCTTCGGAGATGGCACGTACCGCAATCTTGGTGCCGCAATACACCGCGCTGTTGCGGGTGACGATGTGGCCTGCCACCGATGCGATGTTGACGATATGGCCGCTGTTCTGCGCTTTCATCACGGGCAGGGCAGCAGCAATGCCATACAGGACGCCCTTGATATTGATGTCGATCATGGCGTCCCACTCATCTACTTTGAGGGCCTCGATCGGGGACAGTGGCATGATCCCGGCGTTGTTCACGATCACGTCCAGGCGGCCATAGGTTTCCACGGCGACGTCGACAAAGTGCTGAACGTCTTGGCGGCGTGTGACGTCGACCACTACGTGAGTGGCAGTGCCGCCAGCGCTCTGAATTTCCTTAACGATCTTTTCCATCGCGGACACGGTATTGGCAGGCGCACCAATGACGACTTTGGCGCCCAAGCCGGCCAAGTGCCTTGCAGTTGCTTCACCGATACCGCTGCTGGCGCCTGTAATTGCTACAACTTTGCCTTTTACGTTTTCCATTTTTGTTGCCTCGTATTGTTGTTTTAAGGGAACGCATCATGCTTGTGGAGAGGTTTACTAAAGCTTGCGATAGGTCTTGACCGAAATAGGCTCTGCCAACAGTGGATTGAGCCTTTCGACTGTTTTGGCGACATGCTCACTATTGGCATGCCCGTCAACGTCTTCTTGAGTTGCCCACCCATCGACGATGACGAACTCGCTGTTGTTTTCGGTCGATTGGTACACGTCGTAGAACAGGCAGCCTTTCTGCTTCAGCGATGGACCGGCCAGACCCTGGATCAGGGCGCTGCCTTGCGTAATGCTCTCGGGTTTTACGGTGAAGCTGGCAACCACATAGATGGCAGTCATAAGGGCTCCTTCAGAAAAGCAAGACGGGTTTGATGACCTTGCCGGACTCGGCATCGGCGATGGCTTCGTTGATCTTTTCAAACGGGTAGTGCGTGATAAAACGCTCGAACGGAAACATCCCTTCCTGCTGCAACTGCACCAACTGAGGGATGAATACCTGGGGGATCTGGTCTCCCAGAATCACGCCCTGAAGCTTGCGGTTGAATGCAATCCAATCGAGGAGGATCGGGATGTCTTTGCCCAGGCTATCGAGACCGAGCAGGGCGCAGTGACCACCTGGGCGAGTCGACTCGACGGCGTTACGAATAACGTTGGGCAAACCGACGGCATCGATGCTGAAGTCGGAACCGCCGTCCGTGATTTTCTGAATCTGCTCGACGATATCCGTCGCACGACCGTTGATGACGTGTGTGGCCCCAAGGTCCTTGGCCATCTGCAGGCGCGAGTCGTGCAGGTCGACGGCGACAATCACGCTGCAACGTCGGATCTTTGCCGCCATGATTGCCGCCAGGCCTACCGCACCGCAGCCGAATATTGCGATGGTGGAGCCCACGGGCGGCTGCATCGCGTTCATGACGGTGCCGGCGCCCGTGGCCATGCCGCACCCCAATGGTGCTGCGATCTTCAAATCAAAGTCTTTGGGCAGCTTTACCGCATTGTTTTCTGTCGCGAGGATGTAGCTGGCGAACGAGGACTGGCCGACGAAATTCGATGCAATGTCCGCATCCAGGATGGCGCGTTTGCCGTTGGGCCGAGCGCCGGTCAGGTTGTACTGGACGTAATTCCTGCAGTTCATCGGGTGCGCGCGACGGCAGTCTGAGCAGTAGCCGCAGGAACTCTGGCTCAGTGCAACGTGATCGCCCACCTGCAGGCTTTTTACGTCGCTACCGACTGCCTCGATTATGCCGACGCCTTCGTGGCCCGGGATTACCGGGTGCTTCGGGCCAAAAATACCGTCTCGCAACAGTAGGTCAGTGTGGCAAATACCCGTGGCGACCGTGCGGATGAGGATTTCATTCCCCTCCGGTTCGGCGATCGTCAATTCTCTGAGTTCTAGCGGGCTTTTGGCCTGGGTGGCCACTGCAGCAATCATACGAGGCATGCGGACGTGCTCCTTAGGCGTCTTGAAGACGCTCATGAATGACTTGCAAGTATTCAGATGCCCGGCGGCGTTGTTATCGGTGGTACCGATAAATGCGGCGTAGGCAGGTCTGAAGTATAAATTTTTGTGTTTTTGTATTACAATATTATTGATCTGTTGTAAGCGAATATATCCGAACAAAACCAAATTGCAATAGGTGATCGGCAGCTTTTCGGGACGTGCCGGATATTTTTTCCATGTGGGCTGAAAGCCCCGAATATTGGGCGCGCAGGCGTGCCTGGCCACTGATCGAGCCATTTAAAAGGTGAGACGGATAAGGGGATATACCGGGTGTTTACTCGCTTGCGATCAGCAAGGAAGGCACCCGGTCCAAGCGTTTGAAATTGTCAGGTCAGATGTTCTTGAGGTCTCGCCGGAATGTCTCCGGGCTGATGAACATAGTGGTTGCCGCAACCAGAGCGCTCAGGGTCATCATGAGGATCACTGCCCAAGGAGAGCCGTCAGCCCAAAGGATTAGTGCGCTGGCAAGCATTGGGGTAATCCCCCCCAGCAGAATCGAGGCCGCCTGGTAGCCGATTGAAATCCCGGTATAGCGCACCGCGGTGGGGAACAGTTCTGAGTAATAGGCCGCCAGTGTGCCGTAGACCGGACCATGGCCGAGGCAAAGTACCGCGATAAGCGCTATCGCCAGCAATACCAGCGAGCCACTCATGGCCATCAAAAAGAACGGGTAGGCGGTGATTGCGATAAATAACGCGCCCCCTATGAATACCGGACGGCGCCCGATGCGGTCCGAGACGGCACCCCAGAAGGGGATTGAGACAATGTTGAATAGCGCCGCCAGCATCACCACCAGGAGCACGTCGCTCTTGGGTATCTGGGTGTACTGCGACACAAAGGCGAGAATGAACACGGTGTAAATATAGTAATTTCCACCTTCTGCAAAACGCACGCCCAGCGCCAGAAGCAGTGGCTTGCGTTGAGTCGTGAACACTTGCGAGATAGGACTTTTTCGCTGCGCGACAGACTTTGTCATGGCTAGAAAGGCCGGTGATTCTTCGGTCTTGAGCCGTATGAAAAGACCCACTGCAGCCAGCAAGACACTGAACAGAAAAGGAATACGCCATCCCCAGCTAAGGAATTCCGATTCTGGTAATGCAGACGCCGCAGCGAACGCCGCTGAACCCAGCACCAGGCCCGTAGAGACGCCGGTTTGGGGGAATGCTCCCCACATGCCTCGACGATTATCAGGCGCATGCTCCACGGCCATGAGCACGGCGCCTCCCCATTCTCCACCCACTGCAAACCCTTGCACGACGCGCAGCAGTATTAGCAGTGCGGGGGCCCACATGCCGATCTGTTGGTAGGTCGGTAGCATTCCGATCAATGTTGTCGAAACGCCCATGAGCATCAGGGTCAGTACCAGGGTTTTTTTACGCCCCAGTCTGTCGCCCATCTGTCCCGCAAAAAAACCACCCAGCGGCCGTGCGATGAATCCTACGGCGAACGATCCAAATGCCGCGATGGTGCCAGCAGCAGGACTGAAGTTTGGGAAAAAAAGGTGGTTGAACACCAGCGCAGCGGCGACGCCATAGAGCGTGTAGTCGTACCACTCAATGACGCTGCCTATGACGCTTGAGATCAATACGCGCCGTTTGCCCGCATCAATTCTGTCTCCCGGCAATGACATTTCCCTGGTGAGGGGAGAAGCTTTAGTAGTCATATTTCTACCTTATTATTGTATTACAATATTAGCGTCCTACTATCGCACTCTAGGAGTTCTTCACGCGTCTGCCAAGTGTTTGGATTGTCGTTGTTGGCGCTGTGTTCTGGCGGACGACGAAAGGTCATAGGCGCAACCTCTCAACACTCACCAGGCTGAAGCAGCGTGAATCAGTATTCTTGACATATTGTAGTACAATAATATAGCGTGAATTTGCTCAATAAATACAATAAAGGGTGCCGGGAACCCATGGTCCGCACCCATGCGCAAATGAGGTCTTCAATGGTCATCGATACCGGTCTGAAGGAAGTCTTCGATTACATCGTCGTAGGTGCAGGTACAGCCGGATGCGTTCTCACCAACCGTCTGAGCGCTGGGGGCAAGAGCGTTTGTGTGCTTGAGGCGGGTCCTCGTGACACGAACCCGCTGATTCACATCCCTGCGGGGTACATCAAGAATATTTACAGCAAGACGTTGACTTGGAATTTCGAGGCAGAGCCGAGTCCAGGTACCAACAATCGACGCTTTTCGCTGCCTCAGGGGCGGGTGTTAGGCGGATCCAGCTCGATCAATGGTTTAAATTACGTCCGCGGCCAAGCCGCTGATTACGACGGTTGGGCCGCCGCAGGAAACCCAGGCTGGGCCTACCAGGACGTGCTTCCCTATTTCAAACGCTCAGAAGCGTGGGAAGGCCCGGAAAACGCTACGTTTCGTGGTCGCAGTGGTGAGCTGCCGATCTCGCCCCTGGACTGGCATCACCCGGTCAGTAACGCGCTGGTGGATGCCGCTGAGTCAATCGGGATTCCACGCAATCCGGATCACAATGCGGGCAGGCAGGAGGGCGTGGGGTTCTTTCAGCGCACGATTCACAACGGGTTTCGCTACAGCTCCGCCAAAGCGTTCCTGCGTACGGCGGAAAAACGCAAGCACGTCAGCGTACGTACCGATGCCCAGGTGACGAATATCATTTTTGAGGGCAAGCGTGCGGTGGGCATCCGTTACATCCAGGGTGGCCCTCATGGCAAGGTGGTCGAAATTCACGCCCGGCATGAGGTGATCCTGTCTGCCGGTGCACTCAATACCCCGAAATTGCTGCAGATTTCCGGCGTGGGACCGGTCGATGTGCTGGCTGAGATTGGTGTTCCGGTCGTGCATGCGCTGGAGGGCGTGGGGCGGAATCTGCGCGATCACTATGCGGTTCGGATGGTTTCGCGCGTTAAGGGAATCCGCACCATCAATCAGATGGTGCAGGGCCCCGCGTTGTTGCTGGAAATCGGGCGTTGGTTGCTACGACGCCCCAGCCTTCTGGCGGTCAGCCCTTCCCTGGTTCACTTGTTCTGCAAATCCGATCCTTCGGTTGATCGCCCGGATCTGGAGTTTGCGTGTTCACCTGCCAGCTTTCGTGAGGGCGTCGTGGGCCTGCTCGATTCTCACCCTGGGCTTACGTTAGGCGTATGGCAGGAGCGCCCCGAGAGTTTGGGGTATGTGCGTGCGCGCAGTCGTGATGCGTTCGACAAACCGATAATTCAACCCAACTACCTGGCCCACGAGACGGACCAGCAAGTCCTCATTGGTGGGATGAAAGTGGCCCGCCAGCTTTTCCGCAGCCCCGCCTTGGCACGATTCGTTGAGTCGGAAACCTCTCCGTCCGCTGACCTGCAGACCGATGATGAGTTGCTCGACTTCGCCAGGCGCATGGGCACCACGGTGTATCACATGATGGGCACGGCCCGCATGGGCCCTGAAGATCAGCCGTTAACCGTGGTTGACGCCGAGCTTCGCGTGCATGGTCTGCAGGGCTTAAGGGTGGTAGACGCCTCCATTATGCCGTCGATGCCCTCTGCCAATACGAACGCGACCACCTACATGATTGCGGAAAAAGCCGCCGATATGATCCTGGGGCAAAAACTCCCGTCAGTTGAGATCGGCGCATGAAGGGGGCAAGTGTTGTGCTCACGAGGGTCAGTTCCTCGGCGGGTTTTGATGACGCCACCGTCGCTTACGCGGCGGGCGCCCAACGTGTTTTCCAGCAGCTTCAAGACGCGGCAAGCAGGCTTGCCGCTGTGTTGCTGGCGATGTCGTTTGAGCGCTCGAGAGCCGCGCTGGATCATGCTGCCCGCCTGGCGGCTGTCGCGCAGATAGCAGAGGGCCGGGATCTTTTGCTGGGCCTCACATCAACCCAAAGGACTGCGCATTTTCACCGGCATATGAAGGGTGGGCTGGAGCGCCTCACACAAACCGCCAAGGCGATTGACGGCACCTTGTCAGGCCATTCAGCGGCGCTCGATCCATTACCTCTGTTGCAAGCGGCGTGGAAAGAGCTTGAGTCTGCATCCCGATGCTTGCCGGGATTCGAAGTGGTGGATTTCAGCCATTCATGCTGTGCCAATCACGCGGCTGTAATCGTGAGCAATACGTAGACAAAATCCCAACAACAAGAAGGATAGGAAAATGTCGAATTACTCAATCTGGATGCTCGAATACGCATGGGTACCTGATGCCGCTGAGAGCTCTCTGGTGTACGGGAAGCACAATGCTGGAACCGCAAAGCTCCCTTATTGCTACACGTTGCTAAAAGGCCAGGGGCGTACCATCCTCCTGGACTGCGGGCTCAACAACGCGTCCCACGGTGCCGAATTCGTCAATCGCTTTAATGTCCAGAATTGGTTCGGGCCGCAAGATGTCTTGGCTGAAGTGGGGTGTAAGCCGGAAGAGGTGACGGACGTGGTCCTCACTCATGCGCACTTTGATCACATGGGAGGGCTGGAGCTTTTCCCCAATGCAACCTTCTACATTCAGCAGGAAGAGTTAGCCTCCTGGGTTTCGATCATGGCAATGGAGCGCCGGTTTCGCTGGTTGCTCACCGCAACTGACACCGGTGACATGATCTACGCCGTGCAGTTGGCGCGTGAAGGCAGAATGCGTGGGCTCAAGGGGGATATTGAAGATCTGTTCCCGGGTGTTGATGTGCGCCTGGCGAAAGACACCCACACTGCTGCGTCGCAGTACATTGTTATCAGGAACGATAACAAGCCGCAAAGTGCCGATGTGTTCGTCTATACCGGTGATTTGGTTTACCGCCATGAGAATCTTCATGGCGGCAACCCGGCCGATCCCTTTTATCTTCCGGTAGGGCTGGCATTCGGAAGTCAGACCAATTTAATCATGACCTCCGATGAAATAATGAAAACGGTCGGCGGAGAGATGTCGCGGGTGCTTGCTCCCCATGAAACAGAAATGGCCAATCTGTACCCAAGCCGGGTCACGAAGAACGGGCATTATATTGTCGAGGTGGCGTTGGGGGAGGGGCAGCAGTCGTTCGTGAATTGAATCACGGAGATCGCCAGGAGGGTGCAGTGCTTCCAGCACCCTCCATTGTCAGAGGTCGTCCGCGCCTATGCGGGCTCTACGAGGGCAGGAGCAAGCATGGCTACCGCTGTGGCGCCTATGCCTTGGAGGTCTTCACGGCTGGCAGCGTCATGCGCTTGCAGCGACATGCCTTCGAGCAGGGTATTCAAGGCAGAGGCGAGCAGGCGGGTATTGGTGTCGTGGCGCAGTTGCCTGTCCGCAACCGCGCGGTCCAACCGTTGCTGCAGGTAGTCACGGCCCTCTTGGCGCAAGGCCTTGAGGGTGGCGGTGACTTCTCCGGCATCGTCGGAGACATTGACGGCCGCGAGTACGACCATGCAGCCACAGGGGGCCTCGGGTTCGGTCAGGATCGACGCTGAGGTGTGGAAGAAGTCGCTGATGGCGCGCACGATGTCCGGCTCGGTGTCCATGCGCTCCCACGTGGCATCCCAGAAGGTCGCTTCGTAGTAGGCAACCGCTTCCAGAAACAACTTGGCTTTGTTGCCAAACGCCGCATACAGGCTGGGAGGGCTGATACTCATGGCTGAACACAATTCCGCCACAGAGGCCGGCTCGTAGCCACGCTTCCAAAACACTGCAAGCGCATGCAGCAGAGCCTGGTCGCGGTCGAACGCGCGCGGGCGGCCTTTTGCGCGTGGAACAGGGGTTGGGGCGGGGTCGGTCATTGAGTGCAGCACCTTGGGGCGTATCGCCAGACAGCATGCCTGGAATAGATTTCTCCCCTAATGATACACAAAATGAACTTTTCGGTTGCGCAGCATAATGTTGAGATTTCAGGTCTACCGTGACGCGTGTCAAAAGGGCGGTACGGTGTATCGCTCAAGTACATGGCCAATACCGCTCAATAGCGGTATCACATGCTGCGCAATATCATCGGCGACTGCGGTGGGCACCATCTCTGCGTTTCGGCGAAAAAACAGTGGGTCCTGAAAAATCAGCCTGAGCTTGGACAGGCTGTTGCTGACCGCGGGCTGTCCAATGTTCAAGCGCTCGGACGCCCTGGTGACACTTTTTTCCTGATAAAGCGCAGCGAAGATCACCAGGCAATTGAGGTTGAATTGCGCAAGGCACTCGGTATTGAACGTTGACGTGGGGGGAGGGGTGTTCATGAGCGTGACCCTGTCATTTGTCTTCGTTCGCCGTTGGTCGTAGAACGTGAGGCTATTCTAAAATCTACTAGACGACCGGTCTAGTTTTAATTAGAGTGGCTGCATTATGAAAAAGCATCATTCTGAAACACGCCAACACATCCTGGATGTCGCCAGGACGTTGATGACTCACAAAGGCTACACCAGCGTAGGGTTAGCTGAGGTGGTAGCGGCTGCGAGCGTGCCGAAAGGTTCGTTCTACCACTACTTCAAATCCAAGGAAGAATTTGGTCAGGCATTGCTTGAACAGTATTTTTCCGACTACCTCGCAACAGTCGACACGCTGTTGATGGGCTCTGCACCCGCCGCGCAAAGGTTGCTGAGTTACTTCCAGTATTGGGCGCAGACCCAGTGCTCTGATTTGCCTACCGACAAGTGCCTGGTGGTCAAGTTGGGTGCCGAGGTCTGTGATCTCTCGGAGGGCATGCGCCTGGTGCTCGACCGAGGCACGCAGACTATCCACGCAAAGCTTGAGCGCTGTATTGAGCAGGGGCTTGTCGATGGCTCGATCACGTCCACAGCGCCAAGCGCGACGCTTGCGCAATCGCTCTATCAGGTTTGGCTCGGCGCTTCGTTGATGATGAAGATCGGCAAGCGCGACGACGCCTTTGAAGCATCCCTGACGCTGGCAAAGCGACTTTTGTCGTAGCTATTTTTTACTAAATTACTAGACGACCGGTCTATTTAACTGAGGTCTATCATGACAGATAACGCGACTCGTACCGACTTATTCACCCCCATCAGCCTGGGCGCGATGAAACTCGCCAACCGTATTTTGATGGCGCCTGTAACCCGTAGCCGCTATGCCGAAGATGGCATCCCCAACGAGCTGCACGCCGAGTATTACGCTCAACGCGCCACGGCGGGCTTGATCGTCGCCGAGGCCACCAATATTTCCGCGCAAGGCCGCGGTTACGCGGCCACCCCTGGCATCTGGAGCGAGGAGCAGGTTGCGGGCTGGAAGAAAGTGACGGACGCCGTGCATGCCGCCGGCGGCAAGATCGTCAGCCAGCTGTGGCATGTGGGGCGGTTCTCCAGTGTTGAGCTGCAACCTGACGGTGCCGCACCGGTCGCGCCTTCCGCGATCAAGGCCGAAGGCGACACCTATACCACCAACGGCTTCGTCCCGGTGTCGATGCCACGGGCGCTTGAAACCGATGAGATCCCGGGGATCATCGAGCAGTACAAACGTGCTGCCGAGAATGCCAAGCGCGCTGGTTTTGATGGTGTAGAGGTTCACTCGGCCAACAGCTACCTGCTGGACCAGTTCCTGCGGGACTCGACCAACCATCGCACCGACCAGTACGGCGGCTCCATCGAGAACCGTGCGCGCCTCACCCTGGAAGTGACCGAAGCAATCATCAAGATCTGGGGCAACGACCGGGTTGGCATCCGTTTGTCGCCGGTGACGCCTGACGCCGGCAACACGCCGCCCGACAGCAACGTGATGGCGATGTACGGCTACCTGATCCAGCAGTTGAACGCCTTCGACCTGGCGTACCTGCACTTCGTTGAAGGCGCTACCGCCACCTCGCGTGAAGTGCCGGAAGGCGTGGACATGGACGCATTGAGCGCGCAGTTCAACGGGCCCTTCATCGGCAACAACAACTACGACCTGGACATGGCTATCGAGCGCCGCGCCCAAGGCAAGATCGACGCCGTAGCGTTTGGTCGCCTGTTTATCTCCAACCCGGACCTGGTTGAGCGCTTGCGTCGTGGGGCCGAACTGACCATCGCACCGCGCGAGTCGTATTACGGCGGCGGCGCCAAAGGCTACACCGACTGGCCTGTCGGCAACTACTGATCCGCTTATATCCGCGATAACCCCAAAAACTGCCCGCACAGACGGGCAGTCACCAACGAGAGGAACGCCCATGAACTATCTGCAGAATAAAACCGCGATCATCACTGGCGCATCGTCCGGCCTGGGTGCTGCATCGGCACGTGCCTTGTCCGAGAAAGGCGTTCGAATTGTCGCAGCAGCCCTGGACCAGCAAGGCCTGGACGCCATCGTCAGCGAACTGAAAGGCAAGGGCGGTGAAGCGGTAGGTCGCGTCAGCGACGTTACCAACCCTGAGGATATGAAAGCGCTCGCGCAATTCGCCCAGGACTCTTTCGGTTCGGTGGATATCCTGATCAACAACGCAGGCTTGATGCTGTTTTCCAATTGGGTCGACCTGGCCACCGATGATTGGGAAAAGATGATCAACGTGAACATCAAAGGCTACCTGCATGGTATCGCAGCGGTGTTGCCGTTCATGCTGAAACAGAAGTCGGGCCAGATCCTGAATATGGATTCGGTCGCCGGTCACCAGGTCGGACCTGCTGCAGGTATCTACAGCGCCACTAAGTTCTTCGTGCAGGCCATGACTGAGTCGATGCGCAAAGAGCTGGGCGTGCAGCACGGCATCCGTGTCAACACGGTCAGCCCGGGTGTGATTAACACCGGTTGGGCCGATAAAGTCACCGACCCGGCAGGCCGTAAAGCGGCTCAAGAGCTGAATAAAATCGCTATCTCGCCGGACGACATTGGTCGCGCAGTGGTGTATGCACTGAATCAGCCTGAAAACGTCACCGTCAACGACCTGATCATTTCGCCGACCCGCCAGGATTGGTAAGTCATAAGCGTTGAAATCACCCCGCCCAGGCACCGACGCAACGCCGTGTGCCTGGGCGCTACAGGATCCGTCCTGTCTCCCCCTGTAAAAGCAATGAGACCCTTCAATGACACACCGTATTTTGATTGTCGGCGGTGGCGCTGGCGGTCTGGAACTTGCGACGCGTTTGGGCAAGACCCTTGGCAAGCGCGGCACCGCTCACATCACCCTCGTTGACGCCAACCTCACGCACATCTGGAAGCCACTGTTGCATGAAGTCGCGGCGGGCTCACTCAATGCCCACGATGACGAGTTGAACTACGTGGCCCAGGCCAAGTGGAACCACTTCCATTTCCAACTCGGCCGCATGAGCGGCCTGGACCGTGCCGCCAGATCCGTTCGGCTTGCACCTACCCTGGATGGCGCCGGCCGGCAGTTGGTGCCTGAACGTGTTTTGAACTATGACACCCTGGTCATCGCCGTCGGCAGCACCACCAATGATTTTGGCACCGTCGGTGCGGCACAGCACTGCCTGTTCCTCGACACCCGCCAGCAAGCCGAACGCTTCCATCAGCAGTTGCTGAACCACTACCTGCGTGCTCAGGCGCTCGGCGTTGCGGGTGAGAAAATCCGTGTGGCGATCGTCGGTGCCGGCGCAACGGGCGTGGAGCTGGCTGCCGAGTTGCACAACGCTGCCCATGAGCTGGTGGCCTACGGGCTGGATCGCATTCAGCCGCATGACATGCACATCACCTTGATAGAAGCGGGCGACCGAGTGCTGCCAGCGCTGCCCAAGCGCATCAGCGATCCCGTGCACCGCACGCTGGAAAAACTGGGGGTGACCGTGATGACAAACGCTGCCGTCAGTGAGGTTACTGCCGAACACCTTAAAACCCGCAACGGAGAATTGATCGAGGCCAACCTCAAGGTGTGGGCAGCCGGTATTCGTGCGCCGTTCTTCCTCAAGGATATTGATGGCCTGGAGACTAACCCCATCAACCAGCTGAAGGTGCGACCCACGTTGCAAACCACGCTGGACGACAATATTTTTGCGTTCGGTGACTGTGCCGCGTGCCCACAGCCGGGGAGTGAGCAGAATGTGCCGCCGCGCGCTCAGGCCGCTCACCAGCAAGCTTCGATGCTGGTCAAGAGCCTGCAGGCCCGGCTTGAAGGTAAAGCTTTGCCGACTTATGTCTACAAGGACTATGGCTCGCTGGTCTCGCTGTCACGCTTTTCGGCGGTGGGTAACCTGATGGGTAAACTGACGGGCAGTGTGACGCTGGAGGGATGGTTGGCGCGGGTGTTCTATGCATCGCTGTACCGCATGCACCAGGTCGCGCTCTATGGACTGGTGCCTACCGCATTGCTGATGTTGGGTAACCGCCTGGGACGAGGCACCGAGCCTCGGTTGAAACTGCACTAGATCATTCACTGGGAGAGCGCAGCGCCTTGCGGGCTGCGCTCTTGGCGTGTCAGCGCGGGGTTTCGCCAGGCACCGGTGCGTGTTCAGGAATAAGTTTCTGCTGCTTGAGCTGTGCCCAAAATGCGCCGGGGATCCGTGTCGAAAACGCTGCGACGTTCTGCTGAACCTCCGCCACCGACTGAGCGCCGAACACCAGCGCCCGTACAGCTGGGTGGCAGGCGCAAAACTGCAACGCTGCAGCCGACATCGCCACACCATGGTCGGCGCAGATCGACTGTATGACAGCCACGCGCGCTGCGATGTCGGCCGGAACGGCACGATAATCAAACATTGCGTCGGGACGTGCACCCATCGCCAGCACGCCTGAATTGAAGGCGCCTGCCGCGATGATCGAAACGTCGCGACGTTGCAATTCATCAAAATGCCCGTTGAGTGGCTCATGGTTGAGCAGCGTATAACGGCCGGCAATCATCGCACAGTCGAGGGCGAACTCCCGCGCCACCTCCACGACCACTTCGGTTTCATTGACACCCAGGCCAACGGCAGACACCACCCCTGTGCTGCGCAGTTCGTCCAGCGCCTTGAATCCACTCTCACGGATCTGATTCCAATAAACTTCAGCCCGTCGACCATGCCAGGCACGTCCCAGATCGTGCACCAGGAGTACGTCGATACGATCCAGGCCGGAGCGCTCAAGGCTGTGGTCCACCGAGCGCATGAATCCGTCATAGGTATAATCGTACTGATAGTGAGGGTTGTGCAGGAACCATCTTGAGTCCGCCGGGCGCTGGGCAGCCGGGATGTCGCCGGTGTCGAGTACCCGGCCTACTTTGGTGCTGACGACCACATCGTTGCGTATATTCAGTTCGCGTAACGCACGACCCAAGGTGTATTCCGCGCGGCCAGTGCCATACATCGGTGCCGTGTCAAAATAGCGGATACCCGCTTCATGAGCTGACTGCACGATGGCCAGCGCCTGGTCGTAATCGATGTGGGCGTTATAGCCGATCTGCACCGTGCCCAAGCCGACGGCACTGAGTGCCACGTTGGATTGACCGAGCGGGCGTTTCTCGATGGGGTTCATTACGTGTCCTCCTTTGTCGCGACGTCCAACGCTTCTCCGATCGCATAAAAGTGGCCACCTGCGATGTAGTGCAGGCTACGAAAGTCCGGGTGCGCACGCTCAAAGTGCCAATGGCCGTCGCTGAATACCCGTGTGTCGGCCCAGGCAGCGACGACTTCACCGATAAACAGGTCGTAGGTCGACTGGTTGTGCGGTTCGGGCAAAAGTTTGCACGCAAGCCAGGCTGAGCAGCCGGCCACGAATGGCACGTCATGGCCGCTGATACTGAATAGCTCCACGCCGCTATGAGCCAGCTTCTGTGGATCTTCCTGCAGGCTGACGCTGCCGACATCGCGGGTCAATTGCAGCTGTGCCACGGTGGGAACCTGAATCACAAAGAGGCCGCTACGCTCTACCAGTTCGCGGGTTTTGGCGATCTTGTCCAGCACCACAGTGACTTTGGGCGGTGAGAAATCCAATGCACAGGCCCATGCCGCGGCCATCACATTTCGAGTATCCTCGTGTTGAGCAGAAACCAGCACGGTGGGACCGTGGTTGATCAGCCGATAAGCTTTTTCAAGCGGCACTTCGGCAAGGTGGTCGTGCATCGTAACTCCAGAAAAATTGAACCCCGCATCCATTGCTGGAGCGGGGTAGGGCACATTCACGCGGTGGCGGTTTGGTTCAGGTAAACCTGGAGGCTTTCATGACCACCGACAATGAGCGACTCGATGGTCGAGGTCCATTGCCCCTCTGGGTCAGGCTCGCGCGTATCGAAGGTCGCAGACCACAGAATCACGGTTTCGTCCTTGCCAGTCAACGGGATCAGGCGCACGGTCAACACGTAGTTGTCGACGGGCAGTGGCGCTTCAACGAAACGGTAGGAGAACTGCAGATTTACCGCGTCTATCGACAACAACTGCTCGCGCAGAATGGCGCCATCCTGCAACGTCAGCCGACGGATGCAACCGACCAGACCGTCCGGCTGACCGTCTTCGATGACGCTCTGCGGGATCGCCGGGTGCCACTGGCTGATTTTCCCGAAGCGCTTGAGTACATCCCAAACGCGCTCGGCGCCGCCGTCTACAACGGCGCTGTATTCAACTTTTGCCATGATTTATCACCTTAAGAAACAGCATTGCGTTCAGGCCGCTCGGATCAGCCTTCGAACTGGTGATAAACCTTGGCGATCACCTTCCAGGTGCCGTCGATTTTGATCAGTGTCAGGTAATCGTTGTAGTCGGCGCCAATCGCGTCCTTTTCCATGTCCACCCGTACCACGGCGGTGGTTGGGGTGATCGCCAGCACGTCCAGGCGAGTGCTGATATCCGGGGCCTTGCCATTAGTGCGGACGAAGTCGAACAGATTGCTGATCGGGCCGCCCAGCAGTTTGCCGTTGGTGAAGCCGTACATCACCGCTTCCTTGTGGAAGGCCTGCTCCAGCACTTCCGGGCTGCCGGCACGCAGGCCGTCTGCGTATTGCTGGGCCACGGCGACAACGGCGTTGTAGTCCTGGGTGGGTACTGCCTTGATGTTCTTGCTCATGGTCAAACTCCTTTGCAGGGTTTTGGCGCCAATGGGGCGCGGTTCAAGCGGGTGGGTTAAGGAGCAACGTGGGTGTGGTAGATCTTGCTGATGACGGTCCACTTTCCATCAACCTTCAGCAGGTTGAAGAAATCGGTGAAGCAGAAGCCGGAGATGTCATTGGTATCGATACGTGCGCTGGCAGCGGTGCCCACGATATCGACGTTGACGATGGCACCTTTGGCTTCCGGTGACGGCCGGAAGGCGCTGTCGATGATGTCGAACAGACCTTGGATCGGGCCTCCGGTCAGCTTGCCTTCGCCATCTACACCAAAGATGGTGGCCTGCTCGCTGAAGGCAGGTTTCATGATGCTGCTTTTGGCTTGCTTGCCACCTTCGTTGTAGTGGTTCAGCACCGTGACGATGGCGTTGTAGTCTTCGACGTAAGTTGGGTTGCTCATGGTGTTACTCCTAGTTTGAAGAGGGTTGAAGAAGGGCTTGGTTGATTGCTTTGCGTGCATATCGAGCGATGGTCAGTAAGGCGATCAATGCAACGACCAGTCCCGCCCAAGTCATCATTTGAGTCGAGCGATTGGTCGTTACCTCGCCACTGATTATCTGTGTGACATCAGCCGCCAGAGAGCCCAGATACGCATACAGAAATGTTCCAGGGAGCAGGCCGATCCAGGTCGCCAGGAGGAATTCTCGACGGGTGATTCGGCTGGCTCCGAGTCCGTAGCTCAGCGGAGCGAACGGCACGATGGACGCCAGGCGCAAGAGGAAAACAATTCGAAAACCTCCAGACTCGATTGCGCGGTCGACCGCCGCTGATGTGGGGCTGTTCACCAGGCGTCGTTTGACCCAAGGGCGCAGAAGCGATCTGCCCAAGGCGAACGCGACCGCTGCAGACAGCAAACCAGCGGGCGAGATGAGCAGCGTTCCCCACATCGGGCCGTACAAAAAACCGGCGAGCGCCGTGAGCACCGAGGCGGGTACGAAGGCGACCGTGCCCACCACAAATATCGCGGCATACAGCGCAATCCCGACAACGTCTAGCGAGCGAATAATCTCGATCCACTGCGCGATGTGGTGTACGGCGAGGTCTATCACGTTGCCTATCCCATTCATTCGGTCGGTGGGAATGCTTCCCGTCCGGCACATCACTGAAAGCTATTTAGGTAGCGACCGCTACATATTATGTGTATTTTATAGTGATCACTACAGTTAGTGTCAAGACATTTGCTGTCGGTGTTGGTGAAGGCGAAGTGGACGTTCGACGGTGCTTTGCGATCAATGCCTGACGGCCTGCTGGAGAGCACCATGACGCAAAAGTTTTACGCACAGGACACCTGTTTCTACAGCTCCATGGGCACCTACAGTTTTGAGGACCGGTGCGAGATGACTAAGGCGGTGGGTTATGACGCCACCTATCTTTCAATCTGGGAGGGACGCAACTGGGCAGCTGTCCAGCAATTGAGCAGCGTCAAGGAGCGTTACGACCTGGAGGTAGCGGGCATCTATGTGGTGCTCAACCTGCGCCTAGGCGTAGAGGCGGAGCAGAACGCGGGCATCTATCAGATGCTGAAAGTGGCACCGCCAGGCTCCACCGTTGAATTGGCGATTAAAACCGCGGGGGACTTCGCGCGTTCGGATCCTGCGGGCGATGAGCCTGTGGTGCGCTGGTTGGCCGAAGCCTTGTCTATCGCGCAGCAGCGCAATATCCGCATCCTGATCTACTCGCATTTACTGCACTGGAGCGAAAAGCACGACGACGCCCTGCGTATTTGTGAGCGACTCAATCACCCCAATCTGGGGATCGTTTTCTGCGGCTACCACTGGTACGCCGGCGACGGCGAGCGGCTGGGCGCCACGCTCAGGCGGGCGCTGCCTTTTCTCAAGCAAGTGAATCTTTCAGGTTCACGCCGCAGCCCTCTGGGCTGGGGCCAGACCGCGACCATTGAAACCCTCGACCAGGGCGAAATGGACAATTTTGCGGTCATGGCGCTGTTGAAGCGGTTGGGTTACGACGGCTATATCGGTTGGCAAGGATGGGATGAAAGCGGCGATGCCTTTACCAAGCTGCGCAAGTCGCTGGAGGCCCTGCGCAGCATGGACGAGCGCGTGCGCAAATTCCCGCATTGGGCCCGTCACGTCGATCATCAATAAGGAGTTTTTATGTTTTCGTTGTCCAGTACACCGTACCAGGCGTTACCGGGTTTTCGTCGGACCTTCCAGCCTGGGAAACTGACCCTCGGTTTGTTTTTTCCGATAGAGGCTTACGAGGGCGATATGCCCACAATGCGCAACCAGGTCGCGTTGGCTCAGCAGGCGGAAAAGGCCGGTTTTGCCTCCTTATGGTTTCGTGATGTCCCGCTGCGCGATCCGACGTTTGGCGATGTCGGGCAAATCTACGACCCCTGGACTTACCTGGGCTATCTTGCCGGGCAAACCCGGGATATCGCACTGGGAACCGCCGCGATCGTTGTTCCCATTCGTCATCCGCTCCATTTGGCCAAGGCTGCAGCGAGCATCGATCAACTCAGCGGAGGCAGGTTGTTGCTCGGCGTGGCTTCTGGCGACCGTCCGGTGGAATACCCTGCTTTCAATGTGGAATCCCACAGCCGTGGGGAGCGATTCGTCGAGCATCTGGAGGTTATGCGCAAATCCCTCAGCACTCAGTTCGAACCGATTCGCTGGAGCGAGGGCGAGCTGAGGCATGCAGACCTGGTGCCCAAACCCTCAGGCCAATCCATTCCATTACTTATCACCGGCAGTAGTCGCCAGACATTGCAGTGGATCGCCAGGGAAGCCGACGGTTGGATCTCTTACCCGCGCGCCTTGGATAAGCAAAGGGATATCGTTCGCCTCTGGCACGAGACTGTGCGCGAGCAGGCAGGCGATGCCTTCAAGCCATTCAGTCAGTCCCTCTTTATCGACCTGACCCTCGACCCCGATACTGCCCCCACACCTATTCACCAAGGCTTCAGGTTAGGCCGCAATGCACTGCTGGAGATGCTGCACACCCTTCAATCCTTCGGGGTTAACCACGTGATGATCCAGCTCAAATATGGGCAGCGCTCGGCCCCGGAGGTTCTGGACGAATTGGCAGAGTTCATCGTGCCGCAATTTCCCGCGTTGACACGAGGTGTCTAAGCTGCATCAACCATTGTTACTCAAAGGTAAAGACTGTCGTTTTACAAGGCTGTAAACAGGAGAGCGTCATGAGCATACAGACACAGATGCAGGCTCAGGTGTTGAGCGATTATGCCGACGGTACGTTCACCCTGACCCAGGTTGATCGCCCTTTGGCTGGAGCCGGCCAAGTACTTGTCAAGATAGCGGCAAGCGGGGTCAACCCGATTGATTTCATGATTCGCAAGGGGCAGGCGCCCTATGCGATGCCTGAACTTCCCGCGATCCTCGGCACTGACCTCGCCGGCGTGGTGGAAGCCGTGGGCGAGGGTGTCACCGGCTTTAAGGTTGGGGACGCGGTGTATGGGCTGACGGGTGGCGTACGTGGCCTGCAAGGTTCCATGGCTGAGTACGCCGCCGTCGATGCCGACCTGCTGGCGCCCAAACCGAGTAACCTCAGCATGCGCGAAGCCGCTGCGATACCGTTGGTATTCCTGACCGCGTGGGAGGGGCTGATTGACCGTGCTGGCCTGCAATCGGGGCAGTCTGTGCTGGTGCAAGGCGGCGCCGGTGGAGTAGGGCACATGGCGGTACAAATCGCGGTTGCTCATGGCGCCAAGGTGTTCGCCACAGCATCATCCCAGAAGCGCGCAATTGTTGAGTCCTATGGTGCAACGGCCATCGACTACCGCAGCAGTACGGTTGAGCAGTATGTAAAACAGCATACGGGTGGGGCAGGTTTCGATCTGGTTTACGATACCGTCGGCGGTCAGACCCTTGATGATTCGCTGGTAGCCGCTCGCGCCTATGGTCATGTATTGAGTTGCTTTGCGTTCGGCACTCATAACCTGGCGCCAAGCTCGCTGCGGTGCGTGACGGTGTCCGGGATATTCGTATTGTTGCCGATGTTGAGTGGGGAGGGGCGTGCGCATCACGGTGAGATTCTGCGGCATGCCACACGCCTTGCCGAGGCAGGCAGGCTCGTTCCTTTGCTGGATGAGCAGCGCTTCTCCCTGGCAGACGCACACGCCGCGCATACGTTGCAGGAGTCGGGCAAGATGGTTGGGAAGGTGGTTATTGATGTCGTTTGATGGCTGTCGACAGATCGCGGCACTGTAATCACAACAAAAAACGCAGCCCGAGGGCTGCGTTTTGGTGTTCGAGGTTTAACGGCTGTGCTCGGTGTTCCAGGTCTTGATGGCTTCCGTCGCGACCCGGAACGCCGCCAATGCGCTCGGCACACCCGCGTAGATTGCAGCCTGCATCAACGCTGCGCGAATCTCCTCGACGGACACGCCATTGGTCAGCGCGCCCTTCACATGCACGCCCAGCTCATGGTGCTGGTTCATGGCCGTCAGCATGCCGATGTTGAGCAGGCTGCGGGTTTTGAACGGCAAGGTCTCGTCACCCCACACGGCACCCCAGCAATACTCGGTCACCAAGGCTTGCATGGGTTTATTGAAATCGTCTGCCGACGACCAGGACTTCTCAACGTGGGCGGCACCCAGTACGGCTTTGCGATTCTCGAAGCCTTTATCAAACAGTTCGTTATTGCTCATGGTTTCACCTGGCTCAGGGGAGGGGAGGTTAGAGATTGATGTCGATATCGCGCGTCTCGCGCAGGAAAAACAGGCCGACCACAAACGACACGCCGATCCATGCCACCGGATACCACAGGCCGAAGTAGATATTGCCCATCTGTGCTGAAAGGGCGAAGGCGATGGTGGGCAACAGTCCGCCGATCCAGCCGCTGGCAAAGTGGTAGGGGAACGACATGGACGTATAACGAATACGCGCCGGGAACATTTCCACCAGCATGGGCGCGACCGGCGTCAGCGAGATCACGCCGCAAAACACCAACGCCATCAACAGCAGGAAAACTTTGCCGCGCTGGAACTTCTCCGGGTCGGCTTTGAGGGGGTATCCCGCCTGGTCCAATTGGCTCTGCAACGAGGTTTTCAGCGCACCCATGCGGTCCTTGGCGACCGCTGCGTCGAGGCCTACGGTGCCTTCAGAGACCAGCTGTGCCGAACCCACTTTGATCACCGCGTGGGCTTGGCCAGGCAGTGATTGGGTTTCGTAGCTGATGCCGGTTGCGGAGAGGGCCTGCTTGGCGACGTCGCACGGGCTGCTGAAGGTCCGGGTACCGGTCGGATTGAACATGAATGAGCATTGGGAAGTGTCGGTGACCAACGTCACCGGCGTGCGCTGTTCAGCGGCCATCAAGTCAGGGTTGGCGTAGAGCGCCACGCCTTTGTAGATAGGGAAGATGGACAGTGCCGACATCAGGAAACCCGCCAACAGGACGGGTTTGCGTCCGAGGCGATCACACAGCCAGCCGGCCAGCAAAAACATAGGCAGTGCAGTCATCAATGCCAGCGTCAGCGTGGTGTTGGCTTGCTGGGGATCGACCTTGAGGTTCTGGGTCATGAAGAACGTGGGGTACAGCACTGCGATGTAGTAAGCGCAGGTCATGCCGCCACAAATGCCGAACAAGGCGATTACCAGGCGGCGCAGGTTGGCCTTGTCCAGAAAGGTTTCGCGCAGCGGTGATTTCGACAGGCGTTTCTCGGCTTTCATTTTCTTGAACGCCGGCGACTCTTCCATGCCCATGCGCACGGATATCGAGATGCCCAGCAGTACCAGCGAGAACAGGAACGGGATGCGCCAGCCCCAGGTATTAAAGTCGTCGCCGCTGATGTAACGGCACGCCAGGATCACACCGAAAGCCAGCAGCAGCCCCAGGGTGCCGGTGGCCGAGATCCACGCCGTATTGAGGCCGCGCTGGCGATTGGTCGAGTGTTCGGAGACGTAGGTCGCCGCTCCGCCATACTCACCGCCCAGCGCAAGGCCTTGCAGCATCCGCAGTGCGATCAACAGACTGGGGGCCAGGATCCCGGCGTATTCATAGGTGGGCAGCAGGCCCACCGCCACCGTAGAAATACCCATGATCACAATGGTAATGAGGAAGGTCTTTTTGCGCCCGATACGGTCGCCGATACGCCCGAATACCACTGCCCCAACCGGTCGCATCACAAAGCCGACCGCAAAGGTCAGCAACGCGAAGATAAACCCGGTGGCGGTGTCCAGGCCGGAGAAGAAATTAAGCGCGATCACCGACGCCAGCGCGCCATACAGGGTGAATTCGTACCATTCGAACACGGTGCCCAGGGACGCGGCAGCGATTACTTTGAGCGTAGAGCGGTCTACACCTTGGGTGGATTTCAAGTCCACCGACTCAGCAGTCGTTTTCATTTTTTCACAACCTGTATTGTTTTTATTGGTGTGTTCAGTTGGCAAGCGAAAAGCCGACGATGGCCTTGGTTTCCAAGTACTCCATCAGTCCGTGCGCCCCCCACTCTCGGCCATTGCCGGACTGTTTGAAGCCGCCGAAGGGCGCGCCGATATCGGCCGGCGGATAGTTCAGGTGAACCTGGCCAGCACGCAGGTGCCCGGCCATATCGCGGGCGTGGTTCAGATCAGCGGATTGCACGTAGGCCGCCAAGCCGTAAGGCGTGCCGTTCGCGATTGCGATGGCTTCTGACTCGTTGTGATAGGCAATGATCGACAACACCGGGCCGAAGATTTCCTCTTGGGCAATGGTCATGTGCGGGGTTACGTTGGCGAACACCGTGGGCTGGACGTAATAGCCCTGTTGCAGGCCCTCGGGACGGCCGACGCCACCGCAGACCAACTCAGCGCCTTCGTCAATGCCGCGTTGCACAAGGGTTTGTACGCGTTCGAACTGAGCCCTGTTGACCAGCGGCCCCAGCTGGGTATTTTCATCCTGCGGATCACCGACACGGTACTTCGCCACCTCGATCCGAGCGATTTGCACTACGTCGGCCATGCGTTCCGCCGGCACCAGCATGCGAGTCGGGATCGAGCAGGATTGCCCGCTGTTGGTGAAGCACGCGGCGATACCCTTGGAGACTGCTTGGCTGAAATCAGCATCGCCCAGCACTATATTGGCCGACTTGCCCCCCAGCTCCTGAGCGACGCGTTTGACCGTGTCGGCGGCGGTTTTCGCCACGCGAATACCGGCCTGGGTAGAGCCGGTGAAAGACACCATGTCGATGTCCGGGTGCGCACTGATAGCGTGGCCCACGTTGGGTCCGTCGCCATTGACCAGGTTGAAGACCCCTGGCGGTACGCCCGCTTCGTCCAGCACCTCGGCAAACAGCAAGGCTGAGAGCGCAGAGAATTCGCTGGGCTTGAGGACGATCGTGCAGCCGGCCGCCAGCGCCGGGGCGATTTTCACCACGATCTGGTTGATCGGCCAATTCCACGGAGTGATCAACCCGCATACGCCGATCGCTTCGCGACGTATCTGGGTCGTGCCCTGCAGCTCGTCGAACTCGAAACTGCGCAGCACACGAATGATTTCCTCGATATGCAGCGAGCCCCGTGCCGCCTGGGCCGCCCGGGAGAAGGCAATCGGCGCGCCCATTTCCAGGGTCATCGCCTGGGCAAACTCTTCGTATCGACGCTTATAGATGCTCAATACCCGCTCAAGCAAATCGATGCGCTGCCCCGGTGTCCAGCGTGAATAGTCCGCGAACGCCCGGCGTGCAGCGTGTACTGCGCGCTCCACATCGTCGGCGTTGCCCATGGCCAGTTCACCATAGGCTTGCTCGTCAGCCGGATTGATCAGGGTAAACGTGGCCTTGCCCATCGGCTCGACCCATTGCCCATCAATGTAGAACTTGTCTGTAGGGTACATGGCGACACTCCTGCTCAATCGAACGTGATGATCTGGCGAACGGCTTCACCGTCACGCAGGCGATCCATGCCGACATTGATCTCATCCAGGGTCAATCGGTGCGTCACCAGCTTGTCGATCGGCAGGCGACCGAGACGGAATAATTCCAGGTAGCGCGGGATGTCGCGACTGGGCACGCTGCTGCCCATGTAGCTGCCGCGCAAGGTGCGCTCGTCAGCCACCAGGCCGACCATCGGCACCTCGAATGTCGCGTCCGGTCGAGCCAGGCCGGCGGTGACGACCTCGCTGCCGCGCTTGCCGACTTTCCAGGCCGTTTGCAACGCAGCGGATGCCCCCGCGAACTCCAGCGCCACATCAACACCTCCGCCGGTCAGGTCGCGGATGGCTTCGACCAGGTCAGGGTCGGCTGCATTAAACATATGCTGCGCCCCCAACGATTTGGCCATCGCCAGTTTTTCCGCATTGGTATCGATGGCGATCACTTGGCTTGCGCCCGCCGCTAGCGCGCCTAGCTGCGCCGCCAGGCCTACGCCACCCATGCCGACGATTGCGACGGTCGAGCCCAGTTTTATACTGGCGGTATTGGTCGCTGCGCCAACGCCGGTCAAGACGGCGCAGCCAAACAGTGCCGCATGTTCCAAGGGAATATCTCGGGCCACGCGCACCAGAGAGCGTGTCGAAACCACGGCGTATTCGGCGAATGCGGAGATGCCCGAATGATGATTGAGGACTTGTTCCCCGCGCTGCAGGCGTCGATCACCGCGCAACAGCGTGCCAGCCGCGCCCGCCACCGCACCGGGGCCGCAAAGGGCAGGGCGCCCACCCGAACATTCAACACAATGGCCACAGGAGGCGACGAACACAGTCACGACATGATCACCCACAACCAAGTCGTCGACATAAGGCCCGACCGCGATGACCACACCCGCGGCTTCATGCCCGATTACCATCGGCAGCGGACGTGGTCGCACGCCTTCGATCACGGACAGATCGGAATGGCAGATGCCGGCTGCGGCGATCTTGATCAATACCTCGCCGGGTCCCGGATCTCGTAGCTCAATCGTATCGATGCGCAAAGGTCGGCTTTGGGCAAATGGAGCCGGCAAACCCATCTGGTCCAACACGGCAGCTCTGATTTGCATGGGGATTTCCTTTAAATCAATTGTTTTTATGAGGGCGCGTTCAGCGATTTAGTCGTATCACTGTATTACAATATTACAGCTTCAACAATACAGGGGGTTCAGGCAGCAAGTCGTAATTGGTCTGAATTATTGACATATTGTATTACAATACTTAAGGTGTTCTCACAAAGCGCCCGGGGTATCTGAGCACCTTGGCCAAAAAAACAATTAACCATCGAGATACGCTATGAACGACGATAACCAAGGCACTCGCCCTACAGTCCTCTTCATCGGGCTGGGGATGATGGGGCGCCCGATGGCAAGTCTTATTGCCAAGGCGGGATACCCTTTGTTGGTGAGCGACACCAACGACCAGGCTGTCAGTGATCTGTGTGCAGAAGTGGGCGCCCGTCGCCTTGAAAGTGCGCAGACACTTGCCGATGTCCGTATCGTCATCACCATGTTGCCCAACTCCCGCATCGTCAATCAGGTGCTTGTGGGCGACTATGGTGTCGCCAAACGCCTGGCGCAGGGCGCCTGCGTGATCGACATGAGTTCCTCGGAACCGCTCGAAACCCAAGCGCTGGGCAAACAACTGAATGAGCTGTCGCTGTGTTTCCTTGATGCGCCGGTTTCCGGTGGCGTGAAACGCGCTATTTCCGGGACGCTGCAAATCATGGTGGGCGGGGATGTCAACGTGCTCCAGCAACACCGCGAGCTGCTGGACGTCATGGGCAGCTCAACCCACGTTGGTCCAAATGGTGCAGGTCATGCGGTCAAGGCGTTGAACAACTTTGTGTCTGCCACCGGGTTGTTGGCCACCGTTGAGGCGCTGCATGTGGGTGAGAAATTCGGTGTAGATCCGGCAGTGATGACCAGCGTGCTCAATAATGCTTCCGGCGGTAACTTCACCACGGCCAACAAGGTCAACCAGTTCATGCTCAGCGGCACTTACGCATCGGGCTTCGCATTGCAACTGATGGTCAAGGACCTGAAAATCGCCGTCACCCTTGCAGAGCAGATGGGTCAGCAGATGAAGCTCGGCCATGAGTGCCTGGCCGTCTGGCAGGAAGCGGCGCAAAGCACCACGCCTCAGACCGATCACACTGAGATGTACCGCATCATCGATGCTCACGGCTAGTCGACAAGCTGCGCGCTACCGTCCGGGGCGTCACCGCTACGTCCCGGCTCTTCGTCCAACTGCTGGGTATCCGAACCATGAACATCGCCCCCGCGATTGAGCCTTTTGACGTGTTCGCGGTGAAATATGCCGAGCATCGGCGCACCGCCTCCTCGAACTTCCTCGGCGGCGACCCGCACGATGGGCCGATGCCCATGGATTACTTTATCTGGGTCGCGACCAACAGCACCGGCACTTGGGTGATTGATACCGGCTTCAACCAGGCCACGGCCCGCCAGCGTGGGCGAGACTTCATTCGTTGCCCGGCTGAATCGTTGCGGATGCTCGGTATTGATGCGGCCGCTGTCGACAACGTGATCATTACCCACCTGCATTACGATCATGTGGGCAACTTCGACCTGTTCCCATCGGCCACTTATCATCTTCAAGACCATGAGATGCTGTTCGCAACCGGACGGCACATGGCGCACACGTGTGCACACGAGGCCTATGACGTCGAGAATGTGGTCGGGATGGTCCGCGAGGTCTACCGCGGGCGTGTGCAGTTCCATGACGGTGACGCCACGTTGACGCCCGGCCTTTCCGTGCACCTGGTGGGAGGGCATACCATGGGTTTGCAAGTGGTGCGCATTTTTACCCGCCGAGGCTGGGTGGTACTGGCCTCCGATGCCAGCCACTACTACCGCAATTTTATCGAGGACCGTCCATTCCCGATCGTCTTCAATGTGGACGATATGCGCAGTGGCTGGGCCCGAATCAGATCGTTGGCCGATTCCGAGCATCATATTGTCCCGGGGCATGATCCCTTGGTGATGAATCGCTATTCACCGCTTGCTGGCGCGTCGGAAGGCTCGATCTGCGTGCTCCATGAGCACCCCACATATCGGTGATTCCTGACGGGCTTGGCTGTCGGTGTCTGATCAATATTATTTATATGAACCAGTAAATCTTATTGTTTTTATTCCTGGCGGCTGCTCGCTACTGTCCAACCCGCGCGTAACCAAGTCGCCGCCTGACTCAAGGCCACCTCGTTCTACGCAATCCTCTTATAAAAATGACTCGATAACATTCTGGAGTGCAGATGAACGTCAAACAGAAGTTGACCTGGGCGTTTGTTGTGATCGCCTGCTTGCCTGTCTGCCTGATTGCGACACTGGTGGTCATGGATTTGCGCAACGCCGCCCGCGATGATTTTATCGAGGGCAGTAACCGGGAAATACGCCAGGTTGAAACGGCGATGCAGTTGTACTTCGAAAGTATTCGCCAGAACGTCGACTACCTCGCCTCTCAGCCGTTATTGCGCAACGCTGACGGCAGCCTGAAAAACTACAGTGGCGCCAACGCTCCCAGCATTGCGCAAGGCGCGCTGGATAAGCAGATCTTTGATTTTTATGCGCACTTGGCCAATAGCCATTCGGCGTATTCCAACATCATTTTCGGTAACAGCACCGGCGGTTTTGTGTCCTGGCCCGACAACCCGAACCGGGCCAATTACGACCCCCGCGAGCGGCCTTGGTATAAGTCTGCGTTGAGCAGTCCAGGCAAGACCCTGCGTACCGATGCTTACTACTACGCGCCTAAAGATGCGGTGTATGTCAGCGTTGTGCGCAGCATCGATACCCAACTGGGTAGCAACAGCGGCGTGATCAGTATCGATGTGTCGTTGCAGCAACTCACCGAAATCATCAAACACATCAAACTCGGCGAGAGTGGTTACCTGATGCTGGTCGAGCGCGACGGCAAGGTGTTGGTTGACCCTCAGCAACCTGCGCATAACTTCAAGACGCTTACAGAGATCGGCGGCGGCTATGAACAGTTGGCCAACGCCCGGAAAAGCGCGTTTGAAGTTGAGCTCAACGGTGAACGTTATATGGCCAACGTCTGGCCCTCCAGCCAATTGGGTTGGAGCTTTGTGGGCCTGATCAAACAGCAGGAGGTGATGAGCTCTGCGACCCACTTGGCGTGGGTGATTGCGATCATTGCGGGCGTGCTGGCGCTGGTATTTGCCCTGGTGGGCGCGAGCTTCGCAGGCTTGATCGTAAGACCGATCCGCAGCGTCGCCAGCGGCTTGCAAGGCATCGCCGAAGGCGACGGCGATCTGACGCAAAGCCTTCACGTGCGCGGCAAAGATGAAACGGCGCAGTTGGCCAACTGGTTCAACCAATTCCTGGCGGCGATCCGCAGCATGATCAGCAGCATCGGCCAGGCTGCACATAACATTCTGACCACATCCAACGCTGCCACGCAGGTATCCAGCGACATGGCTGAGGTTGCAGGGCGCCAGCGTGAGGCCGTGGATATGGTTTCGACCGCCTTCCATGAAATGGTGGCCACCGCCAACGAGATTGCGCGTGCCTGCAGTCAAGCTGCCGAGTCAGCCGACAGCGGCTGGACAAAAGCACGCGAGGGTCAGCAGCAGATTGATGCGGCGGTCAGCAGCGTTGACCAACTGAGTCATGAAATCGAGAAGTCCGCCGAGTCGATGCAACAACTGGAACGTGACAGTAACGATATCCAGTCGATCCTCGGCACCATTCGCTCAATCGCCGAGCAAACCAACCTGCTGGCACTGAACGCCGCCATTGAGGCTGCACGCGCTGGCGAGCAGGGCCGTGGGTTTGCCGTGGTCGCCGATGAGGTCCGGGCGCTGGCCAAACGCACGGCGGACTCCACCGCCGAGATCGACGGGCTGCTGGGCACCTTGGCCAAGCGTACGGGCCTTGTCACGCACCAAATGCGTGCCAGTCTGGATGTCTCGCAACAGTCGGTTAGTCGAATCGGCGTGGCGCGTACCAGCTTCGGCCTGATTCGCGATTCTGTAGATGTGATTCGAGACATGAACACTCAAATCGCCACGGCAGCTGAGGAGCAGCATCAAGTCGCCGAAGGCATCAATCTGCATATCAGCCAGATCCATGGCGATGCGCAACGTGTCGCAGAGTTGGCTGAATCGGCGCGTTTGAATTCATCGGGTTTGGCCGGGTTGTCTGCGGAGCTGGACAGCCTGGTCCGGCGTTTCCGTACCTGACAAGCGCGCAGGATGAGGGCCAGTGCCTGCATTGGCCCTCGTTGTGTGACGCTATTGCTTACTCATACCAGGCCGGCGATTTCAGCGCATTCCGCACGAACTCAGTGCTGTGACCGATCCACAATTGCGAGTGGGTCTGCTTGAGGAAATCTTCCATGGCTTGTCGCGATTCAGGCGTGCCGGCGTGCTTTTCCTTGTCCGGCATGCGGTTCTTCGTACGTTCTTCGGGGTAGTGGTAAAGGTCGCCGGAAATCAAGACCCCGCCGTATTGCTTGAGCTTCACGTACAGCGATTGATGGCCGGGGGTATGCCCCGGGGTTTGTTTCAAAATGACTGAGCCATCGCCGAAGACATCGTGATCGCCTTTGAACAGTTGTTGGGGGTTTTGTTTGAGTGAGGCGAAAGACGCCGCGTTTTCCGGGGTGGCCTGTGCAGTGAACATGAAATCCTGCTCGGCTTTGGAGGTCAGCCACGTTGCGGTCGGGAATTCGCTGATGTTACCCACGTGATCGAAATGCGAATGTGAAAGCGCGAGGTAGTTGATGTCCGTTGGTGCGACCCCAATGTCGGCCAACTGGCTGAGCAGTGTCTTGGTAACGATTTGTCCATATCCATCAATGGCATTTTCATACACCGGTCGTCCGATCAAACGGTCAGACAGCCCGGTGTCGAACAACAAAACGCCTTTGGGGTGCATGACCAGGTAGCAGGTGACGGGCATGTTGGTATCGACCACTTCTTCACGCGTCAGGTTGTACGATTCCGGGTGGTTGTATATCAGCTGTCCACAATCGAGCACGTAGACGCGCAAGGTTTTTACGATCGGCAGCGGAGCCATCGCAGGCCGATGCTGAGCGGGTGAAGAGGAGGGTGTTTGGGCGTTGACCCAGCCTGCGCCGCATAGCGCAACCGCCATGCACAAGCCCAACCCAAGTGTCTTTTTACCGATTGCAATGCGCTTATTTTTCATCACGTTCTTCTTGTTTTATAAGGTGAATGATTTCGCACGTTATCGCCACGTGGGTCGCCGCTGAGTGCGTGAATGGAGCCAATCACCCCATAAAAGCAAACGCCGCGCGTAGCCAGTGAGTGCGCAAACCACTCTAATTAATTGTATTACAATGTGTCAATGTTATTGGTTGGTTGGGGAGTGGCGCATTGGCTAAAGCTGATGGCATAACGCGCATTGGGAGGTCAGAGGTTTTCGTCGATGACGATCTTCATCACCAGCGGCAGTACGGGTGGCGTATCAATTATCCCCTGCTGATGCAGCAGGTAATCGATACAGGCTTGCACCTGGCCTTCCGGGTCTTGGTCCAGCACCAGCGACATCACACCCTGGCGCAGCAGGCTTGCATGCAATGCGCTGGCCTCATGACCGATCCACACGGGGTGTGCATCTGCCTGGGCGAGGGCCGCCTGGATCCCCAACGATCCGCTGCCGGTGTCGTATAGTCCCGCCAAAGGTTGATCTGCAAGGCATTGCGCGACGGCTGTGCGGGTGAGTTCATCGTTGTCGAAGCACTCGATTGGGCCTATGACGCGCGTGTCGGGTGCATGTTGCGCCATCACGTCGATAAAGCCTTTGGCCCGCTCCTGGTGAGCAAAAAAATCCAGTGAGTTGACAACCAGCAGTACCACCCCCGGCCGCTGGCCGACCCACTGACTCATCAACCGTCCGGCGCTGCGCCCGGCGGCATGGTTGTCGATGCCGACATACACAGCACCTTGCACATCGGTGAGGTTGCTGGTGAGTAAAACGGTGGGCGTGCCGCCCTGCACGATGGCGTTTAATGCCTGGTGCACGGTGGGTGTATCGGGGGCGATCACGATCATGCCGTGGCGACGTGAGCGCGGTTTGCGCAGGGCGTCGAGCAGTTGCTGCGGTGAGCCCTCCGCCCAGCGTTGATGACGCAGGGTAAGGTGGGCGCTGAGGCGTTGGGCTTGGCGTTCGAAGGCTGCAGCCAGACGCTTGAAATGGTCGGTGGCGCTGTCGCTCAGCAACACATCGACAATCATCGGGCCGGTAAATGGCGCAGGCAGGCCCGGGCGGATGCTCAGGGCGCGTGCCACGGTCAGGACCTTGCGCCGTTTAACATCGGACACCTTGCCACGGTCATTGAGCACTCGGTCTACGGTGCTCAGGCTGACGCCCGCCAATTCTGCGACCTTCAACAGACCGTGACGCTTGAGTGTGCTGCTCATGCTAAGCACGCTTCCTGTGAGGGGTGGGCCTGTGAGTGTACCGGCAGGCCCTATACGGCGTCAGTGAGAGGTACCGTCCACGCTCAATTGCGCCGGCAATTTGCGCGCCTTGCGTACCTCGGCAACTTGATTGGCGGTCACCTCCGGCGCGGCATTACCCCAGCTGTTGCGGAGGTAGGAGAGTGTTGCCGCGATCTGTTGGTCCGACAGCTTCCATGCAAAGCTGGGCATTGCGCCGCTGGTGGGATTGTCGAGGGTCACCGCGCCGCGGCCGCCTTCCAGCACCGTGGTGATCAAGCTTCGCGCATTCTCAGCCTGGATACCGGGGTTATCGGCCAGGCTCGACGCCAGTTGATTGATCCCCTTGCCATCGCTGTTGTGGCACGCCGAGCAATTAGCCGAGTACACGTTGGCGCCTTGTTGCATCAATGGGGTACTCGCCTTGAGCGCCCGCGGGCTGCGGGTATCCGAACCGGGTAGGGTCTTGAGATAAGCGGCGATGGCGTACAGGTCTTCGTCGCGCATGTGCTGGGTCGAGTTGGTGACCGCTTCGGCCATCGGCCCGGACGCTACGGCCACGTGGTTGCTGCCGGTCTTTAGGTATTGCACCAGTTGCGCATCGCTCCAGCCGCCGATACCCACGTAGGGGTTGCCGGTAATTTCCGGTGCATGCCAGCCGGCCAGTTCGCCGCCTTGCAGGTACGCGCCACTCTTGTCACCGCCGAGGAAATTCTTCGGCGTATGGCAAGCAGCACAGTGCCCTAGGCCGTCGACCAGGTAGGCGCCGCGGTTGACCTGCTCGGTAGCGCCTGCCACCGGTTTGAACGTGGTGTTATCAAAGAACAGCAGGTTCCAGCCCATCATCATCAGGCGGATGTTGAACGGGAAGGGCAGTTGATTGGACACGACTTCGTTATTCACCGCCGGCACCGTTTGCATGTAGGCCCAGAGGTCATGCATATCCTGGTCGCTGACTTTGACGTAGGCGTTATAGGGCATCGCCGGGTAGAGGTTCTCGCCATGCCGGCCTTTGCCTTCACGCACCGCACGGGTGAACTCCTGCTCGGTCCAGGCACCAATGCCGGTATTTTTGTCGGAGGTGATGTTGCTGGCGAGCAACTTGCCGAACGGCGTTTCCAGTGCGTAGCCTCCAGCAAAAGGTTTTCCATGACGGGGATCGGTATGGCAGGCCGCGCAGTCCCCGGCGATGGCCACGTAACGGCCACGCGCTACGGCGAGGTCTTCCTGTTGCTGGGTGCTTGGCGCCTTGATTCCGGCACTGTGGTCGGCCTGTTGCCCTGGCTGGGCAATGCTGTCCGCTGCATCGGCAACGCTGAATGCACCGTACAGGCCAATGGCCGAGCCCAGGGACAACACGGCAGTGGCTGTCAGGGCCATGCGAAGACGCGGGTTCATGCTGGCATCTCCACCAGTGGGCCGGGTTTGGCCAGGTATTGATCGATGATCGCCTTGGCAGTCCACAGGCTCAGAGCACCGATGGTCGAGGTGGGGTTGTAGCCGGCGTTGTTGGGGAACGACGAGGCGCCCAGCACAAATACGTTGTGCACATCCCAGCTCTGCTGATAGCGGTTGAGTACGCTGGTTTTCGGGTCCAGGCCCATGACCGCGCCGCCGATGGTGTGGTCGCTGGAGGGCAAGTAAGGCCCATAGTTGACGGCGGCAGCATCAAAGCCATTGACGATTTTCGCGCCCATGGCCTTGCCGATTTCTACAGCTTTTTCTTCGGTGAACCGGGCCATGCGCCGGTCGTTTTCGTTGTAGTCGAAGGTCACTCGAATCAACGGATCGCCGTTGGCGTCGGTGTATTCCGGGTCCAGATCCAGATAGCACTCGTCGTGGGAGAAACTGGTGCCCTGGTTGAAGATGAAAGTGCCGTTCTGGAAGGCATGGTTATAGGCCTTTTTCCATTCGCTGCCCCAGCGTGGCGTGCCCGGTGGTACGGCATCGGCGTTACCGATCGGGCGTGCGCCACGGGCGACCACGAGGATGCCGGCCCCGCCGATAAAGTTCTTGCCCGTGTGGTCGAAGTTGTCGCCGTTATAGTCATCTACCTGCGCAGAGAGGGCGCCTGCGCCAATGTACTGATTGAGCTGTTCGTCCTCGAAAAACAGATTGGCCCCGGACACGGTCTGGAAACTGTAGGCTCGGCCCACGACTCCTGAGCGAGTTTCGGGGTTATAGGGCTTGCCGATTTTAGAGAGCAGCAGCAAGCGCACGTTCTGCATCTGGAAGGCCGAAAAAATCACGATGTCCGCGGGTTGCTCCCATTCCATCTTATTGCGGTCAAGGTAGCTCACGCCGGTGGCGGTCTTGCCGTCTGCGGCGAGGTTGGCGCGCAGCACGGCCGACTCGGTCAGCACGGTAAAGTTGCTGCGTTGCATCAGTGCAGGAATCACGCAGGCATTGGGGCTCGACTTGGAAAAGTTGCCGCAGCCGTAATACAGGCAGTAACCGCAGTAGGTGCACGGCCCCATGCGCACACCGAGAGGGTTGGTGTAGGCCTGGGAGGCCTGGCCAGCTGGCACCATGAACGGGTGCAGGCCAAGTTTTTGGGTGCCTTCGGTGAACAGGTCCGTCAGCCGAGTGGTGGCCAGTGGCGGCAGCGGGAATTCACTCTTGCGGTTGCCTTCGAAGATATTCGCGCCGTCGATCTTCTCGCCATTCAACATGCCGGCCTTGCCCGATACGCCGGCAATGCGTTCGAAGCGCTCGTAGAAGGGCTCCAGGTCGTCATAGGTGACGCCCCAGTCCTGCACGATCAGGCCTTTTTCAATCTGCTGCTTGCCGTAGCGCTTGAGGGTAAAGCTGTAAGGCTCGAAGTCGAACGGCAGGAAGCGCCACGCCATGCCGGCCCAGTGCGTACCTGAGCCGCCGACGTTGTAGCCCAACTCGTTCATGCTCCAGTCGCGGGTCGGCAGGGCAGTTTGCGAACGGTTGTTGCGGAACGTAGTGGTCTCGATGGCTGGCGGCAGCAGCATGCTGCGGCGGGTGTCCCAGCGCAGTTCGTCGGTGTCTACCGAGGGCGGAAAATCAGTGGCGGTTTCAAACCACGGACCACGCTCGATCGCGATGACATTCAGCCCGGCGCGGGTCAGTTCTTCGGCAATCAGCGAGCCGCACCAGCCGAGGCCGACAATCACTGCGTCGACTTTGGGGCGTACATTGGCCATTCAGGAATTCCTCTTCGTTACAGCGAATCACGGTCAGTCGGCGATGATGGCAAGGCCTCATCACTCAAGTGTTCTAGGGGATCAGAGCGTGTTATCGATCAGGCTGGTGGGGATGATGTTGAGCTTCTGGCCCTTCTTGGCAATAACGTCACGGAAGTCATAGCGTGCGCCGGGGAAACCAAGCATTTTCCAGCTCGCCATGCCTTTGTTGCCGCCGTAGATCGGGTCAGACAAGAAGCCTTCACGCACGTTGGCCAGCACCTGTTCGAAGATCTCCTTGGCGCCGTCGTCAAACTCGGAACCAACCTTGACCGCGTTTTTTTCGAAGCTGCGCAGCACCTGGTCCTGTTGCTCGCCTTGCAGTTGCAGGAAGGGTTTGCCGAACTGCGCCTGGCTGTATTCGTCAATCGCCACCAGCCCCTTGCGCCAGCGGTCGGCGGGGGTGAGTGCTGACTGAGTGCCTTGCTCGAACGTACCTTTGACGAAACGTCCCAGCCGATAAAGCGTGGCACCTTTGCCGTAGTCACCGGCCAATTGGCGGTCGATAAACGTCGCGCAACCGGCTTCCTTGCCTCCGATAGACAGCTCGTCTGTTGGGATCAACCGTTCGGCAATCGCTTCGGTGGTCTGAAATTCATGTTGATTGAAAAACGCCAGACCGCCCTGACGTACAGTGGGTAAGGTCGGCAGGCTATCCGTGCCCGGTTCCCAGGGTTGGCCTCCGGTGATTTCTTCGGCGCGGGCAACGGGTAATGTCGACGCAGCCGCCAGCGCGATGGCCGACGATAAAAAGTCTCTGCGCTGCATGAGGGTTCCTTTGAGAGTCTGGCGCGTTTCCCGTGCGCACACGGCAGCGCCCGCAAGGCTTGAAGCCAGCGGCAATCACACGAACATGGGCGGCGTGGGGAGAACGAACGGGGGTGATTCAAGATGTTTCGAGAAGAAGTCTAGGGTGCGACAAATCACCGCGCTATTAAAACTTTTGACGTAAAACTTTCAAATCATCGCTAACAGGTCGATTCAAGCCATTGATAAACCGTATTATTTTTAATCTGGAGTGATGCTGTTGTGCTAGGCAGGCCCTAACGAAAAAAAGCCTCAACGCCTCGCAGTGAGAGATTGAATGTCTAGCCCCACACTCAATAACCGCTCGTAAAATCTGGATTGTCATCCCCGTAAAACAAGTACAAGATCAAGTATTTTTGCATCGCCGCAATAACATAAAATTCATTTAAATCAACGAATAAACCACCCAGTGTGCGTCTCGTTTCCCGCTCCAAACACAAAGAAAAAGCCACTCTAACGAGTGGCTTTTTTTTGCCTGGTCTTTATGAAATAGACGCTTAGGCGTCTTTTTTCGTTTCTGCGGAAAACCACTGGAAACCAGTAGCAACAATTACAGTATTAAGTACAACATTACGACAGACTCGAATTTGTATTGTTGCTGGGTCCTTCCAGGATAGCCGAGCGCGCCTTGGCCTTCCGGCTTATCACGCTCACCATGCATTAACCGATGCACTGGCCACCGCCGAGTTGTTGTAGGCGCAGATAGCGCCTCACTACCCGATAACCACGTCTGTTGGCGAGTTATGGAGCGGAGTCACCGCTTGATAGTGAAACGCTCGCGCCAGTCTGACCGTTATCCCCAATGTTGCGCGATCCGTTTGAGACTCCTCATCCCGTCGGGCTTGGATAACGCGTACCGCGTAGTTGTTTTCAAACAACGAAGCGATTCACCATCTTATTAAGATCAACCGCCAGCTTTGACATTTCCCCGCATGCGCTGGCTGTTTGACTGGCGCCGGCAGAGCTCTGCACGGCAAGCTCTCGAATGCTCACGAGATTACGATCAACTTCCCGGGCAACGTGGGCTTGTTCTTCAGACGCGGTTGCGATCAACATATTTCGCTCATTAATCTGCGTGATAGCCTTGGCGATTTGATCCAGCGAACTGCTGGCCTCCTGTGCCACATCGAGGGATTGGGTTGCCAGCTCTTTGCTTTTACTCATGGCTTCCACTGCTTCAGCTGAATCGCTCTGCATTGCAGAGATCATCTGTTCGATCTCTTGAGTGGAAGCCTGCGTTCTGTGCGCCAACGCTCGGACCTCGTCAGCAACGACTGCAAAACCGCGGCCTTGCTCACCAGCCCTGGCAGCTTCAATCGCTGCGTTCAACGCCAGGAGGTTCGTTTGCTCAGCGATTGCACGAATCACTTCGACGACTTTGTTGATGCTTTGAGCTCGCTCTGACAAAACCTGAATCTTGTCACTCGTGGCTTCAACATTGCCGCTGAGTTTTTGAATCGACTTCAACGTTTGAGAGACTCGCTCCAAACCGGTCTCAGTAAAGCCCTGGGTGCGACGTGACTCTTCCGAGGCCGACTCCGCATTACGGGCCACCTCATCAACCGCCGCACTCATCTCAGTTACCGCAGTGGCAGCTTGGTTGACCTCATCATTTTGGGAGATGAGACCTCGACTGGATTCCTCAGTGACTGCTGTCATTTCCTCTGCGGCTGAGGCCAGCTGTGTCGATGAATCGCCGATTTGCATGATGGTTCTGCGTAGGTTCTCTTGCATCTGGGCCAGCGCTTTTAACAGACGTCCGGCTTCATCCCTCCCGCTGACTTGCACTTCTTTGGAAAGATCACTACCTGCAATACGTTCGGCCACCGATAGCGCGGCGCCGATCGGGCTCGTAATACTCTTGGTCAGGAGTGTTGCCAACGCAACAGTCAGGACTACGACAACTGAGATAAGGCCAATGATTACCCAGATGCCGTCGGAGTAAGTATTGGTAGCGTATTGCCCAGCCTCTGTTGCGCCATTGTTGTTGAAGTCAGTCAGGGCTTTGATCTCACCCTCCATCCTATTCGTCAACGGCCGGATACCTGTACTCACTAAGTTGACGGCGGCAGGTATGTCACCGCGCGCCATCAATGGTTCAAGGATATCCAACTGTTTGGTGTATGCATCGGCGGACGCTCTCACCACTAGATAACGCGTGCGTTCCTCGTTGCTAGCGATCAGAGGTTCATAATTCAGCACCGCATCCGTGAAAGCCTTCCGGTAGCCTGCGAAGGACGCGACGGTCGATTGAAGTGTTTGAGGGTCAGCAAGTGCGCGCTGGGTTTCAAGTCTGAGCCGCATTACGCCGACATTCATCAACGCCGTTTGTCGGATACTTGGAAGCCAATTGGTTTCGACGTCTTTTTCGGCGTCCCGTAGCTTTCCCATCTGCAAGGCGGCGACTGCGCCGAGCACAAAGACCAATACAATAATCGACGCGAAAAACAAGGAGGCTCGTGGAGCTACGTTGAGGTTTCTTAGGTGCATATGAGCTTCCTGACTACGAGGGAATGATCTAGGTATCTAGACTATCGACCTGACGTAAATAAACTTAATCAGGCAGCCTTGGTTATCCGATCTGCTCAAGAACGCTTCGCTGTTAGATTGAATACCGACTCAGTTAATTTGCCAGACGTTTACTTCCATGGGGCCTACGATCCTGATTTTCTCGGCGGGCCGGTTCAGCTTCACCGCATCACCGCTTGGGCGAGGCATCCCAAGCCTCCTGAACCTGGCCCATTCTGTTGGGTTGGGCATCCCGCAGCTTGAGGATTGGGGGGGCGAGCGGGGCTCTGCAAGGCGGATAAGCTGCTTTGGCCCATGTCGATATCAGGCGCTTGTGTGCCGTTGTGAGGCTATTTTCGCGGCGGGAATGCCGCGTACTGTGACCCGTCATTAAAAAAAGATGATCACCTGACCCTTCAGTCAGTGCGTCCTGGCGTCGATCACAGAGAATAAAAACAACGATGAATAGCCTGAGTTCCAAGGATTCAAACGGCCAGCTTGCGCAGGGCTTCAAGCCGCGTCATGTCACCATGCTCTCCATCGCAGGCATTATCGGTGCGGGATTGTTTGTCGGCTCCGGGCATGCCATTGCGGCGGCGGGGCCGGCAGTGATGCTGGCGTATCTGTTTTCCGGACTGTTGGTGGTGCTGGTCATGCGTATGTTGGGGGAGATGGCGGTGGCCAACCCGGACACCGGCTCTTTCTCAACCTACGCCGACCAAGCCATCGGGCGCTGGGCCGGGTTTACGATCGGCTGGCTGTACTGGTGGTTCTGGGTGCTGGTGATTCCCATCGAAGCGCTGGCCGCCGGGCATATCCTGAACCAGTGGTTCCCGCAGATCGACGCTTGGCTGTTTGCCTTGTTGTCGATCTTTTTGTTGGTGGTCACCAATTTGTTCAGCGTCTCCAAGTACGGCGAGTTCGAGTTCTGGTTTGCCATGGCCAAGGTGGTGGCGATCATTGGTTTCATCGGTCTGGGGGGCGCGGTATTGATGGGCTGGATCCCGGAGCGGGAGGCCAGCGGCTTGAGTCGACTGATGGAAGAGCACGGCGGGTTCGCACCGAATGGCTTGTCTGCGGTGGTCGGGGCATTCATTACCATCATGTTCAGCTTTATCGGCACGGAAGCCGTCACCATTGCGGCCGCAGAGTCCAATAACCCAGCGCAGAATATCGCCCGGGCCACGCGTTCGGTGATGTGGCGCATCGGGGTGTTTTACGTGCTGTCGATCTTTGTGGTTATTTCCGTTGTGCCTTGGAATGACCCGCTGTTGGCGTCGGTCGGTTCTTATCAGCGCGCACTGGAGTTGATGAACATTCCCCATGCCAAGCTACTGGTGGACGTGGTGGTGTTGATCGCCGTCGCCAGTTGCATGAACTCGTCCATCTACATTGCTTCGCGCATGTTGTACTCCCTGGGCAAGCGGGGCGATGCGCCCACGCTGATGAAAAAGACATCGGCAGCGAGCGTGCCAAGGGCCGCAGTCATCGCCAGTACGGTACTGGGGGCTGGCGTGACCTTGCTCAGCTACTTCATGCCTGCGGGGCTGTTCCAGTTTCTACTGGCCAGCTCGGGTGCCATCGCCTTGCTGGTGTACTTGGTGATCGCGGTTTCACAACTGCGCATGCGCAAGGTCCTGCAACGCCGCAACGTCACGCTGACGTTCAAAATGTGGCTGTTTCCCTGGTTGACCTGGTTGGTCATCGCCTTCATTTGCACCGCATTGACGGTGATGCTGTTGACGCCTGAGCATCGCTTTGAGGTGTCTTCGACCATCGGGTTGGCCTTGTTGATTTCCCTGGTCGGTGTCATCACGGCACGGCAACCCGACAGCGCGCAGAAGCCGATGCCCGTCGCTTCGCGCCCATGAACACCCGGCCTGTTACCCGTCTGGTTTTCTTGCTGCTGGACCAGTTCACCCTGATCTCCTTGGCGTCTGCGGTCGAGCCGCTACGCATGGCCAACCAGCTGTCGGGTCAGGAGCTTTATCGTTGGCACACCGCAAGTGTCGACGGTAATCCCGTATGGGCCAGCGATGGCATGCCCATCACACCTGACTGTTCGGCAGGCAGTGCGCCCGCTGCCGATATCGTGTTGGTGTGCGGCGGTACGAGCATTCAGAACACGGTGACCGGCGAGCTCGTGAAGTGGCTGCGCACCCAGGCGCGTTATTCGAAGCGCCTGGGCGGTATTTGTACCGGCAGTTGGGTGTTGGCTCGCGCGGGGTTGCTCGACGGATTTGAATGCAGTGTGCATTGGGAGTGGTTGGCGGCCATGCAGGAAGCCTTCCCACGGGTGACCCTCAGTGCCAGCGTGTTCACCCTCGACAGGGATCGCCTCACCAGCTCGGGAGGCACCGCGCCGATGGATATGATGCTGCATCTGATTGGTCATGATCATGGGCACGAGCTGTCGGCGGCGATTTCGGACATGTTTGTGTACGAGCGCATGCGCAATGAGCAAGACCACCAGCGCGTGCCCCTCAAGCATATGCTGGGCACCCAGCAACCGAAGTTGCAGGAAGTCGTCACGCTGATGGAGGCCAACCTGGAAGAGCCGATCAACCTGGATCAACTGGCGGAGTATGTGGCCTTGTCGCGCCGACAGCTTGAGCGAATGTTCCAGAAGTATCTGCACTGTTCACCCTCGCGGTACTACCTTCGATTGCGGCTGATTCGCGCGCGCCAATTGCTCAAGCAAACGCCCATCTCGATCGTGGAACTGGCCTTGCTCTGTGGGTTTGTGTCCACGCCGCACTTCTCCAAATGCTATCGGGAGTACTTTGGCGTGCCGCCCAGTGATGAGCGTCTGGTGACGTCCAGTGAGCGAGCCAGCGTGCTGAAACCGATCCTTCAGGTCGTGCCGGTGTCCATGCCGATGAACACCTTGGAGCAGGCACGGGGGGAGTTGACGTTTGCCAGCGTTAAAAACCTGAAATCGTAGGCTCAGGTGAGGACACTCGTTTGAGTGGCCTTGCTAAACCCGAGGTCCATTTTTTTCGCCCAAGGAAACCTCTTCTTTGGCTTTCACCGCGCGCCCCCACCCAAGTGTCGTCGTCGGTGTTACCTTGTGGGACGCTCAGTGGGCCGAAACCCGCCATGGCCGCGCGCGAATAGGGCACTTTGATACTATGCTCATGCCAGTGCAGGCATTATCGCAGTGGCTTTCGTCGGCACTGCTGTGATCTGGGCTTGCTGCGACCCATTCTGCCTCATCAGTTTCGCCCGCTATGTTCGCATAGGTTTGAGCGTCGATGGCGTGCAAACCCAGGAGCAACCAGAGAGGCAAGCGCCTTCCCGACTATGAGCGACTGCTCCAACCAGACCAAGCAGTCGATCCAGGCTGTCGCCGGGTGCTGGTGGATTACTTTTTGGTAAATCCCATGCACGATGGAGAACAGCATGAACGCTAAATCAATCCACAGAAGCTTATGGCGCTTCGCCGGCTGCGTGACCGGGCTGGTGATGGTTGTTGCCAATCCAGCCCAGGCCGCCGGCGACTCAACCGCAAGTCATAGCATTGCCTTCAGCAACTCCTATGCCGGCAGCGATTTTCGCAAGGTGATGGTACGCAACTGGCAGGAGATTGCGCTCCAAGCGCAAAAGGATGGCGTGATCCGGGAGGCCCCGGTGGTCAGCGCCAATAACTCGGCGTCGGAACAAGCTGCCCAGATCCAGGACATGATCGTCAAGGGCGTCAACGCGATCGTCATCCTGGCCGCGTCCGACACAGCCCTCAACGGAGTGATCCGCGATGCCTGCAATGCCGGCATCGTGGTGGTCGTCATGGCCAGCCTGGTCACCGAACCTTGCGTCTATACCGTGGACTACAATTGGTCCGCCATGGGCCGCGTGGAAATGGACTATATCGCCGAGCGCCTCAAGGGCAGCGGAACGCTGTTAGAGATCCGCGGCATTGCCGGCGATGCCACCGATAAAAATATCAGCGACGGCATTCGCAAGGCCGCCAGCGATTACCCTGGCCTGAAGTTCGCCAAGACCGTGTACGGGAACTGGACGGCGTCCGTCGCACGCAAGGAGGTGGCGCTGGCGCTGGCGTCGCTGCCCCGCATTGATGCCGTCGCTACTCAAGGGGGCGACGGTTATGGCGCCGCCATGGCGTTCAAGGCGGCGGGACGCCCGTTGCCGATCATTGTGATGGGGAACCGTCAAGACGAACTCGCCCTGTGGCAACAGGAACGCGATGCCAACGGCTACGAGACCGTCTCGGTCTCCGCCTCCCCGAGCGTCTCCCAAGTGGGGTTCTGGGTGGCCCAGCAGATTCTGGCGGGCAAGCAGGTGCCGAAGTTCGTCGAGGTACCGCTGGTGCGCATCGATGCGAAAGACCTGGACGCCTGGCTCGCCACTATGCCCGTGGGCGGCGCTGCCAATCCGCTCTACAGCCAGGCGTCCGTTGTGGGGATGATCGACGCGGCCAACAATAATACGGTGGCGCCCGCGCCTTTGCCAGAGGTGATGAAGCCGTAGCGGCGGGCGGGGATGCGAGGTGCCATGTTGACATTCAAACCCTTCAGGGACAGGCCCATTGCCGTCAAAATTGGCCTGGCGGTCGCTGCACTGGTGTTCCTGATGCTGGCGGTATCGCTGGTGAACCTCTACGGCCTGCGAGGCATGGTACGTGCAGTGGATTCGGCCAGCCATTCTGCGGAAATCCTGGCGTCGGTCAACGCGGCCACGGGGCGGGTGGAAAATTTTATCGCCACCCGCGACCAGGAAAGCCTGATCCAGGCCGAAGGCATGGTGGCGACGGCTATCGTCGGCCTCACTGCCATTCCGGTGGCAGAGGCGCAATCGCTCAAGGGCAGTCTGCAGAGGCTTGCCGCGGCAATCGCTACCTTGCGGGCTGCGACCCTGACCATGGATGGCGAAACGGAGAACATGACCGCCCACTACGGCCGGATGCGAGAGGCGACGATCCTCGTCGAACAGGGCATTGCCGACGGGCTGAAGGAGATTGTTTCGCGTGCCGCCGACCATCAGGTGCGGGTAAGCAACATCGAAAGCGCCCACCGCATCCTGGATATCCTGCGCAACAGCGAACGGATCATCACCGCCAATCTGGCCAAGATGCTGGTGACCGGTGATCGTGCGGCCGGCATCGCGGCGCGGGACACCTGCGCGGCACTGCCGCCCGTGGTCGAGCAATTGCGCGAGGTGATGGCGGCGCCGCAGCAGGTTGAGGCCCTGGATCAGTTGACGACGGCGGTCGCTGCTGCCTGCCTGGCGGTCGAGCACCTTGGCGAGGCGCCCAAGCTCCGGGGAGGCGAGGCGTTGCGGCATCTCGCCGTCCTTGGGGATGTGGCCGAGCGCCTTGAAGCGATGTTGGGTGAACTGGACGAGCACGTTGCCCATGACGCCAATGACATTCAGGCCGCCACGGGTTTACTGCAAAATGCAGCCGCGCTGTCCAAGCGTTTCGCCGAGCGTGTTGCCACCCTTGAGGCGCAGACCTTGTCGTTTCGCTTGTCACCGTCGCCCGAGGTCGCCAGCGCGGTCGGCGCCATCCTGGACGAACTCTCCCGTCTCTCGCGGGTTCTCCCTTCGTCCGTAGGGTTGCAAACCAAGGCTACGGCCTTGACGGTCTACGATCAGATCGCCGGTTACCGGGCGGCATTCGCGAGGTTCCATCAGGCGAGCAACTCCTTGAGCGGCGCGCGCGACCAGGTTCGCAATGAGGCACGGAGCGCCGGCCTGTTGGTTGCGCGCTTCGCGGGTGAAGCGCGCTCCGAGGCCTTGGTTCACAATGATCGCGGAATGCTTGCGACGGTGGTCGCGGGTACCGTTGCCATCCTGCTCGCAAGCGCCATCGCCTGGAGCACGTCGCGGTTTGTCGCGCAGCCCATCGTGGCGTTGGCCTCGGCCATGCGCCGGCTTGCGGCCGGCGACCTGAACGCCGCGATTGCCAGCGCTGGACGCGGCGACGAGATAGGGATCATGACCCGCGCCGTACGGGTGTTCCAGGAGAATGCCCTGCGTATTCGGGTACTGGAGGCCGAGGCTGAAGCCGAACGGCAGCAAGTCCAGGCCTCTTTGGAAAGAATGGTCGCCGAACGGACCGACACGTTGCACCAACAGACCGAGGTGCTGGAGGCGCAGGCCGTCGAGCTGATTCAGGCGCGCAACCAGGCCGAGACGGCTAACCAGGCAAAGAGCGATTTTGTGGCCACCGTCAGCCACGAACTGCGCACCCCCCTGACCCTCATTCTCGCCCCCCTGGAGCAGCTCTCGGCGGCGACCCTCCCGCCGGCGGACTGGCGTGTGCAAATCGACCGCGCCCAACGCAACGCGCTGCGCTTGATGAACCGGGTGAACGACATCCTCGATTTCTCCAAGGCCGAAGCGGGCAAGTTTGAGTTGTGTCCGGCGCCCATTGACCTGAACAAGATGGTGGGGGTGCTGGCGGAGGATGCCGCCATGGTGGCCGAGGGCAAAGGCTGCACCTTGACCTGCAGCATCGATCCCGCCCTCGGTACGGTGTTCCTGGACCCCCGACACTTCGAGAAGATTCTCCTCAACCTGGTAAGCAATGCCATCAAGTTCACGCCCGCTGGCGGCACCGTGCACCTGGCCGTCACTGCGCTTGATGGCGAGCGATTTGAACTCGCGGTGCAAGACTCGGGCATTGGCATTGCGCCAGACAAACTGCCGCTGCTGTTCCAGCGTTTTTCCCAGATCGACAATTCCGCCACGCGCCACTACAGCGGCACGGGCATCGGTCTTGCCCTGGTCAAGTATCTGGTCGAACTGATGGGGGGCGAAGTCGGCGTCAACAGTGAGCCCGGACAAGGCTCGTGCTTCTTCGTTCGCCTTCCGCTGGGTGATGAGCAAGACACCTTGCCGACCGAAGCCAGCGATATGCACGAGCGATCACTGGCGAGCACAACGAGCACCACCGAGCAGCGCCACCTGCGTTTCGACCACGGTCGCCAAGGCAGCGGCAACGACCGCGTTTCGATGCAAGGCGAAGATGACGAGCAGCACTTGGAACACGCCTCGCAGTCCAGGGTGCTCGTGGTCGACGACAGCCCGGAAATGCTGAGCTACCTCAGCGAGCTTTTGCACGATGATTACATCGTCGCCACCGCAGCTGATGGCGAGCAGGCCTGGGCACTCCTGCAGCGTCGGCCCATCGATGTCGTCCTCTCGGATGTAATGATGCCGGAGCTCGACGGCTTTGGCCTGACAGCCAGAATCAAAGCCAGCGCCGGCTTCGCCCATTTACCCGTGATCTTGTTAACCGCTCGCGGCGGCAGCGAGGCCTGCGTCTCCGGGCTGGAGAGTGGCGCCGACGACTATATCGCCAAACCGTTCTCGCCGCTGGAGCTCAAGGCGCGTGTACGTGCGGCGCTACGCATGAGCCAAGTGCAAACCGAACTGCAGGCAAAATCCCGTCAGGCGGGCATGGCCGAAATTGCCACGACGGTGCTGCACAACGTCGGCAACGTCCTCAACAGCGTGAACGTATCGGCGGAACTGGTCAGCAGCCAGATGCGCACCTCCAAAGCCCAAGGGCTGGGCAAGGTGGCTCAGATGATGAACGAACACGTCGATGACCTGAGCGATTTTCTCTCCAGCGACCCCAAAGGACAGATGCTGCCCGGCTACCTGCTCAAGCTGGCGGAAGTGGTGACGGCGGAGCAACAGGGCATCATCGAAGAACTCGAACAACTCACCAAGGGCATTGACCACATCAAAGCCATTGTTGCTGCCCAGCAGTCCTATGCCGTTGCCGTCAGTGTCGTCGAAACAGTCTCGGTGCCAGCGTTAATCGAGGACGCCTTGCGCCTGAGCGCCGGATCACGGGCGCGCCAGGAGGTGGCGGTAGTCAAGGAGATTGCCGACTTGCCCCTGCTGTCTCTGGACCGGCACCGGGTGTTGCTGATTCTGGTGAACCTGATCGGCAACGCCAGGCAGGCGATGGACGGCGTGGTCGATCGCAACCCGTGCATCACCCTCGATGCGTCCCTCGTTGACGGATCAGTGTTGCGAATGTCGGTGGCCGACAACGGCAACGGGATTGCGCCTGAGCACCTGGCGCGTATCTTTTCGCATGGCTTCACTACGCGCAAAGACGGTCACGGTTTTGGCCTGCACAGCTGCGCGCTCGCCGCGCAGGAAATGGGTGGCCGCTTGACCATGCACAGCGACGGGGCTGGACAGGGCGCAACCTTCACCCTCGATATCCCGCTTGATACGCCGCAGAACAAGCCTTTGCTGATGTGAAATGGACTGACCGAGTGCCAGTGATCATTACTGAACCCACTGCACGCTATCGAACACAAAACCCGGGCTCAGAAAGCCTTTACCGGTGTTGCCCGATGCAACACCGATCTCCAGTGTGTTCACGCCAACCTGCAACGCGCTGGCGGGGATGCTGACCTCAAACACCACGTTATTACCCCGATAAGTCCCACGGGTGATGCCCCGGCTGTCCGGCTGGTTCGACGCCGGTGGCACGGGCGCCTGCCAGCGCTGATTGACGCTCACCTGCGGGCGCCCACCGGCTTGAGCCAGGGAAATGAACAGGCGCAGGCGAGCGTCGCGCACTTGGTGGGCGGCCAGCATGAAGGTGATGCGCGTGGGGGTGTTGATGTCACGCCATTGTGCGGCGGGAAACTCGTTAGGGCGGCTGGTGCCGAGGGTGTAGGTGACCGGCTTCCACGGTGCCATGCGTGAGTCGCTGGGATGAGCGGAGGCGAGCAAGTGCGCGTTAAGAAACCCTGCCGGAGTGCCATCAGGTGTACCGATTTGCCATTTCACTTGGCCTGTCGACGGTTGCGCCTGCAGGCGCGTCTGCGTAGTGGCTCCCGCGTTGATATCAACGCTGCGCTGCGCCACCTCCAACTCATTCTGATAGAGCGTTACCCGGTACTGCCCTGGACGTATCCCCGTCAACTGGAACCGGCCGCTGTCTTCGGCACGGGCCCAATATTCGGCGCCGGCATTGCTCAAGCCGATTACCGCCGGCAATGCACTGGCCACGCCCGAAACCTGACCGGCCAGCGCTCCTCGTCCTATGCTGCCCAGGAAGCCGGCAAGGCCGAGGTTATCGTTGACGAAGCTCAGGTCTTTCACGGTGTCGGAGGGCGCGCCACCGTCGGTAAATAACAGCCCGTACACCCCGTGCAAGCCGCCGCGATAGGCTTCGGTCTGGGTGTGATTGGAGAACATGTAGTTGTACAGCTCATGGGTGATCGGCGTTTTCTGGGTGGCGATATCTTTGAAAAACGGCCCCCCAGCACTGAGCTCACGGTTGCCCATCAACATGTAGACCGCCACGCCCGTGCCTTTGACCGCGTGCAGAGGGTCGTCGATCATCGCGTGTGCCGAATAGAACTTGGAGCTGGTGCGCCCGTCGGGCAGCAGAAACACATCCTTGCCTTCGATCGCCGTGCCGACGTTGGAGTCGGTGCCGCGATCGGCCTTGGGCAGCTTGCTGACGTTGAGCCGCGCAACAAAGCGCAGCTCGCCCACCGGTAGCAGGGTTGGCGCGTAGGTCGCCATGTAAATGGCTGCGCGTCCTTTTTTCGCCAGGTAGTAGTGGATCACATTGCCCGCGCGAGCACTGATGACAATCACGTCCGCCACCGTGCGCGCGTCCACTTGCGCGCTGCCCAGGCCGGATGCAAGCTGCGAGGCTTTGGGCTCGGTGGTCTGCAATTCACTGTCGCGGTACCGCATGGAGACCAGGTCGCCATTGCGTGTGTCCACGCTGAACAGCAGGTCTGCACCGGTGTCGACGACGATTCGGGCGTCGGTGCGCGTGAAGCCGAAGCCGGCGGCGTGTGCCTGGGCCGCAAGCGTACAACACACCATCAGCAGGAATCGTCGCATCAGTGGCTGCCTGGATTGAGGTGGCCCGCACCCGCGTCGCGTGGGACTTCAATCCGCACACTATCGGCGGGCTGCGGGGTAACCAGGTATTGACGGTATGCCCTGAACGCCTCCAGTGCCGCGGCATCCTGGGGACGATAGTCGTCGCCACTCAGGTGCTGCAGGTTAGCCACACAGGGCCTGCCTAGCGCGGCCTGGCAGGTGTCGGTGGCCGACTGCGCGACGGGATCGAAGAGCGCGTACGCCGTGCCCGGTTGCCGGGTATCGTTGAACAACGGGTGTGCCACGTCTTCGAACGCATTGCCTTCCACCAGCAAATGGGAGCTGGCGGTACGGGACATGATCGCGCCCTGGTACGTCAGGTGGGCAAACAGGTTATTGACCAGTTGCGCGCGCACCTCGGCATCGCCCATGCCGCCCGAATGGGGCGCCCGGCCCGACGTGTCGTGCACATAGTTTCTGAGCAGCGTCAGCGTGTCGTGATGGCCCAGAAACAGCCACACCCAATAATGGTGACCATCACAGGTCGCGGAGTAGGGCGTGCGGCCGTCGAATTCGTTGTTGGAAATCGTCACATGGGTCGCGCTGCCCCAACCGGTCACGATCATCTGCCGCCCAATACGCGCAAAGGTGTCGTGGTCGATCCACACGCCATCGGCATCGTCCAGGGTGAGTGCATCGCCGCCCCAGACCACGCGTGGGTTGATGTCCGACAGGGTCAGGTTGCGCACAATGACATTGTGCGCGCCGCTCCCGATGAACAACCCCATGCCCTGGATACCGGCATGGGCCCCAACGCCCAATAAGGTCTTGTTCGAGCCCACCTTCAGGCGCTGCAAGCCGGCTTTGTCATAGGTCACCGTGGCGGGTGGTTTCGACTGGCACAAATGGTTGGCGCCGTCGATTGCCCATTGCCCACCGCCATGGGGACAGGCGTTGGCCATGCACCCGGCCTCTGTCACGTGGGCACTGCCGTCGGTCACCACCGAGCTGCGAAAATCGAAGACATGGTCCAAGGCAATAACGCGCGGAGTGTCATCGGTGCAATTGCCGCGCGTGTCGAAGCGTGCACACAGTGCTTTTTTCAGTTCGGCCGCCGTGGCGGGATGCACGGCCGCAACTTCGCCACCACCGGTTACGGCCTTGGCAAAACCGTCGGGATGACTTGCCGCCAGGGCCAACTGTGGTGTTAGCAAAGAGGCCGACAGCACGGAGGCTGACAGGTACCGCACAAAGGGATTCCGGAGGGGCAACGGCGTTGTCCTGAGTGGTTCATTCCAGGCGGCCAGGCCTTGTTAAACAGGCCGGCCATGATCCGAACACCCATGGGTATTAATCAAACGGTTTAATCGCGATAGCGATTGTCTTCAGCTGAGGTTCAGTTGGACGTTGGCAAATAGCCGTATTTGACCGGTTTTCGTGCGTCTACCGGTTCATCTCGGAAGGCGGAACACGGTACCTGTGGCGAGGGAGCTTGCTCCCGTTGGACTGCGCAGCAGTCCCAGCCTTTTTAAACAAAGTGCTGGGGCCGCTTCGCGACCCAACGGGAGCAAGCTCCCTCACCACAGGTGGCTTTAGGCCTATCGCCCTTTAGCGCATATGCAAAATGATCGGGCTGCTGCTCGCCGGGTCCGTATGCCCGCGCAACTCGCGCACCGCTTTCGCGTCGACCGCGCCACCGTTGTTGCCCCATGTACTGCGCATGTAGGTCAGCACCTGGGCGATTTCCGGGTCGGACAATTGCTCACGAAACGCCGGCATGCGGTAGGCATCTGGCACGCCGGCGGCGACTACGCGTTGTGAGCCGTTGAGCGTGATGTTGATCGCGGATGCACTTTCCTTGGCCAGTGCCGAGGTGGCGCCGGCCAGGGGGGGCATCCATTCCGGCTGGCCCTTGCCGTCGAGGCCGTGGCAGGAGGCGCAGCGCGTCGCATAGGTGTGGGCACCGGGCGTGTCCTGGCCTGCGGTTACCGCCTGATATTGCCACGGCGCGCCGTCACGCTGCGGGTCGCCGGGCAGCGACTTGAGGTAGCGGGCGATGGCGGCCAGGTCGTCGTCCTGCATGAACTGCGTGGAGTTGTTGAAGGCCTCGGTCATCGAGCCGTAGACCACGGCATGGGCGTTGCGCCCGGTCTTGAGGAATTGCACGATCTGCGGCTCGCTCCAGCGGCCCAATCCGGTGTTGGGGTCTTGGCGCAGGCTGGGGGCGTACCAGCCGTCGAGCAGGGCGCCGGCGAGGAACGGCGTTCCGGACTCGTCCAGCGCCTTTTCATTGAACGCCAGGCCGCGTGGCGTGTGGCAACTGCCGCAGTGGCCGGGGCCTTGGACAATGTAGGCACCGCGGTTCCACAGTGCGTCTTGGTCGGGCTTGGCGGCGTAAGGGGCGGTCGGCGCGAACACACCGTTCCACAGCGCGATCGGCCAGCGCAGGTTGAGCGGCCAGGGAATAGCGCTGGGGATATTCGGCTGCTTGGCCGGTTGCACGCCCTGCATGAAAAACGCGTACAGCGCGCGCATGTCGTCGTCGCTGAGCTTCACATAAGACGGGTAGGGCATGGCCGGGTACAGCCGCCGGCCACCCGGCGCGACGCCGTGGCGCACCGCCCGGTCGAAGTCGGCCAGCGTGTAGGCGCCGATGCCGGTGTCCCGGTCCGGGGTGATGTTGGTGGCGTGAATCGCCCCCAGCGGCGTGGCCATCTCCAGGCCGCCGGCGAACGGCGCCTTGCCGGGCAAACTGTGGCAGGCCACGCAATCGCTCAAGCGGGCGACGTACTCGCCGCGACTGACCACTGCGGGCTCGAAGGCGGCGGCCTGTTCCTTTTCAAACGGTGTAGCAGGCTCACGGGTGACATACCAGGCCAGCAGGCCTGCCGCGACCAGGCAGGGCAGCGCCAGCCAGCCTGCGGTTCTTGCGAATCGACGGGTGTTCATGGGCGTTTCCTGAAAGTCAGCTAAAGGTGTGTCGGCTCATGGGCAGGCTGCGAATACGCTGGCCGGTCAGTTGCGCCACCGCATTGGCCACCGCAGGCGCGACGGCGGGCAGCGGCGGTTCACCGATGCCGCCCATCTTTTCGCCACTTTCGACAACCCGTACGTGCACCCGCGCCATGCGCGATGGAGGCAGGATCGGGTAGAGGTCGTAGTTGCGCGCCCGTGGCAGGCCGTTCACGTACACCGCTTCTTCGAGCAAGGTCTGGGATAAGCCCAAGGCCACCGCGCCATTCACCTGCGCTTCGACGATTGCCGGGTTGACGATGCTGCCGGGGTCGATGGCCTGCCAGATATCGTGCACCTTGACCTGGCCGTTTTCGATCGACACTTCCGCGATCACTGCCGCGTGGGAGCCGAACGGCGAAGCCATGGCCACGCCACGCGCACGTCGGCTGCCGTCCTCGGCGGTGAAGGGGCCCCGTTTCCAGCCACCGGACAATTCGCCCACCGCTTGCAGCAGGGTGGTCAGCCGTGGGTTGTCGCGCAGCAGGTGCAGGCGCAGCTCATAGGGGTCGTGCCCGCCTTTGTCCGCCAGTTCATCGAGGAACGCTTCATAGAAGAAGTCATTCAGCGAATTGCCCACCGAACGCCAGTAGCCGAGCATCGCCGGGCCTTTGACGTAGATCTGTGCGATGCGTTTGTTGGGGATGGCGTACGCCTTGCCCGACAAGCCTTCAAGGGCGGTGGGGTCGAGCTTTTCGCCCTGTTTGCCGGCGATGGCTTCGGTCGGGCCTTCGGTGGCGCTCACGGCTTCAATGGCCACCGGCAGGCCTTTGTCATCCAGCGCGGCGCGGAACTTGACCACCGCGACCGGGCGCAGCACATCACGCAGGAACTCTTCCTCGCGGCTCCAGATCACTTTGACCGGACGGCCCACCGCCTTGGCCAGCGCGATGGCCTGCGGATACGGGTTGGCCGAGTCATACAGGAAATGCCGGCCGAAAAAACCACCCAGCAGGGGCGAATGCAGGTTGATTTTCGCCACGTCGAGACCGGCGCGCTTGGCGATGTCGGCACGGAACATGTCCGGCGCCTGGTTGGGCAGCCAGATATCCAGCGTGCCGTCGGCGTTGTAGCGTGCCAGGGCCGATGGCGGCTCCAGCTGGGCGTGGTTGAGGTATTGGTTGTGGTAGGTGGCGTCGACTGTGGTCTTGGCGCCTGCCAAGGCGGCGGCTACGTCGCCTTCGTGTTCGTCGTCGCGGGCCGGGCCTTGTTGGGCGGCGAGAAAATCGCGGAAGCCATCGCTGGAAAAGTCCGCCGGCATCACGCGCACTGTCGAGTCGGACGCCGCTTCCTGCCAGTCGGCCTGGATCGCTTCCACGGCACGCTTGGCGTGCCACCAGCGTTCAGCGACCACGGCCACTGCGCCGGGCAGTACATGCACCGAGTGCACGCCTTTCATGGCTTCGACCTGCGCCTGGTTACGCACGCCGCCCACGGTCATGCCCAGGCGTGGCGCGTGTTGCACGGCAGCGTGGAGCATGCCGTCGACCTTCAGGTCGATGCTGTACAGCGCCTTGCCGGTGGATTTGTCATAGGCGTCCAGGCGCTTGACCGGCTTGCCGATCCAGCGGAACTGGCTCGGGTCGCGCAGGGTGATGCTGGCCGGGTCGGGTACCGGCATGTCGAGGGCGCGACCGGCCAACTCACCGTAGCCCAGCGAGCGGCCGGACGCGGCGTGTACCACCCGGCCCGGCTGGGTGGTCAGTTCGGCCAGCGGTACACCGAGCTGCTCGGCCCCGGCCTGCAGCAACATCGCGCGGGCGAGGGCGCCCAGGCGGCGCATGGTCGGGTAGCTCATGCGCACCGACATGCTGCCGCCGGTAATGCGCATGCCGTTTTCCATCACCACATAAGCTTCGCCGGGCGGAGCGGCCTCGACCACGAAGGTGGCGGGATCGGCGTCCAGTTCTTCGCCGACAATCTGTGCCATGGCGGTGTGCGTGCCTTGCCCGCCTTCCATGAAGGGGCTGAGCAGGCGCACGCTGCCGTCCGGGCGGATTTCCAGGAACGCCGGCACCTGGGTGCCACGTTCTACGGTGGCGGCGGCCTGAACCCTGGCCGAGCCGAGTGGCAAGCCGAAACCGATGACCAGCGCACCCACGGCAGTACTCGCCAGAAAGCGGCGGCGCGACAGGTTGACGGGTTCACCGGATAACAGGTCGAGCAGTTCAGGAGGCGTGTTCATCAGACGCCCTCCTGCTTGGCCAACTCGTCGACGGCCGTGTGAATGGCGTTATACGTGCCGCAGCGGCACAGGTTGATCATTGCGGCGTCGATCTGCGCCTTACTGGGCGCAGGGGTGTGCTTGAGCAGCGCGGTGGCGGCCATCACCTGCCCGGACTGGCAGTAACCACATTGCGCCACCTGGTGCTCGACCCAGGCCGCGACCACGCGCTTGCCCACGTCATCGGTTTCAATGGCTTCAATGGTGGTGACTTCGCGTCCGACCACCCCGGCTACCGGCGTGACGCAACTGCGCACGACATTGCCATCCACCAGCACCGAACAGGCGCCGCATTGGGCCAGGCCGCAGCCGTATTTGGTGCCGGTCAGCCCCAGGTCATCACGGATCACCCACAGCAGGGGCGTGTCGGCGTCGGCGTCGACCTGATAGGTTTTTTGGTTGATGCGTAATTCCATGGCTCACCTGCTCATCATCGGTGGAGGCGGCCATTTTTAGTATTGAGAGTGCGGCGGCCGCTCATTGTCGAACTCTAGACCAGCGCACAAGGGCTATCTATCCGAAATCCGATAAGTCGGAGGATTAGGCAAGTATTCAAGAGGATTGAGCGATGGCTTAAGCGTACGGATCGGCTGCGCTGTTTCTGACCGACTGTTGATCTGGGTCAGTACAAGGCCGATTGGCGCCCATGAGCCGCTGTGGGACAAGGTCGACTCATTTTTATGAGTGATATCATGAAGCCACTATTTTGGCGTGCAGGCGTCAATGTGAACCATGGAAATGAGGCTTCAGGGAAATGCTTAAGAATGCTCCGCTGCGACTGAAACTGTTGTTGATTCTGCTGCTGCCCATGCTCGGGTTCTTGACCTTGGCCGGCGTGTTTGTGGGAGACAACTACAAGACGCTGCGTGAAATGAACACCACGGTCACGGCCAGCGGCACTGCCCAGACGTTAAGCCGACTCATCACCACGCTGCAGCGTGAACGCGGTGCCAGTGGGGTATTCCTCGGCAGTGGCGGCAAGTCCATGGGCGAGCGGATGGCGCAGATGCGCACAGACTCCAGTGCGGCCGTCGCGGTGGTGCGGGGTTTATCGGTGTCAGGCAGCGCGACGTTGGACAGCGTACTGCGGGCCCTGGATCAGCTACCGGCGGTGCGTGCGCAGGTCGATAAACTCGGCATCACCAGCACTGAGTCAGGCGCGCGTTATACCGAAATCATTAACGTGCTGATCGGATACACCCATTCCCTGGAAGCGAGCGTCAACAACGCAACCATTGTCTACGCGCTCGGCGCACTGAACCAATTTATCGAAATGAAAGAACGCGCCGGCCGCGAGCGGGTGCTGCTGGGCCTGGTCTTCAACCAAGGGCATTTCGATGAGGCGCTGCTGTCGCGCTTCAGCCGCAACCTGGGCGAATTCGGCGCTTACTACGATGCGTTCCGGCGCAAGGCACCCACGGCCTCACTGCAACAGTTCGACACGCAGATGCAAAACCCCGCCGCCGTCGACGTCGGCAAGTTGCAGCGCCTGGCGTTCGAGGTGCCGATGGGCCAGGCACTGGGGATCAAACCCGAAGCCTGGTTTGAAACTTCCACCCAGCGCATTGACCTGATGGGCCAAGTGGAAGACGCCCTGAGCCAAAGTGTCAGCAACCTGGCGATGCATGAGCGAGATGACGCCAGCCGCGCCCTGTGGTTGACCCTCGGAGCGGTGGTCGTGGCCCTGCTGGCGGTGGCGGTGTTGTCCTACCTGATTATCCGCATGATCGACTTGGCGGTACGGGACGTAAACCGCGTGCTCAACGACTTGGCGCAACGCGATCTGACGGCGCGGGCGACCTATGAGAGCAAGGACGAGTTTGGCCAGATCTCACGCAACCTCAATCGCATGGCAGAGGAGATCAGTGGGGTGGTGCAGGAAATCGGCAACGCCACCGCACAGGTCGCGACGGCGGCGGAGGAGTCGTCCACGGTGACGATTCAGACCAGTCAGAGCGTCGAGCAACAGCGCCAAAGCACCGAGTTGGTCGCCACGGCGATCAACGAGATGAGCGCCACCGTGCGCGAGGTGGCGCACAGCACAAACGATGCGGCGCAGATGTCGCAACAGGTCAACACCAGCACCACCCAAGGGCGCATCGAGATCGAAAGCACCATCGCGCTGATCCGCCAGCTCTCGGGGCAGGCCGAGCAAACAGCGCTGATCATTGGCGAGCTCAAACACGAAAGCGATGGGATTTCTTCCGTGCTGGACGTTATCCGCGGCATTGCCGAGCAGACCAACCTGCTGGCGTTGAATGCGGCGATTGAAGCCGCGCGGGCCGGGGATCATGGGCGTGGCTTCGCGGTGGTGGCGTCCGAGGTGCGGGTGCTGGCCCAGAAGACACAGGAATCCACCGGAAGCATCCAGCGGATGATCAGCAACCTGCAAACCGGTTCGGACCGCGCGACCACCTCTATGCAGGAAACCTTGGGCAAGGCCCAGGACGGTGCGATCAAGGTCGAGCGTGCGGGGGAGTTGCTGTTGGAGATTGCTGAGGGCGTGGCGCGTATCAGCGATCGCAACATTCAGATTGCCTCGGCGGCGGAGGAGCAGAGTGCGGTGTCGGAGGACATCAATCGCAATGTGAACGAGATTAATGACTTGGTTATTCAGGTGAGTGCCGGGGCAGAGCAGACGGCGGTCACCAGCCAGGAATTGGCACGTTTGGCCGAGCATCAGCAGCGTCTGGTCAATCGTTTCAAGGTGGCGTAAGGGGCTGCTATGTTGTCGTACAACCGCTTGAGCTATGATGAGGGTTCATTCGCAAACCGAGAATAACGCGCCCGATGGACTACCCGAACGTCCAACCCAGTGCACGTCGAAAGCACCGCAGCATGGCCGAGGACCTGGTGGCCGAGTTATCTCGGCGCATCCACGCCGGCGAGTTGGCGTGTGCGACCAAACTGCCAACCGAGTCGCAGGTCATGCAGGAGCATGGCGTCAGCCGCACGGTGGTCCGCGAGGCGATTTCGCGCCTGCAGGCGGCGGGGCTGGTGGAAACCCGGCATGGCGTCGGGACGTTTGTGTGTGACATCCCGAGCGCGAGTGGTTTTCGTATCGACCCGGCCAGCATTGTCACGTTGGAGGATGTACTGGCGGTGCTGGAGCTGCGCATCAGCCTGGAAGTGGAGGCCGCCGGCCTGGCCAGCCACCGGCGCACCCCTGAGCAGTTGCAGTTGATGCGTGACTCGCTGGATATTCTCCAATCCAGTGCCATCAGTGCCGAGTATGCGGTGGCCGCGGACTTTCAGTTTCACCAGCAGATCGCCCTCGCCACCGGCAACCGCTACTTCACCGACATCATGCTGCACCTTGAGGTGAGCATTATTCCCCGTGCGCGCATGCACTCCACGCGCCAGGCCAACAACGACAAAGAACCCTATGTAGAACGCTTGAGCCGCGAGCACGAGGCGATCTACCAGGCCATCGCGCGCGGCGACTCCGACGCAGCGCGCGCGGCCATGCGCTTGCACTTGTCCAACAGCCGTGAGCGGATGCGCCGGTCTTATGCGGCGGCCAGCGCCGCTCAATCGGTGTCGAACGGCCCGGCTGCGGTGAACGCGCCGCCCTGAAACAGCCGGTCGGGATCGTTCTCGCCAGGCTCCGGCTGGCGCTCGACGGTGTCGCGAAACGCCTCCGAACTGTCCTGCGGGTTAAAGCCCAGGTGCGCTGCGTGGCGGTTGTCCCACCAGGTCGTGCGGTTGGCGGAAACGCCGTAGACCACGGTGTGCCCCACATCACGCGCGAGCAGGGCGCGCTCAATCAAGTGGTCCAGGTCGCGGTAGCTCAGCCAGGTCGACAGCATCCGTCGGTTGCGTGGCTGCGCGAATGAAGAGCCGATGCGCAAACTGACCGTTTCAATGCCATAGCGCTGGAAGTAAAAGCTCGCCAAGTCTTCGCCGTAGGCCTTGGACAAGGCGTAATAGCCATCCGGGCGTCGCTCGCTGTGGGCATCCAGGGGTTGGTCCTGTGTGTGAAAACCGGTGACGTGATTGGAACTGGCGAACACCACGCGCTTGATCCCGTGTTTGCGTGCCGCTTCATAAAGATGAAAGGTGCCGCGGATATTGGCGTCGAGAATCGCTTCGAACGCCCGCTCAACGGAAATCCCACCCATGTGCACGATGGCATCCACGTCCTCAAGCAGGGCGTGCACGGCCTTTTTATCGGCCAGGTCGCAGTGCACGACTTCGTCATGGGCGCCGGCGCTGGGTGTCAGGGGGCTGATGTCGGACGCGCGCACGATATGCGCGTGGGCTTGCAGGGTTTTCCGCAGGATTTGCCCCAGGCCGCCGGCGGCGCCGGTCAACAGAATGCGGTTGAAGGGTTTGGTTGTGGTCACGTTGAATCTTCCTTGTCGAGGTGTAGGCGCGAGCTCGCCACAGCGAACTCGCGACTGCAGTGCCAATAGGCGTTACATGAAGTTGTACTGCACCCCCAGGCGCCAGCGGGCCTGGCGGTCTTCGCTGGTGGCGTTGACCTTCACGTCCCCGATTTCCATGAACGGGGCCCACTCTTTGGTCAGTTTGTATTTGACGATCATGTTCTGTTCGTAATCGCTCTTCTTGTTGTCGTAGCGGATGTAGTCGGTCTTGAAATAGATGTACTGGTATTCAAAGGCCCACTTGCTGGCCGGGGTATAGCCCAGCCAGCCTTCGAAGCGATTGGTGTGCTGGTTGTCCTTGGCGCGATCCGGCATGTCCTCGTTGATCTGGTCGCGGTCGAGCTTCTTTGCGTCCAGTCGATAGCGCGTGGCGACGTAGAACGCGTCGTTGATCTTGTAGTTGTACTTGAGGCCGACCTTGTAGGTTGTCGAGTCCTTCGAACTGTCCATTTGGAACGCCGGGGTCAGGGTCGATTGCGGGCTGAGCTTGTAGTTGTAGCTCACCGTGAACTCGTGGCCGTTGTTGATCATGTTGTCGTAGGCGACGTCTTCACGATCGCCGGCCGTGCGGTATTTCAACTCCCCCTCGAATCCCAGGCCGCTGTCCATGCGGTAGCCGAGTTTGATCCGGTCAGCGTGAGCGCTGTCGTCTTCGGTGAACTGATGGCGGTAGTTGATGTTGGCGGAGTCGGCGTTGACGCAGAAGGGCAGGCCGAGCGCAGTGACAGTCAAAAGCGTGCGTAGGGTGGTGTTCATACGGTCTTCTTTTATTGTTTTTGTTGGAATGTTCTACCGGCCTGACGCCGGCAGTTGTTACGAACCTGTTACGTTTTGCGCGCCGACATACGTTATCGTATGACTATGCGGTGGTCTACGTGTTATCGGTCGTTTTGAAACACTTGGTTACAAATATGCGCAATGAATACTGGGTTATTCTCGTGCCTTGTTATTTTTAGTTGTCTTTAAAAGCGAGGGATTTCGGGGGTTTTAGTGAGATTTGTGTCGCGGAGTGGTTGGCTTTTCAAATGTTGTACGATGACCTATGATCATTCTCAGCAGGCGACGCTCCTGTCACAAATTCAATAAGAAGGCTAAAGACGTCCATGAGAATTACCGCAGTCAACGTCCAGGTGTTTTCCTACCCGACTCGCCGCGCAGTAGACAGTGCCGGCCACGCCCATCCCGGCGAAGTCGCCCAGGCCAAGATGGCCCTGTTGCGTATCCAGACCGAGGAGGGCACCGAGGGTTACGCGTTCGGGCCGCCGGAATTGATCCGCCCTTATGTGCTCGATGGGTTTGTGCGCAAGGTGCTGGTCGGGCAGAACGCTTTTGATCGAGAAAAAATCTGGCACGACCTCGCGCACTGGCAGCGCGGCAGTGCCAGCCAGTTGACCGACCGCGCGCTGGCCTTGGTGGAGCAGGCCTTGTGGGATTGGGCCGGGCGCAAGCTGGGCGTGCCGGTGCACAAACTGATCGGCGGTTTTCGTGACAAGGTTCCGGCCTACGGCTCGACCATGTGCGGGGATGAATTGCCCGGCGGCCTGGCCACGCCCGACGACTATGGGCGGTTTGCCGAGACCCTGGTCAAGCGCGGCTACAAGGCGATCAAGTTGCACACCTGGATGCCGCCTGTGTCCTTCGCCCCGAGCCCGCGCATTGACGTCAAAGCCTGCGCGGCGGTGCGCGAGGCGGTGGGTCCGGACATCGCGCTGATGCTCGACGGCTATCACTGGTACAACCGAACCGACGCCCTGTATATCGGCCGCGAGCTGCAGAAGCTCGATTTCGCCTGGTTCGAAGAACCGATGATGGAAGACTCCGCCGAATCCTATGCCTGGTTGGCGGGCCAGTTGGACATCCCGGTACTGGGCCCGGAAACCCTGTCCGGCAAACACTTGAGCCGCGCCAGCTGGGTGAAGAATGATGTGTGCGACATCCTGCGTGCCGGGGTGGCCGGCGTCGGCGGTATCGGCCCGTGCCTGAAGGTGGCGCACATGGCCGAGTCGTTCGGGATGGATTGTGAAATTCACGGCAATGGCGCGGCCAACCTGGCCGTGGTCGGTGCGATCAAAAACTGCACCTGGTACGAGCGTGGGTTGCTGCACCCGTATTTGGATTACGACGAAGTACCGGCCTACCTCAAGCGCCTGGTCGACCCGATGGACAGCGATGGGTTTGTACACTTGTCCGATTTGCCGGGCCTGGGCGAAGACATTGATTTCGAATTTGTCGAGGCCAACACGCTTAACCGCTTTTGATGTGAACTGAGGTGTCCCGGCCACGGCCGGGACACCCACGAGCCCTATAAATATAAGAAAGGCGTTTTACTATGAGCATTCTTCCTTCGCTGTGGGCGCGGGTGCTGGCGGCGACCCTGGTGGTTGGCGCAGTCCCTGTGGTGCAGGCCAAGACCCCGGCTGATCAGTTGATCGTCGGCATGAGCATGATCAATCTGCTGTCGCTGGATCCGGCCGCGGCCACCGGGCTGGATGTGTCGGAGATCAATGCCAATCTCTATGACATGTTGCTGGTGCAGGACGTGGCCAGGCCCGACCAATTGGTGCCGGCACTGGCCGAGCGTTGGCAGGTCAGCGATGACCGCAAGACCCTCACTTTTAACCTGCGCACCGATGTGAAATTCCAATCCGGCAACCCGCTGAGTGCCGATGATGTCGCCTGGTCATTGCAGCGGGTGCTCAAGCTGAACCTGGCGCTGGCTTCCACCTGGAAGGCCTATGGCTTCAGCGCCGACAATGTCGAGCGCTACATGCGCGCCACCGACCCCAACACCTTCGTGATCGAACTGCCACGCCCGACCGACCCGCAGCTGGTGCTCAACACCCTGGCGACGTCGCCCAGTGCGTTTATCCTCGACCGTAAAACCGTGCTCGAACACCAGAAAAACAACGACATGGGCGCCGCCTGGCTGGTCACCCACGCGGCCGGCAGCGGCGCGTTCGTGCTCAACGACTGGCGCGCCAACGACGTGATTCTGATGACCCGTTTCGACGGCTACTGGGGTGGCCCGGCCAAACTCAAGCGGATCGTCATGCGCAACATGACCGAGTCCCAGTCGTTGCGCCTGATGATCGAGCGCGGCGACCTGGACATCGCCAAAGGCATGTCCGCACCCGATATCCAGGCCTTGCAGGGTAACCCCAAGGTACGCACCCAGACCCTGCAGCGCGGCACCTTGTATTACGTGGCGTTGAGCGTGAAGCAGCCGATGTTCGCCGACGCCCGCGTGCGCAAAGCCGTGCGTTCGCTGATCGATTACCAGGGCATCAACCAGACGGTGATGCCGCACTACGGCCTGATCAACCAGCGCCCACTGCCGCTGGGCCTGGCCGCGCGCCTGCCGGACCCGGGCTATCGCCTGAACGTCGAGGAAGCCAAGGCGCTCCTGGCGCAGGCCGGCTACCCCAACGGTTTCAAGACCACCATTCGCGTGCTGGCCGAGCCGCCGTTCATCAATATCGCCTCCAACCTGCAATCGACCCTGGCCCAGGCCGGGATCGAAGCCAGCATCATCACCGGCACCGGCAACCAGATCTACGGCGCGATGCGTGAGCGCAGCTTCGACATCATCGTCGGCCGCGGCGGCGGCGGGGCCGAGCGCCACCCGCATTCCAGCTTGCGTACCCTGGTGTACAACCCGGACAACCGTGACGAAGCCAAACTGAGCAACTTCCAAGGCTGGCGCACCTCGTTCTACAGCCCCGAGTTGAACCAGTTGATCGAACGTGCCGAGGTCGAGCCCGATGGCGCCAAGCAACTGGCCCAGTACCGGCAGGTCCAGCAACTGCTCGACGAGCAAGTGGGCGCGATCCTACCGGTATCCCAGATGACCGACACCGTGCTGGTCTACAGCGACGTGACGGATTTCCAGGGGCACACGGCCGCCACTACCCGCTACAAGGACGTCTACAAGACGCGCTAAGGCCGCGCATCCTCGGATGCCGACTGCACAGGAGCTTCCCATGTTTGTTATGACTGCCTCGGTAATGGGCGCTCGCGCGTCCAACACAGCCCGGCGTGCCGGTACGGTCCTGGTGACCTTGCTCGGCCTGCTGGCGCTGACGTTCATCATCGGCCGGGTCATGCCGCTCGACCCCGTGCTGGCGGTGGTCGGGCCGGACGCCGACAGCTCCACCTACGACCAGGTGTACCGGGCCATGGGGCTGGATAAGCCGATCTGGACGCAGTTCGGCCTGTACCTCAACGACCTGTTGCACGGTAACTTCGGCAACGCACTGTTGACCGGCCACCCGGTACTGGATGACATCCGCCGGGTGTTCCCCGCGACCATCGAACTGGCGACCCTGGCGATCCTGTTCGGCATCGTCATCGGCCTGCCGCTGGGCGTGTGTGCCGCCAGTAACCAGGGGCGCATGGGCGATCACGTGGCGCGGGTCATCACCTTGTTCGGCTATTCCACGCCGATTTTCTGGCTGGGCATGATGGGCTTGCTGGTGTTCTACGCCTGGCTCGGTTGGGCCGGCGGTGCAGGGCGCATCGACCTGGCGTACGACGGCATGGTGCCCGACGTGACCGGCCTGTTGCTGATCGACACGGCGCTCGCCCGCGACTGGGAGGCCTTTACCAGCGCCTTGCGCCATATCGTGCTGCCGGCGCTGATCCTGGGGCTGAATTCGGTCGCTTACATCAGCCGCATGACCCGCAGCTTCATGCTGGAGCAGCTGTCCCAGGAGTACATCATCACCGCTCGCGTCAAAGGCTTGTCCCGGCGCCAGGTGGTGTGGGGCCACGCTTTTCGCAACATCCTCGTGCAGTTGCTGACGGTGGTGGCCCTGGCCTACGGCTCGCTGCTCGAAGGCGCCGTGCTGATCGAGACCGTGTTTGCCTGGCCCGGTTTTGGCCAGTACCTCACCAGCAGCCTGATGCTGGGGGACATGAACGCGGTGATGGGGTGCGTGCTGGTGATCGGCTTGATCTTTGTCGCGCTCAACCTGATCAGCGATGCCCTCTACAAAGTGTTCGACCCGCGCACCCGTTAAGCGCTTCGCAGTACCGATAAAACTATAAAAAGAAGGATTCTTTCAATGACGACTGCATTTTCAACACTGCGCCTGAGCCTGCTGGCGGCCGCACTGGCGCTGGGCCCGATGACGCTGGCCCAGGCCAAGACCCCGGCCGATCAACTGATCGTGGGCATGAGCATGGTCAACCTGTTCTCCATCGACCCGGCCAACGCGCCCGGCCTCGACGCTTCCGGGGTCAACGCCAATCTCTACGACACACTGATCAAGCGCGACCAGGGCAACCCGGAAAAGCACCTGCCGCAACTGGCCGAACGCTGGGACATCAGCGAAGACGGCAAGCAAGTGACCTTTCATCTGCGCCAGGACGTGAAGTTCCACTCCGGCAACCCGCTGACCGCCGAGGATGTGGCCTGGTCGCTGTACCGGGTGATGAAACTCAATTTCGGCCTGGCCACCACCTGGAAAGCCTACGGCTACAGCGTTGAGAATATTCAGTCGCTGATCCGCGCCACGGATGCCCACACGCTGGTCATCGACCTGCCGCAGACCATGGACCCGCTGCTGCTGGTGGACTCGCTGGCCATCTCGCCGAGCGCCGTGGTGGTGGACCGCAAGACCGCCCTGGCCCACGAGAAAAACGGTGACCTGGGGGCCGGTTGGCTGGTGACCAATGAGGCGGGCAGCGGCCCCTTCGTGCTGACCAAATGGAGCGCCAACGACTCGCTGTTGCTGACCCGGTTCGACGGCTACTGGGGCGGGGCGGCCAAGCTCAAGCGTGTGGTGGTGCGGCATATGACCGAGTCCCAGTCGCTGCGCCTGATGCTTGAGCGCGGCGACCTCGACCTGGCGTATGGCATGGCCGCACCGGACATTCGCGCCATCGACGGCTCGGACAAGATCCAGGTGCAGTCATTGCCGCGCGGCACGATGTACTACGTCGCCATGAGCATGAAGCAACCCGAGTTCGCGAAGGCCCAGGTGCGTGAAGCAGTGCGCAACTTGATCGACTACAAGGGCCTGGATGAGCAGGTGATGCCGTATTACGGCACGCTCAATCAGCAGCCGATGCAGTTGGGGTTGGCGGCGCGTTTGCCGGATCCGGGCTATCACATGGATGTGCCGAAGGCGAAAAAGCTGCTTGCCGAGGCGGGGTATCCCGAGGGGTTCACAACCACTATCCGCACGCTGTCGGAGCCGCCGTTCATTGATATCGCCGCGCGCCTGCAAGCGACATTGGCCGAAGGCGGGATCAAGGCGAGCATCGTCACCGGCACCGGCAACCAGGTCTACGGCGCGATGCGGGCGCGCAATTTCGAGATCATTGTGGCGCGTGGGGCTGAGCGTTATCCCCATCCGTATTTCAGCCTGCGCACGTTCGCCTATAACCCCAACAACAGTGATGACGCCGGCTTGCCCAACTTCCAGGGCTGGCGCGCCTCGTTCTTCAGCCCGCCGCTCAACAGCCTGATCGACAAGGCCGGCGTGACGCGTGACGCGGCGCAGCGCATCAGCCTGTATCACCAGGCGCAGACCCTCTATGACCAACAGGTCGGGCCGATCCTGATGATCTCGCAAATGACCGACACCGTGGTCAGCGCCGCCGACGTCAAGGGCTTCAGCGGTGACGACGCCGAGGCCACCCGCTACCTGGGTGTCTACAAGGCGCGCTGAGTCGGGCCGGGTACGCCCGGCACTCCTGAATTCACACAGAGAACATGCTGATGAATGCCAACCTGTCTTCGATTGATTCCACCCTGAAGCGGCGGGCCGAGCGTACGCCCGGCTCCAGCTTCGATGCCTTGTGCAAGAGCGGCGTGCGGATTTTGCGCCACCTGTTGCGTAACCCCATGACCCTGGCCGGCCTGCTGGTGGCGTTGCTGCTGATCGTGGTGGCGGCGTTCGCGCCGTGGATCGCCACGCATGATCCGGTCGCGCAGAACCTCGCCAACGCCTTGCAGGCACCGGGCGCAGCACATTGGTTCGGCACCGATGAATATGGCCGGGATATTTTCAGCCGGCTGGTCTACGGCTCGCGCATCACCTTGTACATCATTGCGTTGGTTACGGTGATCGTCGGCCCCATCGGCCTGTTTATCGGCACCGTGTCGGGCTACTTCGGCGGCGCCGTGGATACGGTGTTCATGCGCCTGACCGACATCTTCATTTCCTTCCCCAGCCTGGTGTTGGCCCTGGCGTTTATCGCCGCTCTCGGCCCTGGCCTGGAACACGCCGTGGTGGCGATTGCGTTGACCTCCTGGCCGCCCATCGCACGCCTGGCGCGGGCGGAAACCCTGTCGCTGCGCAATGCCGATTTCGTTGTGGCCGTGGAGCTGCAAGGGGCGTCGCCGGCGCGGATTATCCTGCGCCATATCGTGCCGATGTGCCTGTCGTCGGTGATCATCCGCCTGACCATGAACATGGCCGGGATCATCCTCACGGCGGCAGCCCTGGGCTTCCTCGGCCTGGGCGCGCAGGCGCCGCTGCCGGAGTGGGGCGCGATGATTTCCACCGGGCGCCGCTACATGCTCGAGTGCTGGTGGCTGGTCGCCGTGCCGGGGGCGGCAATCATGTTGGTCAGCCTGGCATTCAACCTGTTGGGCGACGGCCTGCGGGACATTCTTGATCCGCGTAGCGAATAACGGAGCCACACCTATGTCCGCCATCAAATTGAACGTCGAAGGGCTCAACGTGCGCTTCTTCAATGGCCAGAAAGAAACCCATGCCGTGCGCGATGTGTCGTTTGCCCTGGGCCGCGAAAAGCTGGCGATCGTCGGCGAGTCCGGTTCGGGCAAATCCACGGTCGGCCGCAGCCTGCTCAAGCTGCACCCGCCGAGCGCGAGGATCAGCGCCAAAGCCATGGCGTTTGGTGAGGTCGACCTGCTCTCGGCCAGCGAAAAAGCCATGCAGAAGATTCGCGGCCAGCGCATTTCGATGATCATGCAAGACCCCAAGTATTCGTTGAACCCGGTGGTCAAGGTGGGCGACCAGATCGCCGAAGCCTACCTGGCCCACCACAAGGCCAGCCGCAGCGAGGCCCGTGAGCGGGTCATGCAGATGCTGGAGCAGGTGCATATCCGCGATCCAAAGCGGGTCTACAACCTCTACCCCCACGAAGTCTCGGGCGGCATGGGGCAGCGCATCATGATCGCGATGATGGTCATCACCCGCCCGGAGGTGATCATTGCCGATGAACCCACCTCGGCCCTCGACGTCTCGGTACGCCAGCAAGTGCTCAGCGTGCTGGAAGAGTTGGTGGAGCAGCAGCAGATGGGCCTGATCTTCGTCAGCCACGACCTCAACCTGGTCCGCAACTACTGCGACCGCGTGCTGGTGATGTACGCCGGACGCGTGGTGGAATCCCTGGCGGCGTGCGACCTGCAATACGCCGAACATCCCTACACCCGTGGCCTGCTGGCCGCATTGCCAAGCATGGACAACCGCCGCGTGCACCTGCCGGTGCTCCTGCGCGACCCGCTTTGGCTGACCCACTGAGGAACCTGACCATGCCCATGATCCAAGCCCACGCGCTCAACCTGAGTTTCGGCACCGGCGCGAGTCTCAATCACGTGCTGCACGATGTCAGCCTCAGTGTTGCCGACGGCGAATCCTTTGGCCTGGTGGGGGAGTCCGGTTCGGGCAAGACCACCGTGCTGCGCTGCCTGGCCGGGCAATACCGGCAGTGGAGCGGTGAGCTGAGCATTGCCGGCGCACCGCTGCAACACAAGATTCCCAAGGCGCATTTTCGCAAAGTGCAGATGGTCTTCCAGGACCCCTACGGCTCCTTGCACCCGCGACACACCATCGATACCGCCTTGCGTGAACCGTTGATTATCCATGGGGTAGGGGACAAGGACGACCGGATCGACGAGATCCTGCGCAAGGTCGGCCTGAATGACAGCTTCCGCTTCCGTTACCCGCATCAATTGTCCGGCGGCCAGCGTCAGCGCGTGGCCATCGCCAGGGCGCTGATCCTTGAGCCTCGCGTGTTGTTGCTGGATGAGCCGACCTCGGCCTTGGACGTTTCCGTGCAAGCCGAAATCCTCAACCTGCTCACCGACCTGCGCGCGCAGGAGAAGCTGACCTACCTGATGGTGACGCACGACCTGGGGGTGGTGACGCACCTGTGCGACCGCGTAGCGGTGATGCAGCAGGGGCGGATTGTCGAACTCCTCGACAGTCAGGGCCTGAGCCAGGACCTGGCGGCACACGACTATACGCGGATGCTGGTGCAGGCCAGTCGAGACTTCAGTCAGGCGTCCGAGCGGCGTCAAGCCAGTTAGTAAAAGCAAGGTCATCGTACAACATGGTCATTGAGTTGCTGGGCGTACTTCTGTGCGTCCGGCATTAATCAGCATGTTTTATTGATGATTACCGCAAATTACCGTTAGGTGAAATATCTCGTTGGCTTAAGTATTTATATAGTTGTACGATGACGTACCTCTTAAGGTATCCCTTCATTTTCGATCTGAGGTTTGCGAACCATGACGCCACAAGAACTAAAAACAGTCCTGTCTTCCGGCTTGCTGTCGTTCCCTGTTACTGACTTTGACGCGGCCGGTGACTTCCGCGCCGACACCTATGCCCGCCGCCTGGAATGGCTGGCGCCGTACGGCGCCAGCGCGCTGTTCGCCGCTGGCGGCACCGGGGAATTTTTCTCCCTGGAAGCCAAGGAATACACACAGATCATCAAGACGGCCGTCGACACCTGCAAAGGCCAGGTGCCGATCCTTGCCGGGGCAGGGGGCCCGACCCGCCAGGCCATCGCCTATGCCCAGGAAGCTGAGCGCCTGGGCGCCGCCGGGATTCTGCTGATGCCCCACTACCTGACCGAAGCCAGCCAGAAAGGCTTGGTGGCCCACGTTGAGCAGGTGTGCAACTCGGTGGATTTCGGCGTAGTGGTGTACAACCGCAACCTGTGCCGCCTCAACGCCGACAGCCTGGAGCAATTGGCCGAGCGCTGCCCTAACCTGATCGGCTTCAAGGATGGCATTGGCGAGGTCGAGTCGATGGTGTCGATCCGTCGCCGCCTGGGTGATCGCCTGACCTACCTCGGTGGGCTGCCGACCGCCGAAGTCTACGCGGCGGCCTACAAGGCCCTCGGCGTGCCGGTGTACTCCTCGGCGGTGTTCAACTTCATCCCGAAAACTGCCATGGATTTCTACCGCGCCGTCGCTGCCGACGATCACGCCACGGTGGGGCGCTTGATCGATGATTTCTTCCTGCCGTACCTGGCCATCCGTAACCGCTGTGAAGGCTACGGCGTGAGCATCGTCAAGGCAGGCGCACGCCTGGTCGGCCACGACGCCGGCCCGGTGCGCGCGCCGCTGACCGACCTGTTGCCTGAAGAAGTGGAGCAACTCGACGTGCTGATCAAGGCCCTCGGCGCCCAATAAAGCCACTGCGAGGCTCAACTGTGGGCGCTGTCGAGCCCCGCTTGCATCACTGAAGCTCGACGGCGTCCACAGTCCACCATGAGGATCCACCATGCCCCATTGCATCATCGATTGCCCTGCCACCCTGGCCCAGCGCATCGGCGAACACACCCTGTTGACCACCGTACACGATGCCCTCGACAGCTTCGGCCTATTCAAGCCGGGCGACATCAAAGTGCGACTCAACGGCTTCACCCATTACCGCTGCGGTACGACGCAAGACGACTTCGTGCATGTGGCGCTGTACCTGTTCGCCGGGCGCAGCGCCGAGCAACAACGCAGCCTCGCTTCGGCGACACTGGGCGCCCTGATCGAAGTGCTGCCGCAGGTTGAAGCGCTGTCCATGGATGTGCGGGAAATGCCTCGAGAGACCTTCGTCAATCGCAGTCAATACCTCGAAGAAGCCGGGCGGCAGGCTTAACGCCCTCGGTGTGATAACCGGCAAAAACAAGGAGAACAACATGCCGCATCAACCCTCGCAAAAAACCTCGACCCGTTGGCTGCTGGCCATCGCGGCCCTCGGTTGCAGTCCGCTGTCATGGGCGCTGCAGGCACCGTCCAAGCTGCAAGTGCCGACCCTGGCCTATGACGACCAGCAGATCATCCTGGTCTGGGAAAAACCCCTCGCGCATGACGGCATCAAGGACTACCGGGTCTACGCCAACGGCGCCTTACTGGGCAGCGCCAACGCCAACAACGACCAAGTGTCGCCGGCCAAACCCTACATTGACCATTTCTACCAACAGGACCGGGCGAACTTTCACCATCGCATCGGCATTCACAGTTACACCGCCCAAGGCCTGAAGCCGGACACCCAGTACCGGTTTACCGTGCGCTCGGTCGACAGCAGCGGCAAGGAATCGGCCGACAGTGCCGCCGTGCTGCAACGCACCACGCCGGTCCCGGTGGTGTTCGACGTGAAGCACTATGGCGCCAAGGGCGACGGTATTCATCTCGACACCCTGGCGATCCAGCGCGCTATTGATGCCTGCACGGTGGGCGGCAAAGTGTTGCTGCCCAAAGGCACCTACAAAAGCGGGGCGCTCTACCTCAAGAGCAACATGACCCTGGAGATCGCTGACGGCGCGACCCTGCTGGGTTCCGAGCGCGCCGAGGATTACCCGCTGGCGGGGTATATCCAATACCCGTATTCCAGCACCGTGCGTCCGGCCTCGCTGATCAACGCACTGCCGCGCGATCCGCGTCAGCACCAAACGTTCGAGAACATCCGCATCGTCGGCAAGGGCACCCTCGACGGCAACGGCTGGAAGCGTAACGCCGATGTACGCGACGAGCGCGGGCAAACCCTGCCGTTCTATGTGCCGAGCGACAACACGCGCTACCTGCAGGATGGCCTGCTGGCCAAGGCTCAAGTGGAGCAAGCGGTGGCGCGGGGCATGAACGTCAAGGACGCCTACGGGCAGATGCGCTCTTCGCTGATCACCCTGCGCAACGTGAAAAACGTGTTTTACGGTGGCTTTACCGTATTGAACCCAGCGTTCCACGGCATCATGAACCTGGAGACCGAAAACGTGGTGCTGGCCAACACCACCCACACCACGTATGACGCCAACAACGGTGACGGCATCGAGTTCGCCAACAGCAAGGGTGCGATGGTGTTCAATAACTTCTTCGACACCGGCGATGACTGCGTCAATTTTGCCGCCGGCACCGGGGCCGACGCGGTGCACCAGCGGCCGCAGGAGGTTGCGTGGATCTTCAATAACTACTTCCGTAAGGGCCATGGCATGGTGGTTGCCGGCAGCCACACCGGCGCCTGGATCCAGAACATCCTGGCCGAAGACAACGTGTCCGACGGCACCGATGCCGGGTTGCGCATGAAGAGCACCAACTTCATGGGCGGCGGCGCGCGCAACGTGACATTCCGCGACTCGGCGATCCGCAACACCGTCAAGCAGGCGTTCATTTTTACCCTGGATTACAACGACCCGAACGCCAAGCTCGACTACCAACGCTCGACGGTGGCAGGGCAGTTCAAGGACATCCGCGTCAGTGATGTCAGCGTCGAGAATGCCCAGGGCGCTGCGATCGAAGTCAAGGGCGACGCCCAGCACAATGCCTATCATCAGGGCCTGGTGTTCGAGCGCGTGCGGTTCAGTGGCGCGGCCAAGGCGCGCATTGACGGGTTGAAAGACTCGCGCTTCGACCACGTGGTATTCAGCCAGACCGGGGCAGCCAACCCTTGGCAGGTGAGTGACAGCCATGGGTTGGTGTTTGAGGCCGTGCAGCCGCCGCCGCGTTGACCTGTCTGCCGCGCGTGACGTTGACCCGGTGACTGCCCTTGCCCGACGCGTGCAGCACCGGGGCGTCGGGCGTGCGCAGTCAGTCTGCCCAGCCGTCGCGCACGGCGTTGCGAATCCCGTCCAGCAACATCGCAAACGCCGGGTTGTCATTGTTCTCGCGCCAGATCAAGTGCAGCTCGCTCTGTGCCCCTTCGCCCAGGTCTATATCGCGGAACACCACGTTCTTGAACACCACGCTGCTGGCGCAACGCGGCACCAGCGCCAGGCCCATGCCGGCGTTGACCAACGCCAGGATGGTCAGGGATGAGCCCAGCCACTGCACGTACTCCGGCGCAACGCGTGCCGAGCGCAACAGGCCGGTCAGCAGTTCGTTGAACGGCGGGTAGGCCGAGTGGGCGTACATCAGGAAGGGCTGGGCGTCCAGGTCGTGCACGCTGACCGTCTCGGTATTGGCCAGCCGGTGGCTGCTCGGCACCGCCAGCACGAAGGGTTCGCGCACCAGGCATTCGGTGGCATACCCCGGCTCCAGCAACGGCGCGCGGACGATACCCAGGTCGATGCGGCGGGCGCGCAGGGCTTCGTATTGCTGGTAGGTGTTCATTTCCGCCAGGTCGATTTTGACGTGGGGCTGCTTGAGCCGCGCCTCGGCGATGACCCTGGGCAAAAACTCATACACCGCACTGCCGACGAAGCTGATGTTCACCGTACCGATATCGCCCTCGGCGAAGCGGCGCGCGGTGACGGCCGCTTGCTGGGCGCGCTCCAGCAGGTTCTGCGCCTCGATGAAAAACGCCCGGCCGGCGGCGGTGAGTGCCACGCTGCGAGTGGTGCGGGTAAACAACTCGACCCCCAAGTGATGCTCGAGCAATTGGATCTGCCGGCTGAGGGGCGGCTGGGTCATGTTCAGGCGTTCGGCCGCGCGCCGAAAATTCAGCTCGGTGGCCACGGTGGTGAAGCAGCGCAGTTGAGTCAGCTCGAACATTGATCTAATCCCGGTATCAATCGAATGCCAAGTTAGATTAGACGGGAACAATCTCTGGCGTCCATGCTTCAAGCGTCCCTAAAACAATAATGAGTGGGAGTTGCCCTTGGATACCCTCCAGAATCCGCCAGACCCTAACGTGCTCGCCCGCGCGGCCGCCAAGGTCAAGCGTCATGTCCTGCCGTTGTTTGTGGTGATGTTCATCGTCAACTACATCGACCGGGTCAATATCGGCTTTGTGCGCAGCCATTTGGAGACCGACCTGGGCATTGGTGCGGCAGCCTATGGCCTGGGTGCCGGGTTGTTCTTCATTGGCTACGCGATCTTCGAAGTGCCCTCCAACCTGCTGTTGCAGCGCTACGGCGCACGGGCCTGGCTGACGCGCATCATGTTCACCTGGGGCGCGGCCGCGATGGCCATGGCCTTCGTCAAAGGTGAAACCAGTTTCTATATCCTGCGCTTTGTCCTTGGCGCTGCCGAAGCCGGGTTTTTCCCCGGCATCATCTACTACTTCACCCAATGGCTGCCGGCGGCCGAGCGTGGCAAGGCGATGGCGATTTTCCTCAGTGGTTCGGCGATTGCATCGGTGATTTCCGGGCCGGTGTCGGGGGCGCTGCTGCACGTCAACGGCTTGAGTCTGCATGGCTGGCAGTGGATGTTCCTGATTGAGGGCTTTGCTTCCATCCTGCTCTGCGGGTTTGTGTGGTTCTGGCTGCAATCCCATCCGCATCAGGCGAAGTGGCTCAGCGACGAAGAAAAACAGGCGCTGGTCAGCGCCATCGACCTTGAACAGCAGGCCCGTGAAGCGTCCCAGGCCACCCGGCCGTCGATGTTCAAGTTGCTGGCGGACAAACAGATCGCGCTGTTCTGCTTTATCTACTTTTCCATTGCCCTGACCATTTACGGCGCCACCTTCTGGCTGCCCAGCATGATCAAGAAAATGGGCGATTTGGGCGACTTCCAGGTGGGCCTGTTCAACTCGATTCCGTGGTTGATTTCCATCGTCGCCATGTACGCGTTCGCCGCCCTGGCCAGCAAGTGGAAACATCAGCAGGCGTGGGTTGCGCTGATGCTGGTGATCGCCGCCTTCGGCATGTTCATGTCCACCACCGGCGGGCCGGTGTTTGCCTTTATCGCCATCTGTTTTGCCGCGATTGGCTTCAAGGCCGCCTCTGCCTTGTTCTGGCCGATCCCCCAGGGTTACCTGGATGCGCGGATCGCGGCGGCGGTGATTGCCTTGATCAATTCGGTCGGCAACCTGGGCGGCTTCGTCGCACCCACCACCTTCGGTTTGCTGGAGCAGACCACCGGCTCCATCGAAGGCGGGCTGTATGGCCTGGCCGCCACATCGCTGGTGGCGGCGGTGGTGGTGTTTTTTGCCCGTACCGCACCGAGCGGCGCAGTGCCGCCTACGTCCACACCGACTACTCACCCACACGCCTTGCGTCCAGGCCCACAGGGAGCCGCCTCTTGAAAATCGTCCGCGTTACCGTCACACCTATCGCCTTTCGCGACCCACCGTTGCTCAACGCCAGCGGTATCCACGAAGCCTACGCACTGCGCTCGATCATCGAAGTCGAGAGCGACACCGGCTACATCGGCCTCGGCGAAAGCTACGGCGATGCCCCGGCGCTGGCGATCCAGCAGCAGGTGCAGCCGCAACTGATCGGCCTGGACCCCTTCAACCTCAACGGGCTGCGCGCCATCGTCCAAGCCACGGTGGCCGCGCACAAACCCGCGAGCCTCAGCGGCGCGGAACTGGCGCCGGGCTCCCATGCCAGCAAGGCGGTGAGCAATGCCTATTCGGCGTTCGAAGTGGCCTTGCTCGACCTCCAGGCTCACGCCTTGAACGTGCCGCTGGTGGACTTGCTCGGTGGGGCGATCCGCGACCGGATCCCGTTCAGTGCCTACTTGTTTTTCAAGTACGCCGAACACATCGACTCGCCCTACAAGCCCGATAGCTGGGGCGAAGCGCTCAACGAAGAGCAGATCGTCGCCCAGGCCCGGCGGATGATCGACGCCTATGGCTTCAAAAGCATCAAGCTCAAGGCCGGAGCCCTGGAGCCGGAACATGAAGTGCGCTGCATCAAGGCGCTTAAAAAGGCTTTCCCCGGTGTGCCGCTGCGCATTGACCCGAATGGCAACTGGTCGCTGCAGACCTCGATTCGCATGGCTGAACTGCTCGGCGATGACCTGCAGTATTACGAAGACCCGACCCCCGGCCTGGAGGGCATGGCCGAACTGCACACACGTACGGGCTTGCCCCTGGCGACCAATATGGTGGTCACCGACTTTGACGAGTTCCGCCGCAGCGTGGCCCAGGACAGCGTGCAGATCGTACTCGCCGACCATCACTACTGGGGTGGCCTGCGCGACACTCAAGCGTTGGCGAAAATGTGCCAGACCTTCGGCCTGGGCGTGTCGATGCACTCCAACTCACACCTGGGCATCAGCCTGATGGCGATGGCGCATGTGGCCGCGTCGGTCCCCAACCTCGATTACGCCTGCGACACCCATTACCCCTGGCAGGAACCGGACGAGGAGGTGATCAAGGGCGGCAAAGTGCCGATTGTCGATGGCTGTGTGACGCTCACCCGCGCGCCGGGGCTGGGCCTTGAACTTGACCATGATCAACTGGGCAAGCTGCATGACCAGTACCTGAGTTGCGGCATCCGCCAGCGCGATGACGTGAAACAGATGCAGCGTTACCAACCGGATTGGAAGACCGTCAAACCGCGTTTCTGAAGCTGGTCGCTTCACTTTGCCCGGCGATGCCTTGTGAGGTCGCCGGGCTTTTTTTCAGCCAAAATCTTCCTCGAAATGTTCCTGCTCGCCGCGTGTATCGCTCTGGCGGCGCAGCACCTCCATCTGGCGCAGTTCCACCCGGCGGATCTTGCCGGAGATGGTCTTGGGCAGTTCACTGACGAACTCGATACGCCGCACCCGCTTGTAAGGCGCCAAATGCTCACGGGCGAAGGCCAGGATGTGCTGGGCCAGTTCGGCGCTGCCGGGGGCATCGTGGGCCAATATCAGGAACGCCTTGGGCACCGCCAGGCGCAAGGGATCGGGGCTGGGCACTACGGCAACTTCCATCACTGCTGGGTGTTCGATCAGCGCGCTCTCCAGTTCGAAAGGGCTGATGCGGTAGTCGGAAGCCTTGAACACATCATCCGCGCGGCCCACGAAGGTGATGTAGCCGTCGGCGTCGATTTGCGCGGTATCGCCGGTGCGGTAGTAGCCGTCACGCATGACCTCGGCGGTTTTTTCCGGGCTGTCTTCGTAGCACAGCATCAGGCCGAGCGGGCGTACGTCCAGGGGCAGGGCGACTTCGCCCTCAGTGCCGGGGTTGCCATCGGGATCGAGCAAGGCCACTTGGTAGCCCGGCAACGGGCGGCCCATGGAACCGGGCTTGAGCAACTGGCCAGGGGTGTTGCCCACCAGCGCGGTGGTTTCCGACTGGCCAAAACCATCGCGCAGCGGCAAGCCCCAGGCCTGCTGGATCTGTTCGATGATTTCCGGGTTCAGCGGCTCGCCGGCGCCGACCAGTTCGCGCAGGCTCAGGCGCGGCTTGTAGCTGGCCAGGTCTTCCTGGATCAACATGCGCCACACCGTGGGCGGCGCGCACAGGCTGGTCACGCCGTAGCGTTCCAATGTGCTGAGCAGGGTGGGGGCGCTGAAACGCGCGACGTTATGGATAAAAATGCACGCGCCGGCATTCCACGGCGCGAACAGGCAGCTCCACGCGTGCTTGGCCCAGCCCGGCGACGAGATATTCAGGTGCAGGTCACCCGGTTGCAGGCCGATCCAGTACATGGTCGACAGGTGCCCCACCGGGTAGCTCTGGTGGCTGTGCAGCACCATCTTCGGCTTCGACGTGGTGCCGGAGGTGAAATACAGCAGCATCGGGTCGGTGGCCAGGGTGCGGCCTGCGGCCTCGAAGTGTTCGGGGTATGCAAAGGCGGCGCTGTGCGCGACCCAGCCGGCAGGCGCCGAACCCACGCAGATGCGGCTGCAACCGTCCGCCAGGCCGGCGAACTTGCTGACATGCGCCTCGCCGACCACCAAGTGACGCACCTGCCCGCGCTCGATCCGGTCGCGCAGGTCATCAGCGTTCAGCAGGGCCGTGGCGGGGATGACCACCGCCCCAAGCTTGAACGCGGCGAGCATGGTTTCCCACAGTGCCACATCATTGCCGAGCATCAACAGCACGCGATCACCACGCCGCACGCCGAGGGCGCGCAGGTGGTTGGCCACCTGGTTTGCGCGCGCGGCCAGCTGCTGGAAGCTGTAACGCTGCTCGCTGCCGTCTTCTTCGACGATCCACAGCGCATTGGCCGGATTGCCCTCGGCCATGGCGTCGAAATAGTCCAGGGCCCAGTTGAATTCGCCCAGTTGCGGCCAGCGGAAATCCCGTACGGCAGTGGCGTAGTCGGTGCGGTGAGCGAGCAGGAAATCCCGAGCGGCCAGGAAGGGCTGGGTCATGGTGGGTGTCCTTAATTATTGTTGTGGGACTGCCCCTCGGCTGGGCCGAGAGGCTGGACCGAGTATAGGCACGCATAAATCAGAGCAGAACGCCCAAAAATACCCGAGCGTTGTGCAAAAAAGTGATGGGTGTAGTGAGCGGGCTTGCCCCGCGCTGGGGTGCGAAGCAGCCCCAACACCTAGGAGTGATGTTTGTCTGAAAAAATGCGCTGACTGGATCAGGGCCGCTTCGCGCCCCAGCGCGGGGCAAGCCCGCTCACCACAAGAGCTTCCAAAACCACAATGGCAGGTCAGCCCTTGAGTTGCTTCAGGTGCTTNTACCTGAAAAAATGCGCTGACTGGATCAGGGCCGCTTCGCGCCCCAGCGCGGGGCAAGCCCGCTCACCACAAGAGCTTCCGAAACCGCAATGGCAGGTCAGCCCTTGAGTTGCTTCAGGTGCTTGTAGGCTGTCGCCCGCCCCATGCCCAGCTAGAGCTGTTGTAGTGAGCGGGCTTGCCCCGCGCTGGGCTGCGAAGCAGCCCCAAC
>NZ_LKEG01000025.1:112275-112452 GCF_001645105.1 Pseudomonas marginalis
CACCTGAAAAAATGCGCTGACTGGATCAGGGCCGCTTCGCGCCCCAGCGCGGGGCAAGCCCGCTCACCACAAGAGCTTCCGAAGCCGCAATAGTAGGTCAGCCCTTGAGTTGCTTCAGGTGCTTATAGGCTGTCGTCCGCCCCATGCCCAGCTAGAGCTGTTGTAGTGAGCGGGCTT
>NZ_LKEG01000025.1:112463-182296 GCF_001645105.1 Pseudomonas marginalis
TCCCAACACTAGCAGTGATGGTTACCTGAAAAAATGCGCTGACTGAATCAGGGCCGCTTCGCACCCCAGCGCGGGGCAAGCCCGCTCACCACAAGAGCTTCCAAAACCACAATGGCAGGTCAGCCCTTGAGTTGCTTCAGGTGCTTATAGGCTGTCGTCCGCCCCATGCCCAGCTAGAGCTGTTGTAGTGAGCGGGCTTGCCCCGCGCTGGGCTGCGAAGCAGCCCCAACACCTAGCAGTGATTAACCGCCGGTGTATCGAAACCCGCCTGACAATTTCTCCTTCAAATAGCTGACCAATGCACTCACTGACTTCGGCACATGGGGCGAGTAAGGGCGGATCAGGTAGATCTCATCGGCAAACGCGCCCTTGAGCGTCCAGTCGGTGAGCACCTGCACCAGCGTGCCGCTGGCCAGGGCGGCATGGGCGCTGAAGTCCGGGAGCAGGGCGATGCCCAGGTGATTGAGCGCCGAGTCGCGCAAGGCCTCGCTGTTATTGGTGGCGAAGCTGCCGGCGATGGGCACGGTGAGGCGCTCGACGTTTTTGCTGCCGCGTTCGAAGGTCCAGGCGGGCTGGTCGGTGCCGCGTGGGTAGAACAGGCAGTTGTGGGCCGATAAGTCGCCGGGCTCGCGTGGCTCGCCGTGGCGTTGCAGGTAGTCCCGGGTGGCGACCAGCACCGAGCCGGTGTCGCACAGTTTCCAGGCCACATGGGTTTCCGGGACCTGGAAGCCGTGGCGCACGGCGAGGTCGTAGCCCTCGGCGGCCAATGAACTCAGGGCGTCCGACACGTCGAGTTGAATACGCACCTGCGGGTACTGTTGCAAGAACTCCGACAGGTGCGGCACCAGTTGCTGACGGGCGAACGCCACGGGCGCGGTGAGGCGCACCAGCCCGCGAATCTCCCCGGCCGAGTCGCGCACCGACGAGAAGCTGCGGGCGATCTGTTCATAGGCGCTGCGCACCTCTCGCGTCAACGACAGCCCCGCATCGGTCAGCCGCACACTGCGCGTTGTTCGCGTCACCAGCCGTGTGCCGGTGGCTTTTTCCAGGTCGGAAATACGCTGGCTGACGGCCGACTTGCTCACGCCAAGACGCGCGGCAGCGGCGGTGTAGGTGCCTTGTTCCTCCAGCACGGAGAGCCAGTGGATATGGGTCCACAGGCCTTCGATCTCGGATTTTTCCATGGGTCTATTGTTCGCTTATATGGACAATAAGTTCTGGATTCTGCTCTGGTTTGGAACAAACCGAAAGTCTATCGTGTGTCCCAACGCTACCCACCTGGGATCTACTGCCATGACAACGACAATCGAGCACTACATCAACGACCAGCGCGTGAGCCGCGATGATCGCTATCAGGACGTCTACAACCCGGCCACCGGCGAAAAAACCGGCCGTGTCGCCTTGGCCAGCCGCCAGACCGTTGCCGAAGCCGTCGCCGCTGCCCAGGCCGCTTTCGCCGGTTGGGCCGATACGCCGCCGATCCGCCGCGCCCGTGTGTTGTTCGAATACCTGCATCTGTTGCGCGAGCGCAAGGACGACCTGGCGCGCATCATCGTCGCCGAACACGGCAAGGTCTTCACCGATGCCCAGGGCGAAGTCGACCGTGGCATCGACATCCTCGAATTTGCCTGCGGCATTCCTAACCTGCTCAAGGGCGAGCATTCCGACCAGGTCTCCCGTGGCATGGACAACTGGACGATGCGCCAGCCGCTGGGCGTGGTGGCCGGTGTTACGCCGTTCAACTTCCCGGTGATGGTACCGATGTGGATGTACCCGATCGCCATCGCGGCGGGCAACACCTTCATCCTCAAGCCAAGCCCGACCGACCCGAGCGCGTCGTTGTTCATGGCCGAACTGCTGCGTGAAGCCGGCTTGCCCAAAGGCGTGTTCAACGTGGTGCAGGGCGACAAGGAATCGGTGGACGCACTGATCGAACACCCGGACGTCAAGGCCGTGAGCTTTGTCGGCTCCACGCCGATTGCCCAGTACATCTACGAGACCGGCGCGCGCAACGGTAAGCGCGTGCAAGGCCTGGGCGGCGCGAAAAACCACATGGTGGTGATGCCCGACGCCGATATCGAAAAAACCGTCGACGCCCTGATGGGCGCCGCCTACGGCAGTGCGGGCGAACGCTGCATGGCCATCTCGGTGGCGGTATTGGTGGGCGATGTTGGTGACAAAGTCATCGCCGCCCTGACTGAACGCGCCAAGCAACTGCGCATCACCGACGGTCGCGATTTGAAAGCCGAGATGGGCCCGATTGTTTCCCGTGCGGCGCTGGAGCGCATCAGCGGCTACATCGAACAAGGCGTGCAGGCCGGCGCGCAATTGCTGCTCGACGGGCGTGACTACGTGCCCACCGAAGCGGGCCTTGAAAACGGTTTCTGGCTCGGCGCGACGTTGTTTGACCATGTGACCAAAGAGATGAGCATCTACCGCGAAGAAATCTTCGGCCCGGTGCTGGCCTGCGTGCGCGTGAATGACTTCGGCGAAGCGATCAAGCTGGTCAACGACCACGAATTCGGCAACGGCGTCAGCTGCTTCACCCGCGACGGCAACATCGCCCGCGAGTTTGCACGCCGGATCGAAGTGGGCATGGTCGGCATCAACGTACCGATTCCGGTGCCGATGGCGTGGCACGGGTTTGGTGGCTGGAAGAAGAGCCTGTTTGGCGACATGCATGCCTACGGCACTGAGGGCGTGCGCTTCTACACCAAGCAGAAGTCGATCATGCAGCGTTGGTCGGAAAGCATCGAGCAGGGCGCGGAGTTTGCGATGCCTGTGTCCAAGTAACGGCCAAAAGAACACAGCAGGGCAAATGTGGGAGGGGGCTTGCCCCCTCCCACATTTCTTTTTGGCTGCGTAAGGGTTGACGATCCAGCCAATCAAGAATACTGTACATAAACACAGTGTTTAAGCGCTGATCGACCAACACCCGGCAACCTCAGTCCTGCCAAACACTGTGTGCAAGTTAACGGATTAACTTGATACACAGGCTCGTCTTACCGAGCCATTTTATTGATAGAGAGGGAACTCATGTCTTATCCAGAAAGCAAACTCACCGGTTTGATCGGTTTCGCCCAAGCGGCAAAAGTGACAGGTGGCTGGTCCGGCCCTGTGGTCAGTATCACCACACTCGATCAACTCAAGGCCAATATCGGCGACACCACCCCACGGGTACTGGTGATCAACAGTAATATCTCGGCGTCGAGCCTGACCAAAGTCAACATGGGCGCCAACAAGACCCTGATTGGTTCGTTCCAGAACCGCACCCTGGAGAATATTCACCTGCGTGCAACGGCGCAGTCGCAGAACATTATTCTGCAGAATCTTATCTTCAAGCATTCGGCAAGTATCAAGGCCAATGACGATATCCAGGTGTACTTGAACTACGGCAGCAAGTATTGGATTGACCATTGCTCTTTCGTCGGGCACAGCTGGTCCACCACTGATGGCAGTGAAGATAAACTGCTGTATATCGGTGAAAAGGCCGATTATGCCACCATCAGCAACTGCTTCTTTGGCAGTCACAAGTATGGCCTGATCTTCGGCCACCCGGCGGATGACAATAAAGCAGAGTTCAATGGTTACCCGCGCCTGACGCTGTGCCATAACCGCTTCGACAACATGGAAGTGCGTGCGCCTGGCTTGATGCGTTACGGTTATTTTCATGTGTACAACAACTACATCAATAACTTCCACCTCGGTTTTACCCTGGCACAAAACGCCAATATCCTTTCTGAAAGTAACTACTTTGGCGAAGGCAGCCAAAATAAAGGCATGTTGGACGACAAAGGCACTGGCACGTTCACCGATACCAACAGTGTCCCGCCGATCACCAACCAGAAGTCGCCTAAAGCGCAATGGACGGCCCTTTCCAACTATGGCTATACCTTGAAGACCGCCGCACAAGCCAAGGACTTTACCCAGAAGAATGCCGGCGCCCAGTCGGTAGCCCTGATCTTTGGTAGTTGATTAGCTAGCTGTCTACTTAACGATCATTTAATACGGGTGCCACTGTATTTATATCAAGGATATAAATACAGTGATGGCCTTTGTAATCTAAATAATTCTTCATGTTGCGACAGGCAGGCTTCCATGTTAAACCTTGTTTCGCACTTGCAGAGCCAACTATCTCTTGCTCTTTCAGCCACTCTTAAGTTGTTGGCTGTCATGTGCTATTTAATCTTCGCTTGTCACTTAAGCGTTAGCAAAAGGACATCATCATGAAACACGCGAATCACACACCCACTCGCTGGACACGGGCCGATGCGCTGAAAGTTAATGAGAATGACCCGACGACGACACAGCCGTTAGTGAGTCCTGACTTTCCTGTCATGAGTGACACGGTCTTTATCTGGGACACCATGCCCTTGCGTGAACTGGATGGCACGGTGGTATCGGTCAATGGCTGGTCAGTGATCTTCACCCTGACTGCCGACCGTCGTCCCCATGATCCACAATTCATCAACGCCGATGGCCGTTACGACATCAAGCGCGATTGGGAAGACCGCCATGGCCATGCGCGTATCTGCTACTGGTACTCGCGCACCGGCAAGGACTGGATCTTCGGCGGCCGTGTCATGGCCGAAGGCGTATCGCCGACTACGCGTGAATGGGCAGGCACACCGATCCTGCTGAATAACAACGGTGATATCGACCTGTACTACACCTGTGTCACACCGGGCGCCACCATTGCCAAAGTCAGGGGCCAAGTGGTTACGTCGGATACCGGCGTTACCCTGCAGGGCTTTGATCAGGTCAAATCGCTGTTTGATGCCGACGGCGTCTATTACCAAACCGAAGCGCAAAATTCGACCTGGAACTTTCGCGATCCCAGCCCCTTTATCGATCCAAAAGATGGCAAGTTGTACATGGTGTTCGAAGGCAACGTTGCCGGCGAGCGCGGGACGCACGAAGTGGGCCCGAATGAAATTGGCCTGGTGCCGCCTGGGCATGAAGATGTCGGCGGTGCGCGTTATCAGGTCGGCTGTATCGGCATCGCGGTGGCCAAAGACCTCAATGGTGACGAGTGGGAGATTTTGCCGCCGCTGGTGACGGCCGTTGGCGTGAACGACCAGACCGAACGGCCGCACTATGTGTTCCAGGACAACAAGTACTACCTGTTCACCATCAGTCACAAGTTCACCTATGCGGATGGCGTGACGGGCCCGGATGGCGTTTATGGGTTCGTCAGTGATCAGCTGTTCGGCCCTTACACACTGATGAATGCCTCCGGTCTGGTGCTCGGCAATCCGCCGTCACAGCCCTTCCAGACGTACTCCCACTGCGTGATGCCCAATGGCCTGGTGACGTCGTTTATCGACAGCGTGCCCACCACCGGCGATGACTACCGTATCGGCGGCACCGAAGCGCCGACGGTCAGGATTGTGTTGAAGGGCGATCGTTCGTTTGTGCAGGAGGCTTATGACTACGGCTACATCCCGGCGATGCGCGATGTGGTGTTGAGCCAGTAATCGCAGTGCAAAACCCAGCCTGATTTCATCAGGTAGGTGGGAGGGGGCTTGCCCCCTCCCACTTTTTTTTGACCAGCAGCCTGTGTTCGATGCTCAAGTCCCAGCCCCACAAGCCGATACAGGCACTAGCATCATGAGTGATCCCGAACTCGTAGGTGCACGCCTGGTCGTCGCTCAGGTCAACGAATAAAAATCAAAAGGGGTGGCCATGACCATATTGCAGCGTGTGATCGGCGGATTTGCGGTGTTGGTGCTGTTATTGCTGATCATGGCGGGGATCAGCTATCAGAACACGCAGTCCATCAGCAGTCGCTTGACCATTATCACCGGCCAGTCGGCACCTCTGAGCCGGGCCGCCAGTGAACTCTACGTGCATATCCTGCGCGCCAACCAGGCCTTGCTGGTCATTCAGATCAGCACCGACCCCAAGCAGATCGAGGACGGTAAGCGACCGTTTACCGAGAGCATCGCCCAGTTCAATCAGTTGCTCGACAGCACCGTTGCCTACACCGGCGAGCATGAGGCACTGCGGGCGAACCTGGCGCAGCAGCGCCAACAGGTAGCGGCCTACGCCGAACAGGCGCAGGCGTTGATGACGTCCCACATGCAACATGTGCAGCAGTTGGCGCTGACGCGCAAACTGCAAGGCTACAGCAGTGCGCAGGCGATGCAGCTGACCAGCTACCTGCGGGATTACATCGCGCATGCGCGCAGTGTCGGCGAACCGCAACAAGTGGCCGCAGCTGAAAAACTACTGTTGGAAGTCAACAAATCCTACGATGGCTTCGCGGCCCACACCGTGACGCCCGCCATTGATAAATTACAGCGTGTGCTCAACCTGCAAGACGAAGTGATCAGCACCCGCGCGCAGGCCCTGACGGCGATTGACCCCAGGGTAGGGCGTATTGCCGGCGTCATGGTCAATCGCCTGCTGACTGACCTGACCGCCGCTGACGGCCTGTTCCAGGCTTATCAGGTGGAGGCCAATCTGGCCGCGCAGGTGCAGCAGCAACGCAATGCGGTTGAGGCAGCGCTGAAAGCCACCCTGGACCGGATTGGCGAGTTTGGCAGCCAGTCCCTGGAGGTCGCTAACCAGGCCAGTCAGTCGGCCAATGCCACCATCGGCACCAGCCGCAGCTTGCTATTGATCGCGTGTGTGCTGGCGGTGCTGGCGGCGGTGTTGATTGGCACGTGGGTCGCCTTCAGCTTGCGGCGTCCGCTGGCGGCGTTTCGCGAAGTGCTCAAGACGCTCACAGCGGGTGACATGCGGGTCAGTTTCGATGTCAGCCGTAAAGACGAGTTCGGTGAGTTGGGCGGTTACCTGAACGAACTGACCGCAGCCCTGCGCAAAACCTTCCGTGAATTGATCGGCTCTGCCGATGCACTGGCCGTGACCGCCGGGAGCAACGCCTTGAACAGCGAGCAGACCACCCGTGTGGTGGATGAGCAGAAGGACCGCTTGCAATCGGCCGCCTCGGCCATGACGCAGATGGAAAGCACGGTGGAAGAGGTGGCCCGGCGCGCGCAGGACACCCGCCAGGCCGTGGACGACACCAGTGAGCTGACGCACAAGGTACAGGCGCGCGTGGCCGAGACCATCGTCAATATCCGCCAGCAGGCCGACCAGGTGAACAAGGCCACGCAGGTGACCGATGAGTTGCAGAAGTACGGGCAGAATATCGAGGGCATTGTTGTTGCCATTCGCACCATTGCCGAACAGACCAACTTGCTCGCCCTGAATGCGGCGATCGAAGCGGCCCGTGCCGGCGAGCAGGGACGCGGTTTTGCGGTCGTGGCCGATGAAGTGCGCTCCCTGGCCAGCCGTACCCAGACCTCGACCAGCGAAATCCAGGACATGATCGGGCTCATGCAGGAAAAGATTCACTCGGTGGTGCACGTGATGAACGAGAGCCAGGCGCAGTCCACCCAATGCGTGTCCCTGGCCTCGGGCGCTGGTGACTTGCTGCTGTCGATGAGCGACTCGGTCGACAGTATCCGCGACATGAATATTCAGATCGCCGCCGCCACCGAGGAGCAGAGCGCCACGGTGCAGGAAACCAGTCGGATGGTCATCCAGATCAACGATTCGGCCCAGCAGACGGCACAGGGCGCCGAGCAGTCGGCCATCAGCAGCCACGAGCTGTCGGACATGGCCAAAGTGCAGCGCGAGCTGCTCCATCATTTCAGCGTTTGAGCCGCGGGAGTCAGAACATGAAAACATGGTTAATGCTCGCCTTGGGGGCGACGCTGCTCATTCCGGGCCCCGCCCAGGCCGCCACGCCCTTGCTGGGTGTGGGCATGGCAAAGTACGACGATAACTTCCAGACCCTGCTGCGCAACGGGGTGCAGCAGCAGGCCGGCGTCATGAACGTCGACATCTTTATGGAAAACGGGCAGGACAGCGTCGATTTGCAGATGCGCCAGTTCCGCAACCTGGTCAATGCCAAGGTGGATGCGATCATCGTCGCGATGGTTGACGGCAAAAGTGCGGCGCAGATGATGCAGTTGGCCTCGGACGCCAAGATCCCGCTGGTATTCGTCAACCGCAATCCGAACCCGGAAAAGTGGCCGGCGCAGACCGCGTTTGTCGGCTCCAACGAGCTGGAGTCGGGGACGTTGCAGATGGAAGAGCTGGCGCGCCGTGCCGGTTACAAGGGCAACGTGGTGATCCTGGTAGGCGACCCGGCCAACGCATCCTCCTTGATGCGCACCGAGGACGTGGAGAAAGTCGTCGCCAAATACCCCGATATGAAAGTCGTACAGAAAAAAGTCGGCAACTGGGAACGTAGCCAGGCTGCCACGATTGTCATTGACTGGGTCAAGCAGGGCGTCGATTTTTCGATCATTGCGGCCAATAACGATGAAATGGCGATCGGCGCGATCATGGGGCTGGAAAAGGCCGGCAAGCAGGCCAAGGACTATTGGGTCGGCGGCATCGACGGCACCCCGGACGGTTTGAAATTGATGGCTGAGGGCAAGATGGCGGTCAGCGTGTTTCAGGATGCCGCCGGCCAGGCCGGTGGCGCAGTGGACACCGCGCTACGCTTGGTACGCGGCGAGGTGCTGGAGTCGACCGTGGTCTGGGTGCCGTTCAAGTTGATCACGCCTGAGAATCGACAGGCGTTTGAATAGGACTGACCCCCTCGATCCAACGTTGGAATGCAGTCAACTGTGGAAGGGGGGGCGATTCGACTTGCTCCCCGATAGCGGGGGGTCAGGTAAATGGATATTGACTGATCTGCCGCTATCGGGGGCAAGCCCCCTCCCACAGGGGATTTGTGGTGTTTGTGGGGGTGGGTTCAGCGCCGGCCCGTGCGCGTACTCACATCCACCCACACCGCCAGCACCAGGATGCTGCCCTTCACGATCATCTGCCAGTAACTGTCCACATCCAGCATCGACATGCCGTTATCCAGGCTGGTGATCACCAACGCCCCGAGCAACGCGCCATACACTGTGCCCGAGCCGCCGCGCATCGAGGTGCCACCGATAAAGCACGCCGCAATGGCATCCAGCTCGCCCATGTTCCCCGCCGACGGTGATCCAGCCGCCAGCCGCGCGGTGTTGACCAAGCCGGCGAGGGCGCACATCACGCCCATGATGCCGAAGATCCACAGTTTCACCGCCTGCACGTTGATGCCCGACAGGCGTGTGGCTTCCATGTTGCTGCCCACCGCGTACACGCGGCGGCCGAACACGGTCTGGCTGGTGACGTAGCTGAACACGCCGAGCAGCACCAGCAACAGCAGCACCGGTACCGGGATGCCGTCATAGCTGTTGAGGGTGGTGACGAACCCGGCCAGCACCGCGCCGATCACTGCCACACGCACGCCATCGCGCACCCGCGAGTGAGCGGCCAAGCCATGCAGTGCGCGGTTGCGCCGTTGTTTCCAGGTCAGGAACAGGGTCAGGGCAAACAGCAAGACCCCGAGGCCGATACCGACCGAATACGGCAGATAACCCTGGCCCACATACACCAGTGACGGCGACACCGGCGCGATGGTGGTGCCGCCGGTAATCCCCAGCAGAATCCCGCGAAACGCCAACATGCCGCCCAGGCCGACAATAAACGACGGGATCCGCAGGTAAGCGGTCATGTAGCCGTTCGCCAGGCCGATCATCAAGCCGCACAGCGCCACCAGGCTCAGGTTGGCCAGCAGCGGGATGTGATACACCACATCCAGGATCGCCGCCAGGCCGCCCAATAATCCGAGCAATGACCCCACCGACAAATCGATTTCGCCGCTGATGATCACCAGCACCATGCCGCACGCCAGGATGCCGGTGATCGACATCTGCCGTAGCAGGTTGGACAGGTTGCGCGGCGTGAGAAATCCGCCCTCGGTCTGCCAACTGAAAAACAGCCAGATCACCGCCACGGCGATCACCAGGGCGAGCATTTTGTAGCGGGTAAACAGCTGTTTGAGCTGATTCATCTACGCGGTCTTCCGGTCATTATTATTGTGTTGGCTGAGCGCCGCGGCGAGTACCTGTTCCTGGGTGAGCCCTTCGTTGATGAAGTCGCCACGCAGCTGGCCTTCGCCGATCACCAGCACGCGGTTGGAAACGCCGAGCACTTCGGCCAGCTCCGAGGAGACCATGATGATCGACACGCCTTCGGCCGCCAGGGCGCCCATCAGTTTGTAGATCTCATACTTGGCACCCACGTCCACCCCACGCGTGGGTTCATCGAGGATCAGCACCTTGGGCTTGGCCATCAGCATTTTCGCCAGCACGGCCTTTTGCTGGTTGCCGCCGGACAGGCTGGTGATCGGCAGGAATGGACTGGCGGTCTTGAGGTGCATGCGCGTGATCTGCTGGTCGATGCTGCCCAGTTCGGCTTCGGCGTCGATGCGGGTCATATGTGCGTAAGTGTCGAGCACCGCCAGGGTGATGTTCTGGCCCACGCCCAAGTCGGGAATGATGCCCTGGCGCTTGCGGTCTTCGGGCACCATGCACAGCCCGGCGCGGATCGATTTGAGCGGTGTGCGGGTGTCGATCACCTGGCCGTCCAGCCAGACTTCGGCGCTGTAGCGGCCGGGGTAGGCGCCGAACAGCGCCGACACCAGCTCCGTACGCCCGGCGCCCACCAGCCCGGCGATGCCGAGGATTTCCCCGCGCTTGAGCACAAAGGACACATCGTCCACGCGTTTGCGCTTGGGGTTGTCGACGTCATAGCAGGTGACGTGGCGCGCCTCGAAAATCACCTCGCCCACCGCATGGGGCGTGGTGGGGTAGAGGTTGCTCATTTCGCGGCCGACCATTTGGGTGATGATCTGCGCAATGTCCATGTCGGCCATGGCCGTGGTCGCAATGTGCTTGCCGTCGCGGATTACCGCAATGGTGTCGCACACGGCCGCCACTTCATCGAGCTTGTGGGAGATGTACACGCAGGCCACGCCCTTGGCCTTGAGGCCGCGGATGATGTCCAGCAGCACGTCGATTTCCGAGCGGGTCAGCGCCGAGGAGGGCTCGTCGAGGATCAACAGGCGCGCCTGTTTATTCAGGGCCTTGGCGATTTCTACCAATTGCTGGTAACCGCCGCCGTACTGCGACACCGGCAACGCCACGTTCATGTCCGGCACCTTGAGCTCGCGCATCAAGGCTTCGGCGCGGTGGAGCATCGCCGGGTAGTTCATGCGCCCCCCCGGCAAGGTCAGTTCGTGGCCCATGAAGATGTTTTCGGCCACCGACAGGTCCGGCACCAGGGTCAGTTCCTGGTGGATGATGACGATGCCGGCCGCCTCGGTTTCGCTGATGGACTGGGCCTTCAGCGGTTGGCCGTCCCAAAGGATTTCGCCCTCCCAGGTGCCATACGGGTAGACCGCCGACAGCACCTTCATCAAGGTGGATTTGCCGGCACCGTTCTCGCCGCACAGGCCGACGCATTCGCCCGGTCGTACCTTGATGTCGATGCCGTTGAGCGCGTTGACACCGCCAAAGCTTTTGACGATGCCGTTCATTTGCAGCAAGTAGTCGGCCATGGCGGTCATTGCCCGGCAAGCTGCTCTTTGGTGTAGAACCCGTCCTTCTCCAACAGGTCGATATTGGCCTTGGTCAACGGCGTCGGCGTGAGCAGGATGGTATCGACCTTCTTGCTGCCGTTGTCGTATTGCGAGCTGTATGTCGGCTTCTCGTTACGCGCCAGTTGCACCGAGAGCTTGGCCGCCTCCGAGGCGATCAGCTTGAGCGGCTTGTACACGGTCATGGTCTGGGTGCCATCGATCACGCGTTTGATCGCGGCGAGGTCGGCGTCCTGGCCGGAGATCGGCACCTTGCCCGCCAGCTTCTGTGCGGCCAGGGCCTGGATCGCGCCGCCGGCGGTGGCGTCATTGGAGGCGACGATGGCGTCGATCTTGTTGTTGTTCCGGGTCAGGGCGTTTTCGACGATGCTCAAGGCTTCGGTGGCGTTCCACTCCTTGACCCACTGCTGGCCGACAATCTTGATATCACCCTTGTCGATGGCCGGTTGCAGCACCTTCATCTGGCCTTCGCGCAACACCTTGGCGTTGTTATCGGTGGGCGCGCCGCCGAGCAGGAAGTAGTTGCCCTTGGGCGCCGCTTGCAGCACGCCGTTGGCCTGCATCTCGCCGACTTTTTCGTTATCGAAGGAGATGTAGGCGTCAATATCGGCGTTGAGGATCAGGCGGTCATAGGACACCACCTTGATCCCGGCCTTTTTGGCTTCGGCGACGGCATTGGTGAGCACGGTGGCGTTGAACGGCACGATCACAATGACGTCGACCCCACGGGAAATCAGGTTTTCGATCTGGGAAATCTGCTTTTGCTCGTTGGCATCGGCGGATTGGACGAAGACCTTGGCGTCGAGTTTTTCCGCTGCGGCGACGAAGTAATCGCGGTCACGGGACCAACGCTCCAGGCGCAGGTCGTCGATGGAGAAACCGATCTTCGGGTGGGCGGGGTCAGCCATGACCGGCAGGGCGAGCAAGGCCAGGGCAGTGGCGAGCAGGGTACGTTTGAATGACTTCATGGTGGTGCGTCCTTTTATTGTTGTTGGAAGACTCTAGACGAACACTGTACCTATGGTGAGTAGGCTTACTGTGGTGAGCGGGCTTGCCCCGCGCTGGGCTGCGAAGCAGCCCCAAAACCAGGCACCTCAGCGTGTCAGGTAAAAACACCTCGCCTGTAGTGGGGGCGCTAAGCGCCCCAGCGCGGGGCAAGCCCGCTCACCACACGTGCCAGTGTTCACCCCTATCAGGTGTAGATAAAGCGATTCACGACGCCTTCAAGCATCTCCTGACGACCACTCACCGCCTGCGGGTTCAGTTCATGGGCAAACGCATGCTCGGCCAGCGATGCCAGGCTGAACTCTCCGGCCAGCACTGCCTGGCCCAACGGTTGCTGCCACCCGGCATAACGCTGGTCCTTGAACTGCTGCAAGCGGTCGTTCTGCACCATCGCCGCAGCACGTTCCAGCGCCAGGGCCAGCACATCCATGGCCGCGACATGCCCGTGGAACAGGTCCACATCGTCCAGGCTCTGGCGGCGTACCTTGGAGTCGAAATTGTAGCCACCGTTCTTGAACCCGCCGGCCTTGAGGATTTCATAGGTGGCCAGGGTCATTTCCTCGACGCTGTTGGGGAACTGGTCGGTGTCCCAGCCGTTCTGCGGGTCGCCGCGGTTGGCGTCGATGCTGCCAAAGATGCCCAGGGACACGGCCGTGGCGATCTCGTGATGGAAACTGTGCCCGGCCAGGGTGGCGTGGTTGGCCTCGATGTTCACCTTGATCTCATGCTCCAGCCCGTACTCATGCAGGAAGCCGAACACCGTGGCGCTGTCGTAATCGTATTGGTGCTTGGTCGGTTCCTGTGGCTTGGGCTCGATCAGCAGGTCGCCCTTGAAGCCGATCTTATGCTTGTGCTCCACCACCATGCGCATGAAGCGCCCGAGTTGCTCGCGTTCGCGCTTGAGGTCGGTATTGAGCAGGGTTTCATAGCCTTCGCGGCCACCCCACAGCACATAGTTGGCGCCCTTGAGCCGCAGGGTGGCATTCATGGCGCTGAACACCTGGGCGGCGGCGTAGGCGAACACCTCCGGGTCCGGGTTACTCGCGGCGCCGGCGGCAAAGCGCGGGTTGCTGAAGCAGTTGGCGGTGCCCCAGAGCAGCTTGATCCCGGTCTGTTCCTGATGGCGCTCGAGGTGATCGACCATCTGCGCGAAGTGGTGGCGGTACTCCTTGAGCGAGCTGCCTTCAGGGGCGACGTCTGTGTCGTGAAAGCTGTAGTAGTCGATGCCCAGTTTGGAGAAAAATTCGAACGCCGCGTCGGCCTTGCCGATGGCCAGTTCCATCGGGTCGCCGCTGCGCTGCCAGGGCCGCTTGAAGGTGCCTACACCGAACATATCCGCCCCCGGCCATACGAAGGTGTGCCAATAGCAGGCCGCCATGCGCAGGTGTTCGCGCATGGGTTTGCCGAGGATGATCTTGTTGGCGTCGTAATGGCGAAAGGCGAGGGGGGCGTCGCTGCTGGGGCCTTCGAAGCGAACCTTCTCGACACCGGGGAAGTACGGCATGGCGTTTTCCTTATTGTTCTTGGCGGTGTCTCGATACTAGCAACGGCATCGGCCTTGCCGATTATGAAAATCACCAAAGGACAGTGCGATTTTGAGTGGCAGGGTCTAGTCTGTGGCGACTGGCCCCAGGACAACAACAATGAAAACCCTACCGCCCGTGCACCGCATAGCCTTGCTCTTCAACGGCAGCAAAATCTACGACCGCGGCATCATCGCCGGCATCGGCAACTACCTGAGCAGCACCCGCGCGTCCTGGGACTTGTTCTTGGAAGAGGACTTTCTCTGTCGCCTCAAAGGCATCGAGCGCTGGCAGGGCGACGGCATCATCGCCGACTTCGACGACCCGCTGATCGGCGAGGCATTGTCCGGGAGCACGCTGCCGGTGGTGGCGGTGGGGGGCTCTTATGAGGATGCGCGCGCCTACCCCAAGGGCATTCCTTATGTGGCCACCGATAACCACGCCTTGATGAAGTTGGCCTACGAACATTTGATCGAAGCGGGCCTGACGCGGTTTGCCTGTTTCAGCCTGCCCGAGGCCCAGGCCAATCGCTGGGCCCAGGAGCGCGAAAAAGCCTTTCGCCGTCTGCTGCAACGCGATGGCCTGCACGTCGAGGTGTATCGCGGCCTGGGCACCAGCGCGCCGTTGTGGGACAGCGCGGTGGAACAACAGATCGCCTGGCTGCACAGCCTGCCCAAGCCCATCGGTATCATCGCCGTCACCGACGCCCGCGCCCGGCAGTTGCTGCAAGCCTGCCTCACCGCCGGCATCGCCGTGCCGGAGGAGGTGGCGTTGATCGGCATCGACAACGACCCGCTGACCCGCACCCTTACGCGGGTGCCGCTGAGTTCGGTGATCCAGGGCACGGAAACCATGGGCCGCACCGCCGCGGCGTTGCTGCACCAGATGCTGCACGGAAAACCCTGCGCCGGGACGCAGATCCTGGTGCCGCCGGATGCGATCAATGTGCAGGCCTCCAGCTTGCATCAACCCTTGGGCAATCCCTATGTGATGCAAGCGTTGCTGTTTATCCGGCAGTACGCCTGCCAGGGCATCAAGACCGCGCAGGTGGCGGCGTATGTGGGGGTGTCGCGTTCCTCCCTGGAAGCGCACTTTCGCAAGGTGCGCGGCTGCAGCGTGCATGACGAGATCCTGCGCTTCAAACTCGCCGCCGCCGCCAAGGGCCTGGCCGACCCCGACCTGGCCATCGCCGACATTGCGTCGAGCTGCGGCTTCACCTCCGCGCAGTACTTGCATACGGTGTTTCGCCGTGAGTTCGGTTGTACGCCACGGGAGTACCAGCAGGGTGCGGCCTAGGGCCGCGTATTCAGACTGAATGCGAGAGACAAAATGTGGGCTTGCCCGCGATCAAGGCGTGTCAGTCAGAACATCATGTACTGAAACACCGCAATCGCGGGCAAGCCCGCTCCCACAGGGTTTAACCGCGCTGGGCGCTTAGAACACTGCCTTGACCTGCAGGCCCACCACCAGCGCGTTGTCGATATCCGCACCGGAGAACGCTCCTGGCTCGATGATGTATTGCACATCCGGGCGCAGGTTCAGCCACGGCGTGGCCTGGTAGCCATAGCTGAGTTCGATCAATTGTTCGGCATTGTTCAGGTTGGGGTAATCGTTCCCGGCGTTGAAGGCGGCCAGTTCCTGCACGTCGCGACTGCGGGGGTTGGGTACGGCACGCCCATACCCCAAGGCCAGGGTATCGCGTGGCCGTCCCTCAAACGGCTTGTAAAGCACCACGCCGGCGCCGTACCACTTGCTGAACGGCGAGGCCGCTTCGCTGGCTGCCGAGTATTGGCCGAAGGCATGCAGCACGCGGCCGGCAGATGAGTCGGACGCCCATACCGCCTGGTCGACCAGCAGGTAGTGACCACCGCGACCGCTGACGGCCTTGTTGCTGCCAATGCGTTTCACGTCGGAGCTGTCGTAGTAATAGCCCAGTTTGTATTCACCCGGCAGGCTGCCCGCGTGTTTGTACACCAGCTCGATGGGCACTACGGTGCCAGTCGTGTGCTTGGGGCTCAGGTGCCAGGCGCGGCTGGAGTCGCCGTTACTGTCCGGGTCGACATTGAACGCGGCGACGCGCAGTTGCCAGGCAGGCGAGAAGTCGTATTTCACCCGTGCGCCCAGGCGTGCGTTGGGGTAGTTGGTCCAGCCGCTCCCGCCGGACATGTTCAGCGGGTGGCCGCAGAAGCCGGCATTCATGAAGTTGCACAGGATGCCGCTGTCCAGGCCGCCGAGGTCGTTGCCCATGGCCATGTAGCCGACCTTGAGGTTCAGCGCCGGGGTGAACAGCGTGCGCTCGTAGCTCAGCTCGGTGAGGCGCGTGTAGAGGCCGCCATAGTTTTCCTGGATCGGCAGGCGGTTGCCCACCAGGTCTTCGGAGGCGCTGTTGCCGCGACGGTCGTTGAGGGTGAGCTGGATGCGGTCATCATTGTTGAAGCCATAGAGCTTGCCCAGGTCGAACTGCACGCCGAGCTTGACGTTCTGCGAGTAGCGCGCCGAACGATGCTGGCCGCCGTGGGCGTTGTAGGCGGTTTCGCCGCTGTAGTCACCGGTGAAGCGCACGCCTTGCTCGTCGAGCTCACGGCGCAGGCCTCCCCAGTCGCCGGTCAGGGTGGTGTCATCCGCTTGCACAGGCAGGGCGGCACCCAGGGCCAGGCCGAGCAACAGGCGCCCAAGGGAAAGATGAGAAAAGGGGGTCATGCGGGTTCTTCCGAAGCAGAAGGCGCGGTGCTGGGGGCACCGCGCCTGGAGAGGGTTATGGCAGGGCGTAGGCGATCACGTAGTCGCCACGGTCGGTGGACTGGCGTGCGCCACCGGCGGTGACCACGATGTACTGCTTGCCGGTTTTCGGCGACACGTAGGTCATCGGACCGCCTTGGCTGCCGACCGGCAGGCGGGCTTTCCAGATTTCATCGCCGTTGCCGCTGTTGAAGGCGCGCAGGTAGAAGTCCTGGGTGCCGGCGATGAAGATCAGGCCGCCCTGGGTGGAGAGGGTACCGCCGAGGGTCGGCAGGCCGATCTTGATCGGCAGGTGCATGCGGATCCCCAGCGGGCCGGTGTCTTCAACGGTGCCGACCGGCACTTGCCAGGCGACCTTTTGCGTCTTCATGTCGATCGCGGTGAGGGTGCCGAACGGCGGCGCCTGGCACGGGATGCCGGCCACCGACAGGAAGCGGTTTTTGTTCACCGCATACGGCGTGCCCTTGAGCGGTACGGCGCCCATGCCGGTGTTCAGTGCTTCGCCACCGGACGAGGCCTGGGCCTTGTTTTGCGACGGTATCATCTGGATCCACAGACCCAGGCGCATGTCGTTGACAAAAATGAAGCCGTGCACCGGGTCGGTGGAGATGCTGCCCCAGTTCATGCCGCCCAGCGAGCCCGGGAAGCTCAGGGATTTATCGGTGCCGGGCGCGGTGTACAGGCCGTCGTAGCGCATGCCCTTGAAGTCGATGCGACACAGCAACTGGTCAAACGGCGTGGCGCCCCACATGTCCGACTCGGTGAGGGTCTGCGCGCCGATCTGTGGCATGCCGACCGACTTTGGCTGGGTGGGCGAGTAGGGCTCGTTAGGGATATTGGCGGCCTTGACCGGGACTTCCTGTACGTCGGTCAGCGGCTTGCCGGTCGCGCGGTCGAGCACGTAGATCTGCCCGGCCTTGGTACCGATCACCACTGCCGGCACGGCTTTGTCGCTGCCTGGCGGCGTGAAATCGATCAGGCTTGGCTGCATCGGCAGGTCGAAGTCCCACAGGTCATTGTGGACGGTCTGGTACACCCACTTTTCCGTGCCGGTGGAGGCGTCCAGCGCCAGTACCGAGGCGCCGTATTTGTGGTTGAGCTGGGTGCGTTCCACGCCGTAGATGTCGGTGGACGAGCTGCCCATCGGCAAGAACACGGTGTTCATCAGCGGGTCATAGGACATTGGCGCCCAGCTGTTCGGCGTGCTGCGCACATAAGTGCTGCCGTCGGCCGGGGCTTTTTTGTCTTCCGGGTTGCCCGGGTCGAAGGCCCAGCGCATCTGGCCGGTGATCACGTCGAAGCCACGGATCACGCCACCGGGCATATCGGTCTGGACGTTGTCGGCCACGCGGCCACCCACCACCACGGTGGTGCCGGCCATCAGCGGCGCCGAGGACAGTTGGTAGTAGCTGTCCGGCACGTTACCCAGGCCGGCCTTCAAATCCACTTGACCGTGGGTGCCGAAGTCTTCGCAGAACTTGCCGGTGTCAGCATCCACGGCGATCAGGCGTGCATCGATGGTGTTGGTCAGCAAGCGACGCTGGCACTGCGCACCGGCAGGCACGCTGGCGGCAATGATCGGCGAGCTGTTGGGCTGGGTCGGCTGGGCGATCGGCGCGCTGGCGTCGAAGTAAGCCATGCCCCGGCAACGCTGCCACACCGCCGATTTGGCGTTGACCTCGTTCTTCCACAGCTCTTTGCCGGTGTCGGCGTCGAGGGCGATCAGGTTGTTGTGCGGTGTGCAGATAAACACCTTGTTGCCGATCTGCAGGGGCGTGAGTTGGTCTTCGGCACCGTTGCCGTCGCTGATCGCCACGTCACCGGTGTGGTAGGTCCAGGCCACTTTGAGCTTATTGACCGTGTCACGGTTGATCTGGTCCAGCGCGGCGAAGCGGCTGCCGCCTTCGGTGTTGCCGTAGTGGGCCCAGTCTTTCTGGGCATCGGCCGGGGCTACGGGGGTGATGCCAGGGCCGGCACCGGTCGGGGCGACACTTGGGTGGGCAACGAACATATTGCCTGCTGCCACCGCCACGCCCACTGCCAGCACGGCGGCAACGCCATAGGCGCCCCGGGCAGGCTTGTTGACGAGCAGCGGATAAACCAGCGCCACCACCATACCGATGGCCGCAAACATGAACACCCGCGAGAACAGCGGCCAGAACACCAGGCCCACGTCGGCCACGGCCCAGATCGCGGTGCCCAGCAGGAACGCCGCGAATAACCACGCGCCGGCCGGTTTGCGCAGGGCAATCAACAGGCCGGAAACGGCCATCACCGCACCGCCGACCAAGAAGTACCAAGAACCTCCCAGGCTGACCAGTTTAACGCCGCCGACGGCAAGCGCGAGGCCGAGCAGGGCGATGATCACGCCTAGGCCCAGCAGGAGGAATCTAGAGGCGCCTAGGGCGCTCGATGCTCGTTTCATATCGACAGGACTCGAAGGTGAGAGGGCAAAGACGCGATTTTAGCAAGATAAGTAACCAGTTAGTACATTGTGCGGCGCAATAGACTTTTACCGATAGGGTGATGATAGCTGACAACAAAAAGCCGCTTGCTCCGTGAAGAGGCAAGCGGCTGGGTTATGCAGCGATCAACGAAACGCCGGCACCACCTGCTCGATAAACAGCGCCAGCGACTTCTTCTTCTCGGCATGGGGCAGGCTGTTGTCGCACCAGAAGCTGAACTCATCCACCCCCAGTTCCTGGTAGTAGCGGATGCGCGGGATGATTTCTTCGGCGGTGCCGATCATCGCGGTCTTGTGCAGGCTGTCCAGTTCGAACTCCGGGCGGGCGGCGAATTTTTCTTCCGGGCTCGGCGCCAGGAAGCCATTCACCGGCACCTCTTTATTGCCGAACCAGGCATCGAAGGTGCGATAGAACTTCGAGATCGCCTTGGCCCCGACTTTCCAGCCGTCCGGATCATCGGCGGCATGCACGTGGGTGTGGCGCAGCACCATCAGTTGCGGGCGTGGTACGCCGGGGTTGTTGTCGAGGGCGGCCTGGAATTTGTTTTTCAGGTCGAGGACTTCTTCGTCACCCTTCATCAGCGGCGTGACCATCACGTTGCAGCCGTTGGCCACCGCGAAGTTATGCGAGTCCGGGTCGCGGGCGGCGATCCACATCGGCGGGTTGGGCTGCTGGATCGGCTTGGGCACGCTGGTGGAAGTGGGGAATTTCCAGATGTCGCCGTCGTGGGCGTAGTCGCCTTTCCACAACGCACGCACCACCGGCACCATCTCGCGCAGCGCCTGGCCGCCGCTGGAGGCGGGCATGCCGCCGGCCATGCGGTCGAATTCGACTTGGTAAGCACCACGGGCCAGGCCGACTTCCATGCGCCCGTTGCTGATCACGTCGAGCAAGGCGCATTCACCCGCCACCCGCAACGGGTGCCAGAACGGCGCGATGATGGTGCCGGCGCCCAGGTGAATGGTGGTGGTCTTGGCCGCGAGGTAAGCCAGCAGCGGCATCGGGCTCGGCGAGATGGTGTATTCCATGGCGTGGTGTTCGCCAATCCATACGGTACTGAAACCGCCGGCCTCGGCCATCAGGGTCAGTTCGGTCAAGTCTTCGAACAACTGCCGGTGGCTGACACTTTCGTCCCAACGTTCCATGTGTACGAACAGGGAAAACTTCATGACGCTTACCTCGGATCTATTGTGATCGGCCTGTCGGCTGCGGGCCCTTAAGTACTCTCGCCAGTTTGAAGCGTGCCAGTGATGACAGCTGTTCGGCGGGTTGATTGTTGGTATACCATAATACGGAATATCCGCAAAACTTTTCTCTCCAACGGTCGCACCGTCACCTCACAAGGAAAGCGAGCTAGATGAACATAAAACAAAAACTGATCCTGGCCTTTGCGGTGATCGCCAGCCTGCCGGTATTGCTGGTGGCTGTGCTGATCATCCTCAATGTGCGTCATGAGGCACGGGATGGCTTTATCGACAGCAGCGGGCGCGAGATCCGCCAGGTCGACAACGCGATGCAGTTGTTTTTCGAAGGCATCAGCCAGAACGTCAGCTACCTGGCCGCGCACCCGCAACTGCAGAGTATCAAGGGTGATGTGAAACGCTACCTGGCCAGCGATGCCGCGCAAGTCGCACCCGGCGAGCGCGACGAGCAGGTGTTCAAGCTGTTCGAAGGCTTGGCCCAGAGTCATTCGGCCTACACCTACCTGTCCTTGGGCACCGAGGACGGCGGTTATGTGTTCTGGCCCGGCGACCCCAAGCTGGCCAGCTACGATCCGCGCACACGCCCCTGGTACAAGACCGCCATGGCCCAGCCGGGCAAGACTCTGCGCACCGAGGCCTATTACTGGGCCGCCGACGATGTGGTGCTGGTCAGCACCGTGCAAAGCTTCAACGACCGCCAGGGCAACGCGAGCGGGGTGGTCAACATCGACGTGTCCCTCAAGCAACTGACCGACCTGGTCAAGCAGATCAAGCTGGGCGAAAGCGGCTACCTGATGCTGATGGAAGCCAACAACACGGTGCTGGTGGACCCGAATGACCCGTCCCATAATTTCAAGCCTCTCGGCCAACTGGGCGATGGCTATCGTCAGTTGAGCGAAGCCGACCAGGGCCTGGTGCAGGTCGAGCTGGCGGGTGAGCGCTATATGGCGCTGGTGTGGCCGTCCAAGGCCTTGGGCTGGCGGTTTGTCGGGCTGGTGCGCGAGAGTGAAGTGATGGCCGGCGCGGCGCGCCTGACCTGGCTGATTGCAGCCATCGCGCTGGTGTGTGGTGTGCTGTTTGCGGTGGCGGGGGCCTGGTTTGCCGGGCTGATCGTCAAGCCGATTCGCGGCGTGGCCAGCGGCCTGGAAGGCATCGCCCAAGGTGAAGGTGACTTGACCGCGCGCCTGGAAGTGAAGGGGCGTGACGAGACGGCGCAACTGGCCGGCTGGTTCAACCAGTTCCTCGAAGCGATCCGCACGCTGATCCAGCGTATCGGGCAGGCGGCCGGGCAGATCCACAGCAGCTCCGGGAGTGCCACCGAAGTCTCGGTAGAAATGGCCGAAGTCGCCGAGCGACAGCGCGAAGCGGTGGATATGGTTTCGACGGCGTTTCATGAAATGGTTGCCACCTCCAACGAAGTCGCGCGCTCCTGCAGCCAGGCGGCCGACTCGGCCGACAACGGCCAGCGCCAGGCCCACACCGGGCAGCAACAGATCGACGCGGCGGTGAGCAGTGTCGGGCGCTTGAGTGTAGAGATCGGCCAATCCGCCCAGGCCATGGAGCAATTGGAAAAAGACAGCAATGACATCCAGTCAATCCTCGGCACCATCCGCTCCATTGCCGAACAGACCAACCTGCTGGCCCTGAACGCCGCCATCGAAGCCGCACGGGCCGGCGAGCAGGGCCGTGGTTTTGCGGTGGTGGCGGACGAGGTGCGCGCGCTGGCCAAGCGCACCTCGGACTCCACCGGTGAAATCGACGGGCTGCTCGGTAACCTGGCGCGCCGCACTCACCAGATGGGCAAGCAGATGCATGCGAGCCTGGAGGTGTCCCAGGAAACGGTGGTGTCGATCAACGACGCGCGTGAAAGCTTTGGCCTGATCCGTGAGTCGGTCGACGTGATCCGCGACATGAACACGCAAATCGCCACCGCGGCCGAAGAGCAGCACCAGGTGGCCGAAGACATCAATCGGCATATCAGCCAGATTCATGGGGATGCGCAATTAGTGGCAAGCCTGGCCGACTCTACACGCCAGGATGCGCAGCAATTGACGGCGTTGTCGCAGACGTTGAATCAATTGGTCAGCCGCTTCCGCACTTAACTGGCACCGCAGCCCTTTGGGGGACGTTCGAATGAGGGAGCGGGCAAGCCCTACTACCAGTCAGTTAAGAAGCAGCAAGAGCGAAAAGTAACCTGTGGCGAGGGAGCTTGCTCCCGTTGGACTGCGTAGCAGTCCCAGTTGTTTTAAACAAAGAGCTGGGGCCGCTTCGCGGCCCAACGGGAGCAAGCTCCCTCGCCACAAGTACAGTGTTTGCCTTAACTGACTGACATTAGGGCAAGCCCCACATTTGATCTTCGGTGTTTTCAGAACGGTGTCGGGGATCAGGCGGGCAGTGGCAGGGCGCCCATCTTGCCGTGGCAATACACAAGTGGCCCGGCGTTCTGCCGGGGCACGATCAGGTTCTTCACCGCGCCGACCATGATCGCGTGGTCGCCGCCTTCATATTCGCGCCACAACTCGCACTCGATCACCGCCGTGGCATTGGCCAGGATCGGGTTGCCCAACTCACTGAGCGTCCATTCGATGCCCTGGGCCTTGTCCTTGCCTTTGCGCGCAAAGGCATAGGCTTCGGTTTGCTGCCCACCGGAAAGTACATGAATGGCAAAGCGCTTGTTCTTGATCAACACCGGGTACGAGTCGGAGCTGTAGTTGGGGCAGAACAGCACCAGGGCCGGGTCCATGGACAGTGAACTGAAGGCACTGGCGGTCAACCCGACGATTTGCCCCTCGTCATCGAGCGTGGTGATCACGGTGACACCGGACGGAAACGAACCCATCACTTGTTTGTAGATAGCGGCATCGATCATGGGACGGTCCTCTGCGGGTAAAGCGGTTTTTATGAGTTTGTAGGTCTGATGGTATACCGTAATACAGTCGATGCAACCGCTTTTTCAATCGCCCGATGAACGTCAATCCTCGGGCCTATCGCCCATAAATACGGGAGCTATGGCGGGAAATAACAGGGTGCGCTGTGGCACACTTGCGGATCAGATGCGCGCTAAGACTACGGATCAGTCTTGTGAAAATGTTGGAATACCATAATATGGTGTTCATCTGAGGGGCGGCCAAAGAGCTCCCCCGGTTTGGCGTCAAACAACTATAAGATCAGACAAACGCGAGTTCATTTCCATGCCCCAGATGTCCCGGCAAGACCCCCTGATCGAGCATCACACGGTCGATTACGTCCCCCTCGCAGAGCGCCATGGAAAGGCCCGCGACCTGTTCACCTTATGGTTCAGCACCAACATCGCGCCGCTGCCGATCGTCACGGGTGCCATGGTGGCCCAGGTGTTCCATCTCAATCTGGCGTGGGGGCTGTTGGCGATTGCCCTCGGGCACCTGCTCGGCGGCATCGTGATTGCCCTCGCATCGGCTCAAGGCCCGCGCATGGGCATCCCGCAGATGGTGCAGAGCCGTGGCCAGTTCGGCCGGTACGGCGCGCTGCTGATCGTGTTCTTCGCCGCGCTGATCTACATCGGTTTTTTCATCTCCAATATCGTCCTGGCCGGCAAGTCCATCGTCGGCATCGTGCCGTCGGTGCCGGTGCCGGCGAGCATCCTGATCGGCGCCCTCAGCGCCACCGCCATCGGCGTAATCGGCTATCGCTTTATCCATACCCTCAACCGCATCGGCACCTGGGTGATGGGCAGCGCTTTGCTGGCCGGTTTTATCTACATTTTTGCCCATGACCTGCCGGCAGACTTCCTTACCCGTGGCGGCTTCAACGCGGCTGGCTGGTTGGCTACCGTGTCGCTGGGGGTGATCTGGCAGATCAGCTTTTCGCCCTACACCAGCGACTACTCGCGCTACCTGCCGGCGGACATTGGCATCACCCGGCCGTTCCTCGCCACCTACCTGGGCGCGACCCTCGGCACCATCCTGTCCTTCGCCTTTGGCCTGGTCGCTGCACTGGCCACGCCCGAGGGCACCGAAGCCATGGTCGCGGTCAAGCAAGCCACCGGCTGGCTGGGGCCGATCCTGATGGTGCTGTTCCTGCTCAATATCATCAGCCACAACGCCCTGAATCTGTACGGCGCGGTGCTGTCGATCATCACCTCGGTCCAGACCTTCGCCAGCCACTGGACCCCGAGCATCAAGGTGCGCGTGGCGCTGTCGGGCGTGGTCCTGGCCGGTTGCTGCGTGGTGGCGTTGGGCGCGTCGGCGGACTTCATCTCGCAATTTATCGGCCTGATCCTCACGCTGTTGCTGGTGTTGGTGCCGTGGGCGTCAATCAACCTGATCGACTTCTACATCATCAAGCGCGGGGTCTATGACATTGCCTCGATCTTCCAGGCCGATGGCGGGGTGTATGGGCGTTTCAACCTGCATGCGATCGTGGCGTACTTCATCGGCATCATCGTGCAACTGCCGTTTGCCAATACGTCGCTGTATGTGGGGCCGTGGGCCAACCTGGTGGAAGGCGCGGACTTGTCGTGGCTGGTGGGGTTGGTGGTGACGTGCCCGTTGTATTACTGCCTGGCGACACGTCAACACACCCAAAAGGTCAGGGCGGCGCGGTTGGGCTACACCGACTGACCCACCCCGCCGAACTCCTCCAGCGCATCCCGCAACGCGCCCTCGAAGTATGCCTTCGAGGCGCGATCCCAGAGGATATGAAACGCCGGCAGCTCCCCACTGCCTGTGTGGATGACAATCGCATTGACCCGCGCCACCGAGGTCTGCGCCACCATCCCCGGCTTGAAGGCCGGGAAACTGAGATCCACCCCGCACAGCTTCGCCATCACCTGCGCAATCACCTCCCCGCTGAGCCGCACACAGGCATGGCTGTCCTGGCGCGGCAGCAAGTAGTTGGCGCGGTGGTCCAGTTCCCAACGCGCTTCTTCATCGGCAATCCGTTGCCCCTGATCCCGCGGGCTGCCCAGCACCAGGTATTCGTTCTGCGACAGGCGCGCCACCCAACTGCCGTCCGCTTGCGCGCAGGCTTGGTTGGGCCCGCCCGGCAACGTGAAGCCGCGCGCCGTGAGGTACTCGGCGCTCTGTGCGCCGCGAAAGCCGACCCGGGGCAGGTCGGTCTGGTCCTGCAGTTGGCAGGGCGGCGTGAACAATTCGTGGGCCTTCAGACTGGTCATGGCTTAACCCTCCTGGCGTTGGTTAGTGGGGTCGAAGAACGGCAGTTGCACCACCTCGGCCTGGACGACGATGCCGCCTTCGACGCGAATCGGAATGCGCTGCCCCGGTGTGCTTTGGTCGATCCCGGCGTAGGCCAGCCCGATGATGCGGCCCAGGGTGGTGGAGTATTCGCAGGAGGTGACGTTGCCGCTGATGTCCGCGCCGTTGAGTACCAGATGGCCTTCCAGCGGTTGCACACTGCCCTTGGGCAGGCTGAAGCCCACCAGTTTGCGTTTCAGCGGCTGGGCTTCGAGGATGTCCACCGAGCGGCGGCCGACGAAGAACGGCTTGGTGCGGCTGACCGCCCAGCCCATGTCGATTTCCGCCGGGTGGGTCATGCCATCGGTGTCCTGGCTGATGATTACGTGGCCTTTTTCCAGGCGCAGCAGGCGCTGGGTCTCGACGCCGAAGGGGCGAATGTCAAAGGCCTTGCCGGCCGTCATCAACGCGTCCCACAACGCCAGGCCGTGGCGTGCCGGTACGTGGATTTCATAGCCCAGCTCGCCGACGAAACCCACCCGCAGCAGGCGTGCCTTGATCCCGGCCACCGTGCCCTGGCGCACGCCCAGGTAGGGGAAGCCTTCGGCACTGAGGTCGAGGTCGCTGCACACCTGCGCTAGCACCTTGCGCGAGTCCGGCCCGGCCACGTTCACCGCACAGATCGCGGCGGTGACGTTGGTCACGTCCACGTCCAGGCGCCACTGCGCGTTCCACTTGAGCATCTGCTGGTAAATACGATCGACGCCGCTGGTGGTGGCGGTGACGTAGAAGTGGTTGTCGGCCAGCCGCGCGCACACGCCGTCGTCGATCACCACGCCGTGTTCGTTGGTCATCAGCGCATAACGCGAACGGCCCACCGGCTGCTTGAGGAACGCGAAGGTGTAGAGGCGGTTAAGCAGTTCGGCGGCGTCCGGGCCGCGCACGTCGAGGCCGCCGAGTGTGGACACATCGATTATCCCGACCTTGTTGCGCACGTGCAGCGCTTCGGCCTGCATGCACGCTTCGCGGTCCTGGGCCTTACCGTAATAGGCCGGGCGCTGCCAGATACCGGCGGGCATCATCTTCGCCCCGGCTTGCACATGGCGCGCGTGCATCGGTGTTTGGCGGTAGGGGTCGAAGGCGCGTCCGGCGACATGCGCGAGTTTCTCCGCCACGAACGGCGGTCGTGCGGTGGTGACCCCGGTTTCGCTGATAGTGCGCTGGGTCGCCCAGGCCACCAGCCGTGCGGTCGGCAGCGCCGAGTGGCGCCCCTGGGACGGGCCCATGCCGACCGTGGAATAACGCTTCACCAACTGCACATCGCGGTAGCCAATGCGGGTGGCGTTGACGATGTCCGCCACCTGCAGGTCCTCGTCGAAGTCGACGAAATCCTTGCCCTTGGGGTGCGGGAAGATCGGCCAGTGGAAGTTGACCTGGGCTTCAGGGCGCAGCACTGCAGGCGGGCTGGCGCTGTTCAATCCGAGGGCGAGCAGGCTGTCGGCGGCGGCGTTGGTCGCATCCGCCAGCACATTGTCCAGTTGATGCCGACCGTGTACGGAACCGGCCACGCCCAGATTGCGCGGCAGGCCACTGAGGCTGAACTCCGCCCGCGAGTCTTCATAGGCCAGCTTGCCACCGGCCTGGCACAGCAACTGATAGACCGGCATATAACCGGCCGACATGCACAGCAGGTCGCAGTCGATCACTTGCCCGCTGGTGCTGACCTGGCCCTGGCCGGTGATCTGGCGCACGTCGACGCCCTTCACATGGCGCAGGCCTTTTTCATGCAGGGCCTCGAACACCGTGCTGTTGCTCAGGCACGCGATCTTGCGCTGGGCCAGGGCACCCGGCAGGGCTATGTCCGCCGGGGCGTGACGCAGGTCGATCACAGCGGCCACGTCCACGCCCTGGTCATGCAGGTCGAGGGCGGCCAGGTAGCCGTCATCGTTGCCGGTGAGCACCACCGCGCGCTTGCCGGGCTTGACCGCATACAGCTTCATCAGGCGCTGCGCCGCGCTGGTGAGCATCACCCCCGGCAGGTCATTGTTGCGGAAGACCACCGGTTGGTCGAACGAACCGCTGCATACCAGGCACTGCTGCGCGCGCACTTTGTACAGGCGCTTGCCCTGGATCACCGGCAGGTAGTTGTCGGTGAACCAGGCATTGCAGGTGGCGTCGGTGAGTACCTGGATATTCGCGTGTTGCTGCACCGCGCCCAGCAACTCGCGGCGCAAGGTGTCGGCACGGGTGCCGGCAATATCGAAGCGCGCGTAGGTCAGCGACCCGCCGAGGATCGGTTGCTGCTCGATCAGCAGCACCTTGGCGCCGGCATTCGCGGCGGTCAGCGCGGCCTGCAAGCCAGCGGGGCCGGCGCCGATCACGGCGAGGTCGGTAAACAGGTAGGCCTTGTCGTAGTACTCGGGTTGGAACGTCAGGTCGAGCACGCCCAGGCCGGCCTTTTTGCGAATGATCGGCTCCCAGACTTTCCACATGCCCTTGGGCTTGTAGAACGAACGGTAGTAGAAGCCCACCGGCATGAACTTGGAGAACTTGCCCAGGTAGGCGTCCTTGTCGTTGTCCAGCGAGCCGTTGACGTTCTGCGGCGTCACCGCCAAGCCGGCGGACAGCGCGTGGGCGTCGGCTAATACGTTGGGTTCGCGGGGCAGTTGCACCAGGCTGTTGGCGTCATGGCCGGCCATGGTCAACGGGCCGCGTGGGCGGTGGTATTTGAACGAGCGCGACATCAGGAAGCGCCCGTTGGCGAGCAGGGCGCTGGCGATGCTGTCGCCCTGCAAACCTTGGTAGGGCAGGCCGTCGAAGCTGAAGTCGAGTGGCTGGTCACGCTGGATCAGCAGGCCCATGGGGGCGGGGAGGCGGTTCATCCGGCGATCTCCTTGGCGGTGGTGAAGTCGACGCGGGTGGTGAACACTTCGCGCGGATCGAAGGTGCGCACGATCTCGTCGGTGACCGTGTGGCGCTCGGCGAGGAACCAGTAGCTGGACGGCGTGTGCATCCACCATTCGCGCACCACGCCGGCAAGGTTGTCGGTGTTGAACACGTAGTCGGCCCATTCGGCATCGCTGCAGGTCAGCGGGTCGGGCATCGGTTTGAATTCACCGCCGTAGGTGAACTCGCTGATATTGCGCGGTCCGTTGAGCGGGCAAATCATGATTTTCATCGTCTGCTCTCCGTCAGTGGCTGGCCGCTGTGGCGCCCATTTCGTTGACTTGCTGGAAGGTCGAAAAGCGCTCGAGGCCGAAGGGTTTGATCAAGTCCGGCACCTTGCCGCCGCTGGCGACCAGCTCGGCCATGGTCTTGCCGCAGATCGGCGTGGCCTTGAAGCCCCAGGTGCCCCAGCCGGCGTCGAGGTAGTAATTCTTCACCGGCGACAGGCCCATGATCGGGCTGTAGTCGGGGGTCATGTCGGTGATCCCGGCCCACTGGCGCATCAACTTGGCGTTGGCCAGGAACGGGAACATCTCGATGGCATGGGCCAGCAGGCTTTCCTTGAGGTCCAGGGTCGAACGCGTGTTGAACAGCGGGTAGGGATCGGAACCGCCACCGAACACCACTTCGCCACGGCTGGTTTGTTGCACGTAGCAGTGCAGCGCCGAGGAACTTACCAGCGGATCGAGGAACGGCTTGAACGGCTGCGTGACCATGGCCTGCAGCGGGAACGTCTGGATTGGCGAGCGGATGCCGGCCTTGGCCATCAGCAGCGAGCTGTGCCCGGCGATCGCCTGCACCGCGCAACCACACTTGATGGTGCCGCGATTGGTTTTCACCGCAGTGATGGCGCCGTTTTCGATAACCAGGTCCTGCACTTCAGTGAGCTGGTGGATCTCCACGCCGCGCTTGGCTGCCTGCTTGGCGTAGCCCCACGCCACGGCATCGTGACGCGCGGTGGCGCCGTCGATATGCCAGAGCCCGGCGATCACAGGCAGGTGGCCGGGGTCGAGGTTAAGGCTGGGCACCAGCTCGCGGATCTGCTGGCGATCAATCATCTCGGTACGCCCGCCGAAGTGCTTGTTGACCTCGGCGCGCTGGCGGAACGAACGCACGGTGGCGTCGGTGTGGGCCAGGGTCAGTTGGCCGCGCTCGGAGTACATGATGTTGAAATCGAATTCGTTGGACAGCGACTGGAACATCTTCACCGACTCGGCGTAGAAACGAACGCCTTCGCTGGTCAGGTAATTGGAGCGGATCACCGCCGTATTGCGCGCGGTATTGCCGCCGCCCAGGTAGGCCTTTTCCAGCACCGCGATATTGGTGATGCCGTGGTACTTGGCCAGGTAGTAGGCCGTCGCCAGGCCATGGCCACCGGCGCCGATGATCACCACGTCGTAACTCGACTTGAGTGCCTTGGGCGGTGGCAGGTCCACCTCCACCGGGTACTCGGAACTCAGCCCGTATTTCAATAGATTGAATGGCATACGGCCTCCGATTGGCTGCGTAGGGCGTGGTGTTGCGCCTGGGCGGCGGCCACGGTGTTTTTCATCAGGAAGGCAATGGTCATCGGCCCGACACCGCCGGGCACCGGGGTGATGGCGGCGACATGGGGCAGGGCGCTGTCGAAGTCGACATCACCCACCAGGCGGCTGCGGCCGTCGTCGTCGATGCGGTTGATGCCGACATCGATCACCACTGCGCCGGGTTTCAACCAGCTCGCGTCAATCAAGCGGGCGCGGCCCACGGCAGCGATCACAATATCGGCCTGGCGGCACAGGGCCTGGGCGTCGTGGCTGCGTGAGTGCAGCACGGTCACCGAGCAATCCGCCTTGAGCAGCAGCGCGGCCATGGGCTTGCCAACGATGTTCGAACGGCCGATCACCACCGCGTGCTTCCCGCGCAGGTCGCCGCAGGTGTGTTCCAGCAGGTACAGGCAACCGCTCGGCGTGCACGGCGTGAGCACCGCGCGCCCCTGGCTGAGGCCGCCGACGTTCTGGCTGTGAAAACCGTCGACGTCCTTGTCCGGCGCGATGGCCTCCAGGGCGCGCAGTTCGTCCATCTGCGCCGGCAACGGCAATTGCAGGAGGATGCCGTGGATCGCCGGGTCGGCATTCAATTGGCCGATCAGGATCAACAATTGTTCGGTGCTGGTGTCGCTGGGCAGGCGATGCTCCATGGAGCGGATGCCCACCTCTTCGGCGCGCAGGATCTTGTTGCGCACATACACCTGGCTGGCCGGGTCGTTGCCCACCAGGATCACCGCCAGCGCCGGTTGAATAGCCTGCCCATACAGACGCGCCACGTCTTCGCGCACTTGCAGCAGCACCCGTGCGGCGGCGGCTTTGCCGTCGATCAGTTTATGCGCGTTCACCGGAACACCACCGTTCTGTCCTGATTGAGGAAGACCCGGTGCTCCAGGTGGTACTTGACCGCCTTGGACAGGGCCACGGTTTCGGTGTCGCGACCAATGGCGACCAAGTCGTCGGGCTTGTACACGTGGTCGACGCGCTGTACTTCCTGCTCGATGATCGGGCCCTCATCCAGGTCGCTGGTCACGTAGTGCGCGGTGGCACCGATCAACTTCACGCCGCGTTGATAAGCCTGGTGATAGGGCTTGGCACCCTTGAAACCGGGCAGGAACGAATGGTGGATATTGATCGCCCGCCCCGACAGTTGCCGGCACAGGTCGTCGGAGAGGATCTGCATGTAGCGCGCCAACACCACCAGTTCGGTGCGGGTGTCGTCGACGATCTTCATCAACTCGGCTTCCTGCGCGGCCTTGTTGTCCTTGGACACCGGCAGGTAGATAAAGCGAATGCCCTCGCGCTCGGCCATCGGCCGCAGATCGAGGTGGTTGGAGACGATGGCGGTGAGGGTCATGTCCATCTCACCCTTGTGGTATCGGTAGAGCAGGTCGGTGAGGCAGTGGTCGAACTTGCTCACCATCAGCATCACGCGCATCGGCTCGCGGGTGTCGTGCAGCTCCCACTGCATGTCGAAGGCCTGGGCGACATCGGCGAAACCGTCTCTGATCTCTTGCAGGTTGCCCGCATGGCCATCGTTGAAGCGGAACACCGCACGCATGAAGAAGCGGCCGCTGAAGTCATCGTCGAACTGCGCCATCTCCCCGATGTAGCACGCCTTGTCCGCCAGGTAAGTGGTGACGGCAGCGACAATGCCGGACACCGCGGGACAAGTGACCTTAATGATGAAATGGTTTTTTTCGTGTTGCATGACACGTCCTCGGGATGATGGCGGCAGCTCATCGCATAGCGAAAAAATGTCTGAGGACAGCAGGCTCATTCCTTGAGCGCGTTTTCTTGTGGGGAATAAAATATTCCTGAAGTGGCTTTATAGGGGAATGAGGGCGGGGCGTCTAGGGGTTTTGGGAAAGATTTTTAACTGGAGGGAATTTTTTACGGGGGCGACCGGAAGGTCGAATGCGATCAAAGGTGGGCGCTGGCTTGCCCGCGATGGTCCCAGGTCTCTGCAAACTGTAGTGAGCGGGCTTGCCCCGCGCTGGGCGGCGAAGCCGCCCCCATAAAGACATCGCCGAGTTCCAGATAAGACCAAGTCGCCTGGTTTGGGGCGGCTTCGCCGCCCAGCGCGGGGCAAGCCCGCTCACTACAAGGTGCTTATGCGCCTTTAAAAGGTGTGCAGCAAAGCCGCTTATTCTTTGTCGTTGCCGTAGTTCATGATCGATAACAACCGAATCGGCACCCGCACCAACTCCTCCGGCCCATGGGGAATCTCGCCCTCAAACGTCAGGCTGTCCCCGGCCTCCATGCGATACAGCTGGTTGCCGTGGCGATAAATCAGCTCCCCTTCAAGCAGGTGCAGAAACTCGGTCCCTGGGTGCGCAAACGTCGGAAACTCCTCACTGGCGTCATCCATGCTGACCATGTACGCCTCGAAGCTCTTCTTCGGCCCGCGCGTATGGTTGAGCAGGTGATAGGTATGCCCCTTCTCCGTCCCCCGGCGCACCACTTCCATGCCTTGGTCGGCCTTGACCAGCAAGGCGCTGCCATCCTGCTGGTCGTATTCGCTGAATAATTTCGAGAGCGGCAGCCCGAGCACGTCGCACAGGCGGCTCAAGGTATCGAGGCTGGTAGAGACCTGGGCGTTCTCGATCTTGCTCAACATGCCCTGGCTGATATCGGCAATTTTTGCCACGTCAGATAGCTTCAGGTCCTGGGCCTGGCGCTGGCGTTTGATCTGCAGCCCCAGGTATTGCTCGAGCTTGAGGCGCGGGGCGGTTTCGGTGGACATGATCATCGGCTCCTGCACGGTTTCCGTTCAGTAATATTATTTTCGCACTGGGAAAGTGCAAAGTCTGGCGCTTAAAGGCCACCCCGCTGTACGTATTCCTGCAGGGAAAAGAATTTTCCCATATATACAGCACAAAAGCGCTTTCACCGGCACATCAAACAGCCGTCCGCGAATCTGGCAAGGGTATTGCATTCCTGTAGGGAAACTAACTTTCTTTTTAGGAATAAAAAGACAGCCTAGGCCCACCCACACGGTTTTGCCTTTCGCGAGGAGTGACACGCAATGTTGCCAGCAGAAACCCAGCGCATTATCGACAAGCACGGGATCAAGTACGTGCTTGCGCAGTTTGTGGATATACACGGTGCGGCCAAGACCAAGTCGGTGCCCATCTGCGGGCTCAAGACAGTGGCCGAAGAGGGCGCGGGGTTTGCCGGGTTTGCCATCAGCGGCATGGGCATGGAGCCCCACGGTCCGGACTTCATGGCGCGCGGCGATCTGTCGACATTGACCCCGGTACCCTGGCAGCCAGGTTATGGGCGTGTGGTGTGTGTCGGCCATGTCGACGGCAAACCCCACCCCTACGACAGCCGCCACGTGTTGCAGCAACAAGTGCAGCGCCTGCAGGATAAGGGCTGGACGCTGAACACCGGCCTCGAACCCGAGTTCAACCTGATGCGCCGTGACGAGCAGGGCACGTTGCAATTGGTCGACCCCAGCGACAACCTCGACAAGCCTTGCTACGACTACAAGGGCCTGTCGCGTTCGCGGGTGTTCCTCGAGCGCCTGACCGAAGCCTTGCAGGCGGTGGATTTCGAGGTCTATCAAATCGACCACGAAGACGCCAACGGGCAGTTCGAGATCAACTACACCTACAGCGACGCCCTGACGTCCGCCGACCGCTTCACCTTCTTCCGCATGGCCGCCGGCGAGATCGCCAATGACCTGGGCATGATCTGCTCCTTCATGCCCAAGCCCGACCCGAAACGCGCCGGCAATGGCATGCACTTTCACCTCTCGATCAGCAGCGCCGAGAACAAAAACCTGTTCCATGACGCCAGCGACCCGAGCGGCATGGGCTTGTCGACACTTGCCTATCACTTCGCCGCCGGCTTGCTCGCCCATGGCCCGGCGCTGTGTGCGTTCGCCGCGCCCACGGTCAACTCGTACAAGCGCCTGGTGGTCGGCAACTCGTTGTCCGGCGCCACCTGGGCCCCGGCCTTCATCGCGTTTGGCGCCAACAATCGCTCGGCCATGGTGCGCGTGCCGTACGGTCGCCTGGAATTTCGCCTGCCGGATGCAGGCTGCAACCCCTATCTGGTCAGCGCCGCGATCATCGCCGCGGGCCTGGACGGTATCGATCGCCAGCTGGAAATCGACCACGTCTGCAACGAAAACCTCTACAGCCTGAGCCTCGAGCAGATCGCCGAGCGCGGCATCAAGACCCTGCCGCAATCCCTCAAGGAAGCCTGCGACGCGCTGGAAGCCGACGCGCTGTTCGCCGAAGTGCTTGGCCCGCAGATCGTGGGCGAGTTCATCAAGCTCAAGCGCATGGAGTGGGTGGAGTACAGCCGCCATGTGAGCGACTGGGAAATCCAGCGCTATACCGAATTTTTCTGACACCGTGTGACGGAGACTTGTTATGTGTGGAATCGTAGGCCTGTACCTGAAGAATCCGCAGCTGGAACCCCAGCTCGGCAAGCTGTTTGAACCCATGCTGCAAGCCATGACCGACCGTGGCCCGGACAGCGCCGGTTTCGCCATCTACGGCGATGAAGTCGCCGATGGCTGGGTCAAGCTGACCCTGCAAGCCACCACCGAAGCCTTCGACTGGAAAGGCTTGATGGGCGAGCTGGAAGGGCGCCTCGGCTGTTCCCTGGATTGGTTCCAGAACGCCAGCGCCGCTGTACTTAAGATCCACGCCGACGAAGCCCCGGTACGCCTGGCCCTGGCCGAACTGGCGCCGAGCGTGCGCATCATGAGCGCCGGGCAGAGTATCGAGATCCTCAAGGGCATGGGGCTGCCCCAGGAGATTTCCCAGCGCTTCGGCCTGGCAAACATGCAGGGCAGCCACATCATCGGCCATACGCGCATGGCCACGGAAAGCGCGGTGACCATGGAAGGCAGCCACCCGTTTTCCACCGGCGCCGACCTGTGCCTGGTGCACAACGGCTCGCTGTCCAACCACTTCCGCCTGCGCCAGGAACTCAAACGCGAAGGCATCCACTTCGAAACCGACAACGACACCGAAGTCGCCGCCGGCTACCTGACCTGGCGCCTGCAACAGGGTGATTCGCTCAAAGAGGCGCTGGACCATTCCCTGGAAGACCTCGACGGCTTCTTCACCTTCGCCATCGGCACGCGCAACGGCTTTGCGGTGATCCGCGACCCCATTGCGTGCAAGCCGGCGATCCTCGCCGAGACCGACGACTACGTCGCCATGGCCTCCGAGTACCAGGCGCTGTCGAGCCTGCCGGGCATCGAGAACGCGCGGATCTGGGAGCCGGCACCGGCCACGTTGTACATCTGGGAACGCGAGTCAGCAGCTTAAGGAGCGCACACATGAAAACCATCGATCTTTCCACCGCCACCGTGCGTGACCTCAACCAGGCGTTGCACGCCCAGGCCATCGACAACGAGTGGCGCGTGACCCATTCCAACGGCAAGCACAACCTCGCCGTGGGCGTGAACCAGGCCGTGTCCATCGATATCGAGGGCCACGCCGGTTATTACTGCGCAGGCATGAACCAACAGGCCTCGATCACCGTGCACGGCAATGTCGGCGTGGGCTGCGCCGAGAACATGATGTCCGGCTCGGTGCGTGTCAAAGGCAGCGCGTCCCAGGCGGCCGGGGCCACGGCCCATGGCGGTCTGCTGGTGATCGAGGGCGACGCGGGCGCGCGTTGCGGGATTTCCATGAAGGGCATCGACATCGTCGTCGGCGGCAGCATCGGCCATATGAGCTGCTTCATGGGCCAGGCCGGACGTCTGGTGGTGTGCGGCGACGCCGGCGATGCGCTGGGCGATTCGCTCTACGAAACCCACATCTACGTGAAAGGCACGGTGGAGTCCCTGGGCTCGGACTGCGTCGAAAAAGAGATGCGCAGCGAACACCTGCACGAGCTGCAGGAACTGCTCGACCGCGCCGGTTTCGCCCACCAGGCGGCAGATTTCAAGCGCTACGGCTCGGCCCGTCAACTCTACAACTTCAAAGTCGATAACGCCTCCGCGTACTGATCAGGAGCTCCACCATGACTGAACAAACCCCTCCGGTCCTGCGCGAGTCGGCCACCTTCGACCGCCTGACCATCCAGGAAATCCAGCGTGCCGCCGAAACGGGCATCTACGATATTCGCGGCGGCGGCACCAAGCGCAAGCTGCCGCACTTCGATGACTTGCTGCTGCTCGGCGCCAGCGTGTCGCGCTACCCGCTGGAAGGCTATCGCGAGAAGTGCGGCACCGATGTGATTCTCGGCAATCGCTTCGCCAAGAAGCCTATCCACCTGAAGATCCCGGTGACCATCGCTGGCATGAGTTTCGGTGCGTTGTCGGCCAACGCCAAGGAAGCCCTGGGCCGTGGCGCGACCATCGCCGGCACCAGCACCACCACCGGTGACGGCGGCATGACCCCGGAAGAGCGCGGCCAGTCCCAGCACCTGGTGTATCAGTACCTGCCGTCGCGCTACGGCATGAACCCGGATGATCTGCGCAAGGCCGACGCCATCGAGATTGTCCTCGGCCAGGGCGCCAAGCCCGGCGGTGGCGGCATGCTGCTCGGCATGAAAGTCACCGAACGTGTGGCCGGCATGCGCACTTTGCCCATCGGCGTGGACCAGCGCAGCGCCTGTCGCCACCCGGACTGGACCGGCCCGGATGACCTGGCGATCAAGATTGCCGAGCTGCGCGAAATCACCGATTGGGAAAAACCGATCTACGTGAAAATCGGCGCGAGCCGGCCGTATTACGACGTGAAGCTGGCGGTCAAGGCCGGTGCCGATGTGATCGTGCTCGACGGCATGCAAGGCGGCACCGCCGCGACCCAGGAAGTGTTTATCGAGCATGTGGGCATTCCGATTTTGTCGGCCATCCCGCAAGCGGTACAGGCTTTGCAAGAGATGGGCATGCACCGCAAGGTCCAGTTGATCGTGTCGGGCGGGATTCGTAATGGTGCCGATGTGGCCAAGGCCATGGCGATGGGCGCGGACGCGGTGGCCATCGGCACGGCGGCGCTGATTGCCCTGGGCGACAACCACCCACGACTGGACGCGGAACTGAAAAAGATCGGCTCGGCCGCCGGCTTCTACGACGACTGGCAGAACGGCCGCGATCCGGCGGGCATCACCACTCAGGACCCGGAGCTGTCCAAGCGCCTTGACCCGGTGGAAGGCGGGCGGCGGTTGGCCAACTACCTGCGGGTGATGGTGCTGGAGGCACAGACCATGGCGCGTGCGTGCGGCAAATCGCACCTGCACAACCTCGACCCCGAGGACTTGGTGGCGCTGACCGTGGAGTCGGCCGCCATGGCCCGGGTACCGCTGGCGGGGACCCGTTGGGTGCCGGGCTCCGGTTACTAGCGGGCCCCTGTAGTGAGCGGGCTTGCCCCGCGCCGGGTGGCGAAGCCACCCCAATAAAGCCGCCGCATTCATTGAGGTAGAAATGCGGCGGTTGGTTTAAGGGCGGCTTCGCCACCCAGCGCGGGGCAAGCCCGCTCACTACAACCAGGTACTTCCCATTTCTTTTGCAGGAGCTTTGAACATGGTCAATCGTCTTCTTGGCAAATCCCTCTTCGGTGTATTAGTGGCCGGTGCCTTTGCACCCTTGGCGTACGCCGCTGATGCACCCACCTTGAACACCGGCAGCACCGCCTGGATGGTCACCGCCGCCGTGCTGGTGCTGTTCATGTGCTTGCCGGGGCTTGCGCTGTTCTACGGCGGCCTCGTCCGTGCGAAAAACATGCTTTCGCTGTTCACCCAGTGCTTCGGCATCGCCGGGTTGGTGGGCGTGCTGTGGGTGATCTACGGCTACAGCATGGTGGTCGACACCACCGGCATGGTCGAAGGGCAGGTGACCTTCAACAGTTTTGTCGGCGGCCTCAGCCGCGCCTTTCTGGCGGGCATGACCCCGGAGAGCCTGGTGGGGGATATTCCGGAAGGGGTGTTCGTGACCTTCCAGATGACGTTCGCCATCATCACCCCGGCCCTGATCGCCGGCGCCTTTGCCGAACGCATGAAGTTCTCGGCGGCGCTGCTGTTCATGGCCATCTGGTTCACCCTGGTCTATGCCCCGGTGGCGCATATGGTCTGGGGCGGTTCGGGGGCCTTGATGCATAACTGGGGCGTGCTTGATTTTGCCGGCGGTACCGCCGTGCACATCAATGCCGGTGTGGCCGCGCTGGCCGCGTGCCTGATCCTCGGCAAGCGCAAGGGCTACCAGAACACGCCAATGCCTGCGCATAACCTCAGCCTGACCATGGCCGGCGCGGCGATGCTCTGGGTTGGCTGGTTCGGCTTCAATATCGGCTCCGGTGGCGGCCTCAGCGGCACCTCGGGCATCGTCATGCTCAACACTCAATTGGGCGCCTGCGCCGGGATTCTGGGCTGGATGTTCACCGAGTGGTTCAAGGTCGGCAAGCCGAGTGCCTTGGGGCTGGCCAGTGGTGCATTGGCCGGGTTGGTGGGAATTACACCGGCGTGCGCCTATGTGGGCGTCGGCGGTGCGTTGGCTATCGGTTTGCTGTGCGGGGTGTTCTGTTACTTGAGCGTGACGGTGTTGAAGCGGCGCTTTGGCTACGACGACAGCCTCGACGTGTTCGGCTTGCACGGCATCGGCGGCATGATCGGCGCGGTGTTGACCGGTGTGTTCTGCGTACCGTCCATGGGGGGCCTGGTGGAAGGTGTGACCATGGGGGGGCAGGTGGTTGCCCAGCTTAAGGGAGTGCTGCTGACCACGGTGTACTGCTTTGTGATCAGTTGGATCATCCTCAAGGTGGTCAATGCCCTGGTCGGGTTGCGTGCCCATGAGTCGGTGGAGGAGATGGGGCTGGACCTGGCCGAGCATAATGAGCGGGCCTACAACCACTGATCATTTTCCCTGAGTTAACGCAGCTCAACATGTGGGAGGGGGCTTGCCCTTATGCCAGTCAGTTAAGGGCGAGCACTGTACCTGTGGTGAGGGCGCTTGCTCCCGCCGGCGGCCTGACAGCCGAGCGGCATCTAACGGTTAGACCGCGATCCAAATGTGGGAGGGGGCTTGCCCCCGATAGCTGTGTGTCAGTCGATTCATCAGGTGACTGATTCAGCGCCATCGAGGCATCGGTATCTACGGCACTCTGGCTATGGCGCTGAACCTGTGGCGAGGGAGCTTGCTCCCGCTGGCGGCCTGACAGCCGAGCGGCATCTAACGGTTAGACCGCGATGCAAATGTGGGAGGGGGCTTGCCCCCGATAGCGGTGTGTCAGTCGATTCATCAGGTGACTGATTCAGCGCCATCGAGGCATCGGTATCTACGGCACTCTGGCTATGGCGCTGAACCTGTGGCGAGGGAGCTTGCTCCCGCTGGCGGCCTGACAGCCGACCAGGATGCTGGAGTGGAATGAGTACATATCCGTTGCTGCGGTAACGGCTGCTTATGGTTTCGCTCTTACAGCGACTCACTTTTGGAGAGGCCCAAAAGTAAGCAAAAAGCCTTCGCCCCACCACTCGGCACCTCGCCTAGGCTCGGTGTGCCCGTAATCCGACATTGATTTGGGGGGCCGCCGCCACGCGCCATCCATGGCGCGGGGCGGCTAAACCGGCATCCCTGCCGGTTTACCCCCCAAATCAATATCGAATTCCGGCCAGCGTGGTTGACGGGGCGCCTGAGATCAAGAGCTAAAGCAAGATCAAGAGCGGCTCGCTTCGCATCGTGGTTACCGTTGTGGATACCTATGCGCCGACAGCGGTCTGTCAGTCAGCTTGGTTGTAGCTGAGTCACGGCCATCGGGGGCAAGCTCCCTCCCTCATTTGCCTTGCTGCGTTGCAACTGGCTCGCCACCAGGGTGTTCTTCAGCAAGTAGGCTATCGTCATCGGCCCCACACCGCCGGGCACTGGCGTGATCGCGCTGGCCACGGTGCGTGCGCTGGCGTAGTCCACATCCCCCACCAACCGCGTGCCGGTCTCGGTCGTGATGCGGTTGATGCCCACATCGATCACCACTGCGCCGGGCTTGAGCCAACGGGCATCGATCAACTGGGGTCGGCCCACGGCGGCGACGACGATGTCGGCCAAGCGGCACAACGCCGGTGCATCGACGCTGCGCGAGTGCACTACGCTGACCGAGCAGTTGGCTTGCAGCAGCAAGGTCGCCATGGGTTTGCCGACAATGTTCGAACGACCGATCACCACCGCGTGCAAGCCGCTCAAGTCGCCGCAGGTTTCGTGCAGCAGGCGCATGCAGCCGCTGGGTGTGCAGGGCGTGAGCACTTCGATGCCTTGCACCAGGCCGCCGACGTTTTCGCGGTGGAAGCCATCCACATCCTTGATCGGGTCGATCGCGTGGATCACCGCCGCTTCGTCGATCTGCGCCGGCAGCGGCAATTGCACCAGGATGCCGTTGACCGATGTGTCGGCATTCAACTGGGCAAGCAGGTCGAGCACCTGCGCCTGGCTGGCATCCTCCGGCAGCCGGTATTCCAGGGAGCGAATCCCGACGTCCTTGGCCCGCAGCAGTTTATTGCGCACGTAGACGTGGCTGGCCGGGTCGTCGCCCACCAGCAATACTGCCAGGGCCGGGTAGATCTGCTGTGAGGCAAGCAGCAGGACCTCTTCGCGAACCTCATCGAGCACCCGCGCAGAGATGGCCTTGCCGTCAATATCGCGGGCAAGCGTGGGGAGAGAACTGGTCAAAAGCGTCACCGTTGTCTGGGGGAATCAAGGCGCTGAGGGACAAGAATCCCTCAGCCATAGGCAGGCCAGAAGGCTCAGGCTACCAGTTGATGGCAGGCATACACCACCAGCACACCGGCGACCAGCGTGGCATAGGGCAGCCAGCCGGCGCGGCGTTGGCCGTCATCGGCCTGGATATACAGGTCAGTGAGCATGGCGGCGGGGAAGCGGCCCTTGTCCTGCACATAGTGGCGGTAGCAGAACACCGGCAGGATCAGCAGCGCCAGCAACAAGCCGGTGACCAGCGTGCCCGCGCCCCAGATGTCCGCGCCCAGGCCCATGCAGGCCAGGTTGACGAAACTCAGCACGCCGCCGGCCGCCAGCAGTACGGTGGGGGCTTTGTACGGGCGCACCCAGTCGGGGCGGTCAAGACGGTGGATCCAGCCGGCATTGAGGTTGAGGAAGTTGAAAATGATGTAGCTGACGTTTGAAGCCGCAAGCACGAATACGTAGTCCGACATCAGCAACAGCAGCAGGTTGAACGACAGGTCGGTCCACATCGCCGCCGTCGGCGCGCCATGTTCGTTGGTGCGCCCCAGGTACTTGGGCAGCCAACCGTCCACCGACGCCTGGTACAACGTTCGCGACGAGCCGGACATCGAGGTCATGATCGCCAGCAACGTCGCCAGCACCAGCATGATCAATACGATATTGGCCACCACCTTGCCGCCGCCGATGCTGTCGGCCATCACCTGGCCAACGCCCATGCCGCTGTAGATCGCCGGCGAGAGCAGGCCGCTGTACACCGCGGGCGTGACGACTGCGCCGCTGGCGTCGAGCACCGCTGGCGTCACCAGTTGCCCCAGCCCGAGGCTGCCTTGAAACGCCAGCGGCACCAGGGTGAACACCAGGATGCACAGCAGGCCGGCGTAGAAGATCGCCTTGAAGGTGTCGCGCTTGGGGTCCTTGAATTCGCGGGTGTAGCACACCGCCGTTTCAAAGCCGTAGGTGGACCACGCCGCCATGAACAGCCCGCCGGCCATCAATGACCAGCCGGACATATCCCATGGCCCATCGATGACTTGCCCGGCTGCGTCATGGGCCAAGGGGTACAGCGGCAGGAAGTTGGCCTGGGTCGCATCCCCGGTGAACAACGGCACCACGCCCACCAGCAGCAGCGGAATCAACGAGGTGACGCCGAGCACCAGGGTCAGCCGTGCCGAGCGCAGGATGCCGCCGTGCTGCACGGCAAACACCGTGAGCAAAATCAACAAACCAATGGCGAACGTCGCGTTGATGCGCAACGACAGGCCGCTTTTCACCCAGCCCAGGTCCAGCAGCGTCAGTTGCCAGGTGTTGATCAACGCATCGGCGGGAAACAGCGCCGTGAGGATATACCCCGCCGCCAGCCCCGAACCGATGGACAGCACCGGTGACCAAGCCAGCCAGTTGCACCACACCGACACCGGTGCGATCAGCTTGCTGTAGCGCACCCAGGCCACCGCGCCGTACACCGAGGCGCCGCCGGATTTGTGCGGGAACAGCCCCGCGATCTCGGCGTAGGTGAAGGCCTGGATAAACCCGAACAGGATCGACACGATCCACACGATCCACGCCGGTTTGCCCACCGTGGCGGCAATCGCACCGATGGAGAACAACACCAGCGCGGGTACGCCACTGGCGACCCAGAATGCCCCGCGCCAATCGATCTTGCGGTGCAGGCTGCCCACCGAGCCGGCAGCCTGCGGTACAGCCTCGAACGTCGTCGCTTCCATCTTCGTATTCCCATGTCTGAATAGCGGTTAGGTTGGGGCAGTCAAAATGCGCTGGCACTCCCGTTTCGGGACGATCAGCTGCGCACCCGGCTTTTGTCCGGGTCGTAGAAAATCGCGGCGCTGACCGTGGCGCTGATGCGCTTCTGCAGGCCATCGACTTTGCCGATCTCAAGTTCAGTGCCGGGCTCGGCGCAGCTCACGTCGACCCGGCACAGCGCGATATTGCTGGCCAGCAGCGGTGAGCGGCAGGCACTGGTGATCACCCCGACCTGGGCGCGGCCCTGGTACACCGGGTCGCCGTGGTGGGCGACCTCGTTGCCGCTCAGGTGCAGGCCGACCAGTTTGTGGCTGGGGTGGGTGCTGCGCCGTAGCAGGGCGTCGCGACCGATAAAGTCATCCGTCTTGCTCTTGAGCGGCACGCTGAAACCGATACCGGCCTCGAACGGATCGGTCTGGTCGCTGAAGTCGTAGCCGGCGAAAATCAGCCCGGCTTCGATGCGCAGCAGGTCCAGGGCTTCCAGGCCCAGGGGCACCAGGCCCAAGGGTTGGCCGAGTTGCCAGATGCGGTCCCAGACCTGTACGGCGTCTTCGGGCTGGCACCACACCTCAAAGCCCAGTTCGCCGGTGTAGCCGGTGCGGGAGATCATCAACGGGCAGCCGTCGAAACCGTCCAGCCGACCGACCAGGAAGCGAAACCAGCCGAGGGTTTCCACACTCGGTTGCGTGGGCGGGGTCCAGACCATCTGCTTGAGCAGCTCGCGACTCAGCGGCCCTTGCACCGCCAGGTTGTGAATCTGCTCACTGGCCGACTTGACCCACACCTTCATGCCCAGTTTCTGTGCCTGCTCGCGCAACCACACGCCGGCGTAGTCTTCGCCGCAGATCCAGCGGAAGTTGTCCGGGCCCAGGCGCAGCAGGGTGCCGTCGTCGAGCATGCCGCCGTGGGCGTGACACATTGCCGAATACACCACCTGGCCCACCGCCAGGCGCCGTACGTCGCGGGTCAGGCAGTACTGCAACAGGGCTTCGGCGTCGGGGCCGATGATTTCGAATTTGCGCAGGGCGGTCAGGTCCATCACCGCCACCCGTTCGCGGCAACCGAGGTATTCCTCAGTCACGCCGTAACCGTCGTAGCGCAGTGGCAGCCACCAATTGCGGTAGTCGGTGAAGCTGCCGGTGAGGGCGCGGGTGCGTGAGTGGAACGCGGACTCACGGGTGAGGATCGGGTCGGCATCCGCCGTGGTTCGAGTGCTCATGGCGATGGAAAAACGCTCCTTCTCGCTGTAGATGCGGACATGGATATCGGTCGGGTTCCAGCCGTTGGCCGGGTCAATGTCATCCGGGCACGAGGTACTGCCGCACAGCAGGTCGTTCATGGCCCGCAGCAGCACGTAATCGCCGGGCCGCGACCAGGGTTCATCCAGGGTCATCTGCTGGTGCGCATCGATGCCGGTGTTGAAGAAGAAATTGATCGCCGGCCAGCCGTTGCGCGCCTGCACGCCCTGGGGCGCAAGGACGCGGCTGAGGTTGTCGCTGCAGTTGTCGTGCCCGAAATAGCCATGGGTTTCGTAGTAGCGCGCCGCGCAGGCCAGGGCGAATGAATCGTGGCGCCCGACTGTGTCTTGCACCACCTCCAGCATCGGTTGCATATGGCGGTCGAAAAACTTCGAAAACAGCCCCGGTGCCGGATACGCGCTGCCGTTCAGCGTGCGCGTGACGGTCTGGTCCAGGTCCAGTTCCACGCCGCGATCCAGGGCTCGCCGGTCAAGGGCGACGAAGTCCGAACACTGGCGGCCCGCGACGTCCAGCACCTGGATGTACTGCCCCTTGGCGACGGTGTAGCTGTGGGCCGTGCCCGCGCGCAGGGTGAATTCGTCGAGTACATCGCCCAACGGCTCGGGCAGGGCGGGCACCAGCAGCGGCGACGGGTTGGCCCGCGTCACTATCAGGCGCAGCTCGCTGGGCCGGTATTGCCGGTCGACGGCCGTAGCCTCGGCGGGGGCGGCGACAATCACCAGCAGCGCGTCCTCGGCGACAAACTGCCGGCTGTGGCCGGGCGGGCTGTCGGCGTCCCATAGCGAGGCGGCCAGCGGCAATGCCTGTGCGTCGATGCCGCGCCGCTGGAGCGCCTGGCCGATACGCCCAGGCACACAGCAAGCCGTTGACGCGTTCAGCCCCCAGCTTGCCAGCGCGCTGCGACCGCCAGCGTCGAGGGCCAGCAGTGTGCAGGTTTGCCGGCCTTCGACGTCGATCACGTGCAGGCCGTCGCCGGGTTGCAAGTCGACCAGGGTCACACCGCCGGCGGCCACGCGGTAGCGTTCCAGGTTCGGCGCGCGGGCAAACAGCCCGGGTTCTCGGGGATGGGAAACACGGGGTGCATTCATCATCAGCCGACCGACTTGATGGGGGTCGTGGGCTCTCCCAAGTAGGCCGCCATCGAGTCATCCAGAGCCTGCAACCACGGCGTGTGGTGCGGCGGCGACTGGGTGCCGGTCATCAGCGAGCGATAGGACTTGTCGCGATAGCCCATGATGTTTTCCGCCTTGTCGTGCTTCCAGTGCAGAAAGGTTTCGTTGACGGCGGCGATGTCGAAACTCGGGTAGTCGGTGGCGTCCACCAGTTGCTGGATGTAGGCGCCCTGGTACTCGAACATCTGCTGGTTGGTTTCCAGGGCCTGTTCCCGTGCGTGCCACGCTTGGCTGTCGGCGACCATGTCAGCGTGGCCGGGCAGTGGTATGCGCCCGAGGATCACATCGCGGGCATACCAGGCCTGGGCGTCGAACATGTTGAAGGAGTACCACTGGTCCTGCATGCCCAGGTAGATCAGGCGGGGGTTGGGTTCCCAGAACACGCCCTTGTAGAGGTTCATCGGCCACAGGCGGTTGTCGGTCTTGAGGCTCAGTTCGTCCGGCAGGAACGGGAAGTGGTGCTTGTAGCCGGTGCACAGGATCACCGCGTCGATGTGCTTGCTGCTGCCATCGACAAAGTACGCGCGGTTGTTTTCCAGGCGCTGGAGCAGCGGTTTTTCTTCCCAGTTATCCGGCCAGGCATAGCCCATGGGCGCGCTGCGGTAGCAACTGGTGATGCTGCGCGCGCCGTATTTGTAGCATTGCGAGCCGATGTCCTCGGCCGAATAGCTGCTGCCGATAATCAGCAGGTCCTTGTCCTTGAACTCCAGCGCCTCGCGAAAATCGTGGGCATGCAGGATGCGACCGGCAAACTGTTCGAAGCCTTCGAAGTACGGCACCTTGGGCGTGGAGAAGTGGCCGCAGGCGTTGATCACGTAGTCGAATGCTTCGCAGGTCAAGGTGTCGCTGGTGTAGTCGTGGGCATAGAGGGTGAAGCGCTGGGTCTGTGCGTCGAAGGTGACTTGGCGCACCACATTGTTGAAGCGGATGTAGTCGCGCACGCCGGCCTTTTCCACGCGGCCCTTGATGTAGTCCCACAGCACTTCACGCGGCGGGTACGAACCGATGGGCCGGCCGAAGTGCTCTTCGAAGGTGTAGTCGGCGAACTCCAGGCATTCCTTGGGGCCGTTGGACCACAGGTAGCGGTACATGCTGCCGTGCACCGGCTCGCCGTTCTCGTCGAGGCCGGTGCGCCAGGTGTAGTTCCACATGCCGCCCCAGTCCTGCTGTTTCTCGAAGCACACCAGTTCGGGGATGGCGGCACCTTTGTCGCGGGCCGACTGGAACGCGCGAAGTTGCGCCAGGCCACACGGGCCGGCGCCGATGATTGCAACACGTAGGGTCATGAGCGCGCCTCCTGAAGGGTTCAGCGAAAGATCACTGTCTTGTCCTGGTTGATGAACACCCGGTGTTCCAGGTGGTATTTCAGGGCTTTGGAAAGGGCCACGGTTTCGGTGTCACGGCCGATGGCGACCAGCGAGTCGGGCAAGTGGGTATGGTCGACGCGCTGGATTTCCTGCTCGATGATCGGGCCCTCATCCAGGTCGCTGGTGACGTAGTGAGCGGTGGCGCCGATCAGCTTGACGCCACGGTCATAGGCCTGGTGGTAGGGCTTGGCGCCCTTGAAACCGGGCAGGAACGAGTGGTGGATATTGATCGCCCGGCCCGACAGTTGCTGGCACAGGCCGTCGGACAGGATCTGCATGTAGCGCGCGAGCACCACCAGGTCGGTCTGGGTGTCTTCGACGATGCGCATCAGCTCGGCTTCCTGGCGGGCCTTGGTGTCCTGGGTGATCGGCAGGTAGATGAAACGAATGCCTTCGCGCTCGGCCATCGCCCGCAGGTCCAGGTGGTTGGAGACCACGGCGGTGATGTGCATGTCCATCTCGCCCTTGCGGTGGCGGTAGAGCAGGTCGGTGAGGCAGTGGTCGAACTTGCTGACCATCAGCAGCACGCGGGTCGGTTGGCGTGAGCTGAACAACTGCCAGTGCATGTCGAAGCCACCGGCGAGGTCGCCGAGGCCGTTGCGCAGGGCACCGATGTCGCCGCTCACGCCGGTGTTGAAACGGAACACCGCGCGCATGAAAAACTGCCCGGTGAACTCGTCGTCGAACTGCGCCAGCTCGCTGATGTAGCACTGCTGTTGGGCCAGGCACGCGCTGATCGCGGCGACAATCCCGGACGCCGCCGGGCAGGTGATCTTGAGGATGTAATGTTCGCGTGAGGCGTCCATCGAAGGCTCCTGAATTGCGTGAAGGAAGGCTCAGCCCTTGGCCGTGCGCTTGGTTTTTTGCGGGTCGTCGAAGGGCAGGGCGTGGGTGCTGGCGCTGGCCTCAAGGCTGCCGCGTACCTGCAAGGCAATACCGGGTTCGGAACAGGCGACGCTCATGCGCGCGATGGCCATCGAGCGTTTGCTCAGGCGCGAATACATGCCGCAGGTGATCACGCCGACTTGCTGGTTGCCTTGCCACAAGGTGTCGCCAGCCTCGGCGGCGCGGACGCCCTCAAGCAGCACGCCGGTGATCTTGAAACGCTCCTGGCCGCGCAGGCGCAGGTGTTCTTCGGCGCCACGGAAGGCGTGCTTGCCAGGGGAAACGGTGAAGTCCAGGCCCATTTCCCAGAGGGTGTCGCCGGCCTTCTGGTCGGCGAAGGGGTACATCTGCGAGTTGTCGTAGGGGAAGAACATCAGCGAGCTTTCCACCCGCAGCCAGTCCAGGGCGGTGAAGGCGCAGGGGATGATCCCCAGGCTCGCCCCTTGTTCAAGGATGCTGTCCCACAGGAACGGCGCATCGGCGGCCTTGCAGAAAATCTCGTAGCCGCGCTCGCCGGTGTAGCCGGTGCGGGAGATCATCACCGGACGGTCGAACAGGCGGGTTTGCAGGTGATGGAAGTACGCCAGTTGGCGGATGCCGGGCACGTGTTCAGCGAGGAAATCCACCGCCAACGGACCTTGCAGCGACAGGTCGTGCAGGTCGTCATCGAACAGCACCGCCACTTGCCGGCCCTGGGCCGAGCGCACGAGCATTTCATGCCCGGTGCCGGCGCCATGTACCACCATGAACGCGTTGGGGCCGGTGCGGTAGACGATGCAGTCATCAACGAACTTGCCGTCCTCATCGAGCATCGAGGCGTAGACCGATTTGCCGGGGTAAAGCTTAGCGATGTCGCGGGTGGTGGCCCACTGCAACAGGCTCTCGGCGTGGGGTCCCACGTAGTGGACTTTTTTCAGCCCCGACACGTCCATCAACCCGGCGCGGGTACGGATCGCCTGGTGGTGGTCGGCGAGGTCACTGCTGTAGGTCCAGGCAGTGCCCATGCCGTTCCAGTCTTCGAGGAGGGAGCCGAGGGCGCGGTGCCGTTCGGCCAATGCAGAAATACGCCATGAGTGGGTCATTTGAGGTTCCTTGTCGTAGAAGAGGGGGCGTCAGGCCTGTGGGTCGAACTGGCTCAACCACTCGACCAGCGTGTGGCGGTAGCGGGTCATGCCCTTGTAGTCGGCGATGGGGTCGGGCAGGTCGCGCAGCACGCGGTGCAGGCGACAGCCCCAGCCGGGTTGCGTGACCAGCTCGTCCAGGCTGATCAGGTAGGTACGGATGCTGAACATCACCGCGTGGCTGCGCGGCAGGCGCGCCATCACTTGCAGCTCGACTCGCAGGTGTACCTGCTGCCCGACGTTCTCGGCGGTGATCTGGCCGCGATCGGCGCCCCATTCATGGAAGGTTTCCGGCGACGAATCCAGGCGCGGGTTGATGGTCAGGGTCCAGTTCAAGCGCCGTACCGGCTGGCCGACCTGCAAATTGAGCAGGTACTTCAGTGCGCGCTCGAACACGCCCATCTGATGGGCCATGGGCACCGGTGCGTGCCATTGCTTGAAACTCATGCCGGCGTCGAACGCCAACGACCAGTCGGCCGGGCTGGTGACCAGGCCGGCGTCCATGTACAGGTCGCCGTCGCGCTGGTCGAGCAGGGCGAAATCCCCCTGCACCTGGCGGCCGATGTACTCCAGCGGCGCGCAGGGCAGGCTGGTGGCATCGCCGAAGATGAAGGGCTGGTCGATGTCCAGCAGGTGGTTGCGCCACTGCCAGCGCTCGCCGTCTTGCACCAGGCTGAACCACTGCGGGTAGTCGGTAGCCAGGTGCTCCATGATCATCTGCAGTGCATCCCAGGCGGCCACTTGCATGTGTGGCATCACCAGGTAGCGGCGCGGGTCTTTGTCCAACACCAGGGCGCGCTCGGCCATTTCCGAGCGGTAGTGCTCGTCGATGTCGAAGGCGTGCTCATAGATCGAGCCGGGGTCGCGGGAGATGGCCGGTTCGATGTTCACCGAGTACAGGTAGCTGTCCTCGATAAAGGGAAAGGGAAAACGGCGGATCGCTGCCGGGCTGTTGCGAAAACTGAAATCGTCGCGATAGCTCAGCACGGGGCTCGTTTGCAGGGGCATGGCACTCACTCCTATAGGTCCAGCGAAACGCAGGGGCCGCTGCCGCGCGAGACGCAGGGCATCAGAAAGTCGGCCTGCTCGGCCGGGCTGAGGAAGCTGTCACGGTGTTCGATGGCGCCGCCTTGGTGGCGCGTGATGCATTGCCCGCAGACCCCGCCACGGCACAGGTTGGGCACTTGCAGGCCGGCCTGTTCCAGGGCCTCGAGCAGGCTTTGCTCGGCCTCGACCCGCAGTCGTCGGCCGCTGCGCAGCAGGTGCAGGTCGAACGGCTGGCCGGGTTGTGCGCCCTTGAAGGCTTCCGAATGCACGCGCTTGAGCGGCCAGCCGAGGCGGGCGGCGTGTTGCTCAACCGCCTCAAGCAAGGGCTGCGGACCACAGGTGTAGACGTGGCTGCCCAGCGGCCGGTTGCCGAGGATTGGGCTCAGGTCCGGGCGCCGGTCGTAGGTGTGCAGGCGCGGGCCGAGGCGCTGTTGCAGTTCGTCGAGATAGGCGTCGCTGAGGCCGCGGCGGAACAGGTAATGCAGTTCGAAGTCGGCCTGCTGTTGTTCCATTACGGCGATATAGGCCATGAACGGCGTGATCCCGATCCCGGCGGCGATGAGGATATGCAGGCGCGCGGTGCCATGGGGTGCGAACAGATTGGCCGGCGGCGAAATCTGCAAGGTGTCGCCGACCTGCACCTGCCTGTGCAGGTACTGCGAGCCACCGCGCGAGGCGTCTTGCAGGCGCACGGCAATGCGATAGTGCTGGGGGTGCGCCGGGTCGCTGGTGAGTGAATAGGCGTTGCGCACCGTGCCTTCGGCCAGCGGCAGGTGCACCTGCACATGGCTGCCGGGCGAGAAGCCGGGCAGGCTGCCCGTGGCGGGCGTCAGGGTGAATTCGCGAACGACGGGCGTGAGCATGCGTGCTGCGCTGACCTGGACGTTGAGGGCCGTGCTCATGGCTGGAACCCCGCGTAGGGCTGGTCAGGGTTGATGCACACGCCGAGGTACGCCCCCAGGCGCCGGGAAAAATGCGTGCGGACCTCCAGCCCGACGTGGCAGCCGATGCAGTTCAACAGCGGCGCCGGCCCGGCCGCCTGCGTTAGGCCGCAGTGCGCGCAATACACCTGGCGCAGGCCTTGCGTGGTGCAGGTCATGTCGATCTCGTCGTCTTCCAGGCCCGCGGCACGGGCCTCCCCGTGCACACGCCAGATAAAGGCTTCGTCGCCCAGCAGGTAAAGCCGGCAACCCACGGTGGCGCTGGCCAACGTGTGTTGCAGGCGCCGCGCAAAGTCAGGGTGTTCGCCGTTCAACAGCACGGGCATGTGCAGTTCGCTGATGAACGCTGCGCGGGCGGCGGCGGATTGCATCACCACGATGGGGCGGCTGCGGGTAGGCGTCATGCGGGCTCTCCACGGTGCGTTTTTGTTTCCTGTTGGGAGAGATACTTTCCTATGGGGAAAATGTTCTCAATCTGGAAAAAGGGCTATGCCTTTGGAGATAAGCCTTGTGCGCCGGCCATTCGGGGCATGGAAGTTGCTGGGCTTCTTGACCACGCAGAGCAACCGGACGGGGAGTTATCAAAGAGTGCTGACACGACCAAAAGGCTGGCCGCTCTGGTTGGGGCCTGTACGCCCCGAACAGGCGCGCAGCGTGCGCAGGTTGTTGGCCGGGTTGCCCCTGCACGCTGACGGTGCCTTGTCGGGTTTCTTGGACCGTTTCGACGCACTGCTGCCGCCTGCCAGGCTTAACCTGATCCTCGGCGGCGAAGACCTGGGCCCGACGCGGCGAGGGGCGGTCGACGGCTGCCAGGCCGTCGCGCGCTGCCCCTGGCGCGACGCCAGCGTGACGGACGCTCCCCAAGCCTGCGGACCTTGCCGGCAAAGGGGCGTACACCGTCTGGTGTGCGCCTTGCCCGAGGGTGAAAAGGGCGCATTGCTGCTCGACACCCCTCGGCGGGCCGGTGCCAGTTGGCGCCGGATACTGGAGGAGGCGGCGCAGGCGGTGGGCGTGACCGTACGCCTGCGCTGCCACAACCGTGAGCAGCAGCGCAAACAGGCGACTTCCCGCCACGGCGCCCTGGCCCGTGAGCTGCACGATTCGGTAGCGCAGCAGTTGGGCTACCTGTCGTTCCAGGCCCATGGCTTGCAGTCGCAACTGGGCGAGCCGGCCCTGCAGGACCTGTGCACCGGCCTGAGCCAACTGCAACGCCAGGTGCGCGAGCTGATCACCAGTGCGCGCCTGACCATGGACGGGCGCTCGCTGCGCCAGGCCCTGGCCGACTCGGTCGCGGAGTTCTCGCGGCGTTGCATCATTGTCTTCGAACTCGACAACCGCCTGGCCGACGACGCCCTGAGCCCGGAAACCGAATTGCAGATCCTGCAGATCATCCGCGAGGCCCTGACCAACGCAGTGCGGCATTCCCACGCGCGCCACGTGCGGATCGAACTGCGCCAGACCCAGGAGGGCGACGCCTCGGTGTCGGTGGAAGACGATGGCATCGGCTTGATCCCGGCCTGCGACGAGCACAACCATTTCGGCCTGGCGATTATCCGCGAGCGCGCCGCCAGCATCGGTGCACGGCTGAGCATAGAGGCGATCCGCCCGCACGGGGTGCGTGTGCACCTTGGCCTGCGTCGCCACCACGATCTGCCACAGGGGAGTCTCGATGGACTGCACGACCTTATTACTGATCGATGATCACCCGTTGTTTCGCAAGGGCCTGGCGCAGTTGTTCGATGCCAGCGGCGACTTCGAAGTGGTGGGGCAGGCGGCCAGCGGCCGCGAGGGCATCAACCTGGCCGTGAGCCTGACGCCGCAACAGGTGCTGCTGGATTTGCACATGCCCGGCCTCAGCGGTTTGCAGGTACTGGATGAACTGCGCCAGTTGCGCCTGGATTGCCAGGTGGTGGTGCTCACCGCCTCCATGGACCGCGCCGAGTTGCTCACGGCCTTGCGCCTGGGTGCCAGCGGTTATGTGCTCAAGGAAACCGAGCCGGATGCGTTGCTGGCGTATATGCGCAACTGTCACAAGGGCGCGATCGTACTGGACTCGACCCTGATTGCCTTGCTCGCTGACCAGGCTGAGCCATCGCCGTCGTGCGACCCCATCGACAGCGGCAACCTCACCGAGCGCGAAGGCCAGACCCTGGCGCTGATCGCCGCCGGCATGAGCAATAAACAGATCGGTCGTGAACTGGGAATCAGCGACGGCACGGTGAAGATCTACGTGCGCAGCCTGTTGCAGAAACTCGGCCTGCATTCGCGCCTGGAGCTGGCGGCCTGGGTGCACAGCGGCGCCTTGATGAAACACGAGGAGCGCCACTAGATGAGGGACAGCCCCGAAGCATTTGCGCCGCCGCCCATGGACGTGATGGATTGCTTTCCCGCCGCCTTAGTGCAACTGCGCGACAACGGCCAGATCGCCCACTCCAACCTGGCCTGGGCCGCGTTGATGGGCCCGCACGGCGCGGAGCGTAACCTGATGGACTACGTGCACCAGGAAGACCGCCCGCTATGGCGCCAGGCCTTGAATGAACTGCGCCGCCGCCCCGACACCTCATTCAACCAGCGCCTGCGTTTTGTGCACCCCAGCGGCGAATTGCGCTGGTTTGACATCAGCCTCAAGCGCGGCCCCCAAGGCTTCTACCTGGTGGCCGGGGACGTTACGGCCCACAAACGCCGCGAAATCGCCTTGCAGGCCAGCCAGCGCAGCAGCATGAGCTTGCTCGACAGCATGCCGGGGCTGATCTATCGCGGCCGCAACAACCGCGACTGGACCATGGAATTCGTCAGCGCGGGCTGCCTGCAACTCACTGGCTACCCCGCCGAGCGCCTGGTGGACAACCATGAGTTCACCTACAACAGCCTGATCCTGGCGCAGGATGCCGACTATGTATGGCGCGAGGTGCAATACGCGCTGTCACGGCAGGAGCCGTTCGAACTCAATTACCAGATTCGCTGCGCGGATCAGTCGATCAAGCAGGTATGGGAGAAGGGCATGGGGATCTATGCCGATACCCGCGAAGTGCTGGGGATCGAGGGGGCGATTTTCGAGCGCAAGAGTTGACGGATAAACGCACTTCAAATGTGGGAGGGGGCTTGCCCCCGATGAGGGAGTGTCAGTGAATGCATCTTTAACTGACACAACGCTATCGGGGGCAAGCCCCCTCCCACATGGGATTCAATGCGCGCCTGCGGCCTTGTTCAGGTCGCTTTCGGCCCACTCCGTATACACACACGCATCCGCCGTCGCCCAGCGCACACGCACCGGGTCGCCGGCCTTGAGCGGCATGCCGGCAGCGGACAGCGCCTTGACCGTCATCGACGTGCCGCCCAGGGTTTTCACGGTGCAGGTCTGGCTTTCGCCGAGGAACAGCACTTCACCGACAATCGCCGACACTTCATTCCAGCCCGCCGCCAGCGGTTGTTCGGCGGCCTGTTCGACGCTCAGCGCCAAGGCTTTTTCCGGGCGTACCATCAGCAGCACGTCCTGCTCGGTGTGCAGCCCGGTGGTCAGGCGGATCGACAGCGCCTGGCCTTCGAACGACGCCACTGCGTTCCCCTGGGCCTTGAGCTTGAGGAAGTTGGAGTTGCCGAGGAACGAGGCGACAAACGCGTTCGGCGGGTTCTGGTAGAGGTCGAAGCCGCTGCCCAGGCCGACGATTTTGCCGTGGCTGAAAATCGCGATGCGCTGGGACAGGCGCATGGCTTCTTCCTGGTCGTGGGTCACGTAGACGATGGTGATGCCCAGGCGCCGGTGCAGCTGGCGCAGTTCGTCTTGCAGGTCTTCACGCAGCTTCTTGTCGAGGGCGCCGAGGGGTTCGTCCATCAACAGGATGCGTGGCTCGTACACCAGCGCGCGGGCGATGGCGACCCGTTGCTGCTGGCCGCCGGACAGTTGCGAAGGGCGGCGATGCGCAAATTGCTCAAGCTGCACCAGCTTGAGCATGGCGTCGACGCGCTTTTCGCGTTCGGCGCTGGCCAGTTTGCGAATCGCCAGGGGGAAGGCGATGTTGTCGCGCACCGACAAATGCGGGAACAGCGAGTAACGCTGGAACACCATGCCGATGTCGCGCTTGTGCGGCGGCACATTGACCAGTGATTGGCCGCTGACCAGAATCTCGCCGCTGCTCGGCGTTTCGAAGCCGGCCAGCATCGACAGCGTGGTGCTTTTGCCCGAGCCGCTGGAGCCGAGGAAGGTGAGGAATTCGCCGTCCTGGATGTCCAGCGAGATGTTGTCCACGGCAGCGAATTCACCGTAGTGCTTGTTCAGGTTACGCAGGCTGACCAGGGGTTGGCCTTGGCTCTGTGCGACATCGTTGATCACTGCACTCATGTTCTTCTCCTCGGCGCTCAGGCGCGGGTTTCGGTACGCCGGCGAACGGCGGCGGCAATCACCATGACCAGCACCGAGAGGCCGATCAGCAGCGTCGACGCGACGGCGATCACAGGCGTCAGGTCCTGGCGCAGGGTGGTCCACATTTTTACGGGAAGGGTTTGCAGGGTAGGGCTGGCCATCATCACGCTGAGCACCACTTCGTCCCACGAGACCAGAAAGGCGAACAGTGCGCCGGCCACCATCCCCGGGCGAATCGCCGGGAAGGTCACCTTGAACACGGCCTGCAAGCGCGAGGCGCCGCAGATCACCGCCGCGTCTTCAATCGACTGGTCGAACAGCTTCAGCGAGTTGATGATCGAGATGATGGTGAACGGCAGCGCAACGATCACATGGCTGACCACAAACGCGAACATCGTGCCGGTGTAGCCGAGCTTGAGGAACAGCGCGTACACCGCCACGGCGATGATCACCAAGGGCACGATCATCGGCAGGGTGAATAGGCCGTAGAGCAATTCGCGGCCGGGGAAGCGCCCGCGCACCAGGGCAAACGCGGTAGGCAGGCCCAGGGCGACGGCGAACACGGTGGTCAACACGGCCACCTTGAGGCTGGCCATGGCCGCGTTCATCCAATCGGCGTTGGAGAAGAACTGGCCGTACCATTTCAGCGTCCAGCCGGGCGGCGGGAACACCAGCCATTGCGACGAGCCGAACGACAGCAGCACGATAAACACAATCGGCAGCAGCAGGAAAAGGCCAATCAATCCGGTGGTGGTGTAGAGGCCCAAGCGCATCCTGCGGCTCATGGCATTGGGGGTCAGGAGCATGACGGCTTACCTCGCGTTGCTGGCGCCAACCGGGGATTCCGGCTGGAGCTTCAGGTAGAAGTAGAACAGCACCAGCGTGATGAAGATCAGCAACGCGGCGCCGGCACTGGCCAGGCCCCAATTAAGGAACGATTGCACCTGCTGGATGATGAACTCGGGCAGCATCATGTTCTGCGCACCGCCGAGCAGCGCCGGGGTGACGTAGTAACCGAGGGACATCACGAACACCATCAGGCCGCCGGAAAACAAGCCCGGCCGGCACAGCGGCAGGAAGACGCGGAAGAAGTTGGTCCACGGGCTGGCGCCGCAGATCGAGCCGGCCTGCAGGATCATCGGGTCGATGGCTTGCATGGTCGCCTGCAACGGCAGCACGATGAACGGGATCATGATGTAGCTCATGCCGATTACCACGCCCGTGAGGTTGTGCACCATCTCCAGGGGCACATCGATGATGCCCATGGCCATCAGCGCCTTGTTGATCACCCCGGAGGCTTGCAGCAAGACCAGCCAGGAGTAGGTGCGGGCGAGCAGGCTGGTCCACATCGACAGCAGCACGATGTTGAGGATCCAGCGTCCCCAGCCGCGTGGCACCAGGGTGATCGCCCAGGCCAGCGGAAAGCCCAGCAGCAGGCTGAACAGGGTCACCAGGCCCGCCACCGAGAACGTGTTGAGCAGCACTCGGGCATAGGCCGAGTTGGCGAACAGCTGTTCATAGTTGCCCAGGCCCGGCACCGGCTCCAGCACGCCGCGCAGCAACAGGCCGATCAGCGGCGCCAGGAAGAACAGGCCGAGGAACAACAGGGCCGGGATCAGGTTGCTCGACCCCCGCCAGCGCTGCGCCAGGGACGGCGCCCCGGCCTTGGCCGAAACCGCGCCGGCAGCGCCGAGGGCGCTCCCGGTCGGTGTGGTTGCCGTCATTTTCATTTGACTAGCCATTCATTCCACCGTGTCGCAATGGCCGGGCCGTTCTTGGCCCAGTAGGCGAAATCGAGGGTGATCTGGTCCTTGACGTAGGCAGTCGGCAGGTTCGGCGCGAGCACCGAATCCAGGCGCTGCACGCTGTCGATGTTCACCGGTGCGTAGGCGGTCAGGTTGGAAAAATCCGCCTGGCCCTTGGCGCTGCTGGCATTGGCCAGGAATTTCATCGCAGCCGCTTTGTTTTTCGAACCTTTAGGCACGACGAGGATGTCGGCCATCACCAGGTTCTGCTTCCAGCTCACGCCCACGGGCGCGCCGTCTTCCTGCAGGGCGTGGATGCGACCGTTCCAGAACTGGCCCATGCTGACTTCGCCGGACGCCAGCAACTGTTGCGACTGCGCGCCGCCGCCCCACCACACGATGTCTTTCTTGATGGTGTCGAGCTTCTTGAAGGCGCGGTCCAGGTCCAGGGGGTAGAGTTTGTCGGCGGGGACGCCGTCGGCCAGCAGCGCCAGTTCGAGCACGCCGGGGCTTGGCCATTTGTAGAGGGCACGTTTGCCGGGGTAGGTCTTGGTGTCGAACAGCGCGGTCCAGTCCTGAGGCTTACCGGCGCCGAGCTTGCCTTCGTTGTAGCCGAGCACGAAGGAGAAGAAGAACGAGCCCACACCATGGTCGGAGACGAAGCGCGGGTCGATCTTGTCGCGCTGGATCACCGAGAAGTCGAGGGGTTCGAGCAGGCCTTCGGCGGCGGCACGCAAGGCGAAGTCGGCCTCCACATCCACCACGTCCCACTGCACGTTGCCGCTTTCGACCATGGCCTTGAGTTTGCCGTAGTCGGTGGGGCCATCCTGGACCACGGTAATGCCGCTGGCCTTGCTGAACGGGTCGGCCCAGGCCTGCTTCTGCGCATCCTGGGTGCTACCGCCCCAGCTCACGAAATTGACGCTTTCGGCTGCCAGGGCCGCGTGAGTGGCCGTAGCCAATAAACCCGCGAACAGTACCGCGGTTGCACGTTTGTTCAACACCATTTTCACGCCCTCATTTGTTTTGTTATTGAGCGGGCTTGGTAATGCCCGCCTATCGGGAGCAGTAGGTCCATCGGGAGCCTCTAATCGAGACCCCAAAAGGCGACCGTGCCAAGGGCTGTTATTGGTGCTCTCCCTGGCGGGCGCACTTGGCAGAAGCGTTCGGTCTATGGAATATCATATTATGGTATTCCAAACTTTGTGCAAGCATTTTGCCTTACCGGTTATCCGTCATTCGGTGAAGGGAATGCTCTCGATCACCTCCAAGTCGTAGCCGGTCAGCCCGGCGTATTTGAGGGGCGGGCCGAGGTGACGCAGCTTGCCGACGCCGAGGTCCTGCAAGATCTGCGCCCCGGTGCCCACTTCAGAATAGATGCGCGACTGCGAACGGTTGAACTGGCGCGGCGCCTGGGTCAGTTGCGGCACGCGTTCCAGCAGCGCCTGGGACGACTCATGGTTAGCCAGCACCACCACCACGCCGCTGCCTTCAGCGGCGACACGTTGCAGGGCCGCCCACAGCGTCCAGTTGGACGGGCCGCTGTAGTCTGCGCCGACCAAGTCGCGCAGCGGGTCGATCACGTGCACGCGTACCAGCGCAGGGGTATCGCGGCGCAACTGGCCCATGACCATTGCCATGTGGACGCCGCCGTCGATGCGGTCTTCAAAGGTGATCAGGCGGAACGTGCCGTGCACCGTCGGCAGCTCGCGTTCACCGATGCGCACCACGGTGCGTTCGGTGCTGAGGCGGTAGTGGATCAGGTCGGCGATGGTGCCGATCTTGATGCCATGCTTGCGCGCAAAGATTTCCAGTTCCGGGCGGCGGGCCATGGTGCCGTCATCGTTCATCACTTCGACGATCACCGACGCCGGGGTGTGCCCGGCTAGGCGCGCCAGGTCGCAACCGGCCTCGGTATGGCCGGCGCGGGTCAATACGCCACCGTCCTTGGCGCGCAAGGGGAAGATATGCCCCGGCTGCACGATGTCGGCCGGCCCGGCGTTGATATCGACAGCCGCTGCCACGGTGCGCGCGCGGTCGGCGGCGGAGATGCCAGTGGTCACCCCAGTGGCGGCTTCGATGGACACGGTAAACGCGGTGCTGAATACACTGCCATTGCTTGGCACCATCTGTTCCAGGCCCAGGCGCTGGCAGTGTTCGTCGGTGAGGGTCAGGCAGATCAGGCCACGGGCTTCGCGGGCCATGAAACTGATAGTCTCGGCGGTGCAGCAGGCCGCAGGCAACAGCAGGTCGCCTTCGTTTTCCCGGTCTTCGTCGTCCACCAGGAGCACCATCTTGCCTTGGCGGTAGTCTTCGATGATGTCTGCGATGCTGTTAAAGGACATGGAGAGTGCTCGATTTGTTGGTTGTATGTATTATGGTATACCACAAAAACTCAACAAGAGGATGTCACGATGAAGGCCTACTGGATTGCCCATGTGGATGTGTCTGATGCAGAGCAGTACACCCAGTACACCCAGCGCGCGCCGGCGGCGTTTGCAAAGTTTGGCGGGCGGTTCCTGGCCAGGGGCGGGCGCAGCGAGGCGATGGAAGGCGGGCCGTCACGGCAGCGTAATGTGGTGATTGAGTTTGAGAGCTATGAGCAGGCGGTGGCCTGTTACGCGTCTGCTGAATATCAGGAGGCGAAGGGGCACCGGGAGGGGGCAGGGGTGGCGCAGATTATTATTGTGGAAGGGCTGGCACCCTAGGTCATCAGGCCGAACATGGGCCAAATGTGGGAGGGGGCTTGCTCCCGATAGCGGTAGTTCAGTCACTTCATGTATTGACTGACACACTGCTATCGGGAGCAAGCCCCCTCCCACATTTTGATCCGTGTTTGGCCGTGCGGTCAGCGGATGAAATGAATCTTGCCGCTGTCATCGTTCCCGATATAGATGCCATACACCCCAGCCTGGCGTTCCTCGATATAACGCTCAAGGATCTGCCGGATCGCCGGGTAGTAGATGCTGTCCCAGGGAATCTCCTCGGGCGCGAAGAATTTATAATCCAGGGTCTCCGGCCCGAACTGGCCGGTGATCTCCAGCGCGATGGCGCGGAAGATGATGTAGACCTCGCTGATCCTGGGCACGCTGAAGATCGAGTAGGGCGATACGATCTCGGCACGTACGCCGCTTTCTTCCCACACTTCACGCAGCGCGGCCTGTTCGGTGGTTTCGCCACCTTCCATGAAACCGGCAGGCAATGTCCAGGTGCCGGGGCGAGGCGGGATCGCGCGTTGGCACAGCAGGTATTTGCCGTCCTGCTCGATGATGCAGCCGGCGATGATCTTAGGGTTGATGTAGTGGATATAGCCGCAGCCCCGGCACATAAGGCGCTCATGGGTATCGCCCGGTGGCAGCTGGTGACCGAGGTCACTGCCGCCGCATGTCGGGCAAAAGCTGGGGCTGGCCAAGGTCAGTGACCGATGCGCGGTTCTTTCAGCGCGATGGGCAGGGTGATTTCCGGAAGCTTGCCGGTTTCTTCCTGTTTGCGCTTGAGGTAGTCCAAGGCCACGGCGGCGGCGGCGCGCACGTGATCGACGCAGGCCTGGTGGGCGGCCAGCGGGTCGCCGCTCTTGATCGCCTGGACCATGCGTTCCATTTCCTGGTTGCTGGTGCCGCGACGGTTTTCCTGGGACACCGAGGTGGCGCGCAGGTAGCTGATGCGGGCCTGCAACTGGCGCAGCTGGGTGGCCGCCACATGGTTGCCCGAACCTTCGAGCAGCACGTCGTAAAAGCCCTGCACCGAGTCGATGACCTGTTGCAGTTCTCCGTCCTTGAGGGCCTTGCGGTTTTCTTCAAGGGCTTTTTCCAGGGCCTTGATGTCCTTCGACTTGGCGCGCAGGGTGAACAATTGCACGATCAAGCCTTCGAGCACGCACCGCAGTTCATAGATGTCGACGGCGTCGGCCAGGGTAATGATCGCTACCTGCGGGCCCTTGGCGTCGGCGAATTCCACCAGGCCTTCGGACTCCAGGTGACGCAAGGCTTCGCGCACCGAGGTGCGGCTGACCCCGAGGCGGTCGCACAGGTCGCGCTCCACCAGGCGGTCACCGGGCAGCAGTTGGAAGTTCATGATGGCGCTGCGCAGTTTTTCCAGCACGATTTCGCGCAGGGTGACCGGGTTGTGATTGACCTTGAAGCTGTCGTCGAGGGGCGCGCGTTTCATGGGGTCTGCTCTGAATTTAGCGGTTAACTGGAGGCCTCGGCCGGCCGGGGCCGATTGAGGGCCGAAAATCGTGCCCAAGTTTATCATGCTGCGTTCTTTAAGCGACAAACCCTCATGGCGCCCTCCCTCCTGCCCCGGCGCGCCTCAGGCCAGGGTCGGCAGCGGGCCCAGCTTGCCCTTGTGGTAGATCATCGGCGTGACCGGTTCCTTGGGCAGGATCAGGTTCTTCACCGCGCCGACGATGATCGCGTGATCGCCGCCGTCGTATTCGCGCCACAGTTCGCACTCGATGATCGCTGTGGCCTTGGCCAGCAGCGGGTTGCCCAGCTCGCTCAGGTGCCACTCGATGCCCTTGGCCTTTTCCTTGCCTTTGCTGGCGAACGCATAGGCCTCGGCGGTCTGGTCGGCTGACAGCAGGTGGATCGCGAAGCGCTTGCTGTCGCGCAGGATCGGGTAGGTGTCCGACGCATAGTTGGGGCAGAACAGCACCAGCGCCGGGTCGATCGACAGCGCGCTGAACGCACTGGCGGTAATGCCGACGATGCCGCCGTCCGGGTCGAGGGTGGTGACCACCGTGACGCCCGAAGGGAACGAGCTCATGACGTCTTTGTAAATGCCGGGTTCGATCATGGTCGGGGTCTCTTAACGCATCACGAAGGGATCAGGCATGGGCGCCTGGGAGAGGTTGATCCACACTGTCTTAAGCTCGGTGTAGGCGAGTACCGAATCGATGCCGCTTTCACGTCCGTAGCCGCTGTTCTTGAAGCCGCCGATGGGCGCCATTGCCGACACGGCACGGTAGGTGTTGACCCAGATGATTCCCGAGCGCACGTCCCGCGCCAGGCGGTGGGCGCGGCCGAGGTCGCGGGTCCAGATGCCGGCGGCGAGGCCGAACTGCGAGTCGTTGGCGATGGCCAGCGCTTCGGCTTCGTCCTTGAAACGGATGACCGAGGCCACCGGGCCGAACACTTCTTCCTGCATGATCTTCATCGAATTGCGGTCGCATTCGAACAGCGTCGGCTCATAGAACCAGCCCTCACCGAGGTTCTGCGGGCGTTTGCCGCCGGTGCGCAGGCGCGCGCCTTCGGCGATGGCATCAGCCACCAGGCCTTCGACCACGGCCAGTTGCTGTGCGGTGGCCATGGGCCCCATTTCGCTGGCGTCGTCTTGCGGGTTACCGATGCGGATGCGCTGGGCGCGTGCCACCAGGCGCTCGACGAATTCGTCGTAGATCTCATCCTGCACCAGCAGGCGCGAACCGGACACGCAGCTCTGCCCGGACGCCGCATAGATCCCGGCAATCGCGCCATTGATGGCGCTGTCGAGGTCGGCGTCGGCAAAGATGATATTCGGCGATTTGCCGCCCAGCTCCAGGGACAGCTTGGCGAAGTTCTCCGCGCTGCTGCGCACCACATGGCGGGCCGTGGCCGCGCCGCCGGTAAAGGCGATCTTGCGCACCAGCGGGTGGCGGGTGAGGGCGGCGCCGGTGCTGGGACCGTAGCCGGTGACCACGTTGACCACGCCCGGCGGGATCCCGGCTTCAAGGGCCAGGCGCGCCAGTTCGAGGATGGTCGCCGAGGCGTGTTCCGACGGCTTGATCACGATGGTATTGCCCGCCGCCAGGGCCGGCGCGAGTTTGATCGCGGTCAGGTACAGCGGGCTGTTCCACGGAATGATCGCCGCCACCACGCCCATGGCTTCGTGCACGGTGTAGGCGAACAGGTCCGGCTTGTCCAGCGGCAGGGTGCCGCCTTCGAGCTTGTCGGCCAGGCCGGCGGTGTAGTGGAAGAACTCCGGCAGGTAGCTGACCTGGCCACGGGTTTCGCGGATCAACTTGCCGTTGTCGCGGCTTTCCAGCTGGGCCAGTTGTTCCTTGTTGTCGGCGATCAGGTCGCCCAGGCGGCGCAGCAATTTGCCCCGTGCGGTGGCGGTGAGGCCACGCCAGGCCGGGCTGTCGAAGGCGCTTTGGGCGGCCTGTACGGCGCGCTCCACATCGGCTTCATCGGCGTCGGGCAGTTGCGCCCAGGGTTCGGCCAGGGCCGGGTTGAGGCTGTCGAAAGTCTTGCCGGACAGGGCATCGACCCATTCACCGCCGATGCACATCTGGAAGCGTGCGAGTGTCATGCAACGATCCCCTTGATTGGATTGTTTTGGGCGTACACCGTGTCGAGGAAGCCCAGCAGCAGCTGGTTGACCAGGCGTGGCGATTCTACCGGCATCATATGCCGTTGCTCGGCCAGCACTGCAACGGTGGCGCCAGGAATACGATCGGCCAGTTGCCGGGCCATTTCCGGGGTTGAACCGGGGTCGAGTTCGCCGGTGGCGACCAGGGTGGGGACGCGCAAACCCTTGAGGTCGTCGGCGCGGTACATGTCCTGGGTCGCAAACAGTTCGTAGGTGGTCAGGTAGCCCTGGGGGTCGTTGCCCGCCAGGGTTTCACGCAGGGCGGCGATCTGCGCCGGGTTGGCGGCCTGGTATTCACGGCTGAACCAGCGCGACAGCGCAGCTTCGGCATTCGCATCCGGGCCGTGTTCGGCGGCCTGGGCGGTGCGTGCGATCACGCCGGCACGCTGTTCGGGGCTGCGGTTGAACACACTGTTGAGCACCACCAAGGATGTGAGGCGCTCGGGGTAGTGCAGGGCAAACGCCCGGGCGACCAGGCCGCCCATGGAAAAACCGATCACTGTGGCCTGGGGCAGTTGCAGGTGGTCGAGCAGCTCCAGCAACTGGTCGGCATACCCCAGCAGCGGCGTGCCGGCGGCCGGGCGCGGGCTGGCGCCATGGCCGAGCATGTCATAGCTGATCACGCGGTAGTTCGTGGCCAGGCCAACGACTTGCCCGCCCCACATTTCTTTATTCAGGCCCACGCCGTGGATCAAAACCACAGGCTGGCCTTGGCCGGTCGCCAGATAACTGGTGCCAGCCGGGGTGCGTTCAGCGGTGAGCCGAATCATGGAGCGCTCCTGCATGTTTTTTGTTGTGGTGGCCGGCCGTGCTTACTGGGCTTTTTCGGCCGCCAGCTCTTCCAGGTCGATGTAACGGTTACCGATCCGTGGGTGCAGGCGGCCACCGTCGGCGCAACCCAGGACCACGACGATTTCGTCGGCACGCGGCGAATCTTCGATGTGCATTTCCAGGGTGATGTAGTGCGAACGCAGGCCTTCGTCGTCCTTGTGCATCATCGGGATCTGGATCGAAGTGCCCGGGCCGCCGCGCTTGTTGGTGAAGCTCAGGTAGCTCTTGGCCTTGACCGCTTCACGGTAGTGATTGCCGAAGCGCAGGGTGTGGATGATCGCGCTGGCGTGTTCGATCTCGCCATCGGCACCGACCACCGCTGCCTTGCCGTACGCCTCGATGTTTTCGGCGCCGCCAATGATGGCTACCAGACGCTCGACCATCTGCGCGCCGAGGTCGGAGCAATTGGCGCGGATTTCCGGCTTGAGGTCTTCGACGAAACCACGACCCAGCCATGGGTTCTTCAGCACCACCGCGAGGCCGACCATTTTCACCGGGGTGTCTGCGGCCTTGCCGCCTTCGATAAAGGTTTCTTCTACATAACTGACGATCTTGCGGATTTCGAAACTCATGAGCGGCTCCATCAGGTGTGGGGGAGTGGTTTGCGTATGATGGTATACCATAATACGCAAAGCACAAGCGTCGCAAATGAGTTTGCGTGGGGTGAGGCGATAAAGGGTGATGTGTGAAATTCTTCTGCTGGCGATGTTAAAAAATGTTAGATCGAAAAAATACTTCACATAATCTGTTCATTGGTGGATGATCGATTCCAATTCCAACGCGGCTCGCCGGTGTGGTGTCAGCCGCCGTTTTCCCCTGGAGTACCCCATGAATAATAAGAATGTCGGTGTGATCGGTTTGGGCGCGATGGGGCTGGGCATTGCCCGTTCGCTGTTGCGCGCAGGTTTCAATGTGCATGCCTGTGATGTACGCGAGGCGGTCACCCAGCAGTTCGCCGGCGAAGGCGGAGTGGCGTGCGCGTCACCGGCGCAGATGGCCGAGGCCTGTGATGTGCTCATCACCGTGGTGGTCAACGCCGAACAGACCGAAACCGTATTGTTCGGCGAAGGCGGTGCAGTGGCTGCATTGCGCCCTGCGAGCCTGGTGATCGGTTGTGCCACCGTGGCCCCGACCTACGCCGTCGACCTCGGCCAGCGCTTGGCCGACCACGGCCTGCTGTACCTGGATGCGCCGATTTCCGGCGGTGCGGCCAAGGCCGCCGCCGGTGAAATGACCATGATGACCTCGGGCCCGCAGGCCGCCTATGCCAAGGCCGATGCGGTGCTGGCAGGCATGGCCGGTAAGGTGTATCGCCTGGGCGACGTCCATGGCCTGGGTTCCAAGGTCAAGATCATCAACCAACTGCTCGCCGGTGTGCACATCGCGGCGTCCGCCGAGGCCATGGCCCTGGGCCTGCGCGAAGGGGTGGACGCCGAGGCCTTGTACGAGGTGATCACCCACAGCGCCGGTAATTCGTGGATGTTCGAGAACCGCGTGCCGCACATTCTCAAGGCCGACTACACGCCACTGTCGGCGGTGGATATTTTCGTCAAGGACCTCGGCCTGGTGCTGGATACCGCGCGTGCGAGCAAATTCCCGCTGCCGTTGTCCGCCACCGCGCACCAGATGTTCATGCAGGCCTCCAGCGCCGGTTTTGGCCGCGAGGACGACTCGGCGGTGATCAAGATTTTCCCCGGCATCGACCTGCCGACTGCCAAGCCCGAGCCGGTGTAAGGAACGCTTTATGACTAACCCCACCACGCGCCCGTTGCTGGGCTGCATCGCCGACGATTTCACCGGCGCCACCGACCTGGCCAACATGTTGGTACGCGGCGGCATGCGTACAGTGCAGAGCATTGGCATCCCCAGTCGCGAAGTCGCGGACGGGCTGGATGCAGACGCCATCGTCATCGCCCTCAAGTCGCGCACCACGCCGGTGGCGGAGGCTGTCGAGGAATCCCTGGCCGCGCTGGACTGGCTACGCGAGCAGGGCTGCGAACAGATTTTCTTCAAGTACTGCTCCACATTCGACTCCACCGCCGCCGGCAATATCGGTCAGGTCAGCGAGGCTTTGCTCAAGGCGCTGGGCAGTGATTTCACCTTGGCCTGCCCGGCGTTCCCGGAAAACGGCCGGACGATTTTCCGTGGCCACCTGTTTGTGCAGGACCAGTTGCTCAATGAGTCGGGCATGCAGCACCACCCACTGACGCCCATGGGCGATGCCAACCTGGTGCGCGTGCTGCAACGTCAGACTGCATTGCCGGTCGGGCTGCTGCGTTACGACGCGGTTGCCGCGGGGGTGGACGCGACCCGCACGAAGATCGCCGAACTGCGCGCGCAAGGCGTGGGCATTGCTATCGCCGACGCGCTGTCGGACCAGGACCTCTACACCCTGGGCAGCGCCTGCGCCGACTTGCCGCTGCTCACCGGTGGCTCGGGCCTGGCCCTGGGGCTGCCGGGCAATTTCCGCCGCGCGGGTAAATTGCGCGACTTCGATGTGAACACGTTGCCCACGGTCAGCGGTGGCGAAGTGGTGCTGGCCGGCAGTGCGTCGGTGGCGACCCTCGGCCAGGTCGCGGCCTGGTGCGAGGCGGGCCGCCCGGCGTTGCGCATCGATCCCATCGCCCTGGCCGCCGGCGAGCCGGTGGTGGCGCAGGCGCTGGCCTTTGCGCGCGACAGTGCACACACCGTATTGATCTACGCCACCAGCACCCCGGCCGAGGTCAAGGCGGTGCAGCAACAGCTGGGTGTCGAACGCGCCGGCGCCCTGGTGGAGAACGCCTTGGGCGAGATCGCTGCCGGCTTGCGCGAGCAGGGTGTGCGGCGCTTTGTGGTGGCGGGCGGGGAGACCTCCGGCGCGGTGGTCAAGGCCCTCGGCGTCAACCTGTTGCAGATTGGTGCACAGATCGACCCCGGCGTGCCGGCCACGGTCAGCAGTTCCACCGAGCCGCTGGCACTGGCGCTGAAATCGGGCAACTTCGGGGGCCGTGAGTTCTTTGCCAAGGCCCTTGCGCACCTGGCCGGAGGTGCCCAATGAGCGGCATTGACGAACAGGCCCTGCGCGAAGAAATCTGCGACGTCGGCCACAGCCTGTATCAACGTGGCTACACCGTCGGCAGCGCTGGCAATATCAGTGCGCGCCTGGACGATGGTTGGTTGATTACGCCCACCGATGTCTGCCTGGGTCGCCTGGCGCCTGAGACGATTGCCAAGGTCAACCTGAAGGGCGAGTGGGTGTCCGGCGACAAACCCTCGAAGACCCTGGCCCTGCACCGTCAGGTGTATGACCGCAATCCCACGGTGGGCGGTGTGGTGCACACCCATTCCACCCACCTGGTGGCGTTGACCCTGGCCGGGGTGTGGCGGGCGGACGATATTCTGCCGCCGCTCACGCCCTATCAGGTGATGAAGGTCGGGCACATCCCCCTGATCGGCTACCAGCGTCCGGGCTCGCCCGACGTCGCCGAGCAAGTGGCGCAACTGGCCAACAGCGTGCGAGGGGTGATGCTCGAGCGCCTGGGGCCGGTGGTCTGGGAAAGCTCGGTGGCCAAGGCCAGCTACGCCCTGGAAGAGTTGGAAGAAACCGCCCGGCTCTGGCTGATGAGCAACCCCCGGCCCGAGCCGCTGAGCCAGGCCGCTTTGGATGAACTGCGCGAGACGTTCGGCGCGCATTGGTAATGCCGTAGACCGACACTGCAAGCCCCCCCGCGAGACCCGCCTGCGGAGCGTGACGGGAGCGGCTTGCGCCAAAAAACAATAACAACAGGACATTCTCGAATGAGCCCACTGATTTTGATGTTGACCGCCGGCGCGGGTATCGCGCTGCTACTGTTTCTGGTCCTCAAGTACAAATTCCAGCCGTTTGTCGCGCTGATGCTGGTGAGTATCGTGGTGGCGCTGGTGGCCGGGGTAAAACCGGCTGACCTGGTGGCGACGATCGAAGGCGGCATGGGCAAGACCCTTGGCCACATCGCAATCATCATTGCCCTGGGGGCGATGATCGGGCGGATCATCGAGCTGTCCGGCGGTGCCGAAGCCTTGGCCAAGTCGCTGATCGAGCGGTTTGGCAACAGCCGTACGCCGCTGGCGCTGACCATCGCCGGGTTCATCATCGGCGTGCCGGTGTTCTTTGAAGTTGGGGTGATTATCCTCATGCCGCTGGCCTACGGCGTGGCACGCCGGGCCCGCAATCCGCTGCTGATGTTCGCGTTGCCGATGTGCGCGGCGCTGCTCACGGTGCATGCGTTCCTGCCGCCGCATCCGGGCGCCGTGGCCGCCGCCAGCCAACTGGGTGCTGACCTGGGCCGGGTGCTGATGTTCGGCCTGCCGATCACCGCGTTGCTGTGCTACGTCGGCTACCGCGTGGCGGGGCGCATGACGCGGCGCTTCTATCCGATGACCGATGACATCCGCGCCGAAGTCTATGGCCCCCATGTGACCAATGAAGACCTGCGGGCCTGGACCAACGGCAACCACCAGGCGGTGCAACAGAGCGCTGTGGCCGACTCTCATATGGGCCTGGAAGAGTCCACCAGCGCCATTGCCGCCAAGCTGCCGGCGGCGCCTGCGCCGGGGTTCGGGCTGATCGTCGGCCTGATCCTGCTGCCGATTGTCTTGATTCTGCTGGGTACCCTGGCCACCTCGCTGCTGCCGATCGAATCGGCGTTGCGTGGGGTGATGACCGTGCTGGGCGCGCCGTTGGTGGCGCTGCTGATCGACACCTTGCTGTGCGCCTGGCTGCTCGGTTCGCGCCGTGGCTGGAGCCGCAGCCAGGTCTCCGACGTGATCGGCTCGGCGTTGCCGGGCGTGGCCATGGTGATTTTGATTGCCGGTGCCGGCGGGGTGTTCGGTAAAGTGCTGGTGGACACTGGGATCGGCGCGGTGGTCTCCGACATGCTGCGCACCACCGGCCTGCCGGTGCTGGCCCTGGGCTTCTTGCTGACCATGCTGTTGCGGGCGGTGCAGGGTTCCACCACAGTGGCGCTGGTGACCACTGCCGGTATCATCAGCCCGCTGATCGCCACCCTCAACCTGACGCCCAACCACCTGGCGCTGCTGTGCCTGGCCATGGGCGGTGGCGGGCTGGCCATGTCGCATATCAACGATGCCGGCTACTGGATCTTCACCAAGCTTGCCGGGCTCAACGTGGCCGATGGTCTGCGCACGTGGACGGTGATCACCACCTTGCTCGGTACCTTGGGTTTCGTGATTACATTGCTGATCTGGCCTTTTGTCTGATTTCCAGGAGTTCCTATGCCTCGTTTTGCTGCCAACCTGAGCATGCTTTACCCGCAACATGACTTTCTCGAGCGCTTCAGTGCCGCGAAGGCCGATGGGTTTGACGCGGTGGAGTACCTGTTTCCTTACGAGTACGACGCGCAGGTGCTCAAGCAGCGCCTGAGTGATAACGGCTTGGTGCAGGCGTTGTTCAACGCACCGCCCGGTGACTGGAGTGCGGGGGAGCGGGGCATCGCGAGCCTGCCGGGGCGTGAGGCCGAGTTTCGCAGTGGCTTCGACCGCGCGTTGGAATACGCCGCCGTGCTCGGCAACGACCGCGTGCACGTCATGGCCGGTTTGCTGCCCTCGGAGAACCTGCGCCAGCGCCATCAGGCCGTGTACCTGGAAAACCTCGCCTACGCCAGTGCGGCGGCGGCTGAGGTCGGCGTCACCGTGTTGCTGGAACCGATCAACACCCGCGACATGCCGGGTTTTTTCCTCAACCGCCAGGACCAGGCCCACGCCATCTGCCGTGAAGTCGGCGCGCGCAACCTCAAGGTGCAGTTTGACTGCTACCACTGCCAGATCGTCGAAGGCGACTTGGCCACCAAGCTGCGCCGCGACTTCGACGGCATTGGTCATATCCAGATCGCCGGGGTACCGGACCGCCACGAGCCTGACCTGGGCGAGTTGAACTACGCGTACCTGTTCGAACTGATGGACCAGTTGGGCTATGACGGCTGGGTCGGCTGCGAATACCGGCCAAAGGGCGATACCTCGGCGGGCCTGCAATGGTTGCGGGACTGGAAAGGGGCTCGATAGTCGACGAGCCTGTGGGTCGGTTTGGTTCAAAGGGGGGAGGGGCGGTGCGAAGAGTCGACTTGCCCCTGATAGCGGTGTGTCAGCCAGCACATCTACCCGCAATGCCGCCGCCATCGAAGCCTCGCTAACGCTCGACCTCTCCCACAGGGGACCAGCGGTGACCCACTTCCCACCTGCCAACCGAACTCAAATGTGGGAGGGGGCTTGCCCCCGATAGCTG
>NZ_LKEG01000025.1:182316-192976 GCF_001645105.1 Pseudomonas marginalis
ATCAGCCAACACACCTGCCAACCCTGCCACCGCCATCGAAGCCTCGCTAAAGCTCGACATCTCCCACAGGGGACCAGCGGTGACCCACTTCCCACCTGCCAACCGAACTCAAATGTGGGAGGGGGCTTGCCCCCGATAGCTGTGTGTCAGCCAACACACCTGCCAACCCTGCCGCCGCCATCGAAGCCTCGCTAACGCTCGACCTCTCCCACAAAGGAAGGGCATCACGCCGGCAACGGATCACTTGGCAGCATCAATTCAATCCCGCGCTTGCGGATGCCATCCGCCGCCGCCGGCGCCAGGCCGTCGTCGCTGATGATCACGTCGAACGGTTCCAGCCCGGTGATGCGGTACATGCTGAAGGTGCCGTACTTGGAACTGCTCGCCACCAGTACGACCTGGGACGCCGATTGCATTGCCACTTGCTTGACCTCGACTTTCAGCGCCGAGGGCGTGGTGATGCCTCGGTGCAAATCCCAGGAGCTGGTGGACACAAAGGCGATGTCCGTGACTACCTGGCGCAAGGTCGCCACCGCCAGCCCGCCGACGGAAGAGTGGTTGTCATGGTCCAGTTGGCCGCCGGTGTGGATCACCGTGACCTGCGTCGCATCCATCAAGGCCTGTACGATCCCGAAGTCGTTGGTGACCACCGTCATCCCCGACAGCGCCTTGATGTAAGGGACGATCTCCAAGGTGCTGGTGCCGGCATCCAGGTACACCGTCATGTCCGCGTGCAGCAACCGCGCGGCCAGTCGTGCCATCGCCTGCTTTTGCGGCAATTCCACCACGGCTTTGGATTGATGGCTGGGCTCGCTGTGCAGCTGGCTGGCGATCCTGACCCCTCCGGTGACGGAGTACGCCCGGCCTTCCTGCTCCAGCAGTGCAATATCACGGCGCACGGTCATGTGCGAGCAGTCGAACATCTCCATCAACTGGTGCACGCTCATCACCTGATGCTTGCGCAACTGCCGCAGGATTTGTTCGCGACGCTGCTCGGGGATCATCGGGGTGCTGCTGTCGGCGGCCGTGTCCTTGGGGGTGGGCATTAAGGCTCCAAAGGTAAGGTGCGGGGGAGTGCGTGGCTATAGTAGCCAATACACGCCCCCGCAAGCGACCCCGGTGTGACGGCGGTTAGAACTTGAACCGCCCCACCAACCCCTTGAGCTGACCCGAAATATCCGTCAACCGACCTGACCCGGTCTGCGCCGAGTGGGCGAATTCTTCAACCAATTGCGCATCGGCATGGATCTGCGCGATGTGCCGGTTGATCTCTTCGGCCACTTGGTGTTGTTCCTCGGCGGCCGTGGCGATCTGGGTATTCTGGTCGCGGATCGAGTCCACCGAGCCACGGATCTTGTCGAAGCTGTCGCGGGCCTGCTGGATGCGTTCCACGCTGGTGTGGGACACCTGCAGGCTGCCTTGCATCTGCTGCGTGACTTCCTGGGTGCGGCGGGCGAGGTTGCCGAGCAGGCTGTCGATTTCACCGGTGGAGTCGGCGGTGCGGCGCGCCAGGGCGCGGACTTCGTCGGCGACCACGGCGAAGCCTCGGCCCTGGTCACCGGCGCGCGCGGCTTCAATGGCGGCGTTGAGCGCCAGCAGGTTGGTCTGTTCGGCAATCGAACGGATGGTGTCGAGGATGGTGTTGATGTTTTTGCTGTCCTGCTCCAGCAGCTGCATGGTCTGGGTCGACTTCTGCAGGTCCTCGCTGAGCTTGAGCACGCTGCCGGTGGCTTCACCGATGTGCTGCTGGCCGTCGTGCACGTCGCGGTAGCCTTCGTCGGCACTGGTGGCGGCGGCGCTGCAGGAACGGGCGACTTCGTTGGCGGTGGCCACCATTTCGTTGAACGCGGTGCTGACCAGCTCCACCGCTTCACGCTGGCGGCCGGCGGCCTGGTTCATGTTGTGGGCGACTTCGCTGGTGTCGGCGGCGGCGGTTTGCAGGTCGGAAGAGGCGTTGCCGATGCGCTGCACCAGCTGCGCGATCATGCTCAGGAACTGGTTGAACCAGCCGGCCAGGCTGGCGGTTTCGTCCTTGCCTTGCACCTTGAGTTGGCGCGTCAGGTCGCCTTCGCCTTCGGCGATTTCTTGCAGGCCGTCGGCCACGCCGCGAATCGGGCGCACGATGACGCTGGCAAAACTGGCGCCGACGATCGCGAACACCAACGCCAATACCGCTGCGATGGCCGCGATCAACCAGGTCAGGCGGGTGGCGCCGGCCATCACTTCGTCGCGCTTGATCAGGCCGATAAACCGCCAGCCGAGGTCCTTGGAACTGACCATGTTGGCCATGTAGGCCACGCCATCAATGTCGATCTGGCTCACGCCGTCGCCGCGCTTGGCCAGTTCGGCGTAGTTGGGACCCAGGTCGGCCAGGGGCTTGAAGTTGTGCTTGGCATCGCTGGGGTCGACCAGCACGTTGCCGTTGCCTTCCACCAGCATCAGGTAGCCGCTGTCGCCCAGCTTGATGTTGCGCACCAGCTCGGTGAGCTGCTTGAGCGACACGTCCAGGCCAACCACGCCGAGGATATTCCCGCTGCCGTCGGCGACGGTGTGTACGGTGCCGATCAGCGTCACATCGTCCGGCGCCCAGTAGTAGGCGCCGGTGCGCACGGTTTTACCCGGCGCGGCGATGGCCGCCTGATACCAGGGGCGTACGCGCGGGTCGTAGTTGTTCAGTTTGGTGTCATCAGGCCAGCTGGCATAACCGCCGTCGGCGAGGCCCAACGACAAGTAGGCGGTGCTCGGGTGGCTTTTGGCGAACTGGTCGAAAATCGCCAGCAGGTCTTTGTTGGTCTGGGTCAGGGGGATTTGCGCGGCGTCGGCGCCGGCGTAACTCTTGAGGTCCTTGGCCGCGACAACGCGCGGGTCCTTGGCGACGAAGTCGACGTTCTGGCTGATGCCGTCGAAGAACTGCTTCATGCCATTGTCGATCTGACGGATTTCGCGGCCGCTGCTGTCGAGGAAATTGGCCACAGCCCCCTCGCGCACATTCAGTACAACTAACACAGCGACCAAAATAACCGGGACGCACGCGATGGCGGCAAACGCCCAGGTCAGCTTTTGCTTGATATTCATGACTTCACCCGCGGGTATTTATATTTTTGGCAAGGAGAAAACAGTGGTGTCGAGCGTCGCATGTGTTGTTGTGAGGGGGATATGGCCCATGCGTACCCCCTGTATATCGACCGCGGGGGCAAGCACTTGAGGGCCGAGGGCAGGTTTAACCGATGCGCTCGCCACCGAGAGCGTCACGCTGCATCGACTGCAGGTTTTTCTCGATGGTTTCGCAGATGGTTTCCATCTGGATCTGGTGTTCGCTGGAGCTGAACGGGCTTTGCAGGTCGGTGCCGATGCGTTCGATGGCGAGCAGCATAAAACCGACCACCGTCGATGCCAGCGGGGTAAACCAACCCAGGGATTCCACCAGGCCCACCGGCACGATCAGGCAGAACAGCGAGATAAACAGCCGTGGGAAGTACACGTAAGGGTAGGGCAGTGGCGTGTTGGCGATGCGCTCCATGCCGCCCTGGGCGTTGGACAGATCCACCAGGGTCGACTCCAGCCGTGCCAGGCGAATGCTGTCCAGGTGCCCGGCCTTGTATTCCTTGGCCAGCAACGCCGCCGAGCCGGTGAGTATGTCATTGGCAAAGTTATTGGTGGCACCGTTGCGCGCAAATTCCTCGGCGGGGATAAATGCCCGCACTTCTTCGGGGCATGGCTCGCCTTTAAGGTGGGCGGCCAGGCAATTCACGTAGGCCACGTGGCGGCGCAGCAGGGTGGCCTTGACCGGGTTCACTTCACCGTCGGGGTCGTCCAGCAGGGTCAGTACCTGGCGGGCAAAGCTGCGCGAGTTGTTGACCATCGCACCCCACAGGGTACGGGCTTCCCACCAGCGGTTATAGGCGCTGCTGTTACGGAAACTGATCAGCACCACCAGCGCCGAACCCAGCAGGGTGAGCGGCATCAGCGGCAGATTGATCTTGGCGGTGAGAAACAGCATGAAGTCCACGGTGACGGCGACGTCCCACAGCAACAGCCAGAACAGCGCCCAGCCCACGTAGCCCATGGTCTTGATGATCAAACGGTATTTTTTGATGATGGCGGCTTTCAAACGAGGCCCTCGCGGCGAGCAGTAAGCAACAGTGCCTTAGCTCGGACGTCGGCTTGCGGGGAAGGTTCGCTGCGGCGACTGAAACGGTTAAGCCATCGAGGTCTTTTTGGAACAAATTTGGTAGCGACGGTGTCCTCTGCGCTAATCACGATAGATTGCGCTCAAGGCAAAACGCCATTATCGGTGCTGCAATTGAGATCAGTGAATCCAAGTTGTTTGATCAGGGCTCTTTCTCATGTGCAGTGGTTCGTTGAAGTTGGCGATGGAACAGTCGGCGCGGGCGTTTGAGCGTCATGTGGATTTTGAAGCGTGTATTCGTTCCCATTATTCGATTTTGTTGGAGTCCTATTCAAAAAGACCGTTTTTCTATAAGACCGCACTCAAGTTCAGTCGCTTGATGGTGTCCTTTACCTTATTGAGCACGTATTTCTCCAAGTCCGTTCCCTTACTGTCCGAGGTGAAAGCGTTTTGTCTGGCGCGCGGCTTCTGTTCCAGAAACAGCCTGGAGTCGATCTTCCTGCTGTTCAGGGCGCTGGGGTTCATGACAGTGTCCAGGCATCCGGATGACAGCCGTTTGCGGGTATTCAGCCCGTCATCCCAAGCCTGCGAGGAGATCCGGCGGATGCTCACCTCCGTGGTCGAGCCGCTGGGTGTGATGTGCTCGGGAACGGCGGTGTGCGGGTCAATGGGCGGATTGGATGATCGTGCCTATCTGGCACGTTATTTCAAAGGGTTTTCGGTCCTTCTCTCCCATAACGTGACCATCGACCTGTTGATGCCTGATTGTTATTGGCTGGTAAAACGCGATGCCGGGCATATGTTGATGCTGGCGATCTATAACGATGCGTGTGCGCTCGATAATCAAGGGGCAAGTTTCAGGTCTTCGTCCTACCTTTCCATCGCTGAGCAACTCTCGGTGTCCAAGACCCACGTTATTCGTCTGGTTCAAGAGGGGGCCGACCGAGGCTATTTCAAGATTCATTCCAAGACATTGCTTGAAGTCCTGCCACCTTTTATGGTGTTGGTCAGGCGGTTTATGGCTTACTCGTTTGCGACCTGCCTCCACAGTCTTCAACTGAGTCATGCCGATAGCACACCGGCCACTCATGCACAGGGAGTGACGGGATGCCGGCTAATGTGAAGCTCAGGCCACGGATGCAAAGACTGTTGTCGCCCGCGATCGCCAAGGCTGAGCTGATCGGGATTTTCGCCTGGCTGGCGGTGTTGCTGGTGGACCGCTGGGCGATGTTTGGCTGGCCGGTCGCGCTGGTCACGATCGGGCTGTGCGGGGTGTATGGGGTTCACCGAGTGGTGACTCATTATGTGCTGTGGCGGGCGCTGGGTGTGGCCTACATGGTGCTGCTGTCTGCGGGTTTTGCCTATGTGGTTCACGTCCATCCCGCGCTGCAGGTGTTTGCCTTGCCGCTGGCCGTGACCTTGGTGCTGAGCAGTGCAATCCTGTTTATCGTGGTTCAGGATTTTCTGGTCTGCGCCGCCTTGGTCTGGTTACTGACGTGGCCCAGCATTCAGATGAGCCTTTACGAAGGCGTCGATATCTACGTGTTTATCTTTTGTGCCGCGTCGGTGGCGATCGGCTTTGTCTTGAATGTCTACTACCTGAAGAACCTGCGTTCGGTGTTAATGGTGGAGAGTGAGTTTCGGGAGTTGGCCGAGACCGATTACTTGACCTCCATCCTGAACCGGCGGGCCTTTATGGAGAGCTTCGCCAAACTGATTGCGGCCGGTGATACCGGCTACTTCATGATGCTGGATATCGACAGTTTCAAATTAAAGAATGACCAGTTCGGTCATGACGTCGGCGACAGGATTCTTCGCGCCATGGCCGCGTGCCTTAAATCCACCCCAGGCAGCCACAGTTTCGGCAGGATTGGCGGCGAAGAATTCGGGGTGCTGCTGGTGGGCAATGACCCTGGTCTCGCCACCGATTACGCGCTGCGCCTGCTGCAAGCGATTCGCAGCAGTGTCGCGCCGCCCCATGACTACACCTGCAGTGCGGGCATGACGCATTTTACGCTCGGGGCCGATATGTCGGCGGTTCTCAAGCGTGCCGACCGCAACCTCTACACCGCCAAGGGCAACGGCAAGGACCGTGTGTACCTAGATGGCGCGCGGGTGTCTCACGGTTCGATTTCCACCCCGGAGGCCCTATGAAAGTTGGCGTGATTTCCGATACCCATGGCCTGCTGCGACCTGAAGCGGTCGCAGCTTTGCAGGGATGTGAGCAGATCATTCATGCCGGCGATATCGGCAGCCCTGAGATTCTTCAGCAATTGGCGCAGATCGCGCCGCTGCACGTGGTGCGCGGCAACAATGACCAGGACGCGCCGTGGGCAGAGCAGGTGCCCGACCATCTGCTGCTGCATGTGGACGGATGGCGGACGTTGGTGGTGCATGACATCGCCGACGTACCCGCCTTACTCGACACGTCTACTCGGCTGGTGATTACCGGCCATTCGCACAAGCCCCTGATCGAATGGCGCGGCGCAACGCTGTATGTGAACCCCGGCAGTGCAGGGCGGCGGCGCTTCAAGTTGCCGGTGACGTTGGTGGTGCTGGAGGTGCAGGCGCTGACGATCGAGTCGCGGCTGGTCGCGCTGCTGGACTGAGCCGGGTTCTATTGTTGCACCAGGATGCTCTGCAACAACCCCGGAAACCGTTCCTCAAGCACATCGCCGCGCAATGAATTCATATGGGTAGTGCCCACGCTGCGGGTGTGTACCAGGCCGGCATCGCGCAGGACCCGGAAGTGGTGGGACATGCTGGACTTGGGCCGCCCGCCATCCAGTTCGCCGCAGGTGGCTTCGGGCACACCGGCCAGGCAACGCACGATTTCCAGGCGCACCGGGTCACTCAGGGCGTACAGCAGACGCTCGAGGGTCAGGTCTTCAAGGGGAGGGTGTTTAAAGGCTCGCATGAAACGAATCATAACAGGGGGGTATCATCGAATACCATAGTTCGATTACCATCGAACTATCGAATCATCCACTCGCTCCCGGAGTTCTCAATGTCCGCTTTGTTCGAACCGTTCAAACTCAAAGACGTCACCCTGCGCAATCGCATCGCCATACCGCCAATGTGCCAATACATGGCGGATGACGGCATCGTCAACGACTGGCACCTCGTGCACCTGGCCAGTATGGCGCGTGGCGGCGCCGGTTTGCTGGTGGTTGAAGCCACCGCTGTAGCGCCCGAGGGGCGTATCACCCCAGGTTGCGCCGGTCTCTGGAGCGACGCCCACGCCGAAGCGTTCGTGCCCATGGTCAAGGCCATCAAGGCCGCCGGTTCGGTACCAGGCATCCAGATCGGTCACGCCGGTCGCAAAGCCAGCGCCAACCGCCCGTGGGAAGGGGACGACCATATGCCTGCCTCCGACGCGCGCAGCTGGGAAACCATCGCGCCGTCGGCCATCGCCTTTGGTGCCAACCTGCCGCAAGTGCCACGCGCCATGACCCTGGACGACATCGCTCGGGTCAAGCAGGACTTCGTCGACGCCGCCCGCCGTGCCCGTGACGCCGGCTTCGAGTGGATCGAACTGCACTTCGCCCACGGTTACCTGGGCCAGAGCTTCTTCTCCGAGCACTCCAACCAGCGCACCGACGCCTACGGTGGCAGCTTCGACAACCGCAGCCGTTTCCTCCTGGAAACCCTGGCCGCCGTGCGTGAAGTCTGGCCGGAAAACCTGCCACTCACCGCGCGTTTCGGCGTGATCGAATACGACGGCCGTGACGAGCAGACCCTCACCGAATCCATCGAACTGGCCCGCAACTTCAAGGCTGGCGGTCTGGACCTGCTGAGCGTCAGCGTCGGCTTCACCATTCCCGACACCAATATCCCGTGGGGCCCGGCCTTCATGGGCCCGATCGCCGAGCGCGTGCGCCGCGAAGCGGGCATCCCGGTGACCTCGGCCTGGGGCTTTGGCACACCGCAACTGGCAGAAGGCGCATTGCAGGCTGGGCATCTGGACCTGGTCTCGGTCGGTCGTGCGCACCTGGCTGACCCGCATTGGGCGTACTTTGCGGCCAAGGAACTGGGCGTGGAGAAATCCTCCTGGACCTTGCCTGCGCCATACGCCCATTGGCTGGAGCGCTATCGCTGATCGGATCCTGACGTCGTATAGAAATCCAACTGTGGGAGGGGGTAAGCCCCCTCCCACATTGAGTTCGCATCAAACTTGCTGCTTATCGATACAAAGCTGTTACCTGAAAAATAGTGAATGAGAATAGATGTCAAACGCGAATGGATTGGTATACCATCCCCGCGAATTTTTGGCAGGTTTGCCGCCCCTTCTGGCTCATTCACTAGGTTCAACATCCATGCGTCGTACCTTGATTTCCCTCTGTGTGCTTCAGGCGTTTTCGCCTTTTACTTGGGCTGAGGTTGTCCCTGCAGACAAAGCCAGTCTTGAGCTGCAAGCCACCAATGTCACGGGCGAGGCGGACTACGAGACGGCCCAAGGGCCGGTCAAGGGCTACCACGCCACACGTTCAGCCAGTGCGACGCGCACCGACACCTCCATTCATGAAACCCCGCAGTCCATCACCGTAGTGTCCAAGGCCGTGGTCGACGACATCGGCGCCACTCGCCTGCAGGACGCGCTGGATTACGCCGGCGGTGTCGGGCGTGCGAACAACTTTGGCGGCCAGGGGCTGACCACGTTCACCGTGCGCGGCTTTACCACCGGCGAGTTCTACCGCAACGGTTTCCCGATCAACCGCGGTTACCCGAACATGCCGGACGCCAACACCATCGAGCGCCTGGAAGTGCTGCGCGGCCCGGCGACCATGCTCTACGGCCGTGGTGATCCGGGCGGCACCTTCAACGTGGTGTCCAAGCAACCGCTGGCCGAACCCACCGTCACCCTCGGCAGCCAGTTGGATGACCAGGGCATGCAGCGCGCCACGCTTGACGCATCGGGCCCACTGGACGAGCAAGGTCGCCTGGCCTATCGCCTGAACGTGGTGGGTGAGGGCGGCGATACCTTCCGTGATCATGTCGAGACCGAGCGCTACGGCGTGACCCCGGTCATCACCTGGCAAGCCACCGACGACACCAAGGTGATCTTCGAAGGCGACTTCATGCGTAACAACCACCCGTTGGACCGTGGTTTGACGCGGTATCCGAACCAAAAAGGTACGCCTTCGCGCGACACTTTCTGGGGGGATAAAGATGTCGGTAAATTGCACAACGACAACAACATGGCTCAGTTGCGTTTCGAACATATGCTCAACGACAACTGGACCTTGGGCGGCGGTATGCAATGGTTGGATGGCACGCTGCAAGGCAACGCTATTGAGGCCAATGGTACGACCAGCCTCAACGCTGATGGCCGAACGCTGCAACGCAACTTCAATTACCGCAAGCTGGAGTGGACCGACAAGGACTACCAGCTCAACTTGACCGGGCACTTCTCTACCGGCGGTTTTGATCACACGCTGCTGACCGGCATCGAGTACGAGGACTACGACTACAAGTCGATCATCCAACGTTCCAGCGCTGCCGTGGGTACTTACCCGATTGATATCTTCGACCCGGTCTACGGCCAGGCGCGTCCACCGCTGACCCGCACGCCGACACATGACAAGGAAAACCTCAAAACCTACGCGGCGTTTGTCCAAGACCAAGTGGCACTGACCGAGCGTTTGAAAGTGTTGGCCGGTGCGCGTTTCGAACGGTTTGAGCACGATTACGAGAGTTACGTGCCAGGCACTAAAAGCTGGCAAGCCGCTGATAACGCCGTCACCCCACGCGTCGGTGTGATCTACGACCTCACTGACACCGTCGCGGTTTACGCCGACGCCGCGCGCTCGTTCAAGCCCAACACCGGCGCCAGCCGCCAGGGCGGCGGTTTTGCGCCGGAAAAAGGCAAATCCTACGAGATGGGCGTCAAGTGGGAAGCCCTGGATCGCCAGTTGAGCGTCGACGCTGCGATCTACCAGATCGAGAAGAAAAACGTGCTCACCACCGACCCCCAGGACTCGGCCTTCAGCGTCGCCGCCGGCCAGGTGCGCAGCCGAGGTTTCGACCTGAACGTGACGGGCAATATCACCCCCGAGTGGCGCGTGATCGGCGGCTATGCCTATGTGGACGCCGAAGTCACCAAGGACAACACCCTGCGCACCGGCACCCGTTTGCTGAACATCCCGCGCAACAGCTTCAGCTTGCTTAACGTCTACGAATTCCAGGACGGCGCCCTCAAAGGCCTGGGCCTGGGGGCGGGCGGCAAATACGTGGATGAGCGCGCCGGGCAGACGTCCAACACCGCGTTCTCGATGGACGCCTACACCGTGGTGGACTTGCTCAGCTACTACAAGGTCAACGACAAAGTGCGCNCTGTTCAATCGCGAGTATGAAGAAGGCGCGTTCGGCAACGTCTACGCCTACCCAGGCGAGCCGCGCACCGTGCAGGTCGGGATCGCCTACACGCTGTAACGGCGTACACCGCTTCAATGTGGGAGGGGGCTTGAACTGGTCAAGTAATCTTGGACACTGATTACGGTTCACGCCGCCAACCTTTCCTTCACGACCGGC
>NZ_LKEG01000026.1:0-602 GCF_001645105.1 Pseudomonas marginalis
ACTGAAAAACGAAGCGAAGGTAATCTAACCATGACTATCTTGGTAATCGCAGAACACGACAACAAGGTTGTGGCCCCGGCCACTCTGAACACTGTCGCCGCTGCCGCCAAAATCGGTGGTGATATCCACGTCCTGGTCGCCGGCCAAAACGTTGGCGCCGTGGCTGAAGCCGCTGCAAAAATTGCTGGCGTGAGCAAAGTACTGGTCGCCGACAACGCGGCCTACGCTCATCAACTGCCGGAAAACGTCGCCCCGCTGGTTGCAGAGCTGGGCGCTGGCTACAGCCATATCCTGGCTGCCGCCACTTCCAACGGCAAAAACATCCTGCCACGCGTTGCCGCGCAGCTGGACGTTGATCAGATCTCCGAGATCATCTCGGTCGAAAGCGCCGACACCTTCAAGCGCCCGATCTACGCCGGTAACGCCATCGCTACCGTTCAATCGAACGCTTCGGTCAAAGTCATCACCGTCCGCGCCACCGGTTTCGACCCGGTGGCTGCTGAAGGCGGTTCGGCTGCCGTTGAAGCTGTTGCGGCTGCCCACGATGCGGGTACATCCAGCTTTGTTGGCGAAGAGCTGGCCAAGTCGGATCGTCCTGAGCT